>NZ_NFJT01000013.1 GCF_002160015.1 Anaerofilum sp. An201 | reverse complement strand
ATCCTCAAAGGCCTCGGCGGGAATGGGGAGCATGTCTTCATCGCAGCCATGGCAGCCGTCGCACATATCCTCATCGTCCTCCTGGTTCTCCCAGTCGGCCAGCATATCCTCCCACAGACTGTGGGCCAGCCGCATCACCGTCATCATGGCGGCGGCTTTCTCCACAGGCTCCATGTCAGGCTTGAGCAGAACAATGGCGTTTTCCAGGGTGTGCATCTCCAGCGTTTCCTCTCTGTCCAGGCCGCTTAAGGTCAGGGCGGCAGGCTGGATCACGGCCTTGCCGTCGCTTGTGTACTTGATAAATGTCATGTTCATTCCTCCTGTTTGAGTTCTTTTGTGGGTTCATGGATCAGGGTGTATTTTCCCTCCTCCTCGTCCGCGGCAGACAGGTTGAAAAGGTTGAGCTGCCAATGCCTTGCGGAATCGTGGCGGCGGGGGTCGTAGTTGGTGATGACGATCTCCTCATATTCGCTTCCGGCCTTCTGAGACATACTGTTGGGGCGCGTGGTGTAGAAGATATAAAACTCCTTGTACAGCTCCACGATGAATGGGCAGTAGTTATAGGACACCATGACATATCCCTTACACTCCAGCAGAGCGTCGTGGAGACGCTGATGATCTTCCTTGGGAAACACCGCCGCATAACAGTCCTCTGCATCGTAGTAGGGCGGATCAAAATAAAGAAATGCGTCTGGCCGGTCGTACTGGTGGACGATTTCTACGCAGTCCTTGTTTTCGATGACGACATTTGCCAGCCTGCGGGAGCACTCCCAAATCAGATAGAAGAAACGGCGGATATCGCAGGATTTTCCGGCAAAGGACTTGGCGCCGCCGCTGAAGCTGTATCGAATCAGCTTGAAAAAGTCGGCAGCGCGCCGTACATCACCGCGAGGCGCTCGTTCCAGCATCATTCTCTGGATGGTCTCAGCGTCCGGAAGCTCCAGATACCGCTCCGTCAGCTCCAGCTCCTCTTTCAGATAGTCATCGGTGAATTCCTCTTTGGAGAAGAACTTATACAGCACATTGAAATCGTCGCGTGTATTCAGCGGCAGAAACCCCAACTCCAGCAGGAGCGCCATGGTCCTGTTTTTGACACAACAGAACAGGTTGGTCAGGTCGCTGTTGAAGTCGTTGTAGACCTCCATACATCCCGGCTGGATGGGGCGGCTCAGGGTTACTGTGCCGCTGCCGCCGAACACATCAATAAAACGGGAATACCGCGAGGGAGACAGCTTTCGGATCAGCCACAGCAGCTTGCTTTTACCGCCCACCCAGGGGATGAAGCTTTTCAAGCGGTATCACCGCCCTCCAGCGGAAGGGATATCTGTCCGCTGTCGGTGGATTGCTCCAGCGCCTTGGTGAGACCGCGTTCCGCATGGGCGATCTTCTTGATCCGGCTCCGGAGCTGTCGGATGGTTCTCTGCAGTTCTTCCTCAGTACTGGCGTAGTAATAGCCGGAATCAGAACTGCAGATGGGGATGCCATCTCCACGCAGGCTGTTGATCAACCGGCGCAGGTCGGGGCCGCGGATATGGAAAGCTGCCTCCAGCTCCCGGCTGGATATGACGCTTTGCGCTCCCTTGTGATAGGTCTTCAGGTACTCGGCGATGGGGTTATCCGTTGTCGTGGTCATACGGGCTCCTTTCCAGGGCTGTTACCCGAAAAGAGCGCAAAAAATCAGGGGCCGTTCGTCCCGATTCGGGTAACGGCCCCTGTGGTGTTCAGGCTATTTCATTTTTTATTTCATCACCTCCGTTGCGGCGAAGACTGGTCTGTGCGGCGGCTTCTCACATGAACATGGTCGGTTCCATATCCGGCTGACTGTACTCATAGACCAGTTCTGTGCCGTTCCAGGATACGAAGCCATGCTCGGCGGCAGACAACCCCATGTTCTTCATCCGCTGATTGGCATAGCTTTCCGCATCGAAGCAGGAAGCAAGCAGTTCATCTTTGGGGTAGACGCCGTCCTGTTTCGCCAGCGTTTTGCCGAAGTCGGTGAGTTCCATGTCACGGGGCATGAAGTGATAGCAGTGGAGGTTCTGTGCCAGGTCCAGGGCGTAATCCAAGCGGTGGCAGTCCTCCAGCTCCATAACAGCCTGCCATTTATCCAGCCACCGGGGTTCGCCTTGCCCCTGTTCCCCCCAGGCATAGCCAAAGTCGATGGCATGACGGACAAGCTCCGCCGCAGAGCTATATTGGGAGAGAATGTCCTCCAGCTGCGGGAGGCAGCAGTCCACATCCACGGCGATACACTCAGTCAAAGAGTCTACCTCCAGTGCATCCAGCGCCAAGAGAAGTTCGTCCGGGTGTGCGGTATCCATATACTCGCCGGTGTCCGGGAATCCAACCCACACGCCTTCCGTATTGGAGCGGCTTGCCAGCTTGACCCGGATGCCGTAGTCACCTTTGTCGGGGTTCAGCGTCGGGTCGCCGTCCAGGAACGGATCGATCAGAGAGGTGACCTTGATGAAGTGCCCGTCGCAGAAGGTGTTCCCACCTTTCTGACGGTAAGCTGCCCCCACTTTCTCCGGGTCAAGGAATGCACGGGCCTGAGAGGAGGGGCGCTGGATCTGCTCCATGACGAATTTGCCAAGTCGGGCATCGTCTCCTGCACCGTAGAACAGGTCGTAGTGATCCAGCTGATTGGCAATCAGCATCACATCGGCAGTCATTTGGAGGCGCTCGATCTGCATTGCCCCACGGAACAGAAGGCTTTCTTTTACCGTCATGTTTTCAAATCGCCGTTCCAGCCAGTCATGCTGGGATTTGGTCATTTCAAAGCCATCCAGCAGGTCGAAGAGTTCAGACTGTTGCGCATTCACTGCATCATCTCCATTCCGTTGCGCTCAGACGGGTGTTCCTGGGCTTGGAGCAGCTCGTTGCCATCTCTGCGCTGTACCAGTCCATATGGAGTCAGCACAGCATGGTTGGCGGCCATGACATCCAGGCCATAGTTGTAGAGACTGATATGCTTCTTCAGAATCGAGAGGGATTGCTCGTCCACAATGAGGCGAAGCTCCTCGGATGCAACCTCCTCGGGATTTCTCTGGTCAGGCTCGAACAAGTAGTCATCCAGGTTCTCAGAGATCTGAATAGCGGTTCCGACATCGTGGCAGTCCGTCGCAAGGATGACCGCCTTCAGTTTGGAAAGCTCTCCGCTGTTTTCACGGCATTTGAGGTGCTTTGCCAGTTCATTGAGTTCCTGGATATCGTCACAATCCATATTCTCCAGAAGATCCGGCACAGCGCCATCCTCCGTCCAGAAGAGCATCTCACGCCAGGAGGGCGCTTCACATACCTCCAGCACATGATCCAGCGCCTCCTGTGTTGCGGGGAGGTTCAGATATACTTGCTTTTCCGGCAGACCATCGGAGTCCATGGGCGAGCTTCCGGCCAGCAGGCGGATGGCATAGGAGGGAGCCGAAGGCATGAGATCCAGCGTCTCATATACCTGCTTCAGTTCGGTATGCTGTGTGACATATCCGTTGCTTGCAAAGACACCGCCCTCCTCAAATCGGGCTTTTCTGCCGAGCATTTCAAAGTCCAGATACTCAAAGATGGAGTCGGGGACTTTTTCAAGGGCGGGGATGAAATCATTCTCGGCGTAGAATCTGCCCAGCTGCTCATCCGTTGAGGCGTTGACCACGTGGCAGCAGTCTGTGCTGTAGGCCAGGTCGATCATGGTGGCAACGCTGATGGGACCGTATTTCTTGGCCACCTCCATGTTGAACAGCCCTTCGAATGCGGTTCTCTCTCTGCCATTCATTTGGCCCAGGAAGGTCGCCAAAGCATTGAGCTGATAGAGATCGCATTCATGGGCCAGATGGACATGGAGGAACGGAAAGCTGTGGTGTTCAAGGAATTCCCATCTCGGCTTATCGCCGGGAGCCATCTGGAGCTTGTCCAGCGCATCCAGAAGGCTGTAGTAGGCAGCGGGGAGTTCCAGCTCACAGCAACGGTCCTTATTTCCGGACAGCTCCACGCGAAACACCTTATCCAAGGGTCATCCCTCCCATCGTCGTTCCGTACTCCATATCCTTCGCCTCGTCCTGGGGACAAGGCTCACTCATTTCGCCGGAACTCCTCTCCCCGCCGAACCTGCTGTGCTGGGCTTCGGCGGGGGCCCCGGTTTGTACATAGTCTTCCTGGTACTTGGCGGGGTCAGCGCCGGGGACATCCCAGCCACACATGCTGCCCACCTCCATGGCCTGCCGCTGCCACATATTCACACCCAGCTGTTCGTTCAGCTGGTCAGCCAGTTCTACATTTTTCTCCTTGTCCCCAGTATTCCACTGGGACGGATAGTAGCCGGTTTCACCTCTCTTGATGCAGATGAGTTCGCCGGTGGATTGCAACGTGGAGAAGCACATCTCCGGCAGACCTTCCGCAAGTTTTGGGGAGAAGCACTCGTCCTCGGTCTGGATGCTCCAATCGTCGAAGTTCCACAGATGGACATACAGCTCGTCATCACCAATGCAGATGTCCCGCTGCTCAAAGCCTTCGCCCCAGCCATCCGATGCCTGTCCGGAGATGTACTCTTTCAGGTTGGTCAGCTCCTCCGGGGTAAGGGTCCCTGCAACACGGCATTCAGCCACACCCCAGAGCTGGCCGTTTCGATCCTCGACCGTGAACACGGCGGACTGGACTTTCCGGTTGACGCTGTCATCTCCGCTGTACCAGTGCATCAGGCCGCGCTCAGTTTCCTCCGGCATACGATTTTTGATCATGGCACTGAGAATGTCCCCCTCATAGCCACGCAGCATTTTGCCATCCAGCAGGGTGCTTTCATCCTCCATCTCACCGTACTCGTTGCGGGTATAGAGGTCCGCTGTCAGGGGCATATACATCTTCAGAGTAGTGAGTTCCGGCGGGATCACGGAGAAGCTGTCCTCCCCGATAATCAGGGCGAGGCCGCTGCCATTGTCCCACTTCATGTGGAACTGGCCAATATCGTCGATGTATTTCAGGGTACCTGTGCTGCCGGGGGGCAGCGGGGCATAAGGGTCTTTCATCTCTCTGAGCTTGATTCTGGTTCCTGCCGGATACTGCTCCCGCAGGAAGTTCAGCCATTCCTTGGATACCGCCATTTACATTCCTCCCATATTCATGCCCTGGTTGGGCGGCTCCAGCTCCTGCCGGAGACAATCTACCGCCGCCAGAATTTCAGGATCATTTTGAAAGCTGTTCATCTTCTGATAGTCCTCGAAGAGCCTCTGCTCACCATCCTGTGTGTGAACAAGGTCTACCGTGGCAATGCCATCCTTCGTGACGCCAATGCGCTTTTCAGGCCGGTCGCTGGAACTGTAAATCCGAATGGCATCCGACAAGGTAAGATTCCGATGGAACTGCTCCTCCTGGGTATTGCAGTCGGTGATGACAAACCAGCTATAGCTGTGCGGAAGCGACGGGTCAGCCGCATCCCGCAACGCTTTCATGCCCTTTTCTGTCAGTCCGTAGCTACATTCCCGACGAGGGTTTGCTTCGCCAGCGCAGTCCAGCAGGATGTCGTCCACAGCCTTGCGGATGGCGGGGTCATCCGTCAGCGTTTCGCAGCGGAATCCGGTGGTGGCCATATAGGGTAATTCTTCCCGAATGGCCGCCAGATATGTTTCTCCATCCAGATACTCCATCTGCTCGCCGCTGGCGAATGTCACTCGGCCAATCGGTTTGTTCTGATGGGCCATCTGCTGCTGACGCAGGTCGTAGCAGTAGAGATATCCTTGGTAATCGCCGGGGGACGGGGTGCAGCGCAGGCAGTAGCGGTAATGCTTTGTTTCTGCAATGTAGCCGTAACTCCGGCCGTCCTGCGTAATTGCTCCGCCGTTCCGATGACAGTATGCGCTCATCGCGGTCAGATCCTTCAAAGGACCATCGGCACGAAGGGCATCCACCACTTCCTGAAGGTCGTCCTTAAATTCTCCGGTGTTGAATTGATCTTCGTTATGAGGCCACCAGGTGTGGAAAAATTCTTTTCCCCCGGAGCCGAAATCCATGCGGAGATGTCCAACCGTACCCAGCGCCTCATCCAGCGCCTGGTCCGGCTCCGAATAAAAGAGACCCGCCTCCTCACGAGAAGCGGGCCTGAAATGGCTGAACTGTTTATGATGTTCCAAAAACTCGGCAATCGTTTTGTTGCTCATTTTCTCACTCCCTTCGTGCTGGTATAGCTACACAACATATCACTACTCAGCGGAAATAGCTATGGCCAAAAGGCGTTTTTCCGGAAAAGTGGAGGTAGCTCGCGACAGCCGCTCCCACCGCAGCCACAGATGCCAGTGTGATCACGATTCTCTTTTTCACTTACATTCCTCCCATCTGCAATCCATATTCCGCTCCGTGCGCTTCTGCCGGATCGTCTGCCATCAATTCCTCCAGACTCACCGTACCCTGGTAGGCGATATAGCCGCGGTTGGTGAACATACCGGACTCCTGATCCATGTGCTGCAGGCCGTATCTTTCGTAGTCATAGAACTCGTCCAGATTGGGGTCGTACTCAAAATGGCCGGATTCTTGGATCATGTATTTTCCGTATTCGGCAGGGGTATGAGCGCCGGGAGCAAACTCAAAGAGATCCAGGTTCTCGGCCAGGTGACGGATCTGACTGGCACACTCCGGTCCGGCTATGCTCACAGCAGCACCCAGTTTGATGCAGTCATCATGGGAGAGTTTACCCACGGCCTGCGCCAGATCGTTAAGTTCATAGATGTCTTCACAGCGAAAGTCCAGTGCCACATCCACTTCCTCCGGGAACATGCTGTCACCCATGCGGAAACATATATCCTTGGGATCGACAATGCCGCTGCGCTGTATGGCACGCTCGATCTGTCCTTTGGATGCGGGGAGGTATATCCAGGTGACATTTTTGGTATTCTCCGGTTCCTGCCGGGAAACCAATCCCACCATGATCATATCCGCTTCATAGTGGTAGCCGGGGAGATGCTTTCCATCGTAGAGCTGCGAGAGCTGCATACCGTTGTCATAAACCACGCCGTAGCGTGTGACGGTACCTTCGCTGCCTTCAATCAGAAGAATTGCCGTTTCCTCACCATCCAGATGTTCCAACTCCTCGGTGCTGGCACATCCACCGTGGGTATTCAGATAGTGGCTGCGGCCAATGGCTGCCAGGTCAGAAAAATCCGTAATAACCGTTGCCTGCTGGCAGCAGAAGGTCAGGTTGATCAGATCCTTCATACTGGTGAGATCCAGCTTTTCGGCCATGGCCTGGAATTGTGCGTACTCACCGACATCGAAGCTCTCCAGCCGCTTAGCCAGATAATCCAGCTCGTCCAGATTGACCTGCATCCCCTCCAGACGATAAAATACCGGCCACCCTTTGCAGATCTCATTGACATGGCAGTCGGAGGCAACAACACTTCCAATTTCAAGTGCATTCACCAGCTCTATGCAGTGGTCGTATTGTTCCCTGAGGATGGGAAGCGGAATAGTCGCTTCTCCGAACTCCGGATGGTCCGAATTGCTTAAAACTGCTTCCATCATGCTTTAGGAATCACCCTTTCTTTCTAAATTTGAAATCGCATTACCGTACTTGGCCAGAAGCAGAGCGCAGATAATCAGTTGGAACGCCTCATCTGTGACCAGTTCACGGGATGCGAGATCAGCAATGGTAATGTTTTGGCTACCGATGGAAATAGCCTTCGCTGCCTGATAAACGCTGTAAAGCTCCGGCTGGATGCCGGCGAGCCGGACGGAGTCAAAATCGAAGCCATTATCTTCAACTTTCCAGATTACCCTGCGCCAGATATCATCGTAGGCTGTCAGGAGAAACAGCGCTGCCTGGTTGCGTTGCGACAATCGGTGGTAGCGTGTTCGCCAGTGCATCCATCGTCTGCGGTGTTCGTCAGTACGAAAGAACTGCAGAGACTGCTGGTACAGAGGGCAGAGGTTCCTGCGAGAGTAATTCATGCAGTATTCACAGTCCACATCCTTGGCCTGATACCGGAATCCGGAGCGGCGCAGGCTGTGGCCTCTTGGCTTAAAATAAGGCGGGGTCATCATCATCTGCTCCATCTGGTACAAGGGGGTATCTCTCATAAAGTGGCGCGTCATGGGTAGTGATCTCCTTTCGGTGAAATAAAAAAAGCGCCGGAGTCTTGCTTCTAAAACTCCAGCGCTCGGTGTATTACATTGTCAGCTCCTGGCTTTGAGAATCCGTAGAGTGTTGCTCTTGCTCATTGATGTGATCCAGGATATTGGGCATTCCGCTCAGGATCTGTTCCTGAACGCCTTTGATGCATTGTTCCTGGTCATAGGTCAAATCGAATCCGGCGTCCAGGGTATCAGCACAGCAGCGGTAAATTTCAGCAAGCTGTGCCTCATTGAATACCTGCTGTTTCGAGATGAGACCGGACCGGGTGGCGAAGTCCTGCTTGGCGCCCGAATAGTTTTCCTGAAAGTAGCGTCCGTAGTTAAGACCTGTGCGGTCAAAGTTCCAGTCCCAGGTAACAAAGTGGACACCATATTGGGTCGGATGTCCGGCCAGAACCGTTCCGTTGAAATCAGCCAGCACCCTGAAATCTCCCGACAGCCCCTGAGCCTTCAGCGGGGGAGCCTGCTCCATCAAGGTCATGTACTCCTGCACCATGCAGGCCAGATTGGTGGCCCGCTCACAGGCCTGGTCCCGTTCCGGAGTGGCCACATCCTCCTGCCAGTAGCGAACCCCTCCACCCTCGGTGATTCGGCAGAGAGGACGGCCGTCCCATTCCACCGGGAGGAGGTCATCCTGCTCCGGCTGTGTGGTGAAGCCTTCTCGGCCAAGCACCGTGCAAAGTTCTCGGAAAAATTGTTGTCTATCCATCTTGTTTTACCTCCTGAATCTTAGCGCCCTTTTTGAAATGGTCTGAAAATGAAAAAGGGCGCCAATCGATTGGCCCATCACGACCAACAAATTGACGCCCCAAACTTTGTGTATTCTACTGGCAGAAAAATAGCGCCCTTTTTGAAAAATGCTGCTTCAAAAAGGGCACCACATGGTTTTGATTTTGCCAACCTCTGAGCAGATGGGGGTTCGAGTCCCACCAGTTAGGGGGAAACAGTGGTTGGCATCTATGGAATCATCGGTGAATTTTCGAGGGGAAAAAGCCCGGAAACAGTTGATGCCGTAGGCTTCTGGCCTACGGCATCTATACTGTTTTGCTTTTATGGTGCCGGTGGTGGGACTCGAACCCACACGGATTTCTCCACACGATTTTGAGTCGCGGTCGTCTGCCAATTCCGACACACCGGCATATATGGTGTGCGATACGATTATACTATGTTTTGGACCGGATTGCAAGCCCGGGGCATAAATTGCCGCCGGCGGCCGCCGGATCGCGTGCGAAACGGGAGAGAACGTGTCAAAACAATTACAAAAGCAGTCGTTTTCGTGGTTTTTTCATAAAACAGATTGACAAATAGCGGCCCGATTAGTAAAATGTAATAGATTCATTGGTGTGATGGAGGCATATGTGGACACACAGATCCCGCAAGAACAGATCCGCCGCGCGGCCGAAGGCGACGAACAGGCACTGGCCGCCGTGATCGCGCGCATGCTTCCGGCGGTGCGCGGAGAGGCGGCGGACGCCGTCTGTCCCGGCCTTGAGCTGGAAGACCTGATGCAGGAGGGCGTGATCGGCCTGCTGCGCGCGGTGCGCACCTATTCGCCCGATGCGGGTGCTTTGTTTGCCACCTATGCCCGGCACTGCATCGCCAACGCCGTGGAAACGGCCCGGCGCACGGCGCTGCGCAAAAAGCATCAGCTGCTCAACCAGGCGCTCACGCTGGAGCAGCACCCCGAAGCCGACGCCGCAGACCCCGAGCAGATCGCCATCGACAACGCCCAGTATCACTCCACCATGCACAGCATCCACACAAGGCTGTCGGCCTTCGAGTGGCAGGTGCTGCAGCTGGTGCTGGACGGATACGGCCACGCCGAGATCAGCGCCCGGCTGGGCTGCAGCCGCAAAGCCGCCGAAAACGCCATGCAGCGGGTGCGCCGCAAACTGCGCGACGACGAGCTGGCCTGAAATTTTAACAAGCGTTCCGGTCCCCGCGGGGGCCGCGCGATATATGCCCTATGTAGCTTAAAGAAGAGCGTTGGTCCAAAAGCCAAAGGTGTCGGTTTGAATCCTTCCGCGGGCAAAATATTTATCCAAGAGGAGATACCAATTATGTTCCAGGACAAAACCTTAGTCTGCAAAGAGTGCGGCAACGAGTTCGTGTTCACCGCCGGCGAGCAGGAGTTCTACGCTGAGAAGGGCTTCGAGAACGAGCCCCAGCGCTGCAAGGCCTGCCGTGATGCCCGCAAGGCCGGTGGCCGCGCTCCCCGCGAGATGTTCGACGCCGTGTGCGCTTCCTGCGGCAAGGCTTGCAAGGTTCCCTTCAAGCCCCGCGAGGACCGTCCCGTATACTGCAGCGAGTGCTTTGCCGCGCAGAAGGGCGAGTGATCCACGCTCCACACTTCGCAAAAAAGGCGCCTTCCCGGCTTTGGGAGGGCGCTTTTTGCGTGTGAAATCTTTCGCCGGGCTTGCAATATTGCCCGGGTTTGGGGTACAATACAGTGTATATTGCCCATAGCCGGGCAGGAAAGAGAGGATATTCACCATGACTGTGACCAAAGATACCATCATCGGCTCCCTGCTGGACCTGGACCCCGCGGTGGCTCCGTATTTCCTGGAGATCGGCATGCACTGTCTGGGCTGTCCGTCCGCCCGCGGCGAGACCATCGAGCAGGCCTGCATGGTGCACGGCACCAACGCCGACGAGCTGGTGGCCAAGCTGAACGCCCACTTTGGAAACTAAGGCGCCGCATCTGGACGCCCGCCTTGCCGCCTGCGCCGCCTATGTGCGGCCGGGCGCGCGGGTGGCCGACGTGGGGTGCGACCACGGCAAGCTGGCGGCGCGGCTGGCGCTGGAGGGCTGCCGGGTGATCGGCACCGACATCCACGCCGCTCCGCTGGAGACCGCCCGCGCCACCTGCGCGGCCGCCGGCTGTGCCGACCGGGTGGACCTGCGCCTGGGCGACGGCCTGGCGCCGCTGGAAGCGGGCGAGGCCGACGACATCGTGATGGCCGGCATCAGCGCCGAGACCATCCTGCATATCCTCGACGCCGCCGGCTGGGTGCGCCGCAAGGGCATCCGGCTGATTTTGTGTGCCGCCACCAAGACGCCGCTGCTGCGCCGGGAGCTGTGCCGCCGCGGATTTGCGCTGGAGGACGAGACGCCGGTGGTGGCGGCCGGGCGGGTGTACACCGTGCTCTGCGCCGGGTACACCGGCGAGGAGCGGGAGCCGGACGGCGAATTCTGCCTGGTCGGCCTGTCGGCCGCAAAACCGCACGCCGCCCGCCTGCGGGACGACACCGCCGCCAAACTGGAAAAACAGCTGCGCGGACTGCGCGGCCGGGAACAACAGGAAGCCCGGCGGCTGCTGGCCTGGCTGCGCGGGCTGGAACTGACAGAAGAGGGGAGAAGGACCATGCTGTATCCTGCCGATATCGCCGCATACATCGAAGAAAAAGCGCCCGCCGCCCTGGCCGAGGAATGGGACAACGTGGGCCTGCTGGTGGACGCCGGGCAGCCGGTGCGCCGGGTGCTGGCCGCGCTGGACATCACCCCCGCCGTGGTGGCCGAGGCCAAACGGCTGGACTGCCAGCTGGTGGTGTCGCACCATCCGGTGATCTTCCACGCGCTGAAACACCTGTCCGACCAGCCCGCCGCCCTGCTGGTGCGGGAAGGGCTGTCGGCCGTCTGCGCCCACACCAACTTCGACACCGCCGAAGGCGGCGTGAACGACGTGCTGGCCGCGCTGCTGGGCCTTGCAAATGTGCGCCCGTTTGCCGGTCTCGGCCGGGTGGGCGAGGTGCCGGAGCAGTCCGCCGCGGACTTCGCCGCCCATGCAGCCTCTGTGCTGGGTACGCCGGTGATGCTGGCCGATGCCGCACACCCCATCCGCACGGTGGCGGTGGTGGGCGGCAGCGGGGGAGACTTCGCCGACGCCGCCCGCGAAGCCGGAGCCGATTGTCTCGTCACCGGCGAGGCGGCCCACCACGAGGGGCTGGACGCTCTGCAGCGCGGCATGAGCCTGATCGTGGGCGGCCACTACGCCACCGAACACCCCGCCGTGCACCGCCTGGCCGACTGGCTGCGGGAGCGCTTTGGGGAGCTGGAGGTGTTGGAGAGCCGGGACGAGCGCCCGCCCTTCACCCCGGTATTGCCCCGCTGAAGGAGGAGAACACATGGCACTGGATGCCGCAACACTGGCGCTGACGGCCGGGCAGCTGCGCGAGACCCTGCTGGAAGCCCGCATCGACAAGATCTTCGAGCCCACCCGCGACGAGGTGGTGCTGCAATTGCGCACCCGCACCGCCGGGTATAAGCTGTTCGTGTCGGCCCGGTCGGGGTCGGCGCGCGTCTGTCTGACCAACGAGACCTTCGAGAACCCCCAGACGCCCCCCTCCTTCTGCATGCTGCTGCGCAAGCATCTGGCGGGCGGCAAGCTGGTGGACGTGCGCCTGCCGCAGGGCGAGCGCATCGCGTTTTTTGATTTTCAGTGCGTGAACGAGATGGGCGACCTCGTTTTGAACACCCTCGCCGCCGAGCTGATGGGCCGCTATTCCAACCTGGTGCTGGTGCAAAACGGCAAGATCCTCGACGCCCTCAAGCGGGTGGACTTCGAGGCCTCGGCGGTGCGCCAGCTGCTGCCGGGCCTGGCCTACACCCTGCCGCCCAAGCCCGCCAAACCCGACTTTGTGGCCGTGACCGGCGCCGAGCTGGCCGAGGCGGTGGCGCAGAAGGAGCTGCCGGCTGCCGACGCGCTGATGAAATGCTGCGGCGGGGTGGGGCCGGTGGTCTGCCGGGAAGCCGCCTGGCGCGCCTTTGGGGGGCGCGAGGTGCGCGGCAACGAGATGACCGCCGCCGACAGGGCAGCCCTGGCCGCCGCCTGCGACGCCATCCGCGCCGACTGGCTGGACGGCGGGCACCCGGTGCTGGTGCGCCAGCCGGACGGCAAGCCGGTGGAGTTCAGCTTCACCGCCCTGACGCAGTACGATGGCGCGCTGGAAAGCCGGCAGTACGAGAACTTCAGCCTGCTGCTGGAGGACTACTACTGTGCCAAGGACCGCGCCGAGCGCCTGCGCCAGAAGAGCCGGGACCTGGCCAAGACGGTGCACAACCTGCACGAGCGCGCGGTGCGCAAGCAGGCCGCCCGCACCGAGGAGCTGGCCCAGAGCGAGGCGTCCGACCAGCTGCGGGTGTTCGGCGAGCTGCTGAGCGCCAACCTCTGGGCGCTGGAAAAGGGGCAGAAGCAGGTCACCCTGCAGAACTGGTACACCGGCGAGGAGGTCACCATCCCGCTGGACGTGCGGCTGGGCCCCGCCGCCAACGCGCAGAAGTATTTCAAGGAATACAAGAAGAAGCAGACCGCCGCCCGGATGCTGAAGACCCTGCTGGCCGACGGCGAGAAGGAGATCGCCTATCTGGAGACGGTGCTGTACGAGGTGCAGGCCGCCACCGGCGAGCAGATGCTGGGCGAGATCCGCGCCGAGCTGAAGAGCCAGGGATACCTGAAATATTATAAGGTGCGCGAGAAGCGCCAGAAACCGGCCGACTTCCTGCGCTACCGCTCGTCGGACGGGTTTTTGATCCTGGTGGGCCGCAACAACCTGCAGAACGACCGCCTCACACTCAAGACCGCCCGCGGCAAGGACCTGTGGTTCCACACCAAGAACGCCCCCGGCAGCCACACGGTGGTGATGAGCGAGGGGCGCGACATCCCCCTGCGCACCCAGAACGAGGCCGCGATGCTGGCGGTGCTGCACTCCAGCCAGGCCGGCGGCGCGAAGGTGGCGGTGGACTACACCGAGGTGCGCAACATCCGCAAGACCGGCGACCTCAAGCCCGGCATGGTGCTCTACGAGCACTACGAGACCGCCTACATCACCCCCGAACCGGGGCTGGAGGAGCGGCTGCGGGAGAACTGAAATCTGCACAAAAAAATACGGCGCTGTTTTTGCGGTTTGTTCAAAAGGGAGAATCGAAAAAACGGCGCCTTTTTTTGGCAAAACCCTTGCATGTATGGGGGTTTTATGGTATTATCATATACGGCTGCGAATGGCTTGCACGGCAAGTCCGCGCAGGCCACGATATGCGATGACGCGGGAGGTTGCCACGACGTTTCGTGGGTTTTTCCGCCGAGTATGTCCGATCTTAGAACCGGGCGAAAGAATTACTGAGTGCAAAGGGATACGTTCGCGCAGTTACTCCGCGAACCAATGTCCACGCGAATTTGCCATAAGGATTCCCCGGATGAACTGCCTGGCGGTTCACCGGTTTTTCTCATGGGAAAGCGTGAAACACCCGGCGCAGTGTTAAGTGATTTATCGGCTCGCCTAAGCGCAAAATTTTATAGGAGGCGAAAGCAAATGGCAGTCAAGGAAAAGATCAGAATCCGACTCAAGAGCTACGATCATCAGTTGATCGATGCGGCCGCAGAGAAGATCGTGGAGACCGTGAAGCGCACCGGCGCACGCGTGTCCGGCCCGATCCCCCTGCCCACCGACAAAGAGGTGGTCACCATCCTGCGCGCTGTTCACAAGTACAAGGACAGCCGCGAGCAGTTTGAGACCCGCACCCACAAGCGCCTGATCGACATTCTGAAGCCGTCCAACAAGACGGTGGAGGCTCTGAAGAGCCTGCAGCTCCCCGCTGGCGTGGAGATCGAAGTGAAGCTGTGAGCCGCACATAAAAAGTAAGGGCGCTGAAACACCGCGCCAACTGCTTTGGCACACACCCCCACAACGACATACCCCCCGCAGAACGCGGAGAGGTCATGTTGGTGCCGCACCGGCATCAACCAATAACCTATAGGAGGCAAAGAAAATGCAAAAAGGTATCATCGGCAAGAAGCTGGGCATGACCCAGCTGTTTGACGAGAACGGCAAGGTAGTGCCCGTTACCGTCATCGAGGCTGGCCCCTGCACCGTGGTGCAGAAAAAGACCCTGGACAGCGACGGCTACGTGGCCGTGCAGCTGGGCTGGGGCGACGTGGCCGCCAAAAAGGTGAGCAAGCCCGCCGCCGGCCATTTCGCCAAGGCGAACGTGGCCCCCAAGAAGGTGCTGCGCGAGTTCCGTCTGGAGAGCATCGACGGCATGAACGTGGGCGACATCCTGAAGGCTGACGTCTTCGCTGCCGGCGACCACATCGACGTGGTCGGCACCAGCAAGGGCAAGGGCTACGCCGGCACCATCAAGCGCTGGAACGGCCATCGCCTGCGCGAGAGCCACGGCACCGGCCCTGTGGCCCGCCATGCCGGCTCCATGGGCAGCTGCTCCACCCCCAGCCGCGTGTTCAAGGGCAAGAAGCTGCCCGGCCATATGGGCAGCGAGCGCGTCACCATCCAGAACCTGATGGTCGTGAAAGTGGACGCCGAAAACAACCTGATCGCCGTGAAGGGCGCAGTACCCGGCCCCAAGGGCAGCGTGGTCTGCATCAGCGACAGCGTGAAGGCCTAAAGGAGGAAAGCGAGCAATGAAATTTGACGTTTTGGATATGAACGGCAAGAAGGTTTCCGAAGTTGAGCTTTCCGACGCCGTGTTCGGTATCACCCCGAACGAGAAGGCCGTGCACGCCGCGGTCGTGAACTTCCTGGCCAACCAGCGCCAGGGCACCCAGAGCACCAAGACCCGCAGCGAGGTTTCCGGCGGCGGCCGCAAACCCTGGCGCCAGAAGGGTACCGGCCATGCCCGTCAGGGCTCCATCCGCGCTCCGCAGTGGACCCACGGCGGCGTTGCCCTGGGCCCCAAGCCCCGCGATTACAGCTACCGCATCAACAAGAAGCTGAAGCGCCTGGCCGTGCTGAGCGCCCTGAGCGCCAAGGCTGCTGCCGGCGACATGATCGTCATTGACGAGCTGGCCTGCGCCGAGTACAAGACCAAGACCATCGTCAACATGCTGGCCGCCGTGGGCGCCGAGAAAAAGGCCCTGATCGTGACCCCCGCTGTGGACGCCAAGGTCGTGAAGAGCGCCGCCAACATCCCCGGTGTGAAGACCACCACCGCCGACAACGTGAACACCTACGACGTGGTGAACGCCAACAAGTTCGTGATCAGCGTTGACGCGGCCAAGAAACTTGAGGAGGTTCTGGGCTAATGAAAATCGCTGCACAAGACATCATCCTGGCCCCCGTGATCACCGAGGCCTCCATGCAGGGCATCGCCGCCAAGAAGTACACCTTCAAGGTTGCCCCCAATGCCACCAAGATCGACATCGCCCGCGCCGTTGAGGAGCTGTTCGGTGTTGAGGTTGCCAAGGTGAACACCATCTCTGTCCGCGGCCGTTTCCGCCGCAAGGGCATGAACAGCGGCTACACCGCCGCTTCCAAGAAGGCCATCGTTACCCTGACCGCGAAGAGCAAGGGCATCGAGTTCTTCGAGAGCATGATCTGAGAGATCGGCTCGTGAGGGCCTGAGCAAGGCCCGCTTATGGGGATATGACCCCGACAACAATTCATAAGACAAGGAGAAACAAACCATGGCGATCAAAAAGTTTAAGCCGACGACTCCCGGCCGCCGCGGCATGACTGTGACCGACTACAGCCAGCTGAGCAAGGTTGCCCCCGAGCGCAGCCTGCTGGAGCCGATGAAGAAGCACAGCGGCCGCAACAACACCGGCCGCATCACCGTGCGCCACCATGGCGGCGGCAACCGCACCAAGTACCGCGTGATCGACTTCAAGCGCGACAAGTTCGACGTGCCCGCCACCGTCAAGACCCTGGAGTACGATCCCAACCGCTCCGCTCATATCGCCCTGCTGCAGTATGAGGACGGCGAGAAGCGCTATATCCTGGCCCCCGAAGGCCTGAAGGTGGGCGACGTCGTGATGGCCGGCCCCAACGCCGACATCAAGCCCGGCAACGCCCTGCCCTTCGCCAACATCCCCGTTGGTACTGTCATCCACAACATCGAGCTGTATCCCGGCAAGGGCGGCCAGCTGGTGCGCAGCGCCGGCAACATGGCCCAGCTGATGGCCAAGGAAGGCAAGTACGCCCTGGTCCGCCTGCCCTCCGGTGAGATGCGCAACGTTCCGATGAACTGCATCGCCACCATCGGCCAGGTCGGCAACATCGATCACGAGAACGTGAACATCGGCAAGGCCGGCCGCAAGCGCCACATGGGCTGGCGTCCCACCGTCCGCGGTTCTGTCATGAACCCCTGCGATCACCCCCACGGCGGTGGTGAAGGCAAGAGCCCCGTTGGCCGTCCCGGCCCTGTCACCCCCTGGGGCAAGCCTGCTATGGGTTACAAGACCCGCAAAAATCACAATCGCTCTGACAAGCTGATCGTCAAGCGTGCCAACGGCTAAGAGAGGAGACCAACATGGGTAGAAGTGTTAAAAAGGGACCTTATGTACAGCCTGTGCTTCTGAAGCGTGTGCAAGAGATGAACGCGGCCGGTGAAAAGCGTGTGCTGAAGACCTGGAGCCGTTCTTCCACCATCTTCCCCGATTTCGTGGGCCACACCTTTGCCGTGCATGATGGCCGCAAGCATGTTCCCGTTTACGTTACCGAAGATATGGTAGGCCACAAGCTGGGCGAGTTCGCCCCCACCCGCACCTTCAAGGGCCACGCGGGTGCCAAGACCACCGGCAAGTAAGAGGAGGAGAGTTAAATGGAAGCAAGGGCACATCTTAGATACGCCCGCATCGCGCCCCGCAAGGTTTCGGTTGTGCTGGATCTGATCCGCAACCAGCCCGTGGACAAAGCGCTGGCGATTCTGCAGTACACCCCGAAGGCTGCCTGCGAGCCTCTGATGAAGCTGGTGAAGTCTGCTGCCGCCAATGCGGAGAACAACCACAACATGGATAAGAACAACCTGTACGTTGCCGAGTGCTTCGTCACCCCCGGCCCCACCCTGAAGCGCATCATGCCGCGCGCACAGGGCCGTGCGTACAGAATCCTCAAGAGAACCAGCCACATCACCGTGGTTCTCAAAGAGATGGAAGCGTAAGGAGGGTAACAATGGGCCAGAAAGTGAATCCCCACGGCATTCGCGTGGGCGTAATTAAAGATTGGGACAGCCGCTGGTTTACTTCCAAAAAAGAGTTCGGCGATACCCTCGTGGAAGACTACAAGATCCGCAAGGTGCTGAAGAAGCAGCTGTACGGTGCGGGCGTTCCCAAGATCGAGATCGAGCGCACCATTGACAACGCGACCGGCACCCCCCGCCTGAAGATCAACATCCACTGCGCCAAGCCCGGCATGGTGATCGGCAAAGGCGGCGCCGAGATCGAGAAGCTGCGCGCCCAGATCGAGAAGATGGTTGGCAAAGCCACCAACGTGAACATCGTCGAAGTGAAGAACATCGACACCAACGCCCAGCTGGTGGCCGAGAACATCGCCAGCCAGCTGGAACGCCGCATCTCGTTCCGCCGTGCCATGAAGCAGTGCATGGGCCGTGCGATGCAGCGTGGCGCCAAGGGCATCAAGGCGCAGGTCAGCGGCCGTCTGGGCGGCGCCGACATCGCCCGCACCGAGCATTACCATGAGGGTACCATCCCCCTGCAGACCCTGCGCGCCGACATCGACTACGGCTTTGCCGAGGCCGATACCACCTACGGCAAGATCGGCGTGAAAGTTTGGATCTACAAGGGCGAAGTGCTGAAAGGCACCAAGCCCGCAGCCCGCAAAGAAGGAGGCAACAAATAATGTTACTGCCTAAGCGCGTTAAATACCGCCGTGTGCACCGCGGTCGTATGACCGGTAAGGCCATGCGCGGCAACACTGTGAATCAGGGCCAGTACGGCATTGTTGCCCTGGAGCCCGCCTGGATCACCTCGAACCAGATCGAGGCCGCCCGTATCGCCATGACCCGTTACATCAAGCGTGGCGGTCAGGTTTGGATCAAGATCTTCCCCGACAAGCCCGTGACCGAGAAGCCCGCCGAGACCCGCATGGGTTCCGGTAAAGGCAGCCCCGAGTACTGGGTGGCCGTGGTGAAGCCCGGCCGCGTGCTGTTCGAGCTGGCCGATGTGAACGAAGAGATCGCCCGCGAGGCGCTGCGTCTGGCCAGCCACAAGCTGCCTGTCAAGTGCAAATTCGTAAAGCGGGAAGAGAAGGAGGCTGCGGAGTAAATGAAAGCAACCGAACTGCGCGAGCTGTCGGCCGCTGAGCTGAACCAGAAGCTGGCTGATCTGAAGCAGGAACTGTTCAACCTGCGTTTTCAGCACGCTGTGAACCAGCTGGAGAATCCCGGCCGCATCGAAGCCGTAAAGAGAGACATTGCCCGCGTGAAGACCGTTCTGCGTGCCAATGAGCTCAATCACTAAGAGAGGGAGGTAACTGAACATGGAGCGTAACCTGCGTAAAACGCGCACCGGCGTGGTTGTGTCCGACAAGATGGACAAAACCATCGTGGTCGCTGTAAAGGACAACGTAAAACACCCCCTCTACAAGAAGATCATGAAGCGCACTGTGAAATTCAAGGCCCACGACGAGAACAACGAGTGCGGCATTGGCGACCGTGTGATGATTATGGAGACCCGCCCCCTGTCCAAGGACAAGCGCTGGCGTCTGGTCAAAATCGTAGAGAAGGCGAAATAATCGCCGTACCTTTGAAAGGAGGATCTGGCTGTGGTTCAGATGCAAACCTATCTCAAGGTAGCCGACAACACCGGTGCCAAAGAACTGATGTGCATCCGTGTGCTGGGTGGTTCCCGCAAGAGATATGCGAATATCGGCGACGTTGTGGTTGCCAGTGTGAAGAAAGCCGCGCCCAACGGCACTGTGAAGAAGGGCGATGTGGTGAAGGCCGTTATCGTTCGTTCCAAGCATGGCCTGCGCCGTGAGGACGGTTCCTATATCCGTTTCGATGAGAACGCTGCCGTTATCATCAAGGAAGACAAGAATCCGAGAGGCACCCGTATCTTTGGACCGGTCGCCCGCGAGCTGCGCGAGGACGGCTACCTGAAGATCCTGAGCCTGGCTCCGGAATCGCTGTAAGGAGGTTTTAGAATGAATAAGGTTCATGTTAAAACCGGTGACAACGTGATGGTGATCAGCGGCAAGGACGCCGGCAAGACCGGCAAGGTTCTGGCTGTGAGCCCCAGCGAGGGCAAGGTGATCGTGGAAGGCCTGAACATGGTGACCAAACACGTGAAACCCCGCCGCCAGGGCGAGCAGGGCGGCATCGTGAAGGCCGAGGGCGCCATGTACGCCTGCAAGGTGATGCCGGTTTGCCCCAAGTGCAAAAAGCCCGTCCGCATCGGCCATGCCGAGGTTGACGGCAAGAAAGTGCGCGTCTGCAAAAAGTGCGGCGCGCAGCTGTAAGGGAGGTAAAACACTCATGGCAAGACTGAAAGAGAAGTACACCAGCGAAGTGGCTCCCGCCCTGATGAAGAAGTTCGGCTACAAGAGCGTGATGCAGATCCCCAAGCTGGACAAAGTTGTGATCAACGTTGGCTGCGGCGAAGCCCGCGACAACCCGAAGGTCCTGGAAGCCATCGTGGGGGACCTTGGCAAGATCACCGGCCAGAAGGCCATCGTTTGCCGCGCCAAGAAGAGCGTTGCGAACTTCAAGCTGCGTGAGGGCATGCCCATCGGCGCCAAAGTGACCCTGCGCGGCGAGCGTATGTACGAGTTTGTGGACCGCTTCTTCAGCGTGGCCCTGCCCCGTGTTCGCGACTTCCGCGGCATCAACGGCAACTCGTTCGACGGCCGCGGCAACTATGCCTGCGGCATCAAGGAGCAGCTGATCTTCCCCGAGATCGACTACGATAAGATCGATGCCGTTCGCGGTATGGACATCTGCTTCGTTACCACTGCGAAAACCGACGAAGAGGCCAAAGAGCTGCTGACCGCTCTGGGCGCTCCGTTCGCTAACTAAGGGAGGGTTTTGAAACATGGCGAAAACTTCCATGAAAATCAAGCAGCAGCGTCCGGCGAAGTTCTCCACCCGCGAGTACAATCGCTGCAAGATCTGCGGCCGTCCCCACGCATACCTGCGCAAGTACGGCATCTGCCGTATCTGCTTCCGCGAACTGGCCTACAAGGGCGAGATTCCCGGCGTGAAGAAAGCCAGCTGGTAAACAAACAACAAAAATTAGGAGGTTAGTGGCATGCAAATCACCGATCCCATCGCGGACCTGCTCACCCGCATCCGCAACGCGAGCACTGCCAAACACCCTTCGGTTGACGTTCCCGCTTCCAACCTGAAGAAAGCGATCTGCAACATTCTGGTTGAAGAAGGTTACATCAAGGGTGTTCAGGTAATCGAGGACAACAAGCAGGGCGTTCTGCGCCTGGCTCTGAAGTACACCGAGACCGGCGCCCCTGTCATCAGCGGCCTGCGCCGTGTGTCCAAACCGGGCCTGCGCATCTACACCAACTGCGAGGAGATGCCCAAGGTCATGCGCGGCCTGGGCACCGCCATCATCTCCACCTCTAAGGGCGTTATGACCGACCGCGCTGCTCGTGCCGAGCATGTTGGCGGCGAAGTTCTCGCCTTTGTGTGGTAAGAAAGGGGCTAAAAAGACATGTCGAGAATTGGAAGAAAACCCATCGTCATCCCCGCGGGCGTCGAAGTGACCGTGAATGGCCACGAGATCACCGTGAAGGGCCCCAAGGGCACCCTGAATTCCAACATCCATCCTCTGCTGAGCGTTGCCGTGGAGAATGGTGAAGTTGTGGTGACCCGCCCCAATGACGAGAAGACCGCCCGCAGCCTGCACGGCCTGACCCGCACCCTGATCAACAACATGGTGGAGGGCGTGACCCACGGCTTCAAGAAGGAGCTGGAAGTGCAGGGCGTTGGCTACCGTGTGGCCAAGCAGGGCAAAAATCTGGTTATGAACCTGGGCTATTCCCACCAGGTGATCGTGCCGGAGACCGATGGCATCACCATCGACGTTCCCGATCCCAACAAGATCGTGATCAACGGCATCGACAAGCAGAAGGTCGGCCAGTTCGCCGCCGAAGTGCGCGAGAAACGCCCGCCCGAGCCTTACAAGGGCAAGGGTATCCGCTATGTGGGTGAGGTCATCATCCGCAAAGAGGGCAAGGCCGGCAAAGGCTCTAAATAAGGACAGGAGGGATAGACAATGGTTAATAAGCCCGATAAGAACGAAGCCCGTCTTCGTCGTCATCGCCGGGTGCGCGGCAAGATCAGCGGCACCGCTGAGCGCCCCCGTCTCGCCGTATTCCGCTCCTCCAAGCACATCTATGCCCAGATCATCGATGACGTGGCCGGCGTGACCCTGGCCAGCGCATCCAGCATGGACAAAGATTTCGAGGGCTTTGGCGGCAACATCGAAGCGGCGACCAAGGTTGGCAACGCGATCGCCAAGAAGGCTCTGGAAAAGGGCATCAACACCGTCGTGTTCGACCGTGGCGGTTTCGTATATCATGGCCGCGTGAAGGCCCTGGCCGAAGGCGCCCGCGAGGGCGGCCTGACGCTGTAAGTCAAGGAGGATACAATGGAAAGAATTGACGCATCCACTTTGGATCTGAAGGAAAAAGTCGTCGCCATCAACCGCGTATCCAAAACCGTGAAGGGCGGCCGCATCTTCAAGTTCAGCGCTCTGGTCGTTGTGGGCGACGGCGCTGGCACCATCGGCTTCGGCCTGGGCAAGGCCGGCGAGGTTCCCGAGGCCATCCGCAAGGGCATCGAGGACGCCAAGAAAAACATGTTCAAGGTTGCCCTGAAGGGCACCACCATCCCCCACGAGATCGTGGGCGAGTTCGGCGCCGGCCGCGTTCTGATGCGTCCCGCCGCTCCCGGTACCGGCGTGATCGCCGGCGGCCCTGTGCGTGCCGTTCTGGAAGTTGCCGGTATCAAGGATATCCGCACCAAGAGCCTGCGCTCCAACAACCCCTGCAACGTTGTGACTGCCACCTTCGACGGCCTGCGCCGTCTGTGCAGCGCCGAGCAGGTTGCTGCCAAGCGCGGCAAGACCGTGAAAGAGATTCTGGGTTAAGGAGGGCTGCGAATCATGGAAAACAAAACTGTTACCATCAAGCTGGTGCGCAGCCTGCTGGGCCGCAGCGCCAAGCAGATCGCCACTGCCAAAAGCCTGGGCCTGACCAAGATCGGCCACATCACCGTACAGCCTGACAACGCCCAGACCCGCGGCAAGATCGCCAAGATCAGCCACATGGTCGAGGTCGTTGAGGGCTGAGACGCAAGGAGGTGCAAGCAATGAAGCTTCATGAATTACAGCCTGCCGCCGGTTCCAACACCGCGGCCAAGCGCAAGGGCCGCGGCCACGGCAGCGGCAACGGCAAGACTGCCGGCTACGGCCACAAGGGCCAGAAAGCCCGCAGCGGCGTGAAGAAGGCCGGCTTCGAAGGCGGCCAGATGCCCCTGCAGCGTCGTCTGCCCAAGCGCGGCTTCAACAACATTTTCGCCACCAAGTACGCCACCGTGAAGGTGAGCGACCTGGAGAAATTCGAGGCCGGCAGCGTTGTCACCGCCGAGGCCCTGATCGAAAAGGGCATCATCAAGAAGGCCCTGGACGGTGTGAAGGTCCTGGGCAATGGCGAGCTGACCAAAGAGCTGACCGTTCAGGTTGCGGCCTACACTGCTTCCGCGAAAGAAAAGATCGAGAAGGCGGGCGGAAAGGCCGAGGTGATCTGAGGTGTTTGATACCTTCAAAAACGCCTGGAAAGTACAGGAGCTGCGCAAGCGACTGCTGTACACCCTGATGATCCTCGTGATCTTCCGGCTGGGCTGTGCTATCACCGTTCCCTTCATCGACCCCGAAAAGGTCGGTATCGGCAGCACCAATCTGCTGTCGTATCTGAACATGATGTCGGGCGGCGCTCTGTCCAACGGCGCGCTGTTTGCCCTGTCGGTGCAGCCCTACATCAACGCCTCCATCATTATCCAGCTGCTCGCGGTGGCCATTGAGCCGTTGGGGCGGCTGGCCAAGGAAGGCCGCGAAGGCCAGCGCAAGATGCAGCGGATCACCCGCTACACCGGCGCCGGCATCGCGGTGGTGATGGGCATCGGCTTCTACACCCTGCTGCGCAACGGCTACGGCGCCGTCACCTACACCAGCGGCTGGGAAGGCTGGTTTGCCGCCGCCACCATCGTGTCCTGCTTTGTGGCGGGCAGCATGCTGGTCACCTGGCTGGGTGAACAGATCGACGAAAAGGGCATCGGCAACGGTGTCTCGCTGCTGATCTTCATCGGCATCGTCTCCCGCTGGAGCGACGTGATCGGCGCCGTGGGCGGCCTGATCACCAAGGCGCAGCAGCAGCCCCTGTACTAC
Source organism: Anaerofilum sp. An201 (assembly GCF_002160015.1). Classification (GTDB taxonomy): domain Bacteria; phylum Bacillota; class Clostridia; order Oscillospirales; family Ruminococcaceae; genus Anaerofilum; species Anaerofilum faecale. The sequence goes on along the minus strand of NZ_NFJT01000013.1, from coordinate 63,089 downwards.
ATCTTCCTGCCGCTGCTGGTGGTGTTCGCGATCGCCGTCATCGTGTTCGTGGTGATCCTGAACGCGGCCGAGCGCCGCATCCCGGTGAAGTACGCGCAGCGCGTGGTGGGACGCAAGATGTACGGCGGCCAGTCCACCTACATCCCCATCAAGGTGAACATGAGCGGCGTTATGCCGGTCATCTTCGCCTCCAGCCTGTGCATGATCCCCGGCACCATCGCCGGCTTCATCAACCTGGACGCGGCGGCGCATCCCTATTGGGCGGCCTTCTTCAGCCTGTTCAACAGCACGTCGATGTTCTATGCGGTGCTGTACAGCCTGCTGATCATCGGTTTCAACTACTTCTATGTAGCCATCCAGTACAACCCCGTTGACATCGCCAAGAACCTGCGCGAGAACAACGGCGCCATCCCCGGCATCCGCGGCGACCGGCCCACCGCCGAGTTCATCAGCCGCGTGCTGGGCAAGCTCACCTTCATCGGTGCGCTGTTCCTGGTGGTTGTGGCGGTCCTGCCCATCATCCTGGCCAACCTCACCGGCGTGGCCATCCATCTGGGCGGCACCAGCATGCTGATCGTGGTCGGCGTTGCGCTGGACACCACCCGCTCTCTGGAGAGCTATATGGCTCCCCGCCATTATAAATCGATCCTGAAATAATCGAAAAAGGGGATGAACGGCATGAAATTGATCCTTCTGGGCGCCCCCGGCGCCGGCAAAGGTACCCAGGCCGAAGTGATCTGCGACAAGCTGGGGATTCCGGCCATCAGCACCGGCAATATCCTGCGCGCCGCCATCAAGAACGAAACCGAGATGGGCCTCAAGGCCAAGAGCTACATCGACTCTGGAGCCCTGGTCCCCGATTCCGTTATCATCAGCATCATCAAGGAGCGTCTGGCACAGGACGACTGCAAGGACGGCTTCATCCTGGACGGCGTGCCCCGCACGGTGGCCCAGGCGGAAGCCCTCGAGGAGATGGGCGTGGAGATCGACTGCGTCATCGACATCGAGGTGAGCGACGAAACCATCCTGAAGCGGCTCTCGGGCCGCCGGGTGTGCGCTTCCTGCGGCGCCAGCTACCACACGCTCTACAAACCCAGCCAGCAGCCGGACGTCTGCGACCGGTGCGGAGGCTGCCTGATCGTCCGCAAGGACGACGAGCCCGCCACCATCCAGGAGCGGCTGAACACCTATCACCAGCAGACCGAGCCGCTGATCGACTTCTATCGGCAGCGCGGCAAGCTGGCGGTGGTGGAAGGCCAGGAGGAAGTGGCCGCCACCTCGGCGCTTCTGCTGGCCCGGCTGGAGGAGGCGAAAGCGTGATCCCGGTAAAGAACGCTCACGAGCTTGAGCAGATGCGCAGGGCCTGCCGCATCAGCGCGCTGGCGCTGAAGGCGGCCGGCGAGGCCATCGAAGCGGGCATCACCACCGCCGACCTTGACAAAATCATCTACGACACGATCGTCCGGCACGGCGCGCGGCCCAACTTCAAGGGGCTGTACGGGTTCCCGGGGAGCGCATGCATCAGCGTGAACGACCAGGTGATCCACGGCATCCCTTCGAAGAAGGTCGTGATCCGGCCGGGTGATATTGTCAGCATCGACACAGGGGCTGCCATCGACGGCTTCAACGGCGACAACGCCTTCACCTTCGGGTGCGGCAAGATCGACAGCGAAGCGGCCCGCCTGCTGGAAGTCACCAGAGAATCGCTGTACCGGGGCATAGCGGCTGCTGTTTCCGGCAACAGGATCGGCGACATCGGCGCGGCGGTGCAGGCCTTTGTGGAGGATAACGGCTTTTCGGTTGTGCGCAGCTATGTGGGCCACGGCGTGGGCAGAGAGCTCCACGAGGACCCCGAGGTGCCCAACTTTGGAAAAGCCGGCCGGGGCCCGCGCCTTGTGTGCGGCATGACCCTGGCCATCGAGCCCATGGTGAACCAGAACAGCCATGTGGTGAAGACCCTTTCCGACGGATGGACGGTCGTCACGGCGGACGGAGGCCTCAGCGCTCACTTTGAGCACACGGTGGCCGTCACCGCCAAGGGACCCGAGATCCTGACAGTGGCCGAGGAGGAAGCATGAAAGACCTGAAGATAGGCCAGATCGTGCGCTCGAAGGCCGGAAGGGACAAAACGCGGCACCTTGCGGTGGTGGGCTTTTTGCCCGGCCGGGTGCTGGTGGCGGACGGGCGGCGGCATCTGCTGGCCGACCCCAAGCCCAAGAACCCCGCCCATCTGGCCCGCACCAACACGGTGCTGCCGGCCGCGGCCCTTTCAAACGACCAACAGCTCAAACGGGCGATGGATGACTTTGAAGCCTCCATCCGCCCTGCGGGCACAGAGGAGGATAAGAAGCTTGTCTAAAGAAGACGTCATCGAAGTGGAAGGCACCGTTGTGGAAGCGATGCCCAATGCTACCTTTCTGGTAGAGATCCAGGGCGGCCACAAGGTTCTGGCCCACATCTCCGGCAAGCTGCGCATGAATTTCATCCGTATTCTGCCCGGAGACAAAGTTACAATGGAAATGTCGCCCTATGATCTGACAAAGGGCCGTATCACGTGGCGCTCGAAATAAGCGCCGCACCTTGAAGGAGGTTATTCATCATGAAGGTAAAGCCTTCCGTAAAACCCATCTGCGAAAAGTGCAAGGTAATCAAGCGCAAAGGCCGCGTGATGGTAATCTGCGCCAACCCCAAGCATAAGCAGCGCCAGGGCTAAGCTGGCATCCGGCGAGCAAGGACATCCCGCCCCTCGCCGCGAACCAACTGGGATAATTAATCAGGAGGTGCTGAAAAGATGGCACGTATTGCCGGAGTTGACCTGCCCCGAGAGAAGCGGGTTGAAATTGGCCTGACTTATATCTATGGCATCGGCCATAGCTCTGCCAAAGAGATCCTCGCCGCCACCGGTATCAACCCCGATACCCGCGTGAAGGATCTGACCGCCGATCAGGAGGCTCTGATCCGCGACTATATCGACAAACACTTCACCGTTGAAGGCGATCTGCGCCGCAACACCGCGCTTGACATCAAGCGTCTGATCGAGATCCAGTGCTACCGTGGCGTTCGCCACCGCAAGGGTCTGCCCGTTCGCGGCCAGCGCTCCAAGACCAATGCCCGTACCCGCAAAGGTCCCAAGCGCACTGTCGCCAACAAGAAGAAATAATTGACAGGAGGACAGTAAGATGGCGAAAGCTGCTGCTAAGAAAACCGCCGTTCGCACCAAGCGTCGCGAGCGTAAAAACATCGAACGCGGCGCTGCCCACATTCAGAGCACGTTCAACAACACCATCGTCACCATCACCGACGTGCAGGGCAACACCGTATCCTGGGCTTCTTCCGGCGGGCTGAACTTCCGCGGTTCTCGCAAGAGCACCCCGTTTGCCGCCCAGACCGCTGCTGAAACCGCTGCCAAGGCTGCTATGGAGCATGGCATGAAGACCGTTGAGGTCTATGTGAAGGGACCCGGCGCCGGCCGTGAAGCCGCTATCCGCGCGCTGCAGGCTACCGGCCTGGAGGTAAATATGATCAAGGACGTTACCCCCATCCCTCACAACGGCTGCCGCCCCCCGAAGCGTCGCCGCATCTAATTACAAGGAGGAACATCGAATGGCAAGATATACAGGCGCTGTTTGCCGCCAGTGCCGCCGCGAGGGCCAAAAGCTCTTTTTGAAAGGCGAGCGCTGCTATTCCGAGAAATGCTCTATGAACCATCGTGCCTTCGCCCCCGGCCAGCACGGCCAGCTGAACGCCCGCAAGAAGGTGTCTGAGTATGGCCTGCAGCTGCGCGCCAAGCAGAAGGCGAAGCGCTACTACGGCGTGCTGGAGAGCCAGTTCGCCCACTACTTCGAGATGGCCGAGCGCAAGGCCGGCATGACCGGTGAGAACCTGCTTAGGATCCTTGAAAGCAGGCTGGACAACGTGGTGTACCGCGCCGGCTTTGCCATGAGCCGCAAGGAAGCCCGTCAGCTGGTGCTGCACCGTCACTTCACCGTGAACGGCCAGACCGTGAACATCCCCTCCTATCTGCTGAAGGCCGGCGATAAGGTGGCTGTGAAGACCACCGATTGCGGCAAGATCAAGGAGTGCATCGAGAAGAACGCTGCCCGTCCCGTGCCCGTGTGGATGAGCAAGGACGCCGAGAACATGGCCGTTGTGGTGGATCGTCTGCCCGACCGCGCCGACATCGACTTCGAAGTTGAGGAGCACCTCATCGTCGAGCTGTACTCCAAATAATCCGCTGCCCGCACAGGGAACGCGAATCAACGACGCCGGCGCCCTGTGCGCCGGCTGACCAAGGAGGGTTTTGAATGATGGAGATTGAACGGCCCAGGATCGAGACCGAGACTCTTTCCCCGGACGGCTGGCATGGCAAGTTCGTGGTGGAGCCTCTGGAGCGCGGTTTCGGTACCACGCTGGGCAACTGCCTGCGGCGCGTACTGCTCTCTTCGCTTCCCGGCGTTGCGATTACCAGTGTCAAGATCGATGGCGTTGTGCATGAGTTTTCCACCATCCCCGGTGTGAAAGAGGACGTCACCGAGATCGTGCTGAACCTGAAGGGTGTGACTGCGAAGCTGTACTCCGACGGTCCCAAAACAGTGCGGATCGAGGCCAGTGGCGAGGGCGAGGTAACCGCCGGCAGCATCCAGCAGGATGCCGAGATCGATATCCTGAATCCCGACTGGCACATCGCCACCCTGGCCGAGGGCGCCCATCTCACGATGGAGCTCACCTTCGACAGAGGGCGCGGCTATGTCCCCGCGGAGCGCAATAAGCAGAACCTGGCCGAGGCCGCCGTGGGCACCCTGCCCATCGACAGCATCTACACCCCGGTTCTGAAGGTGAACCCTGTTGTCGAGAACACCCGTGTGGGCCAGATCACCGACTACGACAAGCTGAGCCTGGAGGTTTGGACCGACGGCACCATCAGCGCCAAAGAGGCCGTGAGCCTGGCTGCGCGCGTGCTGACCGAGCATCTGAACCTGTTTGTGAACCTGTCGCAGGAGGCGATGGATGCCGAGATCATGGTGGAAAAGGACGACAAGGGCAAGGAGAAGGCTCTGGAGATGACCATCGAGGAGCTGGACCTGTCGGTGCGCAGCTTCAACTGCCTGAAGCGCGCCGGCATCAACACGGTAGAAGACCTTGTGAATAAGTCCGAGGACGAGATGATGAAGGTCCGCAACCTCGGACGCAAGAGCCTGGAAGAAGTGATTGCAAAGCTGCAGTCTCTGGGCTTTGACCTGACCAAAGACGAAGAGTAATTACTGCAAAGGAGTGAAACGGGATGCCCGGTACCAGAAAGCTTGGCAGAACCAGTGACCACCGCAAGTCGATGCTGCGTGGCATGGTGACATACCTGTTCGAGAACGGCAAGATCGAGACCACCGTCACCCGCGCCAAAGAGGTGCGTTCGATGGCGGAGAAGATGGTAACCCTCGGCAAGCGCGAGGACCTGCACGCGAAGCGTCAGGTGTTCTCCTACATCACCAAGGAGACCGTTGCCAAAAAGGTGATCGACGAGATCGCCCCCAAGTATGCTGATCGCACCGGCGGTTACACCCGCATCGTGAAGATCGGCGCCCGTCGCGGCGACGCTGCCGAGATGGCCATCATCGAGCTGGTTTGAGTTCGCATGCGCTCCCGCTGCCCGTTTTGGGCGGCGGGGGCGCTTTTGTTTTTCGCTGCATCGCCCAAAACAAAAAATTGGCCCGATTGGGCAGAAGTTCTACTTTTTCCTCGTCCTGCAGAAAGTTTACAGACAAGTTACAGAAAATTTTGTTTTGCACGAAATTACCTGTGATTTTTTGTCGAAGTGTGTTACAATATCCATATAGGGGTGGTCTGCTCAGAACAGGGAGCGGCCGCCCGCTGTGTGGATTGTCGAACGAAGATTGGCGAATGAACGGAGGAGTGTTACACTACATGGTACACGCGAACAATGCGAGAGATGTATTTGGCAAAGAAACCAGTGTGGCAGAGCTGGGCCTGATCGTGGCTCCCGGCGCGGTGGAGCAGGGCGCCCTGATCGACGCGCACCTCACCAGATGGGCCAAAGAAGCCGGCCATACCGAGGACACCTTTATCATCCCCAGCGAATGCCCCCGCTTTTCGTCCGGTGACGGCAAGGGTATGATCAAGCAGACCGTGCGCGGCGATGACCTGTATATCATCACCGACATGGGCAACTACAACTGTACCTACAAGATGTTCGGACACGAGAACTACATGTCGCCCGACGACCATTTCCAGGATCTCAAGCGTCTGATCCAGGCCGCCAGCGGCAAGGCCCACCGCATCAACGTCATCATGCCCATGCTGTACGGCAGCCGCCAGCACCGCCGCAGCTACCGCGAGAGCCTCGACTGTGCCTTCGCGCTGCAGGAGCTGCAGAACATGGGCGTGAGCAACATCATCACCTTCGACGCGCACGATCCCCGTGTGCAGAACGCTGTGCCCATCATGGGCTTCGACAACGCCATGCCCACCTACCAGGTGCTGAAGGCGCTGCTGAAGGCCTACCCCGACCTCCAGCCCGACCGCGACAACTTCATGGTCATCAGCCCGGACGAGGGCGCCATGAACCGCAACATGTACTACGCCAGCGTGCTGGGCGTGAACCTGGGCATGTTCTACAAGCGCCGCGACTACAGCCGCATCGTGAACGGCCGCAACCCCATCGTCGCCCACGAGTATCTGGGCGAGAGCGTGAAGGGCAAGGACGTCTTTATTGCGGACGACATCATCTCCTCCGGCGAGAGCATGCTGGACATCGGCTATGAGCTGAAGGAGCGCGGCGCAAACCGCATCTTCGCCTACGCCACCTACACCATCTTCACCAACGGCCTGGAGTCCTTCGACAAGGCGGTGGAGCAGGGCATCATCACCGGCGTGCTGGGCACCAACCTGACCTATCGCACCCCCGAGCTGCTGAGCCGTCCCTGGTTCCACGAGGTGGATGTGTCCAAGTACATCGCCTACTTCATCGTGGCCCTGAACCACGACATTTCGGTCAGCTCCATCCTCGATCCCCATGCGAAGATCGAGCAGCTGCTGGCCCGCCATCGCAAGGGCTGAGAAAGCGCCGGCACCCCAACGAGTGGGGCGGCCGTTGGCAGCAAAAAATGTGCAGCAAGCCAAAAAGGGCTTGCCGCCTGTGAATTGCAGGCGGCGGGCCCTTTTGCTTTTGTTTGCTGCCGATGGCGTGGCAGAAGAGACGCGGTTTGCAGGAAAAACGGTGGTTTGTGCGGAGGGGAAGCTCTCCCCTCATCCGTCGCCTGCGGCGACAGCTTCCCCCCAGGGGGGAAGCCTTTGGGGGAGCCGCCCGGTGCTGTGCCCCGTTCTTTCCCGATTCCCTTTTCCATCTTCCCTCCCAAAAAGGGGTGGAGAAAGGAAGAGGGAAGAGGGAAAAAGGAAAAATCCCGAACGCATTTCGCGTTCGGGATTTTTGGTGGGCCAGGCAGGACTTGAACCCGCGACCAATCGGTTATGAGCCGACAGCTCTGACCAGCTGAGCTACTGGCCCGAAAAAAGCGCCGCCCAAAATGGGGGGCGCCCTTTTATTATATCAGATACCTTCGCAAAAGGAAAGCCTTTTTTGCCCTCAGGCCGTGCGCTCGGCCGAGAGCTTGCGGCAGATGAAGGCGTCCAGCAGCTCCACCCCGAACACCGGTTCCGGATTGCCGAAGGCCTCCCGGATGAAGTTCAGGCTGATGACCGTCCGGCTGCCGCCGTCGATGCGCATCTGGTACAGCGTGTCCATCGGCTGGCTGGTGGCGCGGTGCATCGTGAAGTGCAAAAGGAAGCTGCCGTCCGTCTGGCGGGTGAAGTCGTAGACGAAGATGTCGTCGTCCGTCTGGCAGCGCATCGCGTCCATGCACAGGTCGAAGGGCAGGTCGGTGCGGTATTCGGCACAGATGGCCCCGCCCACGCGGCGGCGCTGGTCCTGCTTTTGGACGATGAGATAGGTGAATACAACAACGGCCGCCACAACAAGCAGCGCGATCAGGATCTGCATGGTGTTCCTCCCTTGGGTCTGGATGCCATTATCTTACCACATCCCCGCGCCGCAGGCAAGGGGGCGTCAGACCGTTGCCGGCTCGGCGGCCGGTCCGGCGTCTGCCAGGCGCTCGCGCGCCACCGCCAGCATCAGCTTGATGCGGTTCTCCTGGTTCACGCGGGTGGCGCTGGGGTCGTAGTCGATGGGGGTGATGTTGGCTTTGGGGTACATCGCGCGCAGCTTGTTCACCATGCCCTTGCCGCAGATGTGGTTGGGCAGGCAGCCGAACGGCTGGGCGCAGACGATGTTCTCGTAGCCGGTGGTGATCAGCTCGGCCATCTCGGCGGTGAGCAGCCAGCCTTCGCCCATCTTGTTGCCGTAGCTGATGAGGCCCTCGGCCAGCTTTTTCATGTCCAGGAATGCGGTGGGCGCATGCAGGCCGTGGCGGCGGATGGCGTCGCCCATTTTGCGCTCCAGACGGTCGATGTAGCGGAGGAGCGCGTCGGCCCCGAAGGCGGTCAGGCCGCTGCCGCCGTACAGGCGGATGGTCTCGGAGGTGTTGGCGATGCAGTACTGCACAAAGCCCAGAAGGCCCGGCAGGTTCACCTCGCACCCCTCGCTCGCCAGAAACTCCTCCAGATGGTTGTTGCCCAGCGGGGAGTACTTCACATAGATCTCTCCCACGACGCCCACCTTCACGCGGGGGACGCGGTGCAGCTCCAGCGCCGCGAAGTCGGCCGCGATGGCGTCGAAGTTGGCGAACAGCTCCTTCTCGGCGGTGCCCTTGCCGACATGGAAGCGGGCGTTCAGCTTCTCCACCCACTGCTGGGTCAGCGCCTCGGCCGCGCCGGGAACGGCGGTGTAGGGGGCGGTCTGGTTGCGCAGGCTCATCAGCATATCGCCGTACAGCACCGCGGCCAGCAGCTTGCGCAGCAGGGGCAGCGTCACCGAAAAGCCGCTGTCCTTTTCCAGGCCGCTGAAGTTCAGGCTGGCCACCGGTATATGGCCCAGCCCCGCCTTCTCCAGCGCCTTGCGCAGCAGGTGGATGTAGTTGGAGGCACGGCAGCCGCCGCCCGTCTGGGTGATGATAAGAGCGGTACGGTCGAGGTCGTACCGGCCGCTCTTCAGCGCCGTGATGAACTGCCCGATCACCAGCAGCGCCGGGTAGCAGGTGTCGTTGTGGACGTATTTCAGGCCCTCCTCGGCGATGCCGGGGCCGTCGTCCTGCAGCACCTCGATGTCGTAGCCCTCGTCCCGCAGGATGCTCTGCAAGATCTCAAAGTGCAGCGGCGCCATGTTGGGCACCAGCAGCTTGTGGGTGGACTTCATCTCTTTGGTGAAGCGGGGGAAATCAAAATTGCGCTCGCTCATTTCTGCGCCTCCTTTCGGGCCTCGATGGCGGCGAACAGGCTGCGCAGCCGGATGTTCACCGCGCCGAGGTTGGTGATCTCGTCGATCTTGATCTGGGTGTACAGCCGTCCCTCGCTGTGGAGGATCTCGCGGGTCTCGTCGGTGGTGATGGCGTCCACGCCGCAGCCGAAGCTCACCAGCTGCACCAGCTCCATGTCGGGCTGGCTGCACACATACTTCGCCGCCGCGTAGAGGCGGGAATGGTAGGTCCACTGGTTCAGCACGCGGGTGGGGAATTTCTCCTCCAGCCAGCTGACGCTGTCCTCGGTGACCACCGCCGCGCCGCAGCTGCACACCAGGCGGTCGATGCCGTGGTTCACCTCGGGGTCCACATGGTAGGGGCGTCCCGCCAGCACCACGATGGGGCGTTTTTCCTCGCGGGCGCGGGCGATGATGCGGCCGCCCTCAGCGCGGATATCGGCCATGTGGCGCTCGTATTCCGCATACGCGGCGTCCGACGCGGCCTTCACTTCGGCGGCGGTGATGCCGGAGAAGTATTTGGCCAGGATGGCGGGCATCTTCTTCTCGAAGTCTTTGCGGCGATGGATGCCGATGTAATCGTAGATGAAGGGGATGCCGGTCAGCTCGCGGCAGTTGGCCTCGACCACCTCGGGGTAGTAAGCCACCACCGGGCAGTTGTAGTGGTTGTCGCCCAGGCCTTCGTCCAGGTTGTAGGTCAGGCAGGGGTAGAACACCGCGTCCACCCCCATGCCGGACAGCGCCCGGATGTGGCCGTGCACGAGTTTCGCCGGGAAGCAGACGGTGTCGCTGGGGATGGTGGCCTGGCCGGACAGGTACAGCTGGCGGTTGGACACCGGGCTGGTGACCACCTCGAAGCCCAGGCGGGTGAAGAAGGTGTGCCAGAAGGGCAGCAGTTCGTACATGTTCAGCGCCAGCGGGATGCCGATCTTTCCGCGGGGGCCGGGGATGGGCCTGTAGGCCAGCAGGCTTTTGAGCTTGTAGGCGTAGAGGTCGCGCTGGACGTCGGAATCCTGGTGGGTCACCGGCTTTTCGCACCGGTTGCCGCTGATGTATTTCTTGCCGCCCGCGAAGGTGTTCACGGTGAGCTGGCAGTGGTTCCCGCAGCCGCCGCAGACGATGCTCTTCACCTCGTGGGTGAAGCCGCGCAGCGCTTCGGCGCTCAGCACCTGGCTGCGCGCGCCGGGGGCCGCGTGGGCCTTGCCGTACAGCGCCGCGCCGAACGCGCCCATCAGGCCGGCGATGTCGGGGCGGATCACCTGCACGCCCATCTCCTGCTCGAAGGCGCGCAGCACCGCCTCGTTGTAGAAGGTGCCGCCCTGCACCACGATGCGGCGTCCCAGCTCCTCGGGGCGGGAGGCGCGGATCACCTTATACAGCGCGTTCTTCACCACGCTGATGGACAGGCCGGCCGAGATGTTCTCGATCGACGCGCCGTCCTTCTGGGCCTGCTTGACGCTGGAGTTCATGAACACGGTGCACCGGCTGCCCAGGTCCACCGGATGGTCGGCAAAGAGGGCCAGTTTGGCGAATTCCGGCACTGTGTAGCCCAGCGCCTCGGCGAAGGTCTGCAAAAAGCTGCCGCAGCCGGAGGAGCAGGCCTCGTTCAGGAAGATATCGCTGATGGCCCCGTTCTCGATCTTGAAGCACTTCATGTCCTGGCCGCCGATGTCGATGACGAAATCCACGTCGGGCAGGAAGTGCCGCGCGGCGGTGAAGTGTGCCACCGTCTCCACGATGCTGAAATCGGCCTCGAAGGCGCTCTTCACCAGCGCCTCGCCGTAGCCGGTGGTGGTGACGCTGGCGATGCACAGGCCGGGGTGCCGGCTGTAGAGGTCCTGCAACAGCTGCCGCACCAGCGGGATGGGGTTGCCGGAGTTCGGCTGGTAGCTGGTGAAGAGCAGGTTGCCGCTGCCGTCGATGACCGCCATTTTCAGAGTGGTGCTGCCGGCGTCGATGCCGATGTGCACCGGGCCCACATCCTCGCCGAAGGCCAGGCGGGGGACGCAGGCTTTCAGGTGGCGGGCGTGGAACTCCTCATACTCCTGCGCGTTCGCGAACAGCGGCGGCTGGCTGGCATAGCTGCCCTCGCCGGCCGTCTCGCGGATGCGCGCGGCCACGGCGGCGGGATCGAAGGCGGCGTCGGCGTAGAAGGCCGCGCCCATCGCCACATACAAAAGGCTGTTTTCCGGGCAGGTGCCGGTGAGGTCCAGCGCTTTGTCGAACGCCACCCGCAGCTGCGAGAAGAAGGTGAGCGGCCCGCCCAGATAGAGCACGTTGCCGTCGATGGGGCGGCCCTGCGCCAGGCCGGCGATGGTCTGGTTGGCCACCGCGGTCAAGATGCTGGCGGCGATGTCCGGGATGCGCGCGCCTTGGTTCAGCAGCGGCTGCACGTCGGTTTTGGCGAACACGCCGCACCGGCTGGCGATGGTGTAGGTCTTTTCGGCCTTTTTGGCCTCCTCGTCCAGCTCGGCGGGGGTCAGGTGCAGCAGGGTGGCCATCTGGTCGATGAAGGCACCGGTGCCGCCGGCACAGCTGCCGTTCATGCGCACCTCGGTGCCGTTTGTCAGAAAGAGGATCTTGGCGTCCTCGCCGCCCAGCTCGATGATGGCGTCGGTGGCAGGCGCCAGGCGCTGGGCCGCCACACGGGTGGCGAACACCTCCTGCACGAACGGCACGCCGCACCGCTGTGCAAGGCCCATGCCGGCCGAGCCCGAGATGGCCAGCTGTGCGCCGGCGATGCCGTTTTCCGCCAGCTGCTCCAGCAGCTGGGCGGCTTTTTCGGTGATGTGACTGTAGTGACGCTCGTAGCTGGAATGCACCAGCTGGCCGTTATCGTCCAGCACGGCGCATTTGATGGTGGTGGAACCGATGTCAAGGCCGATCCTCAAGCAAAAAACCCCTTTCCGCCTTACTTATTTAATATAGTAGAATAGGATTGTACAACAAAATAGCCCGTCTTTCGATGGGTCATATTCATTTTAGCCATTTTTCGCCCTTGATTTCAAGAGCAAACAGCGACAAAAAATCCCCGGTTTCCCTTTGCAAAACCGTGAAAACAGGACAAAACGTTGCATAATTCGCTGGGAATAAAATGGAAATTTGCCTATTTGCACAAGTCTTGTTTGGAAGCGAACAAGTTTTTGGCGCCGTGCGGCGCGTTGACAGCGCGGGGCGGGATATGGTATGCTGATACTGTATCGGCCGGTCAGGAAGACCGGCGGGCGGCGCACAGCGCCCCGCACAGAACCATGCGCACAACCGGCTCGCGCGCAGAGGGGCCAGGCAGGCCCCGCCTTGTTCCGGAGCAGCAGTTCCCGGCCATCGGGCAGACACGCAGCGGCCAGGCAGACGGAAGGAGTTCCGCCCTGTCTGGCCGCTTTTTTGCGGCCGTGCCATGAAAAACGAAAGGATGAGACGATGAAATACCGCAAACGCCTCCTGTCCGTGCTGCTGGCGCTGGCGCTGCTGGCAGGCTGTGCGGCCCCGGCGTCCCAGACGGGCAGCCTGCTGCCCGGCCAGGTGCAGACGCTGCGTCTGGCGGGCGGCACCGACTGGGGCGCGCCCAACCCCTTTCTGCACCAGTCCCGCGGGCCGGGCCAGGCCAGGATGCGGCTGGTCTACGGCAGCCTGCTCGAAAAGGACGAGACGGGCGACGTGGGCTGGCTGGCCGAGAGCTGGCGGCAAAGCGGCAGCGAGTACACCTTCACCCTGCGCGAGGGCGCAAAGTTCCAGGACGGCACCCCGCTCACCACTGCCGACGTGGCCTTCACCATCGACTACTACCGCGCCCATCCGCCGGTGTCGGCCAGCCTGGGGGCGGGGGACGCCTTCCTGGTGGAGAGCTATGCGGTGCAGGACGAGCGCACCATCACCATCACCGCCGCCCGCACCGACGCCGACACCCTGTCGGCGCTGGGCAGCTTTGTGATCCTGCCCAGGCACATCTGGGAACAGGTGGACGACCCCTACACCTACACCGGCGAGGGCTATCTGGTGGGCAGCGGCGCGTATGCCTGCACCGGCTACGACGCGGCCACCGGCAGCTATGAGTTCACCGCCCAAAACGATTTCTGCGCGGGCACCCCGGCGGCCCAGCGGGTGCTGTTCGTGCCGGTGAGCGATCCGCTGCTGTCCTTTGAGAGGGGCGAGATCGACATCACCGACATGCCCGCCGACCTGGCCGGACGCTACCGGGACGACCCGTCGATCGGGCTGGTGGAAAAGAGCGACGACATGGGCACAAAGCTGCTGGTGAACTTTGAAAAATGCCCGCAGCTGCTGGACAAATCGCTGCGTGAGGCGCTGTATTGGGCGCTGGACCGGCAGGCGGTGGTGGACAAGGTATTCCGCGGCGCGGGCAGCGTGGGCAGCGCGGGGTATGTGCCGCCCTCCAGCCCCTACTACGCGCCCGGCTGCGTGCAGTATCCCTACCGGCCCGGCAAGGCGAAGGCATTGCTGGAGCCGCTGGGGCTGGAGCTGACGATGCTGTGCGCCGATTCCGGCGACGACCTGGCCATCGCCGAGCTGCTGGCGAACGATCTGCGGGCGGCGGGCGTGGCGGTGACGGTGCAGGCGTATGACTCCGCCACTCGCGACCAGATGGTGAATGCGGGCGATTACGAGCTGGCGCTGGTGTCGAACGGCGGATGGGGGAACAATCCGCCCGATTATCTGCGCACCGTTTTCTCCGACACCGCCAAAAACAAGGGCGGCAACCCCCACAACATGGGGCCGATCGGATACGAAAACGCGGCCATCACCGCGCTGGCCGACGCACAAAAGGCGGAACCCGACCCGGACAGGCGCAAGGAGCTGCTGGCCGAGCTGCAGGTGGAGATCAGCCGGGAGATCCCGCTGGTGGTGGTGGCCACCAGGTCATCCTATTCGATGTACCGCAAGGATGTGTACGACGGATGGATGAAGACCTATGCCTATCAGCAGGCCGAGCAGAACCGGCTGTCGTATATGCTGCGGTGAGCAGAGCGGATGCCTGCACAGCGGCTGGGGGGAGCGGGTGCGGTCCGCCGGACTTCCCCTCATCAGTCACGCTTCGCGTGACAGCTTCCCCCCAGGGGGAAGCCTTTGGCATGGAACGAAAGGGGGAAAACCGATGAAGCGCAGAGCGCTGCTGTTTGCGGCCACGCTGGTGGCGCTGTACCTGTTCAACTTTTTCCTTCCCCGCCTGATGCCCGGCGACCCGCTGCAGTATTCCAGCGCGGTGGGCGGCGAGGAGATGGACGCCGCCTACACCGCCGAGCAGCTGGAGCAGCTGCGGGAATGGTACGGGCTGGACAAACCGCTGGCACAGCAGTTTCGGGACACAGTGTCCCGAAACCTGCGCGGGGACTGGGGCTACAGCATCCACTACCACATGCCGGTGGCCGAGGTGCTGGCCCAGCGCCTGCCCTGGACGGCGGGTCTGATGGCGGTGAGCCTGGCGGCCAGCCTCGCCGCCGGGGTGGCGCTGGCGCTGTGGTGCGTGCGCAGCGAGAGGGCCGACCGGGTGCTGCCCGCGGCGGCGTCGCTGCTGTGTGAGACGCCGCCGTATCTCATCGGCCTTTTGCTTCTGTTCTGCGTGGCCGCCCCCAGCGGATGGCTGCCGCTGGGCGGGGGAGAGACCGCCTTTGCCGTCTATACCGGTCCGGTGCAGCGGCTGGCAGACCTCGCGCTGCACGCGCTGCTGCCGACGGTGTCGCTGTGGCTGGTGATGACGCCGGGCTTTTTCTTCACCGCCCGCGCCAGCTGTCTGGCGGTGGCCTCCCGGCCGTATCTCACCGGCGCGCGCGCCAAGGGGCTGGCCGAGGGGCGCATCCGGCGGGTGTACCTGCTGCGCAACGCCGCGCCCCCCATCATTGCCCGCGCCTTTCTCGGTCTGGGGCAGGCGCTGGGCGGCGCGCTGCTGGTGGAGAACGTCTTTGGCTATCCGGGGGTGGGCACCGTGATGCGCGAGGCGGTGCGCTACCGCGATTACCCGATGCTGCAGGGGGTGTTCGGGCTGTCGGCGCTGCTGATGGTGTGCAGCCTGGCGGCGGGCGACTGGATCAACCGGAAAAGGGGGGCGGCATGATGCGCAAAAACTGGCCGGCCTTTGTGCTGGGCGGCATGCTGGCGGCGCTGGCGGTGTTTTTCGCGCTGGGGCTGTGGGCCAATCCCCGCCCGGCCGACCTGCCCAGCGGCGATTCCCTCCAGCCGCCCGGCGCGGGGCATCTGCTGGGCACCGACAATCTGGGGGTGGACATCTACGCCCAGCTGTCCGGCGGCTTTTTCTCCAGCATGGCGCTGGGGCTTGTCTGCGCGGCGGGGGCCTTTGTGCTGGGAACGGCGGCGGGCATGGCGGCGGCACTGGCTCCCGGCGGGGCGGCCGCGGCGGTGGATCTCGTCATCCACCTGTTTCTCGCCATGCCGCAGCTGCCGGTGCTGGTGGTGCTGGGGGCCTTTTTCGGCCAGAGCCGCGCGGTGCTGGCGCTCATCATCACCCTGTTCAGCTGGGCGCCCATCGCCAAGCAGGTGCGGGCGGCGGCCGCCGCGGTGCGGGGGCGGATGTATGTGCGGCTGGCGGCGCGGTACGGCGGCGGGCTGTGGTATATCCTGCGCGCCCACATCCTGCCGGAGGTGCTGGGCCTTGCGGCGGTGAACGGGCTGGGCGTCTGCGGGCGGGCGATTTTGCAGGAATCGTCGCTGGCCTATCTGGGCCTGGGCGACCCGCTGGCCCGCTCGTGGGGGCTGATGATCAGCAAAGCCAGCCGCTTTTCGGGCATTTATTTCACAGATTACTGGCTGTGGTGGCTGCTGCCGCCGGTGCTGGCGCTGCTGTGCACACTGCTGTGCGTGCGGCTGCTGGCCCGCTGGCTGGAACGGCGGCTGCCCGGCCGTGCAACGGGAGGAAAACAGGATGGCGCTGCTTGAAGCAAAGGGACTGCGGGTGGAATATCCCGGCTTTGTGCTGGGCCCGCTGGACCTGGCGGTACAGCCGGGCGAGCGGGTGGCGGTGCTGGGGGAATCCGGCAGCGGCAAAACCACCCTGCTGCGGGCGCTGGCAAGGCTGGACGCCCCCCGCGCCGCCGTGTCGGGGCAGATCTTGCTGGCCGGGCAGGACATCGGGGCGATGCGGGAAACGCAGCTGCGGGCGCTGCGGATGGAGCAGTTTGCCCTCTGCTTTCAGAACGCCGCCCAGTGGATGAACCCGTCCGCCACCGTCTATGCCCAGCTGTGCGAGGTGCTGGCGCGGCGGTATCCCCGCGCCGCGTGGCCCGCCCGGGCCAGGGCCTTGCTGGAGGAGGCGGGCCTGCCGGACGGGACGCTGGACAAAACGCCGGGGCAATTGTCGGGCGGGATGGCCCAGAAGTGCATGCTGGCGATGGCGGCCGCCCTGCGCCCGCCGCTCTTGCTGCTGGACGAGCCCACCAGCGCGTTGGACGAGAACGCGCGGGAGGATTTTCTGCGCTTTGTGGACAAACTGCATGCGCAGGGCATCGCCACCGTCACCGTCACCCACGACGTCACGGTGGCCCGGCGGGCGGCCGACCGCACGCTGGTGCTGTACGGCGGGCAGCTGGTGGAGGAGGGCGGCACACAGCAGCTGCTCGAATCCCCCCGCCACCCCTACACCCGCGGCCTGCTGGCCTCCTTCCCCGAGCTGTATCCGCTGCGGGACCTGTGGGGCATCCGCCCGGCAAAGGGACCGGAGGGGAAGGGGTGCGTTTTCTGCGCCCGCTGCACCCAGAGCGTCCCCGCCTGCGCCGAGAGGCAGCCGCCGCTTGTGAAAATGCAGGACGGGCGAAAGCTGGCCTGCCACCGGGGCGGCGTGGTCTGCCGGATGCGGCTGCGGGGGATACACAAGGCGCTGGGCGGGCAGCCGGTGCTGCGAGATGCGGCGCTGGAGCTGTACGCGGGCGAAACGGTGGCCCTCACCGGACCGGCCGGCAGCGGCAAGAGCACCCTGTGTGCGGTGGCGGCGGGATTCCTCGCGCCCGACGCCGGGACGATAGAGTTTGAAGGGGAGAGCGGCCGGATGGACCGCCCCGGCGGGATGCAGCTGGTGGCGCAGGACAGCGCCGCCGCCGTGAACCCGCGCTTTACGGTGCTGCGGGCGGCGGCCGAGCCGGGACTGCTGGCCGGTCTGTACCACGGCGAACAGGAGGCGCGGGAGGCCGTCTGCCGGGCGCTGGAGATGGTGGGCCTTCCCGCCGGCGAGGCGTTTTTGCAGCGGTGCGCGGGGGAGCTTTCGGGCGGGCAATTGCAGCGGCTGGCGCTGGCGCGCGCGCTGACCATGCAGCCGTCGGTCCTGATCGCCGACGAGCCCACCGCTATGCTGGACGCCTCCAGCCGGGCCAATGTGCTGCGGATGCTGAAAGGGGTGCAGAACGCCGCCGGCTGTGCGATGCTGGTGGTGACCCACGACCGCGCTGCCGCCGAAAAGATCGCCGACCGGGTGCTGGCGATGCAGAACGGCGCGCCCGTCTGACAAAAAGGGAAACGGCCCTCCTGCCAGTGCGGCGGGAGGGTCGTTTCCGTGCAGAGATAAGGATATGGATCAGCTCAAAGGAACCGGCCGACGTTTGGAGCGGGCAAATGGCGGGGCATTCCGCCGGGCTCGCCCCGAAGAAATGGGCTTCTGTGATGCGGCCTTTCTCCGTCGGCTTTCCTGTATAGGATACAATACCGGATGTAAAATCCAATAGCCTGCCGCTGTAAAATAAAGGTAAAAAATCCGCCGCCCCGCAAGAGCGGGACGGCGGCAGACGACCGGGAAAGCCGGGAAGATTGTGCGGAGGGGAAGGATTACGATACCCTCCAGCGGTTGTTTATTCCCCCTGCGCCCGCGTGCTGGCGGTGCGGATGGCCTCGCACAGCGCGGCGGGCGTCACCGCGAAGGGCATGTTTTTCATCGGGCCGGAGGCGTCGCACGCCTTTTCCGCCACCAGCTCCAGCATCTCGGGGCCCAGCTGCCCGCATCCGATGTCGGCCAGCGTGCAGGGCAGCCCGGCCATCCGGCAGAACCGCAGCACATGGGCGAATTCCTCGTCGTCCTGTTCCAGCGTCAGCTGCACCAGCAGGCCGAAGGCCACCAGCTCGCCGTGCATCACGCCGGGACACAGCCCCACCCCGGAAAAGGCGTTGTTCACCGCGTGGGCGGCGGCCAGACCGCCGTTCTCAAAGCCCACTCCGCTGAGGTAGAGGTTCACCTCGATCACCTGCTCCACCGCGCCGGTGCGGCGGCCTGCCTTTGCATCGGCCAGCGCCGTCTCGCCCATCGCAAACAGGATGTCCCGGCATCCCCGCGCCATTGCCAGCGCCGCCGCGCCCGCCACGCCGCCGCTGGAACACACCGCCCGGCTGCGCGCGCAGGCGCGGGCTTCGTACCAGGTGGCCAGTGCGTCGCCCATGCCCGCCGCCAGCAGGCGCGGCGGTGCGGCGGCGATCACCTCGCTGTCGGCCAGCACCAGCTGGGGGTTCTGCGTCAGCGGAAGATAGCGGTCCAGACGTCCGTCTGCGGTGTATAACACCGCCAGCGCGCTGCAGGGCGCGTCGGACGAGGCCGCTGTGGGCGCCACCGCCACCGGCACCTGCTGAAAATGCGCCACCGCCTTGGCGGTGTCCAGCACCTTGCCGCCGCCGATGCCCACCACCATCGTGCAGCAGGCGCGCAGCATCGCGCCGCGCAGCCGGCTGATCTCGGCGTTGCAGCACTCGCCGCCGAACTCTGCCAGCTCCATCTTCATCCCTTCCCGCGCAAACCCGGCCTTCAGCGCCGCGGCGCGGGGCATGATGTGCGGCGCGGCGATCACCAGCACGCTGCCGCCCGGGCAGAACGGACGGCACCACCGCCCCAGGTCGTTCAGCAGGCCGGGCTGCTGGACATAGCGGGAGGGCGCCGCCAGCACAACGGGATATTCGCTCATCGAAACAACACTCCTTTGCAAAGAAAACCGGCCTGCCGCAAACGGGCAGGCCGCGGGTTCCAAACAGCACGCGCGCGCCGGTCAGGGCGCGCCCGCGATGGCGCGCACCACCTCGGCCGCCAGCATCAGCCCCGCGCAGCCCGGCACAAAAGCCATGCTGCCGGGCGTGCTCCGTTTGGGCTGGCCGGGCCGGGAGTCTGCGCCGGTCTGGGGCAGAGAGGCGCCCGCGTGGCGGATGGGCGGCTCGGTGGAATACACCACCTTCACCGGCCCGATGCCGCGGGCGCGGCACTCCCGCCGCATCACCCGCGCCAGCGGGCAGCCCTCGGTCTTGTCCAGCGTGGTGACGCACAGCTTTTCCGGGTGCAGCTTATTGCCGGTGCCCATGCAGCTGATGGCCGGCACCCCCGCCGCCTGTGCGCGGGCGAGGATCTCCAGCTTTCCGCTCACCGTGTCGATGGCGTCGATCACATAATCGCAGCCGGACAGGTCCAGCCGGTCCGCCGTTTCGGGGGTGTAGAACAGCCGCACCGCCTGCACCCGGCAGCCGGGGGCGATGTCCGCGATGCGGGCGGCGGCCACCTCCGCCTTGGGGCGGCCGATGGTGCTGTGCAGCGCCACCAGCTGGCGGTTCAGGTTGCTCTCGGCCACCACGTCGTCGTCCACCAGCACAAGGCTGCCCACCCCGCTGCGCGCCAGCGCCTCGGCGGCATAGCTGCCCACCCCGCCCAGACCAAACACCGCCACCGTTGCGGCGGCCAGGCGCTGCATCCCATCCTCGCCCAGCAGCAGGGCGCTGCGCTCGTACCAGCTCATCGGACGAAGGTGGCCTTCAGGGCCGTGCTCCAGTTCTCGCCCGGCTCCAGCGCGGCGGCGCAGGGCTTGTCCTCCCAGCGTCCGGTGGCGTCCACACGGTCGGGCAGGGAATGCCACGGCTCCACGCAGACGAATTTCAGCCGCTCGGTGGGGGCGCTCCACAGCAGCACGTAGGGGAAGCCCTCGATGTCCAGCTCCACGCGGCGGCCGCTCCCGCGCTCGGCCACCGACAGCGTTTTGGCGGACAGCCGGGTCAGGCAGATGGAGTCGTTGGCGAACATATCGTCCGACATCGGCAGCACGGCGCTGTTTTCCATCAGCAGATGGGTGCCGTCGCACAGGCCGTCCGGCGTGTCCTGCACCACCGGGGTCTGGGGGCAGTCGAAGACGATATCGTAATCGGCGGCGCGGTGGTCGGCGTCGAAGGGGCAGACGAAGCCCGGGTGATACCCAAAGCCGAACCGCAGCGTCTCACTGCCGGGATTCTGCACCTCGGTGTGGTGCACCAGCGAAGCGCCCTCCAGACGGTAGGTGGTGCGCAGGACGAACTCGTAGGGCCAGCGCGCCAGCGTCTCCTCGCTGGAACGCAGCTCCAGGGTCAGGCAGTCGGCCTTTTTGTCTGCCAGGGTGTGCTCCAGGTCGCGGGCGAAGCCGTGCGCGCCCGCCTTGTATTCCCGCCCCTTGGCGGTGAAAGCGCCCCCTTTGATGCGGCCGGTGTAGGGGAACAGCTGCGGCGCGTGGCGGCCCCACACGGCGGGGTCGGCCTGCCACAGCAGCTGGCTGCCGTCGGCTTTCCAGACCAGGCTCACCGCCTCGGCGCCGCGGCTGTCCACGGTCAGGACCAAAAATTCATTTTCAATGGTATACTGCATCGTTTTGCCTCCTTACGTTTCAGATCGGTGCGGATGCTCTCAGTATAATACAAAAGCGCCCGCTTGCCAATACCAATCCCGCCGCACCATCGGGCCGGGCCGCGAATATGCTGGCCTTGAAGCCAGCCGGCTTTTTACCAAACCAAAAGGAGGAATGGATATGGCATTGACCCAGACATCCCGTCCCCGCGCGGCCGGGCAGGGAACCCTGCGCATCTCCAGCTTTGCCGCGCGCCAGGCCGGTCCGGTGGCGGGGGCGGTGGTGCATGTCACCGGCAGCGGCGTGGACGTCACCCGCACCACCGACGATGAAGGACTTACAACCGATATCAGCATCCCCGCCCCGGCGGCGGCCTACTCGCTGGACGAGAACAACACCGATGTGCAGCCCTACGCAACGGTGGACCTGACGGCACAGGCAGTTGGGTATTCCCCCATCTCGATCAAGGGGGTGCAGATCTTCGACGGCCAGGTGAGCCTGGCCACCCTGGAATTCGTCCCGCTCGACCCCAATGGCCCCATGCCGGTCTCGTTTGACGAGACGGTGGTGCCGGCGCACCATCTGTTCGCGCCCGGCGGTGCGAGCGGCCCGCAGCCCATCGGCGCCTGTGTGCCGCGCGTGCTGGAGTTCCCCATCATCCCCGACAAGATCACCGTGCATCTGGGACGCCCCACTTCCAGCGCCCAAAACGTGACCGTCAGCTTCCGCGACTACATCGCCAACGTGGCTTCCAGCGAGGTGTATCCCACCTGGGGGGAAGAGACGACGCACGCAGATGGGCAGGCGAATTGGGCGAAAGAACGGAAATTGCGGGCTTGGGATGTTCCGAAGGAGAGGGGAAGGCGAAGAGGAACGGGGAGGGCTTCGACCTCATCCGCCGCCGTCGGCGGCACCTTCCCCTGCCAGGGGAAGGCATGTCCGGAGGGCGGGGCGGCCGGTCAGAACCGCCAGTCGATCTCGATTCGGCGGGTGCCGGCAGCTTTGTCGGGCGGGAACACCGTCACATGGTCCACCAGCAGACACACCAGCTGGCGGTCCAGCCGCGGGACCTCCAAAAGGCCCCGCAGATACTGCTCCAGCTGGCGGCGTCGGGTCTCGCCGGTCGATTCGTCCAGCTCCTCCTCCAGCGCGGCGCAGCGCGTTTCCAGCTGCCCGGCCTGCTGCAGAAATGCCTCGTTCAGCCGGCTGAACTGCTCGGGCTGGACAAGCCCTTCCGTTTTGTCCAGATACAGCTGCTGGATGGCGCGGCGGCGGCGTTCCAGCTCCGACCGCAGGCGGCGCAGTTCCTCCTGCCGTGTCTGCCGTTTTTTCTCCGCCTCGGCGCATAGCAGGATGTGGTCGAGCGACGCGGGATCGAAATAGGCGCGCACATAGCTGCGCAGACGCTCCAGCACCAGCTCTTCCAGCTGGGCGGTGGGCATGTACGGCTGGCCGGTGCAGCGGCGGCGGTCCCGCTGGGACATCCGGCAGCGGAAATACCGCACCGGACCGTCCCGCCCTTTGGCGGTGCAGCCGGACGAGCTCTGCTCCATCATCGCGCCGCAGATGCCGCACTGCACCTTCGCCGCCAGCGGATGTACCTGTCCCGGTCTGCTGCTGCGCGCGCGGCGGCGGAGCATCTGCTGCACCTGGTCGAAGGTGTCCCGGTCGATCACCGGCTCGTGGGTGTCCGGCACCACGATCCACTCCTCCCGCGGCAGCCATACCGTCTTTTTGGATTTGTAGCTCACCTTGCGGTGGCGCCCCTGCTCCAGATCACCGGCATAGGTGCGGGTGGTGAGGATGCGGTAGACGGTGGCCTTGCCCCACACATCGCTGTTCGGGTGGGGCGGACCGGGACAGTGCTGTCCGTTCTGCTGCTTGTACAGGGAAGGAGAGGGGATATTCTCTTCATTTAAGATCTGCGCGATGCGGCTGCTGCCGCACCCCTCCAGACACAGCGAGAAGATCCGCTGCACCACCGCCGCGGCGGGAGGGTCCACCACAATGCGGTTGTGGTCGGCCGGGTCCTTGCAGTAGCCGTAGAGCGGCGCCGAGGCGATGTATTTTCCCTCCCGGCGCTTGTGGTCCAGCACCGACCGCACATTGCCCGACAAATCCTCCAGATACCACTCGTTCACAAGGCCGTTGATCTGCCGGCTTTTTTTGCCCGCGGCGTCGGCGGTGTCCACATGGTCCACCACCGCGATGAACCGAATCCCCCACTCGACAAATTTGCCGTGCAGGTATTTTTCCACCAGCTCCATGTCGCGGGTGAAGCGCGACTGCGTTTTTGCCAGAATCACCTCAAACCGCCGATGGCTGGCTGCCTCGATCATCCGGGCGAAGTCCGGGCGGTCGCGGTCGATGCCTGAGTAGTCCTCGTCGCAGTAGATGCCGTAGATCTCGTATCCGTGCTCCACCGCGTACTGGATCAGCATGGATTTCTGGTTCTGGATGCTCTCGGATTCCTGTGCGCTGCCCTCCAGGTTCTCGTCCTCTTTGCTCAGACGGCAGTAGATCGCAGCTTTCATGCTCATCCCTCCCTTGTCCGTTCACAGGATACCGCGCCGCCGACGGGATGTCTATTGCGGCGCTGCGCCGGGCGCATACTTGACAGCGTTTTCAAGGTAGAGCGCGAGAAGCTGCCGGATTGTCTGTTCTCGCTGCGCAGAGCCTGCGGAGAGAAAATGTTCCTGCACGATGTATCGGGGCTGTTTCATGACGATGCCTCCCTGTGTGAAATCGCAGCGCAAAAGGCTGCTTTTTCATACTATGTTGTCAAAAAAGCGATGATGCCGCGAAAAGCCTGTCCGATGGGGGCACGTACACAAAAAATCCCCCCTGCTATGCAGTGCGGAATACTGTCATAACAGGGGGAATTGAATCCGTGAAAAACAGCCGGGCGGTGCTTATTCCTGCCCAGGCACCTTGGGCAGACGAGCGAAGCTGGCTTCCAGCTCGGCGTCGGTGGGGATGGTGTCGGTCATCTCGCCGTTGTGGAACCGCTCGTAGGCAACCATGTCGAAGTAGCCGGTGCCGGTGAGGCCGAACAGGATGGTCTTTTCCTCGCCGGTCTCCTTGCAGCGCAGCGCTTCGTCGATCGCCACCCGGATGGCGTGGCTGCTCTCCGGCGCGGGCAGGATGCCCTCCACACGGGCAAACTCCTCGGCCGCTTCAAAGACCTTGGTCTGCTCCACGGCCACCGCCTCCATCATGCCGTCGTGGTACAGCTGCGACAGCACCGAGCTCATGCCGTGGTACCGCAGACCGCCCGCGTGACTGGCCGACGGGATGAAGTTGCTGCCCAGCGTGTACATCTTGGCCAGCGGACAGACCATGCCGGTGTCGCAGTAGTCGTAGGCAAAGCGGCCGCGGGTGAAGCTGGGGCAGGAGGCAGGCTCCACCGCAATGAAACGGTAGTCCCGCTCGCCGCGCAGCTTTTCGCCCATGAACGGCGAGATCAGACCGCCCAGATTGCTGCCGCCGCCCGCGCAGCCGATAATGATGTCGGGCACAACGCCGTATTTGTCCAGCGCGATCTTGGCCTCCACACCGATCACGCTCTGGTGCAGCAGCACCTGGTTCAGCACGCTGCCCAGCACATACCGGTAGCCGGGCGTGGTGGTGGCCTTCTCCACCGCCTCGCTGATCGCACAGCCCAGCGAACCGCTGGTGCCGGGATGCTCGGCCAGGATGCGGCGTCCCACCTCGGTCTCCATGGAAGGGGAAGGGGTCACCGACGCGCCGTAGGTGCGCATCACCTCGCGGCGGAAGGGCTTCTGCTCGTAGGAGCACTTGACCATATACACCTTGCAGTCCAGTCCCAGATAGGCACATGCCATCGACAGCGCCGTGCCCCACTGCCCGGCGCCGGTCTCGGTGGTCACGCCCACCAGACCCTGCTGCTTTGCGTAGTACGCTTGGGCGATGGCGCTGTTCAGCTTGTGGCTGCCGGAGGTGTTGTTGCCCTCGAATTTGTAGTAAATCTTCGCGGGCGTCTGCAGCTTTTTCTCCAGACAGTAGGCGCGCACCAGCGGCGCGGGACGGTACATTTTGTAGAAGTCGAGGATCTCCTCCGGGATGGGGATTTCGCGGGTGTCGTTGTCCAGCTCCTGGCGGATCAGCTCGTCACAGAACACCGGGCGCAGATCCTCGTACCCCATCGGCTGCCCGGTGACGGGATGCAGCAGAGGTGCAGGCTTGTTCTTCATATCGGCGCGCACGTTGTACCAGGTTTTGGGCATTTCCTCTTCGGACAGGTAGATTTTGTACGGGATCTTCTCGCTTGCCATGCTGTTTGCTCCTTTCTGTGCGCCGCGCGGGATAAAAAAAGACTCTTGTCCCACAGGGCATGCTGTACATATACCCTTTGGGACAAAAGTCTTGCAACTTCTGCGGTGCCACCCAAATTGACGGAATGCTTTCCGTCCGCTCAGCCGGTGTGCCATCACACACCGTTCCCGGTAACGGGGGAAATCCGTCGGCGCCTACTGGGGATGCTCCCGTTCGGCCCGCCCTCGGCAGCCCATTCGACAGGGTCGTTTCCGCCGCGCTTGCACTGTCCGCGGCTCGCTGGGGGAACCGGCTCCCGGCCTACTCCTCTGCGTCATCGGTTTACTTTAACGCTTTTGTGTGTTAAATTGGTTTTGAGTTTACAAAAATCTTTTCTTCCTGTCAAGAGGAAAACGGAAAATTTGCTGTTTTGCCCAATCTATGCAGGTCATTTTTGTGACGACACACAAAACGAACACAAGGTTTGCGACACAATCCGGATGCAATCAAGGCGAAAACATGGTACAATACAGGAGAGAAACCGGATTGCAAACAGAAAGCGGAGGGCGGACGACCATGAAAAAAACACGAAAACTCTATCTGCTTGTCTTGCTGCTGGTGCTGCTGGCACTGGCCTGCCTGTGTTACAATATGCTGCAAAGCTCCAAAAACAGCCTGGAGGTTTCCCATTACACCATCCCTGCCGACGGCTTTTCCGAAACGGTGCGGGTGGTGCAGCTGTCCGACCTGCACAACAGCGTCTTTGAAACCGAGGAACACAACCTGCTGCGGACGGTGGAGCAACAGCAGCCCGACCTGATCTTCCTCACCGGCGACCTGCTGAATGCCGATGACCCCAGCACCACCGTCGCCACCGACACCATCCGGGAGCTGTCCGCCATCGCGCCGGTGTACCTGTCGCTGGGCAACCATGAGGTGGAGTACCGGCAGAACTTCGGCACCGACCTCGTGCCGCTGTATGAGGAGGCCGGCGCCACCGTTCTGGAGCGGGACTATCTGGACATCGAGGTGAAGGGGCAGCCCATCCGTCTGGGCGGCATCTACGGCTACTGCCTGCCCGAGAAATACCTGGAAACCGGCGAGGCCGACGAGGAGGAGTGCGCCTTTGTGTCGGACTTCCAGAATACCGACCGCTATACCATCCTGCTGTGCCATATGCCGGTGTGCTGGCTGGTCAACGGCGGGCTGGACGAGTGGGAGGTGGACTGCGTCTTTTCCGGCCATGTGCACGGCGGACAGGTGATTTTTCCGCTGCTCGGGGGGCTGTACGGGCCGGACTTCGGCTGGTTCCCCGGACGGCTGGAGGGCGTGTACCAATCGACCGATGGGCAAAAGTCGCTGGTGCTCTCCCGCGGCCTCGGCAGCACCGAGCGGGTACCGCGCTTCAACAACATTCCCGAGATCGTGACCGTGGATTTTGTTCCCAATTGATTGCATAGAAAGAGAGAATCGTGTATCATAAAAATACCGCATATTCTATGCAGCGTGTCGAGAAACTCGACACGCTGCATAGGAGGCAACAGCCGCGCACGGCTGCGCCTGCCGCGGCTATTTCCCCCTTTGGAATCCCCTTCGACAAAATTTTACGGCAAATCGCGCACTCGTCGCTTTGCTCCTCGCACACAATTTGCCGCAAAATTTCCCTGTCGGTGTCGCCGTCGTCGGCGCATGTCCGCCGACGGCGACGGATTTTGAACTTTTTCGACAGTCTATTCTATTTTTTTTGCAACAGAGGTTTGTTGTCTATGCAGATGATCCAGGAAAAAATGCTCGAGGCGCTGCGCTGCTTTCTGAACGGCACACAGGTGAACTGGAAGGACGGCCTGTCCGCCGGGGACTGGACGGCGCTGTTTAAGCTGTCTTCCCAGCACCAGATCCTGCCCATGATCTTTGAGGCGGTGTATTCCTGCCCGGCCTTCGCCAGCGCGCCGCCCGAGCTGGTGCAGACGCTGCGCGGACAGGCGGTGCGTCTGGTGATGGTGCAGGGGCGCAAGACGATGGAGCTGCTGCAATTGTATCCGCGCCTTGTGCAGCAGGGCGCGACGCCGGCTGTGGTGAAGGGACTTGTCTGCCGCAGCCTGTACCCGTTTGCCGACCACCGCACCTCCGGCGACGAGGATATCCTCATCCCGCCGGAGCAGTTTTCCACCTGTCACCGGGTTTTTGTGGAAAACGGGATGGCCCCGCTGGCTCCCGCCGACGATCTGGACGAGGCGGGCGAGGTACCCTACCGCAAGCAGAACGGCCTTTTGTATGTGGAGCTGCACAAGGAGCTGTTCCCCTCCCAGTCGGAGGCATACGGCGAGCTGAACGGTCTGTTTGACGGCATGTTCGACCGCCTGACCACCGTGAAAATCGACGGCGTGGAGGTGTACACCCTCTCCCACACCGACCATCTGCTGTACCTGATCCTGCATGCCTTCAAGCATTTTCTGCACAGCGGCTTCGGAATCCGGCAGGTGTGCGACATTGTGCTGTATGCCCAGACCTACGGTGCGCAGATCGACTGGCCGCATGTGCAGCGTGCCTATGCATCGGTGCGGGCGGACGGCTTTGCGGCGGCGTTGTTCGACATCGGCAAAAAGCACCTGTGTCTGGATGCGGAAAAAGCCTGCCTGCCGCCGGACTGGGCCGCACCCCGCGTGGACGGAGAAGCGCTGCTGCAGGACTTGCTGGACGGCGGCGTGTTCGGCGACGCGGATATGAGCCGCAAGCATTCCAGCCAGATCACGCTGAACACGGTATCGGCCCAGAAACAGGGCAAGCAGGCAAAAAACAGCGTGCTGAAAACAATTTTCCTACCCGCGAAGAGTCTGCAGGGACGGTATCCGTATCTGAAAAAGCACCCGTATCTGCTGCCGGTGGCGTGGGCCAGCCGCATCTGGAAGTACCAGAAAGAGGTGCGCCATTCGTCCAATAACGACGCGGCCTCCTCGATGGAGATTGGAAAGCGGCGGGTGGAGCTGCTGAAGCAGTATAACATCATCGACAAGTAAATCCGTGTATACAGAACGCCTTCCCCCAGCCGGGAAAGGCGTTTTATTTTTATACACAAACAGGGGCGGCTTTGCAAAAGCCGCCCCCGAAAAAAGTTTTACGCGATTTTTTTCAAAAAATCGCGGATTCCAAAGGCGGAGCCTTTGGGCCTGCCGCAGGCACAGACCTTACAGCAGCTTCTCGTACAGCGCGCGGATCTCGGCTACGCTGGTGTCGCGGGGGTTGCCCGGACGGCAGGCGTCGGCATAAGCGCTCTCGGACAGGAAGTCCAGATCCTCGGCCTTCACGATGGCCTTCAGGTCGGCGGGGATGCCCACGTCGGCGGAGAGCTTCTTCACGGCGTCGCAGGCAGCTTTGCGGGCAGCCTCCAGATCCATCTCGTCCACACCCTCAACGCCCATCGCCTTGGCGATGTCGCGGTACTTCTCGCCGGTGCAGGGGGCGTTGTACTCCATCACGGTGGGCAGCAGGATGGCGTTGGCAACACCGTGCGGGGTGTCGTAGACAGCGCCCAGGCTGTGAGCCATGCTGTGCACGATGCCCAGACCTACGTTGGAGAAGCCCATACCGGCCACATACTGGGCCAGCGCCATGCCCTCACGGCCTTCGGGAGTGCCCTCCACGGCGCCGCGCAGGTGCTTCGCGATCAGCTCGATGGCCTTCAGGTGGAACATGTCGGTCATCTCCCAGGCTCCCTTGGTGATGTAACCCTCGATGGCGTGGGTCAGAGCGTCCATACCGGTGGCAGCGGTCAGACCCTTGGGCATGCTGCTCATCATGTCGGGGTCCACCACGGCGATCTCGGGGATGTCGTTGGTGTCCACGCAGACGAATTTGCGCTTCTTCTCCACGTCGGTGATGACGTAGTTGATGGTCACCTCAGCGGCGGTGCCGGCGGTGGTGGGAACAGCGATGGTGAACACGGCATGCTTCTTGGTGGGGGCAACACCCTCCAGGCTGCGCACGTCGGCGAACTCGGGGTTGTTGATGATGATGCCGATGGCCTTGGCGGTATCCATCGAGGAACCGCCGCCGATGGTCACGATGGAGTCGGCGCCGCTCTCTTTGAAAGCGGCCACGCCGGTCTGCACGTTCTCAATGGTGGGGTTGGGCTTGATCTCGCTGTACAGGGTGTAGGGGAAACCGGCCTTCTCCAGCAGGTCGGTGACCTTCGCGGTCACGCCGAACTTTACCAGATCGGGGTCGGAGCAGACGAATGCCTTTTTATAGCCGCGGGCGGTCAGCTCGGGAACGATGTTCTCAATCGCGCCTTTGCCGTGGTAGGAGATGGTATTCAGTACAATACGATTTGCCATGATGATCGTTTCCTTTCCTCAAAGACAGGGCCGCGGAGAAGTTTTCCGCGGCCCTGCGCCTGTTTTGCCAGAAAATCAGCGGTAGAGCGGGCCGTAGTGCTTGCAGGCGGCAAAGTCGGCGGCCTCGGTGTCCTGGGTGCCGAAGGCAGCCCAGCTGTGCGGGCGGTAGACCTTCTCCTCGGGCAGGTTGTGCAGCGCCACGGGGATGCGCAGCATCGAAGCCAGAGTAACCAGATCCGCACCCACATGGCCGTA
Organism: Anaerofilum sp. An201; assembly: GCF_002160015.1. Classification (GTDB taxonomy): domain Bacteria; phylum Bacillota; class Clostridia; order Oscillospirales; family Ruminococcaceae; genus Anaerofilum; species Anaerofilum faecale. The sequence continues at coordinate 33,270 of NZ_NFJT01000013.1, read as the reverse complement.
GACGGTCACGCCGTGGTTGGCGCCCCAGTTGGCCATCACGCTGTACACATCCTTGAAGGCTCCCTTGCCGGTCAGGCGGGGAACGAACCAGGTGGTGGGCCAGGTGCGGTCGGTGCGCAGGTCGATGGGGGTGTGCACGTCGTCGGGCAGGTTGGCGGTCCAGCCTTCGGCCAGCTGCAGCACAGGACCGACGCCCTCCACGATGTTCACGCGCAGCATGGTCACGGGCATCTCGGCCGCGCAGCGGAAGTGGCTGGAGAAGCCGCCGCCGCGGAAGTACTCATAGTTGGCACGGCACCAGTCGGTGGCCTCCAGGCAGGCGTTCACGTCCTTGTCGGTCATCTCCCAGAAGGGCTTCATCACATGCTCGCCCTTGTCGTTGGTGACGGCGCCGGAGCCGTCCAGCGCGGTGGCGCCGGAATTGATCAGGTGGATGAAGCCGTCCTTCGCCACGCCCGTGGGCTTGTGGCCGGTGACCCGCTCACAGGCCTCGGGGCTCCAGTAGGTGCGCACGTCGTGGAAGCAGGGGGCGGTGCCGGTCACCAGGGTGCCCAGCATCATCGCCACGCCGTTCAGGGTGTCGTTCTCGGTGGCAAACGGGGTGGGCTGCTTGGGACCGTTCCAGTCGAAGGTGGAGGCCATGATCGCCTCGGTGAAGTCGGCGTTGGGCAGCCAGTCGGTCCAGTTGCGCTGGCCCTGGAAGCCGCCCGCCACGGCGTTCTTGCCCAGAGCTTCCTCGTGCCATCCCATCTCGTCCAGCTTGGGGTTGCCGTACAGAATGTCGCGCATGACCATTGTCATCTTGGTGATGAACTCCCAGTCCTTGTCGGCGGGAACAACCTTCGACTTGGTGATGACCTCGGGCAGGTTCTTGCCGGCGTTGCAGTCGAAGCCCTCCTTGCAGTTGGCCTTCACCCAGGCAAGCGCGCGGTCGTATTCCTCGTGGTCGTAGATCTCCAGCGTGATGCGGCGGATGATCTCGGTCATGTCCACCCACTCGGGGCGGATGCCGAAGTATTTCTGGAACATCGCGGCGTCGCAGTAGCTGCCGGCGATACCCATCGCCACACCGCCCAGATTGACGTAGGCCTTGTTCTTCATCCAGCCCACCGCCACAGCGCAGCGTGCAAAGCGCAGGATCTTCTCGGCGGCGTCGGCGGGGACGGAGGTGTCGGACGCTTCCTGCACGTCGTGGCCGTAGATCGAGAAGGCGGGCAGACCTTTCTGGGCGTGGGCGGCCAGCACAGCGGCCAGATACACCGCGCCGGGGCGCTCGGTGCCGTTGAAGCCCCACACCGCCTTGATGGTGCGGGGGTCCATATCGAAGGTCTCGCTGCCGTAGCACCAGCAGCGGGTGACGGTCAGGGTGGCCACCACGTTTTCGGTGGTGAACTTGTCGGCGCAGGCAGCGGCCTCGGCGCCGCCGCCGATGGTGGAATCGGCGATCACGCACTGGACGGGGGTGCCGTCGGGATAGCGCAGGTTTTCTTCGATCAGGGCTTTGGCGTTCTGCGCCATCGCCATCGTCTGCTCTTCCAGGCTTTCACGCACACCGCCCCAGCGGCCGTCGATGGTGGGGCGAATGCCGATCTTCGGATACAGCATGGTTGTTTCCTCCTTGTTATTTTATGATTGTTTTATACGTTTCGTATGCTCTGTTCCAGTCGTCCTGTGCGGACGGAGCAAAGCGTTTGACCGGTTCGGTGGCGGCGATGAGGGCGCGGCCCTCCTCGATGTCCTTCACCTCGCCCAGCGCCACAAGCTGGATGAGGATGTTGCCCAGCGCGGTGGCCTCCACCGGCCCAGCAATGACAGGAATGCCGGTGCAGTCGGCGGTCATGCGGCAGAGCAGACCGTCCTTGGTGCCGCCGCCCAGAATGTGCAGGCTGCTGAAATTCTTGCCGGTGGCCTGGCTCAGCTGGTCCAGCGCGAAGCGGTATTTCAGCGCCAGACTTTCGTAGATGCAGCGCATGATCTCGCCCACCGTTTCGGGCACCGGCTGCCCGGTGCGGCGGCAGAACTCCCGCACCCGGCCGGGGATGTCGCCCGGAGGGGTGAAGGCGGGGTCGTCCGGGTCGATGAAGCTGCGCAGCGGCGCGGCTTCCAGCGCCAGCGTTTCGAGGTCGGCGTAGGAATACTCCTGCCCCTCGCGCCGCCATTGGCGGCGGCTTTCCTGAATCAGCCACAGGCCGATGATGTTTTTCAGATAGTTCACCTTGCCGTTCGCGCCCTGCTCGTTGGACAAAGCCAGCAGACGGCTCTGCTCGGTGAGGACAGGGGCGTCCAGCTCACACCCCAGCAGGCTCCAGGTGCCGCAGGACAAAAAGGCGGCGTCCTTGTCGGGCGCGGGCATGGCGGCCACGGCACACTGGGTGTCGTGCCCGGCCACCGCGATGACCTTTGCGCCCTTGTATTCGCCCACCACCGCGCCGCTGTCCACCCGCGGGGCGAACAGGCTTTCGGGGATGCCGAACGCATCCAGCACCGGCCGGCTCCAGCCGCGGGTGTGCGGGTCGAGCAGCTGGCTGGTGGAGGCGATGGTGGTCTCGCAGGCGTCCGACCCGCACAGCGCGTGGGCGAACAGATCCGGCATGAACAGCAGACGCTTGGCCTTACCCCAGGTTTCGGGGGCGGTTTCCTTCGCGGCCAGCAGCTGGAACAGGGTGTTGATGCCCATGATCTGGCTGCCGGTGGCGGCGTACAGCGCGTCTGCCGGCATGGTGTGCAGCGCCTTTTCCACCATGCCCTCGGTGCGTCCGTCGCGGTAGTGGACCGGGTCGCCCAGCAGTTCGCCGTTCTCGTCCAGCAGGCCGAAATCGACGCCCCAGGTGTCGAACCCGATGCTGTCGAATTCGCCCGCCTTTTCGATGCCCAGCCGGACATTCGCCATCAGGTCGGCGAAATCCCAGCGAAAATGCCCGTCCGCCTCGCGGGGGCAGTTCTCGAAGCGATGCACTTCTTGATACGTAAGCTGCCCGTTTTCAAACTCGGCCAGGATGGCACGTCCGCTGGACGCGCCGAAATCAAACGCCAGAACGCGCTTCATTTCACCACTCCTTTTTTCAGCAGGATGTTAGCGTAGATGGCGCTCTCGCCGGTGGCGACGATGGCATAGGCCTTTTTGGCCCGCTCGTAGAAGGCAAAGCGCTCCATCATCTCGATGCGGGCGGGGTCTTCGCCGTTCTCCTCCAGCAGCGCGCGGTACTGCTCCCAGATCACCGGGACGCAGTCGTCGCCCGGCACCACCTCCATCAGGGCGGCGGGGGTCTCAACGTACTGGTCCAGCGGGATCATCTTCAGCACGGCGTCCAGAATTTCCGGCACGCCGTGGCCGTCGGCGCGGATGACGACGGCGTCCTTACCCATGCTCTCGGCCGGGAAATTGCCGTCGGCGATCACGATCTCGTCGCCGTGGCCCATCTCGCACAGCACCTTCAGCAGCTGGGGCGACAGGATGGCGGGAACTCCTTTCAGCATCGCACTCACCTCAATCCGTTGTCGAATTTCTTGTAGCCGGGATGACGGCCGGTCACGCGGTAGAAGCCGCGCAGGTCGATCAGCTTCTGGATGTTGTCGCGGCTGATGTCGATACTGCCGCCCAGGATCACCGCGTTGATGGTGATCTTGGCCCACAGCTCCAGGCTCTCCATGCGGTAGAAAGCGGTGATGACGTCGCTGCCCACCGCCAAAGCGCCGTGGTTTTCCAGCAGCATCACGTCGTGCTCCTCCAGATACGGCTCGATGGCGTCGGGCACCTCGGTGGTGCTGGGGGTGCCGTAGGGGGTCAGCGGCACACTGCCGATCACCGCCACGTCCTCGATCATGTTGTACATATCCATCGCCTTGTGGGCCACGGCGAAGCCGGTGGCGCCGGGAGGATGGGCGTGGATGACGCTCCACACGTCGGGGCGCTTTTCATAGCAGCGCAGATGCATCTTGATCTCGCTGGAGGGGCGCAGACCCTCCGCGCCTTCCAGCACCTCGCCTTTGGCGTTGATGCGGATGAGTTTTTCCGGGGTGATAAAGCTCTTGCTCATGCCGGTGGGGGTGCACAGGAAGGTGCCGTCGTCCAGCTTGGCGGATACGTTGCCGTCGTTGGCCGCCACCCAGCCCAGCTGCCACATTTTGTGGCAGACGTCGCAGATCTGCTCCTTGATCAGATTGATGTCCATCGGGGGGACACTCCTTTCTTTGCTTCTATATGCAGTATAGCGGATTGAAAGGGTGCCTGTCTTGGTGTATAATCGGAATAAACCGGACGATATTCACTTTTGGAGGGGGCGAACATGCGCTATCTTGCCAGCCACGAAAAGGCGGTGCGGGGCACCTTTGATTTTCCCATCCAGCTGTACTATGTGGACGCGGCTCACCCGCGCTACGAGATGCCGTTCCACTGGCACATGGAGCACGAGCTGATCCTGGTGTTGCAGGGGGTGCTGCATTTGTCGGTGGACGGGACGGGGTACGAGCTGCACGCCGGCGACTGCATGCTGCTGGCCGACGGTTCGATCCACGGCGGACGGCCGGAAAACTGTGTGTATGAGTGTGTGGTGTTTGACCTCGAGCGGTTTCTCACCGGCGCGGCGGTGTGCGGCCAGCAGCTGGCCGGGCTTTTGCAGAGCGGTGCGCGGATGGAGGCGTTTTTCGCCGTGAACGCTCCGGCGGCAAAGCTGGTGAACGGGCTGTTTCAGGCGATGGAGACCGAGCAGCCGGGGTATGAGTTCACGACGATGGGCTTTTTGTGGCAGCTGCTGGGCGAGATGCTGGCGCGCAAGCTCTACCGTCCTCCGCTGCCCGAGACCGCCCGCGACACCCGCCGGGCACAGGCGGTGAAGCGGGTGCTGCGGCGCATCCGCACCGACTACGCGCAGCCGCTGTCGCTGGAGCAGTTGGCGGGGGAGGCGGCGCTGGAGCCGAAGTATTTCTGCCGGGTGTTCCGCCAGATTACCGGCCGCACCCCCATCGACTATCTGAACTACTACCGGGTGGAATGTGCCGCCGAACTGCTATGCTCCACCCGCGACAGCGTCACCGACGTGGCGCTGGCCTGCGGATTCGGGGACGTGAGCTATTTCGGGCGGGTGTTCCGCCGCCAGAAAGGCAAAACGCCCGGCGAATACCGCCGGGCGATGGAGGGGTGAACCTCTTCTTTACCATATATATACAAAGCCACAGGGCGCGGACAGCGAAAAGCACTGTCCGCGCCCTGCAGTTTTTATGCTGTTATGCGGTGGATTTTGATTTCCGCCGGCGTTACGGGCGGATCTGCTCAATCGTCAGCTTGTCGTGCAGCGCGGTGGGCTTCCAGGTCTGCCCGTCCAGCATCTGCTGCAGTTGGTTCTGCGCCTGCTCGGTGCGCCAGAGGTCCTCGATCTCGGCCTGTGCCTCCTCGAAGCTGCCGATCTCCTCGTTCTGGCGGCTGCGCGGCACGATCCACACCTCCATCCCCTCGGCGTACAGCGGACCGGTCACCTCGTCCAATGCACAGTCGGCCAGCAGCTGCACCGTCTGGGTGTAGGCCTGGTCCTCCTTGCCCATCTCGCGGGTGTTCACTGTCTCCTGCCGCCAGCCGGTTTCCAGACCGGTGCGGGCAGCCAGTTCGTCGGCTGCCGCCTGCTGCTGGGTGCCCTGCGCCAGAATCTGCACCAGCTCCTGCGCCGCGGTGTCGCTCTCTCCAGCCGGCCAATAGTAGAAATCGGCCTCGGCGGTGAAGTTGCGGGCAGACAGTTCGGCGGCGTGCTCGTCGTAGTAGTCCCGCAGCTGCTGCTCGGTGGGCTGGGCGTTCTGGTACAGAAGGTCCTCCACCTGCTGCTGCACCGCGCTCTGCCAGTAGGAGCAGAACTGCGCCAGTGTCAGCTGTTCGGGTCCATAGACGATGCCGCCCGCCTCCAGCGTTTCGAGTCTGGTGCGGTTTTCGGTTTCAAACGCCTCCTGCTGGCCCTCCCAGCTGATCTGCTCCTCGGTCAAAAGACCCAGTTCCACCGCCGCAGCCTGCACTCCCTTGGCCTGCCGCATCGCCTCATCGGCGTTTTCCAGCAGCGTCTGCATCGGGGTGACGCCGTCGTAGGCGGTCGTCCAGAAGTCGGCGGCGTTGGGGTCGGCGCCATAGGTGCGGTTATATTCCGCCGATACCAGCGAGATCGAGTCGTAGGCATACTGGCGGTATTCCTCCAGCGATACGGGATGCCCGTCCAGATGGGCCACCGTGTCGCCGCCGGAGCATCCGCCCAGCAGCACAGCGGCCGCCAGCGGGACGGCCAGACAAAAACGCTTCATCTTGGTTCTCCTTTTTGTGGTGATAGGTCCATTATACGGCAGACCGGCCGCCCGGACAAGCAAAGCAGCCCCGCACCCTGCCGGGCACAAGGCTGCTTTGCAGTGGAGAGTTTTTGTGCCGCCGCCCGCGGTCAGGTCCGGGGCGGCGGACAGGAAAGGCAATTGGTTCAGCTGCGGCGTCTGCGCAGCAGGGTGTATCCGGCCGCGCTCAGGGCCAGCAGCGCCATCCACACAAACGGTGCGGACACATCGCCGGTGGCGGGCAGAGAGCCGTCCGGCTGGGCGGGATCGGTGCCGGGGGTGGGCACCGGCGTGGGAGTGGGATCGGGATCAGGATTGGGACCCGGTACCTTCTCCAGCTGGGCGATCGCCTTCTCCAGCGCGGCGGCAGCATCGTCCACCTGCTGCTGGGCAGCGTCGGCGTTGGCCTGGACAGCCAGCGCCTTGCTCAGCGCGTTGGCCAGCACCTTCCAGCTGGCGTCGGTGTAGGCGTTTTCATCCAGTGCCTGGGCCTGGCGGATCACATCGTTCAGATGCGCCTTGTCGGCGGGCGCGGATTTCACGGTGACCTGCGCAGTGAGGGGCAGATACGCTCCATTCGCGGTGCCGTTCACATACACGGTGCCGGGACGGGAGAACATCGAATGGGTCATGCCGCCCCATTCCACCGGCAGCTGTGCGGTCTCGCCGTCGCTGTAGGTGACCTGCACGGTGTCGGGCAGGGTGGGCAGGCAGCCCGGCTCCACCTCGGCGGTGGGGGTCTCCAGACTGGTGATGTAGCGGTTGGTGTAGGCCAGTTTGGGCGCGGTGGCCTCGCCGGACTCCATCGCGGCGAAGGTCAGAGCGCTGTGGTCGCCTTCGGGGTCGGCGTCGGGGTTCTTCTCGATGCCCAGCGCGAAGGTGATGAGGCCGTTTTCAATGTAGGGCAGCGCGCCGGTGACGTCGATCTCGATGTAGCTGCCCACCTGGTCGTTCTTCACCGGCACATTCTCGGCGATCAGCGCCTTTTTGTAGCCGGACTGGGTGATGCCGTCCCAGGTGGCGGTCTCCTCGCTCCAGTTGGAGCCGGAGGCCCACACGCTGAGGTAGCTCTCGGTGCCGCGGTTCTCGCGGGCGGTGAGGTAGAGGCGCAGGGTGAGACCGGTGAGGTTCTGCCAGCCGCCCTCCACATCGGACAGGTCGAATTTCACGATGCTGTCGCGCTTATAGTTCTTGTCGTAGGTGACGTTCTTCACCACCAGGGTGCTCTCGCCGGCAAAGTTTTTGTCGGAGGGGGCGGCCTGGATCTTCACGTCCTCGGCGGCGGTGCTCTCGCCGGTCACATTGTCCACGGCGGGCTGCTGGCGCACCAGCACCTCGATGGGCAGGTCGGTGCCGGCCACCACGCCGTGCACGGTGAAGTCCTCGCTGCCGTTGTACTGGGCGGGCTGCACCGGCTCCCACGCAGCGTTCAGCTGGAAGGAGACGTCGCCGGCGGTGAGGGTGATCGCAAAGGGCAGGGCGGGGTATTTGCCCTGCGGGTTGTCCAGCGCGAGGCCGGTCTCGGGCACGGCGTCGTAGAGGGTGACGGTGCACACCGCTTCCACGCTGCCCGCGGTGCCTTTCACCTCGAAGGTGCCGGCCTGCTGCCACTGGGCGGCGGGAATGGCTTCCCACACCACCTTCTGGGCGTGCAGGCTGCCGTCGGTGTATTCCACCTGCACTTCGGCGGGCAGGATGGGCTCGTATCCGGCCAGACCCTTGGCGGAGGCGGGCTGCGCCTGCACGGCCACGGCGTCGGTGACGGTGACCTCGGCGGTCACGGCGCCGTCAAAGCCGTCGGCCTTGCCCTCCACCGCAAAGGCGCCGGGCTGGGCGTAGCTGTCGGCGGGGACGGTGTTCCACACCACGGCGACCGGGGCGGTCTTGCCGGTGATGTAGGTGGCCTGCACCTCGGCGGGCAGAACCGGGGCCACGCCCGCGGGGGTGGAGACCTGCACGGTTTCCACCGATACGATGATGAAATCGGATACCCGCACCGACGCGGTGACCGGCAGGCTGTAGCCGTCGATGCGGCCGGTGGCGGTGAACTGGCCTTCGGCGGCGTATTTGGCGGGGTCGATGGCGTCCCAGGTCACTTCGGCGTCAAACTGGGTGCCGTCCAGCGCGGTGGCGCGCACGGTGGCGGGCAGAACCGGGGCCACGCCCACGGCGGTGTCCACCCGCACGCTCTCCACACGGTTGACGGAATCGTTCGACAGCACGATGGAAGGCTCATTGCCCACGTTCTCGCGGCTGGCCAGCTTGAACTGGCTGTTTGAGCCGAGCGAACCGGTGACCTCGATGCGGAAGGAGATGTCGGTCTGGCCGTCGGCCAGCTTTTGGTGCAGATAGTTGGTGAGGTCGATCGAGAGGACCTTGCCGGTATCGGCGCTGCTCACCGAGAATTTGGCCACTTCCTCGCCGCCGGTGGGGGTGTTGTCCCAGGTCATGCCGGCTTCATCCCAGCCCTCACCGGAGATGGCGAACAGGGTGGCTTCCACGGGGGTGCTCTTGCCCTCCATCACATAGAACTGCAGGGCGGCGTTCACGAAGCCGTTGTCGGCGCCGGTGAGGTCGAAGCTGACCAGACCCTTGCTGGACCAGCCCGGAGTGTCGTTCTTGACAAAGATGTTGTCGGCGGTGCCGTCGTTCTTGCCGTTGTCGCGGACATAGCCGTCCTTCACCGGGGTGTAGGTCTGGCCGTTGCGCTGGTACACCTTGACGGTGCACTGGGCGGTCAGGGCGGGGTTCGCGTTGGCGCGGGCGGTGATGGTCGCCTCGCCGGGCGCCACGGCCAGCACGGTGCCGTCGGCCTGCACGGTGGCCACGTCGGGGTTGCTGCTCTCATACACCGCGCTGGTGTCCAGCGCGTCGGCCGGGCCCACCTCGGCGGTGAGAACGGCCTTGTCGCCGGTGAGCAGGTAGAGATCGGTCTGGTCCAGACGGATGCTCTCGGGCTTTTTCACATCCTCGTCCACCGGGCCGGGATCGTTCGCAAACTCATGGGCGCCGATGTCGGGGTTGCCCACGATCGGATTGCCGAACAGGTCCTCGGTGAAGGTGAAGTTGGGGTCCTCGATGGGGGTGCCCGCATCGATGGCCGGGCTGTTTTCGGCCAGCTTGAAGATGGAGGCGCGCTCGCGCAGACCGGCCAGCCAGTCCTCGCCGCGGCCCATCGTCTCATAGGTCAGGCCGGTGGACAGGGCATACTGCTCGTCGGTGGACAGCGAAGCGCCGGGCAGCATCGGGTCGACCACCAGGTTGTTCGCCAGCACGTCCTCGCTCATGCCGCCGGTGACAGAGGCGGGATAGAAGATGTTGTTGGTCACGCCGGACTCGCTCAGGCTGCCGCTGCCGGTGAACAGGTCCAGCAGCTCGCCGTGCACCAGCACGGTGTTGTTCTTGAAGAAGCCCACGTTGCCCTCGTGGAACAGGTGGGTGGAGGTCCCTTTGCCGATGTACAGGGTGTTGTTGTAGATGTAGTCGCCGCCGGTGGCGCAGTGGAACAGCTCCTGGCTGGGCTTGCCGTCGTTGGCGGAGATGTTGTAGGCAAAGGTGTAGGTGGGGCTGGCGTACATGGTCAGCAGCAGGCCGCCCTTGTTGTTGTGGCTGTAGTTGTACACAAAAGCGTGGTTTTTGCAGCCGATATCGAAGTCGAAGGCCTCGCCGTCGTTGTAGCCGTACTCGATGCCGAACACCTCGTTGTAGCGGTAAATGGTGTTGCTGCACTGCCAGCTCCAGGCGCCCGCGTAGTTGGCTTCGGACACGTTGCAGGCGTTCTTCACCACGTTGCTTTCCACCAGGCCCGCCTGGCCCACCTCGGCCAGCACGATGCCGTCGCCATAGATGTCCTCGATGTAGTTGCCGCGGAAAACAACGTCCTCATGGGTCTGGGTATTGCGGAAGTGGGTGCCGCTGCCGGTGGTGCGCACGCCCTCTTTCTGCACGTTCTTGACGTGGTTGTTCAGGATGTACAGGCCGTCAAAGCCGTATTCAGCCTGAATTTCGCCCTCCATCGGGTTGCCGTCGATCCAGAAATCGGAGCCGACGCCGATGATGCCGCCGGTGACCTTGTTGCTGGACTGCACCGCCGTCACGTCGTGCACATAGCACTCCTGCACGGTGACGTTGCTGGTCTCGCCGTTGCGGCCGGTGGTGTAGATCAGGATGCCGATCTGATTATATTTGGTGTCGAAGTTGTTGGTCACTTCCAGATCCTCGATCACCCAGTTGCTCTGGTCGCACAGCAGCACGGCCGGGGTGTAGGCGGGATCGGTTCCCTTCTTGCTCCAGTCATAGGGCATGGTGCCGTTGCCGTTGATGACAGGATACAGCGCTTCATCGCCGTATTTGCCCAGTGTGATGGGGTCCAGCTCATCGCCCTCGCCCTTCGGCCACAGATAGCCGTTCCACACGCAGCCGGCCTTCAGCAGGATGCGGTCGCCCGGCTGGAAGGTGGTGGCGTTCACCTTGTCCAGCGTTTTCCAGGCCTCGGCCTCGCTGGTGCCGCTGCTCGTATCGTCGCCGTTCGCAGCGTCCACATAGTAGGTGGTGCCGCGCACCTCGCCCTCCTTATAGAAGGCGGCCTGCACGGTGGTGGCCTGCTGGACGTTCTCCAGCACGAAGGTGCCGTCCTGCACAGCAGACAGGTCCTGCAGTTCTCCGTTCACCCACAGGCGATAGAGGGAATATCCTTCGTCGGGGGTGATGGTGAAGGTGACGCTCTGTCCCTTCTCCACCGTCACGCTGGCGGGCGAGATGCTGCCGCCCTCGCCCCGCACCGACGCGGTCACCTCCACCAGCTGGGAGGGATAGTCGGCGGTGTTGTAGGAGACCATCGCGCTGGTGCCGCCCACCACAGCAAACAGCTGCACGGCGGCGTTTTCCTCGCGGATGGGTGCAAAATCAATCGTCAGGGTGCCGTTTTCCAGGCTCGCACCGGTCACCTCCCGCTCGGTGCGGGCTGCGCCGTTCACCGAGGCGTAGAGGGCCACATCCTCCGGCGCGATGCCGGGCAGGTTCGCCGCCTGCATCTGGATGCTGCCGCCCGACACCATCTGCGCGCCGGACAGCATCACGCCGGATGCGTCGGCCTCATAGGTGACGGTGGGGTTCCAGAACACGCGGTCGTTGTTGTATTCGGCGTTGCCGCCGTCGCCGTTCTCCACAAAGCGCAGCGTATCGCCCGCCTTCACCGCCACGCGGATGGGGTCGAAGGCCAGATGCTTGCGGTTGTTTTGGGTGGAGCAGCCGCCCCAGATGGTGACGCCGTTGTGCTCCACGCGCAGGGTGGCGCCGTCGCGGTCGGTGCGCTCGCTCTCCATGGCGATCTCGCCGGCGGCGGTCTTGCCGTCCAGCGCGCCCGCCGTCACCAGCACCACGCCGTCCTGCGGGGCCACCCACTCGATCACGGCGCTGCATCCGTCGTTGCCGGACATCAGGCCGTCGTTAAAAATGCGCATCCAGTGCCCGCCGTGGTCGTTGCCCTCCCAGCGGCTGTTCCCGGACGACCAGGTCATGTCGGACAAAGCGCCGGTGTCCTTGTCCATCCAGCGGTAGAACCACACCGGTCCCTGTGTGCTGGAGTACTCGGACGCAAAGTTGTAGCTTTGCCCCTGTGCGGGCGCCGGCATCACATACCCGGACGGCTCGGCCGCCGGCATGGCCAGCACGCTGAACGGGCAAAAGCCGGTCAGCATGGCCGCCGCGACAGTGCCCGCCAGGATGCGTTTGCATTGCGCGAATCCCTTTCGTTTCATACAGCTCCTCCTGCCTTTTGCTTTTTGGGCAAAAATGCCTTTTGTATAAAAAGAATAGCGTATTCTGCACAGGCTGGACAGATATAAAATTTTGTTTTATACACATTTTTTTGCGATAATTCGCCGGGCTGCTGGATTTTATAATACTATTTTTGTCAAGCGTATTATTTTTGGATTGCCTTTCCAATTCATGCCCGTTCTCTCTGTGCAGGTTGCCTTTTCGCGTGCGGAAAATAGAAAAAATGCCCGTCCCGGCAGCTGCCGGAACGGGCGAAAAAGGAAAGGAAGATGTCAGCGGATTTCCCGCACAGCGGCGGCCTGTTCGCGCAGGGCGCTCTCGTCCAGCACAAGGCCGAAACCGGCCGTTTCCGGCTGCACCGGGATGGGATTCTGCCGGCTGTCGGTGGGGAGGGAGCGCACTGCCCGGAAATAAAAATCGGACTCGCCCTCCTTTTCGGTGGCCTCCACCCAGTCGGCCTCCAGCCAGGCGGCCAGCTGCTGCCAGATCGCGCAGCCCGGCCCCACCAGGCTGTCGTCGCCGATCATCAGCCCGGCGCCCAGCTGGCGCACCCGTCCGGCCAGCGCCGCGGCGTCCAGGATCGAGCCGGTGCAGCCGGGATGGATGTTGTAGTATCCGCCCATCTCCTCCCGGATCCGATGGATGGAGCGGCAGGCCGGGCGCAGCGGGTAGTCGGGGATGAGGGCCAGCTGCCCCACCGCCCGCTGCAGCTGCACCCATTCCTCGGCGGCGAGGAAGGCGGGGTCCTCGCAGGCGTCGAGACCTTCGTCATACAGCGCGCGCAGCGAGGATGCGATCTCCTCCACCGGGCGCTCTTCCCCCTCGTTGCGGTAGCCGCAGTTCACGTCGCCCAGCAAGAAGGTGTCCGGCCGGGGGCAGATCTCGCGCACCGCGCGGATCACCTCTCGGTCCAGCTCCGGCTTGCCGAACAGCTTCACCTTGATATAGCGGCTGCGCCCGTGCTCCAAGGCCCAGCGGGCTTTTTCGCGCACAAAGGCGGCGTCGTCGCTGAGGATGACATACGCCCCCCACACCGGGCCGCTGCCGCCAAGGCCCAGCAGCTGCCGCGCACTGCGGCCGGTGAGCTTGCCGGCCAGGTCCACCAGCGCGGCCTCGGCGGCTTCGGTGAGGCGGTCCTCCCACAGGCAGATCTTTTTCCGCAGGAAGGCCAGCGCGTCGGTCACGCTGCGGCCTTTCAGCTCGGCCAGACAGGCGGCCCATTCGTCCGGCACGGCGTCGGGGCGGTTCACCGCCAGGATGTTCTCGGCCCATCCGGTCTGGTCGCCCGCCTCGATGCAGAAAAAGACGTGCTGGTGGCTGGTCCAGGTGCCGAAGCTGAACTTCTTGGTGGCGAAGATGTCGTATTTATACAGGGCGATGCGGGTGATGGGGGCGTCGATGCCCCGGAATTCTTTCAGCGGGTCCATAGGTTTCTCCTTTACAGATGGTACAGAAAGCCGTCGCCGCTCTGCCGCAGCCACTGGGCCACCCGCTGTTCCAGCAGCGCCGCCTGCGGATGCTCGCCGGCGGAATGCAGCACGGTGGGATGCAGCTGGAGCGGGTCGGCCTCGAGGTCGTACAAAAGGCGCTGCACCGGCGGATTTTTCTGCGGCGCATAGCCGGCGTCGATCACATAGGTATAGCGGGCGGTGCGGATGCCGCGCCAGCCGTAGGCGCGGGGGTCAAGGCCGGCCTGTGCAAATTGCTGCAAAAAGATCTCCCGTCCCGGGCAGGCGCACAGGAAGGTGGACTTTTCGGGGTCGGTGGCGGCGTGGCGGATGTCCCATGAGCAGTCGATCCCCTCCACACTGGCCGGCACCGGCAGATTCAGCAGGCCCAGCAGGGTGGGCATCTGGTCCTGGCTGCCCAGCACGCTGCCGCACACCCCCTGCCCGATGCCCGGACCGGCCGCGACAAAGGGGATGCCGATGGATTCCTCATACCACACATGCTTTGCCAGCAGGCCGTGGCTGCCCATCATGTCGCCGTGGTCGGCCGAGAGCACCACCACCGTGTTGTCGGCAAGGCCCAGCCGGTCCAGCGCGTCCAGCAGACGGCCGAACTGCTCGTCCAGCCCGCTCACCGCCGCGTAGTACTGCCGCAGCGTCTGGCGCATCCCGTCCGGCCCGAAGTTTGCCTTTTCGCCGGTGTGCTGGCGGACGTTGGAGGGGTCGACGTTGCCCTTGAAGGGGATGTCCTCGGGGTAGAGGTCGAGGTATTTCTGCGGCACCTGGTCGTAGGGGCTGTGGGGCGGGTTCCAGCTGATCACCGCCGCAAACGGACGGCTGCGGTCGGCCTGTTCCAGCCAGCGGATGGCCACATCGGTCTCGTGCTCGGGGGACCACTGGTCGGCCTCGATCATCGTGGGGGTGTCCATCCAGTAGTGGGGGTGGAGATGGCGGTCGCAGGCGCCGTAGGAATACCAGAAATCAAACCCGTGGCGGCGCACGCCCGGCGGGGTGTAGGCGTCCCAGTCCCGCGCGCCCGAGGCGGGGGCGGCGCAGTGGTTCTGCTCCGGTTCGTCCAGATGCAGCTTGCCGATGTAGGCGGTCTGGTAGCCGCTGTCCTTCAGCGCCTGGCCCAGACCGTACTCCTCATCGCCCAGTCGCATCGACAGGCCGGTCTTGCAGTTGGTGAAAAAACCCGCCGACAGCGGATATTTCCCGGTGAACAGACTGGCGCGGTGGGGCGAGCAGAGCGGGAAGGTGCTGGTGCAGGCGGTGCAGCGCACGCCCGACGCGGCAAAGGCGTCCATGCGGGGGGTGAGCACCGGGTCCTCCCCGGCGCAGCCCATCGCGCCCCGCCGCCACTGGTCGGCAAAGACGTACAGCAGGTTGGGGTGGTTATGGGACATAAAGTCAATCCTCCTTTTCGGCAAAGAGCGGGTCGTGCCGGGCACGGCAGTAGGCTTCCAGCGCCCCGCGCAGGGCGGCTTTTTGGGCGGCACAGGCGGGGTCGGCGGCGCGGCTGTGCATCTCCAGCGGGTCGGCCGAAAGGTCGTACAGCTCCTCGCCGTTGCCGTCAAAGACATATTTCCAGTTTTCGCGCACGATCATCCGGCGCATATCGCCGAACTCATGGTTGCCGCAGTAGACGCCGAACACGTCGTGGGCGGGCGGCTCGCAGCCGGTGCGCACACTGTGGGCCAGCGAGATGCCTTCGGCGCCGGGCAGACCGGGCAGACCCAGCAGCTCGGTGATGGTGGGCACGAGGTCGAGGTGGGACACCGGCGTCGTCGGGGCGGCCGCGGCCCCTCCCGGCAGATGCACCACCGCCGGGACGTGCACCGCCGGCTCGTACATCTCCATCTTCTGGTACATCCCGTGCTGGCCCAGCTGCTCGCCGTGGTCGGTGGTGAAAACCACCAGCGTGTCGTCGGTGCGGCCGGTCTCGCGCAGGGTGTCCAGCACCCGGCCGAACTGCGCGTCGCACAGGTGGGACAGCGCCAGATGGGCGCTCCACGCCTGCTGCCACCCCTTTTCGGGCGGATGCTGCCCCAGCTGGGCGGCCGCGCCGCGGCGGTAGCCCTCCGGCTGGCCCGGGCTGGGAATGCCGGTATTGGCGGGCAGGGGGATCTCCTCCTGCGGAAAGAGCGCCAGCTGGTCGGGCGGGACGATCAGCGGGGGATGGGGCGCCCACAGATAGAGGAACAGTGCGAAGGGTTTTTCGTGGGAACGGCGCAGGAAATCCAGCGCGCGGTTTGTGAACCAGACGTCCTTGAAATCCTCCAGCGGATGCTCCCACAGGGACACCCGCGCGTTGGAATAGCGGTGCGGGCGGTAGTTCCCGCCGCCCAGTTCCAGCACCTCCACCGAGTTTTCGGGGGCGCGCGCGAGGGAGATGCCCCGGGCGGACATGGCGGCGGCATAGGTGTCGTCGCACTCCCAGGCGGCAAAGTCCACCGCCTGGCGCAGCGGCGGCTTCACGCTGATGTGCGCCACCCCGATGTGCGCCACCTCCCAGCCGTTTTCGGCCAGCAGACCGTGAAGGGTGGGATTTTCGCGGGCATAGCGGCCGGGCAGGTCGTTCAGCAGCATGCCGTTTGCCAGCGGAGAGCGTCCGGTGGCCAGCGCGGTGCGGGCCGGCACGCACAGCGGACAGGCGTCGTAGGCGCGCTGAAAGGACACGCCTTCCCGCGCCAGCGCGTTCAGGTTCGGGGTCACCTCACGGCCGCAGGCAGTCATGCCCAGCGTGTCGAACCGCTGCTGGTCGGTCATGAGAAAGACGAGATTTTTGGGTTTCATCGGTGCTCCTTTGCTTGGATGCAGGGATGCCCCTCCCCGAGAGGAAGGGCATCCGGTGTATGGAAGGTAGATCTGTGCGGCGGGAGAGCTTCGACCTCATCCGCCGCCTGCAGCGGCACCTTCCCCTGCCAGGGGAAGGCACTGCATCGGGTGCCGCTCAGCGGCTTTTGTTCAGGCGTTCTGGTAGCGCTCGTAGGCTGCCTTGTAGATCTCAATATACTCCTGTACATGCATTTGTTCAAGCTTCTGCAGGTAGGCGTCCCACTCGGCGTCGATGCCGCCGTTCACGATCCAGTTGGCGTAGGTCTGGTCGATATAGGCCACGATGTCGGTCTCCAGCTCGGAGATGCGCTCCACCTCCTCGTTGGTGAGGAACACACTGGGGTATACCTCCTCCACCGGCACGTTGTAGGGGGCGTAGAACTCGTCCAGATCGGCGCGCTCCTGCAGGTTGGCGTTCAGGTCCAGCTTGGAGGCGATCTCCATCGTCACGCCGCCGATGCCGTTGACGCCGGGGGAATACTCATGGATCATGTCGGCCAGCGTCTTGCCCTCGGGCAGCGGCAGGTAGGTGTAGCGGTCGCCCTCCTTGGTGAGGGTGGTGCCAAACAGACCCTGGTCGATCTGCAGGGAGGTCTCGGGCACATAGTGCAGGTCGGCCCAGCGCATCAGGGCCTCGGGGTTCTCACACTCGCTGGTGATGACGAAGGAGCCTTTCGCGTTGATGGCGGAGGGGTAGGTGTTCCAGATCTGCTCGCCGTCCTCGCCCTTCAGCGGAGCCAGCGGCACATAGTCGGCCTTGTTGTTGCCCGCCGCGCTGGACAGGCTCCAGCCCAGGAACGCGCCCACCGTCTTGTCGGGCGAGCTGATCTTTGCGATGTAGACGCTGAAATCGTGGGTGAAGCCCTCGGGGTCGATCAGGTTCTGCTGGTACAGGCTGTGGAACCACTCGATGGCGTCCTTGTACGGCTCGGTGATCGGGGTGTAGACCACCTCGCCGTCCTGCACGATGAAGTGGTTGTTGTAGTTGTTGTCCAGCTGGCCGAAGCTGCCGAACATCGAGAACAGGCCGTTCTCCTTGCGGTTGTACAAAAAGCTGAAGGGGATCTCATCGGTGGTGCTGCCGTTTCCGTTCATGTCGTTGTCGCGGAAAGCCTTCAGGGTGTTCTCAAACTCCTCCAGCGTGGTGGGCAGCGGCAGGCCCAGCTGGTCCAGCCAGGTCTTGTTGATGAACAGCTTGTCGTGGGTCTTGGGCGACAGCTCGGTCAGGCTGGGCAGGCAGTAGATGTGGCCGTCCGGCGCGGTGAGCGCCTTGCGGTATTCCTCGTTCTCCAGCAGCTTGCTGATGTTGGGGCAGTACTGCTCGATCATGTCCTCCAGCGGGATCAGGATGCCCTGCGAGGCGTATTTGATCACGTCCACGTCGGTGAGGATGCCCTGGCCGTAGAAGGCGTCGGACAGCTCGCCGGCAAACAGCAGGCCCTTCTTTTCGTCCCAGCCGTCTTCCGAGCTCATGTTCCATTCGATGTGCACGTTGGTCTGCTCCTCCAGGTCCTGGAAGAACTGCAGATCCGCGAAGTTTTTGTTGTAGCGGCTCTTGGCGGCCAGCTCAAAGGTCTGCTTTTCCTTGAGGATGGGCAGTCCCTCGGCGTTGAAGTTGTCGGCCGATACGGTGGAGCCGGACGAGGGCTTGGAGCTGTCGTTCGATTTCTGCGGCACACAGCCGGTCAGGGCCGTGCCCACCATGGCGGCTGCCAGCACGCCGCACAGGATCTTTTTCATAGGGTTTCCTCCTTTGTTTTGTTGTATCTTTGGGTCAGCCCTTCACCGAGCCGACCATCACGCCTTTTTCAAAATACTTCTGCAGGAACGGATAGATCACCAGCACCGGCAACGCCGACACGATAATCAGGCCGTATTTGATCAGCTCGGCCGCTTTCTGCTGGGCCATCATGCTCTCCACGTCGCCCATCATGCTGGCCGACGCCTGGTTCTGCACCAGGATGCCGCGCAGCACCAGCTGCAGCGGGTACAGGCCCTCGTCGCGCAGGTAGATCAGACCGTTCATGTAGTCGTTCCAGTGGGCCACGCCGTAGTACAGCACCAGCACCGCGATGATGGTTTTGGACAGCGGGAACACCACTTTCCAGAAATACTTCAGGTGGCTGCATCCGTCCAGACAGGCCGCCTCGTACAGCTCCTCGGGGATGTTGTTCTGGATGTTGGTGCGGGCGATGATGACGTTAAAGACGTTCAGCGCCGGCAGCAGCACCATCACCCAGGGGGTGTCGTAGAGATGGATGTCCTGCATCAGCAGGTAGGTGGGCACAAGGCCGCCCTGGAAATACAGGGTGAACATCATGAAGAAGGTGAGAAACTTGCGGCCGCAGAACTCCCGCCGGGACAGCGGATAGGCCAGCATCATGGTGAGGAAGATGTTGATGGTGGTGCCCAGCACGGTGTAGAAGATGGTGTTGCTGTACGAGCGCCAGATCTTGGCGTCGGCAAAGATCTTTTCGTAGCCCATCGTGTTGAAGCCCACCGGCCACAGCAGCACCCGTCCGGTGTTGATGGCGTCGGGGTCGGAGAAGGAGGCGATGACCACAAAGTACAGCGGGTACAGCACCGCCAGCGCTACCAGACCCAGAATCGCATAGTTGACGATGTCGAACACCCGGTCGCTGAGGCCGCGGCGCATTTTGGATTTTGTTGCTGCTTTCATTCTTCGCGCCTCCTTACCACAGACTGTTCTCACTGGTCTTCTGCGCGATCTTGTTCACGGCCACCAGCAGGATGATGTTGATGATGTTGTTGAACAGGCTGATCGCCGCCGAGTAGCTGTACTGTGCGTCGATCAGGCCCACTTTGTAGATGTAGGTGGGGATGATCTCACTGGTGGTGATGTTCAGGCCGGTCTGCATCAGGTAGGCTTTCTGGAAGCCGATGTTCATCACCTTGCCAACCTCCAGAATGAACATCATGGTGGCGGTGGGCATGATGCCCGGCAGGTCGATGTGGCGGATCAGCTGCCAGCGGTTGGCGCCGTCGATCTGGGCGGCCTCGTACAGGTCGGGGTTGATGCCGGCCAGCGCCGCGATGTAGATGATGGCGCTCCAGCCCGCGTTCTGCCAGATGCCGGACAGGATGAACACCGGGCGGAACCAGCCGGGGTCACCCATGAAGTGGATGGCGTCGATCCCGAACAGCCCCAGGAAATGGTTGATGAGGCCGCTGCGCGGGGAGAGGAAGAGGTTCAGCATGCCCACCAGCACCACGATGGAAATGAAGTGGGGGCAGTAGGTGATGGTCTGCACGAACTTGCGGAAGCGGGTGCTGCGGGTCTGATTCAGCAGGATGGCCAGGATGATGGGGATCGGGAAGCCGAACAGCAGCTGCCCGAAGCTCAGCAGCAGGGTGTTCTTGATGAGCGGCCAGAACTGATAGGATGTGAAGAAGCGCTCGAAATATTTGAAGCCCGCCCACTGGCTGCCCCAGATGCCGTCCGCTGCCCGGAAGTCCTTGAAGGCCAGCTGCACGCCGTACATCGGGATGTAGTGGAAGATCAGAAAATAGAGCGCCGGCAGCAGGCACAGCAACAGCAGCTGCCAGTCGCGCAGGAATGCTCTGCGCATCCGTTTGGAAAGCGGCTTTTTGGTGTAGGTTACCGCCCGTGTTTTTTGGGCTGTTTTTGTCTGTGTCATGTTGCGATCACCTCGCTTTCGAGTATACGGACGGCAAGGCGTTTTTTCAATGGACATGTTTTTTGCGGTTTGCAGGTTTTATCCCGCCGCGCCGCAGCGGCGGGTTTTAAAAGCAGAAAATATTCCCATACGGTTTCCATTTTTTCAGCGATATACACTTTTTATGGGGAATAAATTTTCGCAGTATCTTTATTTTTATTATACATATGGACTTCTGTTGTGTAAACGAAAAATAGCTTTTTGTTGCAAACCGGCACAGGCACCGTTGTGTTCAAACCGAAAACATGCTACAATGTTTTTTGCAAAAGTGACAATAAAAATGTGTTTGTGAAGGAAAAACCGGCAAAATCATCCACAGGAGGAACAACATGCCAAAGCTCAAGTCGCACCTGTTCATATCCTATATCGCGTCGTACCTGCTGGTGCTGTTTCTCCCGCTGGTGGTGATCAACGGACTGTTCAGCCAGCGGTTCATCCTGGCCTACCGCAACGAGATCAACTCGAAGGTGCAGGCGGACCTGGCCCAGCTGGCCGCCGCGATCGACCGTGAACTGGAAACCATGAGCCAGACCGCCAGCGAGATCCGCCTGACGATGGACCTGCCCGCTTTTTCCTTTCTGGGCGACCCGCTGGCCAGCCGGGACGCCATCTCCCGCCTGAGCGCCTACCGCACCACAAACCCGCTGATCGAGGAGGTGGTGCTGTATCCGGCACAGGACGATTTCGCTGTTGCCAGCAGCAGCTCCTGCCGCAAGGACCTGCTGGTGAACCAGCTGCTGCGCAGCCCCCGGCTCTCGGCCGACCAGCTGCGGAAGCTGCTGGAAACGGTGGAGGTGCCCACCGCGCTGTCCCACGTGGAGTGGAAGGGCACGCCGGGATATCTGTGCATGGTGTATCCCATCCGCACCGATTACCAGACCCTGGCCGGCAGCTGCCTGTTTTTGCTTCCCGAGGCGTCGCTGAGCCGTCTTTTGGAGGAAAAGATGGGCAATTACAGCGCCTCCACCTATGTACTGGACCGGGACGGCAGGCCGCTGTTCAGCAGCTTTGCGCTGGATTCCCTCTCTCCCGACGCTCTTGCACAGGGGGAAGCGCTGCCGGAGGGGCGCGTTGTGGTGGACGGCGAGCCGTATTTTGCCGGCAGCGTGCAGTCGGGACTGCTGGAGTGGCAGTATATCAGTCTGGTGCCGGAGAACCAGCAGCTGTTCCAGCAGCTGCACACCGTCAGCCGGGAGCTGGTGCTGACCACCCTGCTGGTGGTGCTGGCGGCGGGAGCGCTGATCTTTGTACTGATGCGGGTGAACTATACCCCTATCCGCCGCCTGAAGGAAAAGGCGCTGCGCATCGCGCACGAGGAGCCGGCCCCCCATCGCAGCGAGCTGGATTTGATCTCGGTGGCGCTGGACACCCTTTCCAGCCGCAATTTGGAGATGGCCGAGCGGCTGGAAAGCAACGCCGCCACCATTCAGAATATCTATCTGCAGCGCCTCTTGGCCGGGCGGTACGCCACCCATCTGGACTTCAACCGGGCGGCAGCGGAATGCGGCCTTGCGCTGAAGAGCGAGTGGTATTTTGCGGCCAGTGTGCGGGTGACGCCGCCCGAGACCAATCTGGAGGTGTTCGCCGAGCAGCTGCAGAAGGCGCTGGCGCCGCAGATGGAGTGCTGTTATATCTTTACGCTGGAACCGGGACGTATCCTGACGGTGAACGGCATCCGGCAGGACCAGCAAAGCGAGATCGGCGAGCTGTACGAGCAGGCGCGGGCCCGGCTGAGCCGCCGGATGGAGCTGTCGGTGACGGTGGGTCTGGGCAGCGTGGGCCGGGAAACGGCGGGACTGCCCCGCTCGATGATGGAGGCGGGACAGGCGCTGGACTACCGCTTCGTCTGCGGAAACGACCGCACCATCTCGATCGGGGAGCTTTCGCTGCCGGGAACGCCCGCGCGGTATCCGCACCGCCAGTTTGAAAAGCTGCGCAACGCGCTGCAGGCCGGCAACGAGCCGGAGACCACCGCCGCGGTGGAGCAGATCATGCAGTATCTGGAAAGCAGCAACCTGCCGCTGTTCACCGCGAAAAACGTCTGCTTCGAGCTGCTGAACACCTTTTCCCGCCAGCTGCGCCCCGACGACGGTCTGCGCTGCGAGGCGGAAAACAGCCTGCTGAGCCTGTCCAGCCTGGACACCGCACAGGATGTGCTGGCACTGGTGCGGGAGCTGCGCAAGAACCTGAACAAAACAAGCGCCCCGCCGTCCGACCGGCGAGGCACCGAAACGCTGATCAGCGAGATGGTGGAATATGTGGACCAGAACTGTCTGCGGTGCGACTTTTCGCTGCAGGAGATGTCGGAGCGGTTCAACATGCTGCTGCCGAACCTCAGCCAGTTCTTCAAGGACAAGACCGGCCAGAACCTGCTGGACTACAGCACCTCGCTGCGGATGAACCGCGCCTGCAAGCTGCTGGTGGAGACCCAGCTGCCGCTGAAGGAACTGGGGTATCAGGTGGGCTATTACAATGTGTCCAGCTTCATCCGCCGCTTCAAACAGACCCAGGGCGTCACCCCCGGCGACTACCGCCGCATGTACAGCACACAGCAGGACCCCGTCGGCTTCTGACCGAAGGATACGCAAACCGCCCCTCTTTTCCACAAAGCAGCGGCGCAGCCCGAAAGGACTGCGCCGCTGCTTTGTGGAGAGATGAGAGGGAAAGAACCGCTTATACCCCCGAATAGGCCGAGAAGCCGCCGTCGATGGGGATGCACACGCCGGTGATGAAGCTGGCCGCCTTTTCGTTCAGCAAAAACAGCACCGCACCCGCCAGCTCGGTTTCGGCGTCGCCAAAGCGGCCCATCGGGGTGGCGGCCAGGATCTTGCCGGTGCGGGCGGTGGGGGTGCCGTCCGGATTGAACAGCAGCGCCGCGTTCTGCTTGGTGGCAAAAAAGCCGGGGGCGATGGCGTTCACCCGGATGCCCGCCTTGGAGAAGTGTACCGCCAGCCACTGAGTGAAGTTGCTGACCGCCGCCTTTGCGCCCGAATAGGCCGGGATCTTGGTGAGCGGGGTGTAGGCGTTCATCGAGGAGATGTTCAGGATATTGCAGCCGGTGCGCCCCACCATCTGGCGGGCAAAGGCCTGGGTGGGCAGCAGGGTGCCGAGGAAGTTCAGATTGAATACGAACTCCACGCCCTCCGGCTCCAGATCAAAGAAGCTCTTGGTGTCGGCGTCGATGTCGCCGGGCATATAGTATTCGTGGTCGGTGGTGGCGCGGGGATTGTTGCCGCCCGCACCGTTCACCAGAATGTCGCAGGGACCCAGATCGGCCGCCACCGCGTCGGCCACCGCATAGCAGGCGGCCTTGTCCAGCACGTTGCACTTGTAGGCCCTGGCCACGCCGCCCTCGGCGTTGATCTCGGCGGCGAAGGAAGCCGCCGCCTCTTCGTTCAGATCCAGCAGCGCCACCTTCGCACCGGCCCGCGCCAGCACCTTGGCAAACGCCGAGCAGAGCACGCCGCCCGCGCCGGTGACCACCGCTACCTTGCCGGAAAGATCGGTATCCAGTACATTTTTCTGCATAACGCTTCTCCTTTACTTCTGCGCGGCCTTTTCGCAGGCCTCGAACAATCCGTTGATATACGCCGCGCCCAGCGCGCGGTCGAACAGGCCGTAGCCCGGTTTGCCAGTCTCGCCCCAGATCATGCGCCCGTGGTCGGGGCGGACATAGCCCTCGAAGCCGGTCTCGGTCAGCGCCTTCACGATCTCGTACATGTCCAGACTGCCGCAGCCGGACAGATGGGCGCGCTCCTCAAAGCTGCCGTCCGGGAGGATCTTCACGTTGCGCAGATGCACAAAGGCGATGCGTCCCATCGCGGAATATTTGCGCACCATCGCGGGGACGTCGTTGCTGGCCGCGCAGCCCAGACTGCCGGTGCACAGACACAGACAGTTGGCCGGGCTGTCCGCCAGATGCAGCATCCGGTCGAGGTTCTCTTCGCAGGTGATGATGCGGGGCAGCCCGAAGATGGGGTAGGGGGGATCGTCGGGGTGGATGGCCATCTGTACGCCGCACTCCTCGGCCACCGGAATGACCGTCTGCAGGAAGTACTCCAGATTGCGCCACAGTCCCTCCTCGCCCAGCTGACCGTAGGCGGCGATCAGCTCGCGCACCTCGGCCTGGGTGTAGCTGGAATCCCAGCCGGGCAGGTGGATGTCGTCCTTCAGCGGGTCCAGACCCTTCATCTGCTCCCAGTACATCACCAGACTGGTGGAGCCGTCGGCGGCCGGCTTGTCCAGCTGGGTGCGGGTCCAGTCAAAGACCGGCATAAAGTTGTAGGTCACGCACTTCACGCCGTATTTGGCGCAGCGGCGGATGTTTTCGCAGTAGGCAGCCAGGTGGGCGTCGCGCTTGTCGGTGCCCAGCTTGATGTCCTCGCTCACCGGGATCGACTCCACCACGTCGA
This sequence comes from Anaerofilum sp. An201, assembly GCF_002160015.1. GTDB lineage: Bacteria > Bacillota > Clostridia > Oscillospirales > Ruminococcaceae > Anaerofilum > Anaerofilum faecale. Next base: position 8,799 of record NZ_NFJT01000013.1, on the reverse strand, counting down.
AGACAAGGCCGTTTTCCTCGCACAGCTGCTGCATGCGTGCCAGACTTTCCTCCGGCCACACCTCGCCCGGCGCCACGTCATACACCGCGCTGACGATGCTGCGCATGCCGGGAATTTGGCGGATGTATTGCAGGGGGATGGAGTCGCTCTCTCCATACCAGCGGAACGACAGTTTCATCGTGTGCATCTCCTTTTACAGATTAAAATAGCGGCGGGCGTTGTTGCAGCAGATGTCCTGCACCAGTCCGCCCAGTGTTTCCATGTCGGCGGGATATTCCCCGTTTTCCACCCAGCGTCCCAGCAGCGCGCACAGGATGCGGCGGAAGTATTCGTGCCGCGCATAGCTGAGCAGGCTGCGGCTGTCGGTGAGCATGCCGATGAAGTTGCCCAGCACGCCCAGATTGGCCAGACTGGTCAGCTGCTCGGTCATGCCGGTTTTGTGGTCGTTGAACCACCAGGCGCTGCCGTGCTGGATCTTGCCCGGGATCTCCGGCCCCTGGAAGGCGCCCAGCAGGGAGTCCAGCCAGGCGTTGTCGGCGGGGTTCAGGCTGTACAGCACCGTTTTGGGCAGGCTGTTTTCCCGCTCCAGCGCGTCCAGCATCCGGTGGGCGGCGGCACAGCTGTCGGTGACGGCGATGCAGTCGAAGCCGGTGTCGGGGCCGAGCTGCTCCAGCATCCGGCTGTTGGGGTTGCGCATACAGCTGAAATGCAGCTGCATCACCCAGCCGCGGCGGGCGTATTCCTGCGCGCAGCGGTGCAGCAGCAGGGTCTGCCAGCCCTCGATCTCCTCCGGCGTCAGCGCCTCGCCGCGGCGGGCTTTCGTCAGCGCGCGGTCGGCGGTCGTCTGCGGGACCGGACGCCACACCATCCGGTCGAGGCCGTGGTCGGCCGAGCGGCAGCCGTGCGCGTCGAAGAAGGCGATCCGCTCGCAGAGCGCGTCGCAGACCTCCTGCGCGGTGGTCAGACGGCGGCCCACCCTCTGCTCCAGCGTTTCCATCCAAGCCGCGAAGCCGGGCTTGTGGATGTTCACCGCCGGGTCCGGGCGGAAGCTGGGCAGCACCTTCACCGCGAAGCCGTCCGCCGCCAGCTTTTCGTGCCAGACAAGGGGGCTGCACGGGTCGTCGGTGGTGCCGATCATCTCCACGTTGCTGGAAAGGATCAGTCCGCGGGCACTCAGTCGGGAATCGGTGCGCAGCTTTTCGGCGCACAGGTCCCACACCTCCTGCGCGGTGGAGCCGTTCAGCACACCGGTGTAGCCAAAGTAGTTTTTCAGCTCCAGATGGCACCAGTGGTACATCGGGTTGCCGATGGCGCGGGGGAGGGCCTCGGCGAATTTCTGGAACTTTTCCCGGTCGGACCGGTCGCCGGTGATGTACGACTCCGCCACCCCGTTCGACCGCATCAGACGCCACTTGTAGTGGTCGCCGCCCAGCCACAGCCGGGTGATGGTTTCAAAGCGGCGGTCCTCATAGATGTCGTGCGGGTCGATGTGACAGTGGTAGTCGATGATGGGCATCCCGGCCGCGTAGGTGTGGTAGAGGGTGCGCGCGGCGGGGGTGTCCAGAAGGAAGTCGTCGGTCAGAAAGGATTCCATGTCGATATACCTCCTGCGTGGTTTCTGCTCTCAGCATACCACAACAAACGCACATGAAAATTGCATAACTTGTTTGACACATTGTAAATCTTGCGGTAAGATGAGCCCAAAGGAGGAGTGCACATGCGCGATACATCCCAGCGGTTCGACCCGCGCCAGGAGATGCGCCGGGACGATTTCGAGATCTTCCACAACCAGGACACCCGCCTGGACGCGGTGGACCTGCACCACCACGATTTCTACGAGGTATACCTGTTCCTGCGCGGGAAGGTGGAGTACCGCATCGAGGGCAGGCTCTACCGTCCCCAGCCGGGGGACCTTCTGCTCATCAGCCCGATGGAGCTGCACCAGGTGACGGTGGACCCGCAGGCCGGACCCTACGAGCGGATTGTGCTGTGGGTGGGGCGGCGGTATCTGGAGGGGTTCGGCGGCGGGGAGCTGGCCCGCTGCTTTGACGGCCACACAAACCGCCTGCATCCGCCCGACATCGCCCCGCTGCGCACCCTGCTGGAGCGCATTCTGGACGAGCGCGCGGGGCAAGGATACGCCGCCGACCTGTGCGCCGAGGGGTGTCTTTTGCAGCTGATGGCGCTGCTGAACCGCACCGCGCAGCAGAGCCGTGAGACCGGCGAAAACAGCCCGCTGATCTCCCGCGTGCTGGCCTATATCCACCGCCACTACCCGGAGGAGCTGTCGCTGGACGGATTGGCCGGACGGTTCCATGTGAGTAAATACTATCTCAGCCACGAGTTCAGCCGGCAGGTGGGCACCAGTCTGTACCGGTATATCCTGCTCAAGCGGCTGCAGATTGCCCGGGAAATGCTGCTGGAAGGCACCGTTCCCACCGAGACGGCGGCGGCCTGCGGATTCCGGGATTATCCCAACTTTTACCGCGCCTTCCGCGCGCGGTACGATTGCAGCCCCCGCGACTGTGCGCGCAGCGGAGGATAAAAAACGCATTCCTTCACAAAAAATCACTTTTTGAACCAGAATTCCTTTTTTGAACTGCCCGTTTGAACCACCGGAAGATAGTTGGACTTGTGTGGATATCCTGCAAAAAGTTAGGATGAAAGTGCAAACCGGAAACGGAAACTGCAGAACAAAAAGGAGTGATCGTGTGAAAGTGACAAGACGACTGGCCGGCGGTGTGCTGGCGGCAGGCATGCTGCTGAGCGTCGCGCTGCCGACAATGCCGGTGCAGGTGCAGGCAGCGCCGGCGGCAGGGATGCAGCTGTATGTGGCGCCGAACGGCAGCGACAGCGCGGCCGGTACCATCGACGCCCCCCTCCAGACGCTGGAAGGCGCGCGGGACAAGATCCGCGCCATCAAGGCCGAGAGCGGTCTGCCCGAGGGCGGCATCACGGTGAACCTGCGGGAAGGCGACTATAAGTATCTGGAAGAGTCCTTCACGCTGGAGGCGCAGGATTCCGGCGCCGAGGGCAGCCCCATCGTCTACCAGGCGTATCCCGGCGAGACCGTCACCCTCAGCGGCAACGTGGAGGCCGACGGCACGGACTTTGAGCCGGTGACCGACGAGAGCATCCTTTCCCGTCTGCCCGAAGAGGTGCGGGACAAAGTGCTGGTATATGATGTGACCGAAAATCTGGGCATCAGTGAATTTGCGCCGCTGCCCAAAAACGGCTTTGGCTGGCCGGACCAGCCCGCCGCGCTGAACATCACGGTGGACGGCGAGGCCCAGACGCTGGCGCGGTATCCCAACGAGGGATTTGTAAAGATCGACAAATCCTACAGCAAGGGCTTTGTGCCGCGCGACCACATGCCCAACCCGGACGGCAGCTGCCCGGCCTGTACCAAGGAAAACGGCGGCGAGCGCATCCCCTGCAAGATCGGCGAGGACAACTGGATCAACCAGCCCAGCGGTGTGTGGGGCAGCCGGGCGCTGGCCGACAAATACGACCTGTGGAGCCAGGAAAACGACATCTGGACCTTCGGCTATTTCTGCTGGGACTGGGCGGATGACAACATCGCGGTGAAGTCGCTGGAAAAGGACGGCGACATGCTGAAAATCACCGGTCTGCAGCCCTCCCGCTACGGCGTGAACGGCGGCATGAAGTTCTATGCCTACAACCTGCTGTGCGAGATCGACCAGCCGGGCGAATGGTATCTGGACCGCGAGAGCGGCAAGCTGTACCTGTACCCGGAAAAGGATCTGTCCGGCAGCACGGTGGAGCTGTCGATGATGGGCAATTCCTTCATCAAGGCGGAGAATGCCGAATACATCCAGTTCAAGAATCTGGACATCTCCAAGGGCAACAGCCACGGCATCGAGCTGGTGGACTGCAGCAACACGCTGGTGGCCGGCTGTGACTTTTCCGATCTGGGCCAGCGCGCCGTTGTGATCGGCAAGATCGTATCCGCCGACAGCTTCTCGGTAGTGAGCGAGGGCGCACAGGGCGGCCACGACAACATCGTGCAGAGCTGCAACATCCAGCGCACCGGTCAGGGCGGCGTGTATGTGGCAGGCGGCAACCGCTACAGCCTCACGCCCGCAAACAGCAAGGTGATCAACTGCTCGTTCGACGACTATTCGGTCACCAAGCGCACCTACTCGCCCGCCATCGCGCTGATGGGTACCGGGCTCGAGGCGTCCAACAACAAGATCACCAACGCGCCGCACATGGCCATCAGCTTTGACGGCAACGACAACGTGATCAAAAACAACGAGATCGCCCATGTCTGCTACGAGACCAGCGACTCGGGCGCGATCTATTCGGTGCGCCGCTGGTCCTACCGCGGCAACGTCATCACCAACAACTACATCCACGATATGGTCAGCAACAGCGGCATCGGTTCCGCAGCCGTCTATCTGGACGACCTGATGTGCGGCACCGAGGTGACCAACAACCTGTTCGTGAATGTGACCGGCTACACCACCCTCATCGGCGGCGGCCGGGACAACATCGTGAAAAACAACATCCAGATCAACCAGAACAACGGCAAGGGCCTGCACTACGACGCGCGCGGTCTGGGCTGGGCGCACTATCATGCGGCGTCTCCGGACGGCACTTGCTTTGCCGAGTGGGCAGCGCTGAAAGCTACCCTGGAACAGAACCCGGAAAACTGGGCCAAGTGGCAGGAAAAATACCCCGAACTGACCGAGATGAGCCTGGAGCTGGACAGCGCCAGCGAGTGCATCGAGGGCAAAAAGCCGGCCAATGCTGAGATCACCGGCAACCTGCTGGTGGGCGTGGCCAATCCGTTCGGCAACATCGATGGAAATGTGAAGTCGATGGGAACCGTGGAGAACAACGAGAGCTATCCCGCCGATACCGACATCGGTTTTGTGGACCCGAACGCGCTGAACTTTGAAGTGAAAGAGGGCTCGATCATCGACCAGAAGCTGGGCGACGATCACTTCGACGCTTCGCAGGTTGGCCTGTACAAGGACGAATACCGCACCGAGCTGGGTGTGGAGGTGTCGGCTCCTGTGCTGACCGCCCCTGCAGACGGCGCCGCGGATGTGAGCATCGTGGACGGTGTGGCGCTCTCCTGGCAGGCGGTGGAAGGTGCCGGCAGCTATGAAGTGGAGCTGGCGTCCGACAATGCCTTTGAGGAGATTCTGCGCACCGAAAGCGCGACCGAACCCGGCCTCACCCTCACCGGTCTGGAGGCAGGCACCACCTATTACTGGCGCGTGACAGCGCATGAAGGACGTCTGAACGGCAGCAGTGCTGTGAGCGAGGTGCGCTCCTTCACCACCAGCAGCAGCACCGAGGCCAGCTTCTACGAGAGCTTCGGCAACGATTTCTCCGCCTGGACCCCGGCCGAGGGCGGCACCAAGGGAACGCCCTCCAACACCACCGAACAGGCGCACGCCGGCCGGTACAGTTATGTACAGGACGAGGCGATGGACGCCATCGAAAAGACCTTTGGTCTGCCGCAGCAGCAGGTGGTGACCGTCTGGCTGTACGACACGATGGAAAGCGGAAAATACACCCGCGCCATCGCCAATGTTTCTCCCCGCAGCGGCGAGTGGATGGCGCTGGGCGTGAGCGCGCGCGATTCCGCCGAATACTATTCGATGCGCGTGGGCAGCAATTTCGCCGTGACCGAAGCGCCCCGCAGCGAGGGCTGGCACGAGCTGAAGTGGGACTACACCAGCGGCACTGACTGCAAAATGTACATCGACGGTATCCTGGTGAATACCGTAGAGGATGTGGAAGGCTTCACCTTTATTGGTCTGGGCGACTACTGGGGCGAGAGCAACCTGCCCGGCGATGTGAGCCACATGATGTTCGACGATGTGCGTATCGGTACGCCGGTGATCGACCCGGTTCCCACCGCCGTTGAGCTGGACAAGACCTCCATCGTCCTGGAAGTGGGCGCACAGCAGCCGCTGACCGCTGTGGCCGAAGTCACCCCCGATGTGGATGTGGAGTTTGAATGGACCCAGGGCGAGCATGAAATCGCCCGTGTGGACGAGAACGGCGTTGTGACCGGTATGCGTCCGGGCAAAACCACGGTTACTGTGAACGTGAAAGGCTTCCCGCAGGTGAAAGCCACCTGTGAAGTGGAAGTGGTGGAACAGGGCGGCATCCATGTGGACAGCATCACGCTGGACCGTGAATCCGCGCAGCTTTCCCGTACAAGCACCCTGCAGCTGAACGCTACGATCCTGCCCGAGAATGCCGGCAACAAGCAGGTGATTTGGAGCAGCAGCGACCCGAATGTAGCCGCTGTGGATGGGAACGGTATGGTCTATGCGCTGCAGGAAGGCGAGGCCGTGATCACCGCCACCGCTGCCGACAACGGCAAAACCGCCGCCTGCACCGTGCAGGTGAGCAGCGACGGATATATCATTCCCAACCCCGGCTTCGAGACCGGTGATCTGACCGGGTGGAGCCGGTATCCCAAGGGCGAAACCGAGGGCTGCACCATCGAAGTAACCGGCGATGATGCCCACAGCGGTTCTTACGCCGCCCGTGTGACGACCGAGGACAACATCCAGCAGCAGCCGGACGGCACCGGATATGCACACAAGGGCATCCAGTTCCGTCTGGAAAACGCGGACGGGTCTGCTCTGGCAGCCGACGTTTCCTATACACTGCGCGCCTGGGTGAAGGTGACCGACGACAAGACGCATGAAATGGGAATCCATACCATGCTGCGCGGCGGAAACCCGGCCGGCGGTGTGAACGCCACCTATAAAACAGTATCCGCGGCCGACGGCTGGGTGCAGGTGGAAACCACCATCACCCCCGAAGATCTGGCCGAGCATCCCGGCACGCTTCAGCTGGACTTTGTGATCGGCAACCGGAATACTACCGAATCCGCGGGCAGCTATCTGGTGGACGACGCCGAGCTGATCGTGGAGCGCACCGAGTACACCCTCACGGTGAACGGCGGCGCGGGCAGCGGCAGCTATCCCGCCGGCGTGCAGGTGGCCGCCACCGCACAGATCCCCGAAGGAAAGGAATTTGTGAACTGGACGGCGGAAGGTGTGGAGATTGAAGACAACACCGCACCGGTGCTGGTGTTCACGATGCCGCAGGGCGACGTGACTCTGACTGCTGTGTACAAGGACACCGAGCCGGAGCCTACCCCGGAACCCACCGCCGATCCGACTGCCCAGCCGACCGCTGAGCCGACGGCAGAACCCACCGCAAAACCCACTGCGGAGCCCACCGCACAGCCGACAGCTGTTCCCACCGCATCGCCTGTGCCCACACCGTCTCCGGACGCAAGCGCATCTCCGGTTCCCACCGAAACGCCTGCCCAGCCGGACAACGGCGGCGCGCTTCCTGCCACTGGCGACAGCATGCCGCTTGCGATCCTGGCAGGAGTGCTGGTGCTGGCAGCGGCTGGCTTTGGCCGGATGATCTTCTGCGCAAAGAAGCACTGAGCTGAAAAAGTTCTGCTATTTCTTTGAACATGCAGCCCCTTCCTTCCGCCTGTCCGGGAAGAAGGGGCTGCTTTGTCCTGTCCGGAAAGAGAAAAAGGATGGGCAAAAGCAAAACCGCAGGATTTCCCCTTGCCTTTTGGTCTGCAAAGCGGGATACTATACACAAAAAGGCCGGCTCTGGGCCGGAACAATACAAAGGAGTACACCGATATGAAGCGTTCGGAAATCAACAAAGCGCTGAAGGAAATGGAGGCCATGTGCCGCGCGCACGGCTTTTGTCTGCCGCCCTTCTGCAATTTCACGCCGGAGCAGTGGCAGAGCATCGGGCATGAATACGACGAAGTGCGCGACTGCATGCTGGGCTGGGACATCACCGACTACGGCAAGGGTGATTTTGACAAATTCGGCTTTTCGCTCATCACCCTGCGCAACGGAAACCGCGCCATGCCGGACAAATACCCGAAGGTATACGCCGAAAAGCTGCTGTATCTGAAAGAGGGGCAGTATGCGCCCAATCATTTCCACTGGTACAAGACCGAGGACATCATCAACCGGGGCGGCGGAAATGTGCTGATCCGGGTGTACAACAGCCTGCCCGATGAGGAGATCGACTATGACAGCGACGTGACGGTGCACACCGACGGCCGCACCTATACCGTTCCGGCCGGCACCCAGATCCGCCTGACGCCCGGCGAGAGCATCCATGTACAGCAGCGTCTGTACCACGATTTCTCGGTGGAGGAGGGCACCGGACCGGTGCTGCTGGGAGAGGTGAGTCAGTGCAACGACGACAACACCGACAACCGCTTTCATCCGCCGGTGGGCCGTTTTCCCCGCATTGAGGAGGACGAAGAGCCCTACCGTCTGCTGTGTAACGAATACCCCCGCGCAAAGTGACCGGTCTGTTCCGTGCAGCGGCTGACACAGAGAAAATATATCAAAAAATACGCCCCCGGCCATTTGGCCGGGGCGTATTTTTGAGGGGAGATATGAGGGGAAAACACAACCGGTGTCCCGGATGGACTCCGGTTTGCGAAGTATGCAGTGAAAAGCGTGCAAAATCAGCCACGCCGCAGCAGAAATACGCCTGCGCAGTGCCCGCCGTCGGTGTGCAGCACAAGACCGTCCGGTCCGCCTTCGGCCTGTATGCCTTCGCACAGGCTTTCGGCAATCTGCCAGCCGCGCAGCGGCAGACGGATAGCACCCGCCGCCTGGTCAAAAACATGCACCACCGCCAGCGCCTCGCTGCCGTTCACACGCACGGCGGCCTGCCAGCCGGTGAGCGCGCGCAGCCAGCGGCTGCCCTCACCATAGACGGTGGTTTCGCCGGTGCGGATGACGC
>NZ_NFJT01000012.1 GCF_002160015.1 Anaerofilum sp. An201 | reverse complement strand
GCAAGCTGAAAACGCAAAGTGCAGACCCTTTGCGCTTTGCACTTTCGCGCTTTCGCCTTGATTGTGCGTCAATAACTCCAAATAACACTTGACAAAACGCTTCATGGGGCACCCCGGCCGACATCGCCCCTTACATGGACAAGGATTTTTTCAACAACATCCCCATGACCCAGACGGAGCGGATCACCATGTCGAGCCGCCCCAAGGAGCCCAAGTACGCCAGGAACAAGAATATTTTGGTCATCGGCGGTTCCGGCAGCGGAAAGACAAGGTTCTTTGTCAAGCCTTCGCTCCTCCAGTGCCATTCTTCGTATGTGGTCACCGATCCGAAGGGGACTATCCTCAACGAGGTGGGAACCCTTTTGGACCGCAAGGGATACCGCATCAAAAGCCTAAATCTTATCAACTTCAAGAAATCCATGCGGTATAACCCCCTGGCGTATATCCGCTCCGAAAAGGACATTTTGAAGCTGGTGAACGCCCTGATCCTCAACACCAAGGGAGAAGGTGAAAAGTCCAGTGAAGATTTCTGGGTCAAGGCCGAGCGGCTGTACTATTCCGCCCTCATCGGATACATCTGGTACGAGGCGGAGCCGGAGGAGCGCAACTTCATCACCCTGCTGGACCTCATCAACGCCAGCGAGGCGCGGGAGGACGACGAGGAGTTTCAGTCCCCCGTGGACCTGCTGTTCGCCAAGCTGGAGAAGGAGCACCCAGACCACTTCGCCGTGAAACAATACCGCAAATTCAAAATGGCCGCGGGCAAAACCCTGAAATCCATTTTGATTAGCTGCGGCGCCCGCCTGGCGCCCTTTGACATCGCAGAGCTGCGGGACCTCATGGCGGAGGACGAGCTGGAGCTGGACACGCTGGGCGACCGAAAATCGGCGCTGTTCGTCATCCTCTCGGATACGGACAGCACTTTCAATTTCGTGGCGGCGCTCATGTACTCCCAACTTTTCAATCTCCTGTGCGACAAGGCAGACGACTTCTATGGCGGCCGCCTGCCGGTCCATGTGCGGTGCCTGCTGGACGAGTTTGCGAATATCGGTCAAATTCCAAACTTCGACAAGCTGATTGCTACCATCCGAAGCCGTGAAATATCGGCTTCTATTATTTTGCAGAGCCAAAGTCAGTTAAAGACCATCTACAAGGACGCGGCGGATACCATCGTGGGCAACTGCGACAGCACCTTGTTTTTGGGAGGCAAGGAGAAATCCACCCTGAAGGAAATCTCGGAGCTGCTGGGCAAGGAGACCATCGACAGCTTCAATCAATCCGAAAACCGGGGCAGCCAGGTTTCTCACGGCCTCACCTATCAGAAATTGGGAAAGGAGTTGATGACCCAGGACGAATTGGCAGTAATGGACGGAGGCAAGTGTATCTTTATGCTGCGGGGCGTGCGTCCCTTCCTCTCGGACAAGTACGACCTGACGAGGCACCCCAACTATAAGTACACCGCCGACGCCGACAAGAAATATCTCTTTGATATGGAACGGTACATGAAACGCAAACCGGCCATCGTAAAGCCGGATGAGCCTTTCGAGATGTACGAATTGACCGCAAACGACCTTCAATAACAATTCTACAAAACGAAAGGAAATATGATTTATGGATTTTTTCACTAACGCTATCGACGTGTTGCAGACTCTGGTGATCGCCCTGGGCGGCGGCCTGTGCGTGTGGGGCGGCATCAACCTCCTGGAAGGTTACGGCCAGGACAACCCTGCCAGTAAATCCCAGGGCATCAAGCAGCTCATGGCCGGCGGGGGTGTCGCCCTCATCGGCATCACCCTGATCCCGCTGCTGTCCGGCCTGCTGGGCTGATGGCTCCCCATAACACCCGCGGGAGGTCCCGGTACACGGGGCCTCCCGCAAAGGAGGTGATCCCCGTTGATCTTTGACGCGATACAGGAGTGGTTCCAGGAACTGCTCATTGACGGTATCATATCCAATCTGACCGGGATGTTTGATACCCTGAATACCAAGGTGGGCGAGATCGCCGGGGAGGTGGGCATGACGCCCGCCGCGTGGAACAGCGGCATCTTCAACATGGTCCGTAACCTCTCGGAGACCGTGATCGTCCCCATCGCCGGCATCGTCCTCACCTTTGTCATGTGCTATGAGCTGATCCAGCTCATCGTAGAAAAGAACAACCTCCACGACTTCGACACCTGGATCTTCTTCAAGTGGATCTTCAAGACCTTCTGCGCGGTGCTCATCGTCACCAACACCTGGAACATCGTCATGGCGGTGTTCGATGTGGCGCAGAACGTGGTCAGCCAGAGCGCCGGCGTCATCATCTCGGACGCGGGCATCGACATATCCGGCGTGACCGCCGACCTGGAGACCCAGCTCGCGGACTGGAGCATCGGCGCCCTGCTGGGGCTGTGGTTCCAGAGCATCTTCGTGGGGCTGTGTACGCAGATCCTCTCCATCTGCATCTTCCTGGTGATCTATGGCAGGATGATCGAGGTGTATTTGGTGACCTCGATAGGTCCCATCCCCTTTGCCACGATGGTGAACCGGGAATGGGGCAACACGGGGCAGAACTATCTCCGCTCCCTGCTGGCCCTGGGCTTCCAGGCGTTCCTCATTATGATCTGCGTGGGCATCTACGCGGTGCTGGTGGAGGGCATCTCCCTGAGCGGCGACAACATTTCCGGCGCCATCTGGGGGTGCATGGGGTACACGGTGCTCCTGTGCTTCACCCTCTTTAAGACCGGCAGCCTTGCAAAGTCCCTGTTCGGGGCGCACTAAAGGGGGGTGGCTGATTGAAAATAGGATTGATAGACGTGGACTCCCACAACTTTCCCAACCTCTGCCTGATGAAGCTCTCCGAGTACCATACCAGGCGGGGCGACCGGGTGGAGTGGTGGAGCCCCAAGGGACGCTATGACCTGGTTTACAAGAGCCGGGTGTTCACGGACACCTACTCCAAGGACACCATCGTGGTGAACAACGCGGAGAAGGTCATCCAAGGCGGCACCGGCTACGGGCCGGGCGGAAAAGACCTCCCCTATGAGATCGAGCACATCCGGCCGGACTACTTTTTGTATCCGCGGTTTTTGGGAACGGCCTACGGCTTTTTGAGCCGGGGCTGTCCGAGGAACTGCGGATTTTGCATCGTCAGCGGCAAGGAGGGACGCAGGAGCGTCAAAGTCGCTGACCTTTCTGAATTTTGGCGCGGTGAGGATGAGATCAAACTGCTGGACCCCAACCTGCTGGCCTGCCCGGATCATGAGGCGCTTCTGGAACAGCTTGCCGCCAGCCGGGCGCTGGTGGACTTCACCCAGGGGCTGGACATCCGGCTGACGAACCCGGACAACATCGCCCTGCTGAACAAGGTGCGGACCAAGGCGGTGCATTTCGCCTGGGACAACCCGGAGGAGGACTTGACGGAGCACTTCAAACGCTTTGTGGCGCATACCGCCATCCGAAGCGACCGCAACCGGCGGGTGTATGTGCTGACCAACTACGGCAGCACCCATGAGCAGGACCTCTACCGGGTGAACACCCTGCGGGCCCTGGGGTATGACCCCTATGTAATGATCTACGAGCGTCCCACCGCTCCAAAGATCACCCGCCATCTTCAGCGGTGGGTGAACAACAAACGGATTTTCCACACGGTAAAAGATTTCAAGGACTATGCTCCCATGAAAAAGGAGGTGCATTGATTGGCCTATGTAACGATCCCGAAGGACCTGAGCAAGGTACAGAGCAAGGTCCTGTTCGGGCTGACCAAACGGCAGGTGATATGTTTCGGGGCGGCAGCAATTATCGGCGTGCCGCTTTTCTTTTTGACCAAGGAGGCGCTGGGCACCACCACGGCGGCCCTGTGCATGATCCTGGTGATGCTGCCCTTCTTCCTGTTCGCCATGTATGAGAAGAACGGGCAGCCCCTGGAGGTGTTCCTGGGACACCTCATTGAGAATAAATTTATCCGCCCAAAGACGCGGATCTACCAGACCAACAACCTGTACTCCGCCCTGGCGCGGCAGTACGAATTGGAACAGGAGGTGAGAACGATTGCAGGCAAAAACGGCAAGACCCGCAAAACCGGCAGGGGCAAGGCGCAAGCTGACCCGCGCCGAGCGTAAGCAGATCGAGGCGGTGGTCCGGCAGGCCAAGGGGGACGGGAAAGCCCATACGGTGCAGGACAGCATCCCCTTCCGCAATATGTTCCCGGACGGCCTGTGCCGGCTGGAGGGCGGGACCTTCTCCAAGACCATCGCCTTCGAGGACGTCAACTACCGCCTGGCTTCGCCGGAGGACCAGCGAGATATTTTTGAACACCTCTGCGATTTCTACAACGGCTACGACCCCACCATTGGGGTGCAGGTATCGCTCAGCAGCCGGTATGTGGAGCATGGGCCGGAGGAGGACCTGTTCGGCATCCGCCCCCAGGGGGACGACCTGGACCCCGTCCGGGAGGACGCGGCGGGGATACTCCGCTTCCAGTATGAGCGGGGCAGCAACGGCTATGTGAAAAACAAGTATGTGACCCTGACCATCGAGGCGGAAAACCTTCCCGCGGCGCGGGCGCGCTTCGCCCGTATCGAGACCGACACCCTCAACCGCTTCAAGGTCATGGGCGCCGCCGCCCATGTGCTGGACGGGAAGGAGCGGCTGGAGCTGCTTCACGGCATCCTTCACCCGGAGGGCGGGAAGTTCGCCTTCGATTGGGACTGGCTGGCGCCCAGCGGCCTTTCGGTCAAGGACTTCATCGCCCCGTCCTCCTTCCACTTCGGGGAGACCCGCACCTTCCGCATTGGGGAGATGTATGGGGCGGTGAGCTTTTTGCAGATCACCGCCCCGGAGATCCACGACCGCATTTTGGCGGAGTTCATGGAGACCGAGGGCAACATCCTGGTGACCATGCACATCCGGGGCATCAACCAGAATGAGGCCATCAAGATGGTCAAGCGCAAGATCACCGACCTGGACGCCATGAAGATTGCGGAGCAGAAGCGGGCGGTGCGGAGCGGATATGACATGGACATCCTCCCCAGCGACCTTGCCACCTACGGCGGCGCAGCAAAGACCATCCTCCAGGACCTGCAAAGCAGGAATGAGCGAATGTTCAATCTGACCTTCCTGGTCATGCACATGGCGGAGACAAAACAGAAGCTGGAGATCGCCGTGTCCCAGGCGGCCAGCGTGGCGCAGACCTACAACTGCCTCCTCACCCGGCTGGACTTCCAGCAGGAGGACGGGCTGATGAGCAGCCTTCCCCTGGGGCTCAACCGTATCAAGATCGAACGCAGCCTCACCACATCGGCCCTGGCGGTGTTCGTCCCCTTCGTCACCCAGGAGCTGTTTATGGGCGGGGACGCCATGTACTACGGCCTGAACGCCCTCTCCAACAACATGATCCTTCTGGACCGTAAACAGTCCAGGAGCCCCAACGGGCTGGTGTTCGGCACGCCGGGAAGCGGCAAGTCCATGAGCTGTAAGCGGGAGATCACTTTCATCATCCTGACCACAAAAGATAATGTCATCATCTGCGACCCGGAGGACGAGTATTCGCCCCTGGTGCGCCGGCTGGGCGGGCAGGTCATCCGGCTGTCCCCGTCCAGCACCGACTATGTGAACCCCCTGGACATCAACCTCAACTATTCAGACGAGGAGAACCCCCTGGCGCTGAAAAGTGATTTTGTCCTGTCCTTCTGCGAGCTCATCATGGGGAGCAAGACGGGACTGGAGGCCATCGAGAAAACGGTCATCGACCGGGCGGTGCAGAAGATCTACCAGCCCTACTTCGCAGACCCCCGGCCGGAGAATATGCCCATCCTGGGCGACCTGATGGAGGCGCTGCTGGCGCAGGGCATCCCGGAGGCCGACCGGGTGGCCCAGGCGCTGGATCTGTATGTGAACGGTTCGCTGAACTTCTTTAATCACCGCACTACCGTGGACATCCGCAACCGGCTGGTCTGCTTTGACATCAAGGGTCTGGGCAAAAACCTGAAAAAGCCGGGGATGCTCATTGTCCAGGATGCGGTGTGGAACACCGTCACCATCAACCGGGCCATTGGGCGCTCCACCTGGTATTTCGTGGACGAGTTCCACCTCCTGCTGAAGGAGGAGCAGACGGCGGCCTATTCGGCGGAGATCTGGAAACGGTTTAGAAAATGGGGCGGGGTGCCCACCGGGGCGACCCAGAACCCCAAGGACCTGCTCTCCTCCCCGGAGATCGAGAACATCCTGGAAAACAGCGATTTCATCTATATGCTCAACCAGGCCGCCGGAGACCGCAAGATTTTGGCGGAGCGGCTGGGCATTTCGGCGGAACAGCTTGCCTATGTGACCAATTCCGAGCCGGGCCATGGGCTGCTGTTCTTCAACAATGTCATCCTGCCCTTTGCGGACGACTTCCCCAAGGATACGGAGCTTTACAAGCTGCTCACCACCAAACCCAGCGAGGTGGAGCACGCGGCGGAAACGGAGGCGTGAATATGAAAAACAAACTGTATGTCATCAACGGCAAGACCTATCTCTCCCACATCAACGATGAGGTCCACCTGTATGGGCTCCTCCACCAGCTCGCTTTTCTGGCTGGCCGCGTCAAGGACGAGGAGGATGTGTTCCATGTGCTGGACACGGCGAAGCGGTACGGTGAGATCGCCGAGGAGAAGTTCCAGAGCTGGGGCATTCCCGGCCGCTATCTGGTGTTCGGCGACCCCAAGGATTTGAAGGGGCTCATGGACAAGGAGCTGGACGAGGTGGAGGTGGTTCCGGAGGAGGAGCCGAAGCCCAAGAAATATCGGGATGAGTACATCATCCCCGGCAGCGGTTTCCGTATGCTGGTGGGCGACATCTACAACCTGATCGTTCTCTATCATTCCCTGGCCCGCCGCCTGTCGGAGGCGGAGACGGAGAAGGATTTTCTCCGCTTGAAAAAGCGGGCCGGCAATTATGAGAAAGAGATGAAGCGGATCTACCGCAGCCTGGGGCTCCCGGAGGGCAGCGGCGTCGCGCATGATACCCTGGAGGAGGCCATCATCAAGCGTCATAACCTGATTCCGCTGGAGGAAGTGGAGGACGATTCCCAGGATGACGGCCTTGAAGGGGATGAGGTATGGAGCGTCTGACCCATGTAAGCCTGTTCTCTGGCATCGGCGGTCTGGACCTGGCGGCGGAGGCAGCCGGATTCGAGACCGTCTGCCAATGTGAATGGGCGGACTACCCCTATTCTATCCTGGAGCAGCACTGGCCGGATGTGCCGAAGTTCCGGGACATCACCACATTTACGAAGGAGGCGTTTTTTGAGAAAACAGGACTTGAAACAGTCACCATCATTTCCGGCGGCTTCCCCTGTCAGCCCTTTTCCACCGCAGGAAAGCGGCGTGGCTTTGCGGATGAACGCTACCTGTGGCCGGAAATGTGCCGCGTTATTGCCGAACTGCGGCCCCGTTGGGTGCTTGGGGAAAATGTTGCTGGCTTCATCAATATGGGGCTCGACAAAACGATTTTTGACCTGGCAAAAGCGGGATACGCTGTTCTCCCATTCGTATTTCCGGCTTGCGGCGTCGGCGCATGGCATGAGCGCCAGCGAACTTTTATCGTCGCGGCTGATGTTTCCCACGCCCCTTGCCTCCGACAAATCCACCTGCCGGGACGCTGCCAACCTGGATGTGTTCCTGTCGGACAACGGGATCTTCCGCAAGCGGAACAAGGATGGAACAATCTGGAGCCTGTCCCTGTCGGCGGCGGTATTCTACTTGACGCCAATGGCGGCGGACGGATTCCTGTCGGATATGAAGTCGCAGACCCTTATCCGCAAGAAATGCGCCGGGAGCTTGGCGGCGCAAATGGCAAAGCAGGAACTCCCGACCTCGGACAAAACGGCGCTGAACCCGGACTGGGTGGAATGGCTTATGGGATTCCCCCCGAAATGGATGGACGCATCCTATGGCGTGCCGAGCCCGAAGGCGTCCCCCGCATGACCGAGGACACGAAGGATCGGGCGCTGCGGCTGAAAACCCTGGGGAACGCAGTCTGCCCGCCCCAGGCCTATCCCATTTTTCACTACATTTCCCTGATAGAGACCGGGGCGTGCGCCAGCATCTGCCCCTACGGAGGAGGTGACGGATAAATGCAGGAATGGAAAGCCTCCGAAAAGGAGACGCAGAAGATGACCCGTGATGGGGCCATCTCGGTGAACCTGGTGACTGGAGAGGCCACCCATATTTCAGACCGTCCCCCGGAGCAGGATTATTCTTCTGCGGATGAAACGGCGGGAGCATTGAACCGGGCGGCGGACGAGGCGGCGGGTCATGTGGAACGGCGCCAGGCGAAAAAAGCGCGGCGCAAGCGGCGCGACACCTTCCGGGAGGGTGAGGCGGCCAGGGACCGCCCTTCTTCCCGTTTGCAGTTTTCGGAGGCAGACCGGGCGGCGCCGGAGCTGAAAAAAGCTGTCCGCAAGTCGGACAAGGCGGCGGATAAGCTGGACGCGGCAAAGGCCGCCGTCCCCGTGAAGCCTCCCGGTAAGGAGCATGGCAACCCCTTATCCCGGCCGGTGCAGGAGGTGAAGTCCACCCTCCACAGCGAAGTGAGCAAGGTGGAGGGTGAAAATTCCGGCGTCCAGGCCGGCCACCTGGGGGAGCGGCAGATCGAGAAGGCCGTGGGCTATGGCGGCCGGCGTATCCATCAGGCACGCACGGACCGGAAACTGAAACCCTGGCGGGATGTGAAACAGGCGGAGCAGGCAGCGGTGAAATCCAATGCCGATTTCTACTGGCGGAAGTCCGTCATGGAAAATCCCCAGCTTGCGTCCAGTAACCCCATCTCCCGCCTGTGGCAGAAGAAACGGCTGCAAAAACAGTACGCCGCCGCCCACCGGGCAGGAACCGGCGCAGCCCAGGCCGCGGGCAAGGCGTCCCAGACCGCCGCCTCCGCAGCGAAGAAGGGCGGCGGGACCATCGCCCAGAAGCTGGGCGGCTTCGTCACCAAGAACAAACACACCCTCCTCATTGTGGGCGGGATTGGCTTGATCCTCATGCTCATCATGGGGCTGATGCAGTCCTGCACCTCCATGTTCGGGGGCGGGACTTCCGGCCTGGTGGCCTCCTCCTATCTTTCGGAGGACGCGGACCTGACCGGGGCCGAGGCCGCCTACTGCGAGATGGAGGCGGAGCTGCAAGAATATCTGAACACCTACGAGGCCACCCACGACTACGACGAGTACCACTTTGATCTGGACGAGATCGAGCATGACCCCTATGTGCTGCTGTCCATCCTGTCGGCGCTTCACGAGGGGGTGTTCACCCTGGACGAGGTGCAAGGGGATCTGGAAATGCTCTTTGACAAGCAGTACATCCTCACCGAGACCGTGACCACTGAAACACGGTATCGGACAGAAACGAGGACGGACAGCGAGGGCAACGAGTACGAGGTAGAGGTTCCCTACACCTGGTACATCTGCACCGTCACGCTGGAGAATTTCGACCTCTCCCATGTGCCGGTCTATATCATGGGCGAGGACCAGCTCTCCATGTACGCCGTGTATATGTCCACCCTGGGCAACCGACCGGACCTGTTCCCGTCCTCCGGGTATGTGGGCAAGTACATTGAGAACCCGCCCACGGCCTGGGACATTCCCGCCGAGTACCTGACGGATGAGCGGTTCGCCACCCTCATCACCGAGGCGGAGAAATACCTGGGATACCCTTATGTCTGGGGCGGGAGCAGCCCGGAGACCTCCTTTGACTGTTCCGGCTTCGTCAGCTATGTGCTGACCAATACCGGCCTGTGCAACACCGGGCGGCTGGGCGCCCAGGGGCTCTATAACATCTCCACGCCGGTCTCCGACCCCCAGCCGGGCGACCTGGTGTTCTTTGTGGGCACCTATGACACCAGCGGTATCTCCCATGTGGGCATCTATGTGGGCGACAATATGATGTTGCACTGTGGAGATCCGATTTCCTACACCAATTTGAACACCAGCTACTGGCAATCACACTTTTATGCCTACGGCCGGCCGCCGTACAACTGATGGGAGGTGGTAAAGCATCAATATGGTTTCCTACGGGGGCGGTGTCAACAGCACCGCCCTTTTGATCGGCCTGCACCAGCACCGCATCCCGGTGGACCTGATCCTCTTTGCGGATACCGGGGCGGAGCATCCCCACACCTATGCCTACCTGGACGTCATGGACCGATGGCTGAAGGACCACGGGATGCCGCCCATCACCAGAGTCTACAAGACCACGCGGGACGGCAAGCGGCTGACCCTGGAGCAGGAGTGTTTGCAGAGCGGCACCCTGCCCTCCATCGCCTACGGCTTCAAGCGGTGTTCCCTGAAACACAAGATCGGGCCGCAGGAAAAGTTCTGCAATCACTATTTGCCCTGCCAAAAGGTATGGGCGGCGGGCAAACGGGTGGTGAAGTTCATCGGCTACGACGCCGGCGAGGGCTACCGCAGCGACAAGGTGCTGCTGGGCGACCTGGCCGACCCCAAGTACAGCAAGTGGTATCCCCTGATGGAGTGGGGATGGGACCGGGCGGCTTGTATGCAGGCCATTGAAGATGCGGGCCTGCCCCAGCCGGGCAAATCCTCCTGCTTCTTCTGCCCCAGTATGCGGGCGGAGGAGATCATCTATCTGCGGGATCACCACCCGGACCTGTTCCGAAGGGCCATCGCCCTGGAGGACAACGCCCGCCCCAATTTGAAAACGGTCCAGGGCCTGGGCCGTAACTATTCATGGAAAGAACGATATGGAAAGGAGTTTTGCACACATGGCAACTGTTGAGAAGATCCGCCGTGACATTGAAAAGACCAAGGAGAAAATCTCCGAGCAGCAGAAGCGCCTCCGTACCCTGGAGGCCCAGCTCACCGAGGAGGAGAACCTGGAGATCGTCCGCATGGTCAAGGCGGTGAAGATGGATAATCGGGAGCTGACGGCCTTCCTGAAGGCCTACGCCAGCGGCCTTATCACCCTGCCGGAGAGCATGATGGAGGCGGAGGCCGCGGCGGACCCCGGCGAGAATGAGATGGAGGATACCGAGTATGAAGAATAAGAAGATCATCCGCCTGTTTACGGCGGCCCTGGCCGTGGCGCTCTGTGCCACGGCCTTTGCTGTCCCCGCTTTCGCCGGCGGTGGGGAGGGCGAACCCTACTACACCGAAACTGCCGGGACGGAGGCGGACCCTGCGGAGGACGCCGAGGCCCCGGAGGTCACTATCACTGATGAGGAAGATCCCGCCGGCGATGATAGCGCGGACAATAACACGGAGGCAGACGGGGACGCCCTGGACCAGATCACCGAACTGCTGGGCGGCCTGGGGACTGTGACTGTCACCGATGACGGTATCCTGTTCACCCCTGACACGGAGAAATGGGAAACCCAGCAGACCGGCACCGTGACCACCTGCGGCGGCAACCTGAATGTCCGAACCGGCGCTGGGCTGGATAACGACGCCTTCACCCAGCTTCCCGATGGGGCGCAGGTAGAAGTCATCGGCACCGAGGGCGAATGGGTCAAGGTGCTTCTGCCGGAGCGGGAGGGCTATGTTCATTCCGACTACCTGACCATCACGGACACGGGCAGCTTCTCCCTCTCCCTGGACGGGACGGACCTCTCCGCCCTGCTGGAGCTGTTCGCCTCCGGCCTCTCCGGGGGCGGAGGGGCAGCCCTGACCCCGGATGGGAACCTGTCCCTCATTGACGACCTGGGCGGGACATCCTCCGGCAAGCAGTTCATCACGGTGGAGACAAAAGGCGGCAACGTGTTCTATCTCATCATCGACCGGGATGACGAGGGGGCGCAGACCGTCCACTTCCTGAACCAGGTGGACGAGGCGGACCTCCTTGCCCTGATGGAGGATGGAGAGGGCCAGGAGGCCCCGGCGGCCTGCACCTGTACGGAGAAATGCCAGGCCGGGGCGGTGAACACCTCCTGCGAGGTGTGCGCGGTGAATATGGCCGAGTGCGCCGGCGCGGAGCCGGAGCCGGAACCCGAACCGGAGCCGGAGGCGGAGAAGTCCGGGGGCATGGGCGCCCTGGCGCTGGTCCTGGCGCTGGTGGTGCTGGGCGGCGGCGGAGCCTTCGCCTATATCAAGTTTATCCGTCCCAAGCAGGCGTCCAAGGTCAGCGCAGACCCGGACGACTATGATTTTGCGGATGAGGAGGAGTATATCAACGAGGACGAACCGGAACCGGAGGAAGAAATGGAGGATACGAAATGAAGCTGGTGATCTGTGAGAAACCGAGTGTTGCAAAAGCCGTCGCGTCGGCCCTGGGTGTCACATCCAGGGCCGATGGCTGTTTTGAAGGGAATGGGCTCATCGTTTCCTGGTGCGTGGGGCATTTGGTGTCCCCGATGGACGCAGCCGGGTACGACCTTGGTTATAAGAAATGGAAGTATGATGACCTTCCCATCCTGCCGGAGCCCTTCCGCTATGTGCTGGCGAAGGGCAAGGAGGACACCTTCCAGAACTTGAAGCACCTCATGGAGCGAGAGGACGTCACCGAGCTGGTCAACGCCTGCGACGCCGGGCGGGAGGGCGAGCTCATCTTCCGGCTGGTCTATGAGATGGCGGGATGCCAGAAGCCCTTCTCCCGTCTGTGGATCTCTTCCATGGAGGACGCGGCGATCCGGGAGGGCTTCCAGGACCTGCGCCCCGGCGCGGAGTATGACCCGCTGTACCAGTCCGCCCTCTGCCGCCAGAAAGCAGACTGGCTCATTGGGATCAACGCCACAAGACTTTTTTCTGTCCTCTACCACCGCACCCTGAATGTGGGGCGGGTGCAGACGCCCACCCTTGCCATGCTGGTGGACCGGGACAGCAAAATCACAATGTTCCGCAAAGAGAAATACCATCATGTGCGCCTGACCCTGGGCGGGGCCGAGGCGGTGTCGGAGAAGATCGCCGCCCCGGAGGAGGCGGAGGCTCTGAGGGCGGCCTGTGCCGGCGCGGAGGCAGTCTGCGCTTCCGTCACCCGTGAACAGAAGAAAGAGGCACCGCCCAGGCTCTACGACCTGACCTCCTTGCAGCGGGAGGCTAACCGCATCTTCGGCTACACGGCGAAACAGACGCTGGACTACGCACAATCCCTCTATGAGAAAAAGCTGCTGACCTATCCCCGGACGGACAGCCGGTTTTTGACCGCCGACATGGCGGAGACCGCTTCGGTGGTCCTCCACCTGGCGGCCAAGGTACCGCCCTTTGACGGGTGCGGGGAGTTCTTCCCGGATGTGTCCTTGCTGGTAAATGACAAGAAGGTGTCCGACCACCACGCCATCATCCCCACGCTGGAGTTGGAGAAGGCGGACCTGTCCGAACTGCCCGTGGGTGAGCGCAATATCCTTCTGCTGGTGTGCCGGGAGCTGCTGTGCGCGGTTGCGGAGCCCTATGTGTACGAGGCGGTGACGGCGACCTTTACCTGCGGCGGGCAGACCTTCACCGCCAAGGGGCGGCGCATCCTCTCCGAGGGCTGGCGTGAGATCGACCACATTTTCCGCGCTTCCCTGAAGGAGCAGCCGGAGGGCGAGGCGGAACCCGCCGCCCTGCCGGACTTCACCGAGGGTCAACTTTTTGACCAGGTGGAGGCCGCTGTCACCGAACACTTCACCGCCCCGCCCAAGGCGTACACGGAGGACACCCTCCTGGCGGCGATGGAGACTGCCGGGAAAGAGGAGATGCCGGAGGACGCCGAGCGCAAGGGCCTGGGCACCCCGGCCACCAGGGCGGCGATCCTGGAGAAGCTGGTGGCGGCCGGGTTTGTGGAGCGCAAAGGGAAAAGTCTCATCCCTACCAAGGCGGGGATCAACCTGGTCACCGTCCTGCCGGATACTTTGACCTCTCCCATGCTCACGGCGGAGTGGGAGCAGAAGCTGACCGCCATCGCCAGGGGTGAGGGCGATCCCGCCGCTTTCATGGCGGGGATCTCTGACATGGCGCGGGAACTGGTGAAAACCTATTCCCACATCTCCGAGGAGGGCCAGAAGCTGTTCGCCCCGGAGCGGGAGGCCGTGGGTCTCTGCCCCCGCTGCGGCAAGCCGGTCTATGAGGGCAGGAAGAATTTTTACTGCTCCGACCGCGCCTGCCGCTTTGTCCTTTGGAAGGACGACCGCTTCTGGATCTCCCGCAAGAAGGAGCTGACAAAAAAGATGGCCGGCGACCTTTTGAAGAAGGGCCGCACCTCCGTCAAGGGGATGTGGTCTGAAAAGAAGGGCGCCGCCTATGACGCGGTGGTGGTGCTGGACGATACCGGCGAGAAGTATGTCCGCTTCAAATTGGAGTTCCCCAAACGGAAGGAGGGCGTGAATGGCAGATAAAGCAATCCCGGATATTTCCCTGGGCGGCGCTGAACAGAACATGAGCCGGGAGGAGCTGGCGGCGGTAGCGAAAGCCGTTGCCGCCCTATCCCAGGAGGACCGGGACCTTCTGGCTGCTGTCCAGGAGTCCCCCTATCGGCTGACCACGGCGGAGCAGTTCCTGGAATTTGAGAAAAATGTGGACTGCTTCGTGCTGGAGCCCCATGTTCGGACCCTGGAGGACCTGGGCTGGGAGTACCTGGAGGAGAAACTGACCATCGGCCTGACGGACGACCTCCGGGCCGCCATTGACCCCGCCCCCTTCGGCCGGCGCGCCCTGGAGGAGGACCGGGGGTGCTTCACCAGCCGGGGGTATCTGTTCCCCACGGATGACCCATGGCAGCACGACCGCCCCCAGGCGAAGCAGGCGGACCGCAAGCCCTCCATCAGGGAGCGGCTGGAACAGAGCAAACAGGAGTGCAGGAACAAAAATAAGGCCCAGGCGCCCCGCAAGGGGAAGTCTGAGCCGGAGCTGTAAGGAGGTGCGTATATGCCCCATTATGAATATGACAAGGATTATCCCTTTGCCGCCTTCATCACCAACCTGGGCAAGTACAACGAGGGCGACCTGGTGGGCGAATGGGTGAAGTTCCCCACCACGCCAGAGGAGATGCAGAAGGTGTTTGAACGGATCGGCATTGGGCAGAAGGATGACTTCGGCCAGCCCTATGAGGAGTGGTTCATCACTGACTATGACTGCTATGTGGACGGCCTCTACGACAAGCTGGGCGAGTATGAGAACCTGGACGAGCTCAACTACCTGGCCTCCAAACTGGACGAGATGAGCCAGGGCGAGTACGAACAGTTCCAGGCGGCGATGGAGATCGGCGACCATTCGGGCAGCTTGCAGGAGATCATCAACCTGACCGAGAACCTGGACTGCTACGACATTTACCCCGACATCCACGACCACGACGACCTGGGCCGGTATTACATCGAGGAGCTGGACGCCATGCAGGTGCCGGAGCACCTGCGGAACTACATCGACTATGAGGCCTACGGCCGGGACGTCGCCCTGGAGGAGGGCGGCGAGTTCACCGACCTGGGGTATGTGCGGGACACCGGGAGCAGCTTCCATGAGTATTACGATGGGGAGCATGGCAGCATCCCGGAGGAATACCGGGTGATGACCTTCCAGGACGCGGAGGAGCTGACCGAGGAGGAAAAATCCGAATGGGCGATGGACATCGCCTACGATATGGACGAGTTCTTCCGCCAGCACGACCCGCAGTACGCCGCCGAGCACCCGGAGGAGCACGCGGCCAAGGAGGAAATCTACGAAAACCTGATGGCTGGCCGCATTTCCGCACTGGATGAGAAGCTGGCCGCCCTGGGGCAGACCCAGGAGGACTATCTTCCTTCGGAGATCGAGAAGTTCAAGGACGCCACCGGCTATGAGGAATTTCTGGATGTAGACCCCCAGGCGATCCGGGAGGCCATCGAAAACCCGGATCAGTCCCATGTGGACGAGATGCTGGCCTTTGCGGAGCAGGCAAACCGGGAGTATGAGGCGGAGTTGTATGGGCAGCAAGCGGCGCCTACCCCGGACGACCGGGAGACCGGCGAGACGGTGCGGACCCCCAGGGGCACCTTCCATGTGACGGATATGAGCCGGGAACAGATGGAGGCGGCCGGATACGGTTTCCACCATGAGTCCGAGGACGGGAAGTATCTTATCATGGCCAACGGCAGCCGCGCCTTTGCCATCCCCAGCGGAGACACCCCCGAACATACCGCGCCGGAGAAGCTGACCGTCCTGGTGGTGGAGCCCATGAAGGAGCCCTATGTGAAGGAAATCGACCCTGGCCTCCATGCGCTGCAAGCGGAAGTAGGCGGCGACATTGCCGCCTCCTATCCCTTTGACGATCCGGTGGGGCTGGTACTGAACGACGAAGGCAAGCTCATCGGTCTGGACCTGAACCGTTCCCTCCGGGACGAGCATGGGGAGATTTACGACATTGTAGCTGGCACATTCCTGGTGGTGGGTCTCGGCGAGGAGTCCTTCACCTCTCTGCCCCCGGAACTGGCGCAGAAGTACATGGAGCACTTCAAGCAGCCGGAGCAGTTCATCAACCTGAACGGCCAGATTGTCGCCCTGCCGGTGGAGCCGGAGAATCCTCTCCGCACCGCTGAAATGACTCTGGAGGACGACTATGGGATGATCGACGGGATCATCAACAACGGCCGCCGCGGGGAGGAACTGGAGAAAGCCCAGGCCGAGGCACGCAGAACCACGCCGGAGAAAAAGCCTTCCATCCGGGAGCGGCTGGAGGACGCGAAACGGGAGTGTGGGTCGCGGAAAGCCCCGGACAAGCCTGCCCCGCAGAAGAAGCCCCCGGAGCTGGGCGACTTATGAGCCGGAGCAAGAAATGGCGTCTGGAATGGTCCTTCTTCCTCGGGGAGAACGGCCGCCGCAGATATAACAAGATCTGCAAGGGTTGTGTCCATCCCTGCAAGCAGAGCTTCCGGGCAGTCCTCATCGCCTGTCCCCATTACCAGTCCGCACGCTCGAAAAAATGCGGGAATAGGGGTTGAAAACGGGCTGAAAAATCGCCTGTGGCGGCTTTTCCGGGAGCCGCCCTTATGATTTCCCCATGTGGGCCTCTCCCTCTGATTTGAGGGGGGACAAAGAGGCTGTTTTGAACACTTTTCCATAACAGAGTGGGAGCGCCGCCTTCGGTTTAGGCCGAGGGTGACGCTCCCGCTTCTTTTTTTGTTCTCTTTTTTCTCTTTCAATCAGGATCGGACGGGAAGGATATTCGCCGTAGTAGGCGCTGTGGGAATGTGCGTAAACGGTCATGCTTGCGGAACTGTGGGAAACGATGTTTGCGGGCTGTGGGAAAGCCGGCGGCTTTTCCATCGGGCCGTGAATATCTGTTTTCCATCGGCGGAGCGGCCGTTTTCCACATTTTCATCGTGTAAAATGGTTGAAAATGTTCTTTGTGTTGCGCTTCTGCGAGATAAGATGTATAATAAGTGTGGTTAGTTAATGCTAACCTTAATTTCGATATATGGAGGCAGTTATGGGGATATGGAAAACTTTTTTTAATAATACCCGCAAGCCGGAAGGGCTGCTTGGCAGGTGCATGGTGGACAGCATGAATCACGCCCATGCTGCCCTGGCGGACTGGGGCCTCAGCCGTTTGCCGGAAACCGGCCCCTCTCAAATCGCGGAGCTGGGCTGCGGCGGCGGTCGGAATATTCGGGCGCTTCTGCGAAAATATCCGGCTGCAACTATTACTGCTCTGGATTATTCAGAAATATCCGTAGAAAAGGCTAAGAGGGTCAATCGTGAGGGTCTGCAAGCCGGCCGCTGCCAGATTTTGCAGGGAGATGTATCCCGCCTCCCCTTTGGGGATGGTTCGTTTGATCTGGCGACCGCATTTGAAACCGTATATTTCTGGCCTGGCCCGGTGGAGAGTTTCCGGGAGGTGTACCGCACCCTGCAACCGGGCGGCATTTTTTTAATCGTCAATGAGTCGGACGGGGAAAACTCCCAGGACAACAAATGGCTTTCTGTCATTGATGGGATGAGAATCTACAATGGAGACCAGCTTGCCCGTTTTCTCACCGAGGCTGGTTTTTCTAAGGTCATCATGGATAAAGACGCCAAAAAGCACTGGCTCTGTGCGCTGGCGATCCGGTAGAATACGGGGCAAATCCATAACAGAGAGTTCCTTATGAAAAACGCAGTAGGGCAGGAGAATTTCCATGAACTGGACGCGCACCATCCTGGACGGGCTTGCCATGGCGGCCTACTTTAACCTATTTGCCGCCACGGTGGCGCTGTATCAGCCCCGGCTGATGTTTCCCAGCTATCCGCCCGCCATCATCAAGGCGGCGAACAGGCCGCCTACCAGAGAGGAAAACCGTTTTTACTGGCTTTGGATCTGCTTTGGAGAGCTGCTGCCTCTCCTTCTTTATGGTGCGGTCAGCGCTGTGGAGGGCGGGACAACCGGATTCTGGCGTCTATCCCTGATGGGATACATCCAGTGGATGATGATCAACATAGGCGATCTTCTTTTTCTGGATGTGTGGCTGATCCAGAAAAAAGCGAAAGACCGTTTTGTGATCCCTGGTACAGAGGGACATCCCGGCTATGAGTTCACAGACTGGATGAAGGGCTATGCGCTGCCAGAGCACCTGCTCCAATGGCCGCTGCTGCTGTGCCCGCTCATGGCGGCGGCTCAGGCGGGATTGGGGCTGTTATTGCAAAAGATAGGATAGGAGATGGTTCAAATGAAACAACATCAAAAGCAACAAAAAATAATCCGACTCGGCACCCACGGCGAGGACTACGGAAGCTGGATGTCTAACCCGGTTTTTTACATGATCGGTGGGCTGTTGACCCTGTCGGCGGTGCTGGCAGCGCTATCCTTTTCCATGTTTCATATTGCCGCGCTCGGCATCCTGTTCTCTGTTGCCGCAGCGGCGCTGCTTGCCCTGCTGATCTGGTGTGCATGGATACGGAAACAGTACGCTTTCGGCGGCGGAGGAATGATGGAGCGGGTCCATCAGGTCGTCCTCTCCCATCTGGATTTTGACGGGCAGGGACAACTTCTGGAGGTTGGATGCGGCTCCGGCGCACTGAGCATACGGGCGGCTCTCACCTGGCCGGACGCCCAAATCACCGGCATGGACTATTGGGGCGTGGCCTACGGCTATGGTCAGGCCATGTGCGAGAAAAATGCCGAGAGCGAGGGCGTCGGCTTCAGGTGTGCGTTCCGGCACGGGGATGCCAACAAGCTGGATTTCCCTGATGAGAGTTTCGACGCCGTGGTGAGCAACTATGTCTACCACAATGTAATGGGTGCGGACAAGCAGGCTCTGCTGTTGGAGACCCTGCGGGTGCTGAAAAAGGGCGGCGTCTTTGCGCTCAACGATGACATGAAGCCAAAAATGTACGGGGACATGGATGCCTTTGTCCAAAAGTTGCGGGACATGGGCTATGAGGACGTGCGCCTCATCGACACGGCCACGGAGGCCTTCGGCTCCCGCCGGCGGGCGGGCATGATGATGCTGGGCGACTCCCGGATGCTGGTGGGGCGGAAGTAAGACGGAGGTTTGTCATGAACTATACATATTGTGAAAGGCTGATGTGGGTTGCCATCGCTCCTGCCGCATTTCGGTATCTGGCAAGGCAGGAGTTGGGATGGGATATTTCTGCGTTAAAGCAGCTCTCTAAGCAGATTTACCGGCAAATGGTATCCCGTACCCCGGATATTGGCTCCATGATGGAAAACCCGTTGCGGGTCTGCCTGACTGGTGGAATTCTATGGCTGTCTATCTATAAGGCGGCAGAAGAAAAAATGAGTGAAAAGCGCTTTGAGGGCATGGTAAGTGCCAGTATGCGTTCTCCTCTGGTTGTGGCCGCCTTCCGGGGCAAAGCCAAGACTGCATTTACTTTGAAGGCTCAATATAAGCGAGCAGCGACTGCATCTTTGGCGGATGCAGATAGGAACCCCTTTCAGTGGAATGCCGAGGTCATCTTCGGCCGGGATGCAGAGGAATATACGATCCTTTACCACCAGTGCGGTCTGTGTGCCCTGGGTCGACAGGAGGGCCTTCCTCATCTGGTTCCCTATCTATGCGCTCTGGACACGATGTCCGTCGACTGGATGGGTGGGCGGCTCTACCGTACCAAAACGCTGGCTGCCGGCGGTGACTGCTGTGACTTTTATATCTGCAAAAAGGGTTCCCGTTGGGACAAAGAACGGCAGGGAAAATAGAAATCGGGAGATGGAAGATGGTTCAAATGCTGCTGGCAGAGGGTATGCTCCTGTGTTCCTTGTTTTGGGCTTTTTGCTGGCTGGGCACCGGGAGCGACGAGAAAAACATCCGTAATTTTTCTACTTACCCGGACGAGGTACAGAAGATTGTGAAAGCCCGCCCGGAGCTATCAGGAAATATTCGGCAGCGAGGTCCTGCGGCCATCTTCGCTGGAAATCTGCTTTTGTTTACTGCGCTCCTGTTTGCGATGGGGCTTCTCACCCGGCAGGAATATTTTGCAGGCAACTTTTTGAACACTCTGCTTTTAGGACAGGCGCTGAATCTGTTTGATTTTTTGGTGATCGACCTGCTTTGGTGGCGGCACACAAAACGGGTGCGGTTTTCCGGCACCGAGGAAAGTCCGGAATTATATGCGGACCCCCGCAAACACTTTTACGCTTTCCTGCGGGGAGTTCTTCTGTTTTTGGCTGTTGCTTTAATCAACGGGTATCTGCTCACTTGGATCTGAAAGGAGGAGTTCCATGACGCTTGCAGAATTTCGCCGGACTTATCCCGCCGCCACCTTCACGGTCAGCAGCGGGAAACTCTTTACCTATCGCTACTATCAAAATCCCCAGGCCAAAGCCACGCTGGTCCTGCTCACGGGCGGCATTGGGCTGTCCGACCTGTTTTATAAGCACTTTGCCCGGTTCGCCAGGGATTTTTCGGTGCTGACCTTTGACTATCAGCTCCAGTTCGGGGACAACGGCGAGTTTGCCGATGCCGTGGCTGAACTACTCCGCCACCTGAAGGAAAAGGTCTGGCTGGTGGGACAGTCCCTGGGCGGCGTAGTGGCCCAGGTCATCGCCTCCCGCCACCCGGAAGTGGTGGAGGGGCTGGTCCTCTCCAACACCTGCTCGCTGTCCGGCAACATGAGCAAGGCCGGGTATCAGGATCTGATGAAGATAATCGAAAGCCAGCGAAAGTTCAAAAAATGGCTTGCCTTCCTGCCGTTTCCGCTCATCAAGCGGATGATGAGATGGGCGGTGATGAAAAAGAAAACCGATGGCTTTACAGCCCAGGAAAAGGCCGCTATGGAGGAACTGTGCGGCGCTATGATGGAACTGCTCACCAAGCCCTATGAACAGCACATGATTGACTTTCTCTGTGACGCAGAACACTACTTTGGCATGACCCGCAATGATTTTGCCCCGTGGGAGGGGCGGGTGCTGCTGATTTTGTCCGAGGACGACACCACCTTCACCCCGGCCTGCCGGGAGGACCTGATCGCCCTGATGCCAAGTCCAACGGTGGTCACCGACCTGACCGGCGGCCACCTGGCGCTGATGGTGCGGCTGGAACAGTATGCGGATCTGGTAACAAAATTTATTCTGGAGCGGACACCATGAGGAGAGCCGGCTGGTCAATGCCAGCCGGCTCTCTATCATTTGTCCATCTCAATATCCCACGATCAGGCGGTAGATGGTGAGGGGCACATACCATGCCGCCACCAGCAGGCGCCACACCAGGACGAAGCCGCCGATGATGCCGCCGATCACGAAGTTCAGAACAAACAGGGCGGCGCCGCCGCCCAGGGAGTCGCCGCCCGGCACGATCCACACGCACATCCGATGGATGCCGAAGGGCAGGCCGCAGAGTATCCAGAGCCAGAGAAGATCCAGCTCTCCATTCCTGATGCAGGCGGATTTGAAAATGCAGTACAGCAGCCCGGCGATGGCGACGGGCAAAACTGCCTTCTTGAAAAATTCCTTAACGGCCTCGGTTCTCGTCATTGGCGGCACCTCCATTCCTGCCTCCCATTATACAGATAAAATCAGACCGCGCCCAGGGGCCTTTGAAAAGTCCGGCAAAGCGCACAATCCTACCTATTCCAGTTCGTGATTCCGCTGCCTCTGCAGTTCGGCTTCCCTTGGCTTTTCCAGCAGGGCCTCCACATTCTGGCGGAGGGTGTCGTACTCCCGCTCCTCCCGCTGGGCCTTCCGATATTCCGATTGCAGGGCGGTCCGCCTGGCGGTGAGCCCGTCCATCTCGGCCCGGAGCCGTTTGGTGGCGGGCAGGGGTACAGCGTCCAGGCGTTTCAGCTCTCTTGCCGCCGCCTCAAACAGGATGATTTCGCCCTCATGCCCCCGGAGGAACTTCTCCTTGTCCCTGGACTGGCGGTATTCCTCATACAGGGGACGGAGCTGGCGATAGGTGGCGGCGTGCTTCATAGTGAGGGTCAGCCGCTCCATTTCTTTCTTCGTTGCCCGGAGGTCCGCCTTCACCCTGGCGGTGGCGGCCGCCGCCCCGTCGCACCGCTCGGACAGGTCCTCCAAACTTCCGATGCCATGCTCCGTCAGGAAGTTCAGCGTTTCCGCCGCCCGCTTCAAGTTCTCGATGGTTGCCCAATGCTTGTAACCGGCGCTCTGTTGGGCCTTGATATTGTTCTGGATGTCGATGAGCAGGCTGGGCTTCCCGGTGCGCTGCTTCGGCTGGCGGGAGGGGCTGGGCCTGCCGGCGATCCGGGCGGTCAGGGCCTCCTCTGCGTAGTCGGCGCCCAGGGCCTTCAATCGGGTGAACCGCTCCTGGCCCGGTGCCCTGGCGGAGATGTACTTGCCCCGTTTCAGTTCGTACCCTTCCCGCTGAAGGCGGCGGAGCAGGTCCTCCAGGCCGGCGCAGCCGGGCAGGAGCCGGTCGATGGCGGAGCGCAGCTTCGCCTTGTAGCTGGTGCCGTTCTGTTCCGCCTGGTGTTCGATGTAGCTCTTGCCCTTGTCCCGGCCTGGGACGATGACGGACAGGCCATGCTCCTTGCAGATTCGGTCGCTGGTGCGGCGGATCTCATGGTAGCTCCGCTTATTGGAGTGGTAGTGCCGGTGATCCTGGAAACTGACCGCATTGAAAATCAGGTGGTTATGGACGTGATCCCTGTCTATGTGGGTGGTGAGGACAAACTCATATTTTCCCCCCAGGACCTCCCGCGCCAGTTCCATGCCGATCCGGTGGGCCTCCTCCGGCGTGACCTCCCCAGGCTCAAACGCCTGGATGAGGTGCCGGCCCAGGTTCGTGCCCTTGTCGATGGCATGGCGGCGGGTCCATGCAAATTCAATATCGGCGGTCTCTGCGGAGCAGCCGAAGGAGGACACCAGCAGTCTCCCGTCCGTCTTGTCTGGATTGCAGATATAGTCGATGGCCGCTTTCAGCGTTGACTTAATAGGATGCGTCTTTGTAACTGCCATATCTGGTCCATCCTCTCCCGGATCTCCTCCATGTCGGCCTGGTAGGCGGGGCCGCCGGCGTTCAACCGCTTGGCGATCTGGTTGATGTTCCGGCCGATGGAGCCCAGGGCCTTTGTCATCTCCCTGATGTCGGTGGTGTCCACCTGGATGATATACCCGTCAATCGCCATTTTCCGCAGGTATGCCCCATACCGCTTTGTGGGGAGCTGGCTCATCTTCTCGTCGATGAGCCGTTTCTCCTCCTCCGTCACCCAGAACTTCATCTGGATGTTCCGTTTCCGATTTGCCATTCCGCTTCGCCTCCGTTTCTTATAAGGGTCTGGGACTATCCCAGCAAGCAATTTTCGTGTTTAGGGGCAGGGGTCCCCCTAAACCGAAAATCCGCCAGTGGGTACTCGCTGGCTGTGCTTGCTACCGTAACCCTACCCTCGTATTCACCCTCTACTAATACTACAATTTGAAACAGAGATTTTGGCTATTTCCATCTAAAAATCTTTAACGTCATGGGCCTTTATCAAAATTTGACACAGAAGAAATTATCACATATACTTAATAGCAGTTAGTTATGGCGAACTGAAGGGAGGAATGGGTGGTGCTGACCTATGAAAAACAAGCACTCTCTGGTGCGATTGAAGTATTATTGCGGTCTGAATTGCCAGACGAATTTGAAGGGACAAAGTTATACGGCTCTCCCGAAGAAGATGAACTACGGCAGGACTGTAAAATATTTCGGCTGTCAAATGAAACAGGGCATGGACGCATTACAGTCTATCAGGTTTTTTCTGGTATTGAGCTTTACTATAACGATATGCACATGGGATATTGCAATCAAAATCAAGCCACAGCTAAAAACATGATAGAGATTAACCATTGTCTGATAGGACGTTTTGAGTGTAGCTTTGGTGAAAATAGTTGCTGCTATATGGCGGAAGGCGATTTGTCGATCAGCTCCATGATGAAGAAAAAGTCAAATTCGTGTTTTCCGCTGAACCACTATCACGGTATTTCTATCATCATCAATCTGGATGAATTGCTGCCGGAAGTACGGCAAATCATGGAGCTATTGAATATTGATTTGCACTACATACAAAAATATATTTGCGAAGGAAACCGTTGCTGCATCATGCGGGCCAATCCGTCTATTGAACATATTTTTTCGGAACTCTATCATGTCCGGGAAAAAAGAAAACCAGGATACATGAAAGTCAAAATGCTGGAACTGCTTCTGTTCTTAAGTGATCTCAATACGGCAGAAGAAGTTTTACAGACGGATTATTTCAATCAAAATCAGGTCGCATTGATTAAAGCAGTAGCGTCCTATATTACGGAGGACTTGACAGCACATCATACGATTGAACAGCTTTCCCAGAAATTCGAGATTTCTACAACAGCATTGAAAAAGTGCTTTCGAGGCGTCTATGGAACCTCTGTCTATTCTTATCTTCGTACCTATCGGCTTCAAGTCGCCAAAAAATTGTTGCTGGAAACCGAGTTATCAGTAACGGAGATTGCAAGTAAAATCGGATATGAAAATCCGAATAAATTCACTTCTGCCTTCAAAGAAACGTATGGCAACTCTCCAACGGAATTCAGAAAGAGTGTCCGTTTGGATAGAAGCGGGTCCGTATGGAGTGGCGAAGAAATCTGAGCTGTATTAGAATATCCTTTGTCAGATAAAAGCAGAAAGACCGCTTGAAGCTGGCCTATTTTTTGAATGGTGGGTTAGGTACTGCTAACTTTCTGCAAGACAAAGGAGGATTTCCAAATGGAAAATGAAAAATCGACAGGTAACAAGTACACTGTCAAAGACGCGGCAATCATCGGTATCTTCTGTGCGGTCATGTTCGTTGTATTTATGGTCTATTCGACCCTGACCGGCGCTTCACTGTTCTATTCCATGATTTTTAACGCCGCAGGTGCGGCACTTATCCTCGCACCGTTCTATGTTTATATGTGCATGAAAGTCGGCAAGCATGGCCCTGCTCTTGTCTACAATATCATGTGGGCAATTATCGCCGGATTGATGATGGGGCCATTTATGATTCCGTGGTTTTTGGGCGGCGGTATCATCGCAGAGCTTTCCATGTGCGGAAAGGATGCCTACCATGACATTAAGCGTGTGTCCATTTCGTGGGTAATCACGGCATTGGTTCGCGCTGCACATGGTATGTCAGAAATTTGGTTTTTCAAAGACGCATTTCTTGCCACCGGCGTCAGTGAGCAGCAGGTTCAGGTTCAGACCCAGTATTACACCGATCCGAAGTACGTCCTTTTGAGCCTGGCTGTCACCGCTATCCTGGCCGTCCTTGGCTGCATGATTAGCAACAAACTGATTGTGAAGCACTTCAGAAAGAGTGGCGCGATTAAATAAACTATGAGCATGAAATTTGATTTTCGGACCAAATTGCTTGTCATAGTTCTCACTATGTCGCTTGTGGCGGTGCTCACAAGCGACATTTTGATATACACACTTTTGGGCGTTTTGAGCGTGTATCTGATTATTCAGGGCTTTGGCAGGCAGACAATAAAATATCTAATCGTCTGCGGTGTTTTTATCGTGTTGAGGCTGCTTTCAGGAGGACAGGGCATTACCATTCTTATGCCGGAAATGTTCCTGTTCATGGTGCTGCGTATTTTGATGATGGTTATGGCTGCGCAACCCGTGATTGGTATGCCGCCGGGAGAAGTTGTAGCAGTTTTTAAGAAAATCCACGCTCCTGATGGAATTGCCCTGCCCGTAACCTTCATGCTGCGTTTCTTCCCTACTGTGCGCAGTGAATTTTCCGATGTGTTTGCCTCACTTCGGCTGCGAAAGCTGTTGTCATGGAAACATCCTCTGGACGCAATGGAGTATATTGTTACGCCTGTTATTTTCCGTTCATCCAGAATAGCTGAAGAACTCGCAGCTTCTGCTGAAAGCAGGGGGATTTCCAATCCGGGAAAACATACCTGCCGCAGGAAGATAGAATTTCAAAAAAGAGATTGGATTATGTGCGTGGTTGCTGTTTGCGTAACCGCACTCTATTTTGTGCTGGAAAGGACGGTAGCATAATGGTAAATGATAAAGCAAGGCGATCCGTTATCCAGTTTGAAGATGTATCTTTTGAATATCCGGGAGCCGAAACAGAAAGTATCCATCATATCAGCCTCGATATAAAAAAGGGCGAGTTCCTTGTTCTGACTGGAGGGAGCGGCTGCGGAAAGACAACTTTAACACGATTGATAAACGGGTTAGCTGAACAATTTTACGAAGGGACGCTGAAAGGGCGAGTCACACTGCTGGGACGCAGCATATCGGAATATCCTCTGTATGAAATCGGGAAAAAAGTAGGTTCAATCTTTCAAGATCCAAAGAGCCAGTTTTTTGCCAGTATTACAGAGGATGAAATTGCGTTCGGGTGTGAAAACTATGGCGTTCCGTATGAAGAACTGGATGGACGGGTTTCAAGTGCGATCAAACGTATTAACGGAGATATGCTGCGCGGGAAAGAAATTTATCCGATGTCCAGCGGAGAAAAACAGAAAATAGCGGTGGCCTCCGTCAATGCTGTTGACCCGGAAATTTATGTGTTTGATGAACCTTCGGCCAATTTGGATATGTATTCCGTTGAGGCGCTTAAAAATTTGATGGGTGGACTAAAAGCGGAAGGCCACACAATCATTGTTGCTGAACACCGGCTTTATTATCTTACTGACCTTGCAGACCGTTTTCTTTATATGGAAAACGGGAGCATAAAAGAAGAATGGACGGCGGGAGAACTGCTCTCTATTCCAGAAGAAAAAAGACGAGCCATAGGAATACGGGCGGCAGATTTACACCATATTGAAGTAGATATTCCCCCTACAAAAGAAAAAGATATGACGATGGAGGTAAAGGATTTGACGTTTTCCTATCGCAAACATCCGGTTTTCCACGATATATCTTTTCGGGCGTATGCTGGCGACCTGATTGCGATTGTAGGCCATAACGGAATAGGAAAAACTACTTTGTCGAATATTCTTTGTGGTATGCAAAAGGAAAAAGAGGGTCAGGTCATATATAACGGGACAAAGGTATCTAAAGGCAAAAGGAAGAATTTTGCCTACTTTGTTATGCAAAATACAGATTGCCAGTTGTTTGGGGACAGCGTAGAAGAAGAACTGCTATTGAACGGAAAAGGAAGTACCCAGGAGCAACGCGATGATCTGCTAAAACTATATGGCTTGTTTGAATGGAAAGAACGGCATCCCGCTACTCTTTCCGGCGGGCAGAAACAACGGCTCGCTCTTGCAGTATCGGATTGGATAGATACCCCCGTTTTGATTTTGGATGAGCCTACCAGCGGTCTTGATTTCAAAAATATGATGAGAATATCGGAGCATTTGAAAGCTCTGGCGCAAAAAGGAAAGACCATTTTAATCATTACCCACGATTATGAATTTGCCGCTATGACTTGCAATCGGGTTCTGCATTTCGTTGATGAAGGTCATGTAGAAACATTTCCGTTACAGGAAAATTTGTCCCGCTTATATTCCTGCCTTATGTGTCAAT
Organism: Anaerofilum sp. An201; assembly: GCF_002160015.1. Lineage (GTDB taxonomy): Bacteria > Bacillota > Clostridia > Oscillospirales > Ruminococcaceae > Anaerofilum > Anaerofilum faecale. The sequence continues at coordinate 61,188 of NZ_NFJT01000012.1, read as the reverse complement.
GAATTATGTGTCTGATTGGATAGATACGCTCTGTATGGAGTGGCAGAAACAACCGAATGATTTTATGATAATAGACGGGTTAGAAGATGCTAACCCGTCTATTATTGCGAAAGGAGCCTTGCTTATGGATAAGCAAAAAAATGGAGAACTGTCCAGAATGTTCGGATATGCAGGGAAATTCCATGTTTTGACCGTTTTGGGATGTGTTCTCTCCGGGATCAGTACCATTTTATCTATGCTGCCTTTTGTTTGCATTTGGCTCGTCATCCGCGATTTAATCCAGGCTTTTGCTGCCGGGGATATATCTCTTGCAACGGGGAGCGCCCATTATGCGTGGATGGCGGTTGTGTTTGCAGCGGCAAGCATTTTAATTTATTTTATCGCCCTGAACTGTACTCATCTGGCGGCGTTTCGTACAGCCACCAATATGAGAAAATCTGCAATTCATCATATCGTGACGCTGCCGTTGGGGTATTTCAGCCAAAATGCAAGCGGACGGCTCAGAAAAATCATTGATGACAATGCAGGACTTACAGAAGGATTTCTGGCCCATCAGCTTCCCGATCTGACCGGAGCCGCAGTTATGCCGGTTGCCGTCATTATTTTGATTTTCCTTTTTGACTGGCGGCTGGGAATTTGCTGCCTGATACCTATGGGAATCAGTGTCATCTTTCTCAAACAGATGATGGGCGGAGATAATGCGCAGTTTATGGGCAAGTATATGACTGCACTGGAAACAATGAATAAAGAAGCTGTGGAATATATTCGCGGTATTCCTGTTGTAAAAGTATTTCAGCAAACTATTTATTCCTTCAAAAATTTTCACGCTGCAATAGAAGAATACGAAAAATTTGCTTCCGGGTATGCCTTAAAATGCCGTATTCCTCTTACTGGATTTACAGTAACACTGAACGGCACATTTGTTTTACTTATTCCAGTCGCCATGTTTATTTTGTCCGGGGTCAGCGGCCAGGCAGCTTACGAAAATGCTGTGCTGGATTTTCTGTTTTACAGTTTGTTTACTCCGGTCTGTGCAACTATGATGAACCGTATCATGTTTGCCAGCGAGCAGCTTATGGCGGCTAAAAGCGCAGTCAGCCGGGTGGATGAAATTTTGCAGGAACAGCCCTTGAAGGAACCAGAACAGCCCCTGATCCCGGCAGACGCTTCGATTGTGTTTTCGGATGTTTCCTTCGCCTATCCAGGTGCCAAAGAGAAGGCCTTAGACCATATCAGCTTTGAGGTTCCGACAGGAAAAACAGTGGCGCTTGTTGGTGCCTCCGGCAGCGGTAAAAGTACAGCGGCAAGCCTCATTCCCCGATTTTATGATGTTCAGTCAGGTTCCGTTACGATTGGCGGCGTGGATGTACGCAATATTGAGAAGCATGAACTGATGAAAAGAGTTGCTTTCGTGTTTCAGAATACCCGTCTGTTCAAGGACACCTTGCTGAATAATATTAAGGCGGCCCGCCCGGACGCTACCAGGGAAGAAGTCCTGAAAGCGGCTGATGAAGCACAATGCAAAGATATTATTGACCGCCTCCCGGATGGGCTTGATACGCTCGTTGGAACAGGAGGCACATATCTCTCAGGAGGTGAAAATCAAAGGATTGCTCTTGCAAGGGCAATCTTAAAAGACGCCCCTATTATTGTACTGGATGAAGCCACAGCATTTGCAGATGCCGAAAATGAACATCAGATACAGCTCGCTTTTGAGCGGCTGACCCAAAACAAAACGGTTCTGATGATTGCCCACCGGCTCTCTACGATACAAGACGCAGACCTTATCCTGGTGTTCAAGGAGGGGCAGATTGCAGAAAGAGGTACGCATGAAGAATTGGTAGCCTTAAATGGTATTTATTCTTCTATGTGGAAGGATTACCAAACCTCGATTGCCTGGAAGGTCGGAAAGGAGGATGAGCAGCATGATTAAGGCGTTAAAAAAGAAGTATGCGTTAAGCGATCAGGGTGCAAAAGACCTGATAAAAGGGATCGTTTATTCGGTGCTGGCCAATATCAGCCTTATGTTTCCTGTTATTCTTCTGGCTATCGTCCTCAATCAGCTTCTTGCGCCTGTTTTGGGAGCGAGTGCACCAGAGATCAGTGCCGCCGTTTACACTGTGATTGGAATTGTGATTTTAGCTGTTGTTTTTATTTTTCATTATTGCCAGTACACCGCAGCATATCTCGGAACGTATGACGAAAGTGCAAGGAGGCGTATCGGTCTTGCGGAAAAATTGCGCACCCTTCCGCTGACCTTCTTCCACCAGCGTGATCTTGCTGACCTGACAAGCACTATTATGGGAGACTGTGCAAACTTTGAGCACGCATTTTCCCATACGGTTCCGCAATTCTTTGGAGCAGTTATCTCTACGGGGATTGTTTGTATCGGTTTGCTGATTTTCAACTGGCAAATGGGCCTGGCTCTTCTCTGGGTAGCCCCGATTTCATTTGCAATCGTTATTCTGTCACGGAAATGGCAGGAAAAACTCAGCAAAAAGCACATGAACGCAAGACTGGAGCTTGCAGAAGGCATTCAGGAATGTTTGGAAACCGTACAGGATATAAAAGCTTGCAATCAGGAAGAAGATTATCTTCACAAATTGGACGCAAAGATGGATGCTGCGGAAAAAGCACAGATTTCATCCGAAATGACAACGGCAAGTCTGCTGACAACCGGCCAGATGTTTTTACGGCTCGGTTTGGCAACGGTGATTGTAGTAGGTAATAGTCTTGTGGTAAGTGGAGATACCTCTCTGTTTACCTATATTCTGTTTTTGATTGCTGCCTCCCGCCTGTACGATCCGCTTTCCGGGGCGATGTCAAATATGGCAGAGCTGTTTTCTGTGCAGCTTCAGGTAAACCGCTTGAAAGAAATAGAAGAATACCCGGAAGAAACCGGCGAGAAGAATATCCATACAAATGGGTACGATATTACATTCGATCATGTCCAGTTTTCTTACGAAAAGGGCAAACCGGTACTGAGGGATGTTTCGTTTACTGCAAAGCAGGGACAGGTCACAGCATTGGTTGGCCCGTCCGGCGGCGGCAAAAGTACAGTCGCAAAACTGGCAGCCAAATTTTATCCTCTGGACGGAGGAAGAATACTGTTGGGCGGAACCGATATTGCTCCGCTAAATTCAACCATGTTGATGAAAAACTTCTCTATCGTTTTTCAAGATGTTGTGCTGTTTAATAACACCATCATGGAAAATATTCGTGTCGGTAAAAAGGACGCAACGGACGAGGAAGTGATTGCCGCAGCTAAAGCAGCGCAGTGTGATGAATTTATTTCAAAATTGCCGGACGGCTATCAGACAGTGATTGGAGAAAACGGTTCTACGTTATCAGGCGGTGAATGCCAGCGACTTTCTATCGCACGCGCTCTTTTGAAAGACGCTCCTGTTATTCTTTTGGATGAAGCTACTGCCTCTCTTGACGTAGACAATGAAACAGAAATTCAAAATGCAATATCCAGGCTGGTAAAAGGCAAGACGGTTCTTATTATCGCTCATAGAATGAGGACGGTGGAGGCTGCCGATAGTATCGTTGTATTGTCAGATGGTATTGTAGCCGAAAACGGAACTCACGAAGAACTTATGAAAGAAAATGGCCTCTATCGTAGGCTGGTCGATTTGCAGACAGCTTCTGCAAATTGGAAGTTAAGCGTTTAATTCATAAAAGGAGGTACTGATGAAACTTCATGCGTCCGGGGAGGACTATCTGGAGGCCATACTTGTTCTTCATAAAAAGATGGGCATGGTGCGCTCCGTGGATGTTGCCCGGCACCTGGAGGTCACAAAGCCCAGCGTGTGCCATGCGGTGGCGACCCTGCGGGACGGGGGGTTCCTGACAATGGACAGCGACTATTTCCTGCATCTGACCGATGTGGGCCAGGAAGTGGCGGAGCGGATCTACGAAAAGCACCGCTTCTTTACTGACCGACTGATTGAAGCCGGCGTAGACCCGGAAACAGCGGAACGGGACGCCTGCCGGATGGAGCATGTCATCAGCCAGGAATCCTTCGAGCATCTGCGCGATGCCTATAAAACAAAAAAAGAATGATATGCCCGCATAGCAGACGGGTAAAACAGTAACGCGGCCGGGCACATCGAACCCGACCGCGTTACTCGTCTTTCTGGAAGGTTTCCGCCTGTTTGCAGAGCGCGATAAATTTTTCGATCTCTGCTTCGCTTTTCCCGGCAAAGAAGTCCACAACTGTTTTCGAGACTGTCTGATTTACCATTTCCGGGAAGATGGCGGCGTCCACGCTGATATTCAGTTCTTTGGCGACAAGGACCACCGTTTCAAATTTCGGATTACTCTGGCAGGTCTCCAAATCTATGATCGTGCGGGGGTTCATACCGAGGCGTTCAGCTAACTGCTTCTGCGTCAGATGCCGGCGCTTCCGTTCTGACCGCACCTTCCATGCAAATAGATCCAGCGGATTGTTCACTACACATCACCTCTACATCATTGTAGGGTGTGCTTCCGCTCGTATAAATAACCATAGAACTCATGTAAAGTGAGTTATAACTCATATTTCGGAGTAAAGGGAGATATGGATGAGAGCGCCAACACAAAGGAGGTCAAAATAAGGCGGGGTTTACCGCTTATGCGGCGGACGCCCATGCCACTACGAAAAATATTCCAATAACGCAGCAGCGAGCCATGCTCATGAAAGTGAGTTATGGCTCGCTTTTTATATACTGCGGCTCATATCCAACAAAGCCCGTCCCCGTGACCGCCTGCGCCTGGGCGTGGGCTGCCGCTCCCCGCCTCGTTTCGTTCCGGCCTGTCAACCTGAACGAAACGAAAGGAGCCAATTATGAGCGGCAAAGAAAAATTTAATATAAATGCGGGAAATCAGCCAAATGGCGGCATTGCCATAACAGTAGTGGGCGAAAGGGGAAGAAAAGAACTGCCTCCCGGCACGAAGGGAGGTGAGAACTTGAAACCTGACCGCCACTACGAGCATAAGCAGCACGCCTTTGACAGCTACTGCAAGAGATCCATCAAGAATGAAGCAATGAACGCTTACACGCAGCTTCGGAAACGGAGCCGGCGTGAGGTCTCACTCAGCGAGCTGCCGGAGGATGCAATGGCCCAGCTTGCGGTTTATGACCGCTACTCATGGGAATACACGACCTTCCCTGTGGGAGGGGCCGTGATTCTGATCGAGGATGACCGGCTGGCCGAGGCGCTTCTGGCGCTGTCCCAGGAGGACCGGGACATCTTTATGATGCACTGGTTCCTGAACATGGTAGATCGCGAGATCGCCGAGTACATGAACATGGCCCGCCGGACGGTCAACACCCGCAGGCAAAAAGCCTATCGGCTGCTGAAGGAGCTGATGGGAGGTGAAGCGGATGACTAAATCTGCGAATATGCGGGCGTCACTGATCCCTTATCCGGTGATCGCTGCCGCTGTCGGAGGCAATCCCGAAGCGGTAAACCGGGTGATCCAGCACTATTCCGGCTATATTGCTGCGCTGTCCATGAGGACAAGCTATGACAAAAACGGCTTTCCTCACTCCTTGGTGGATGAAGATATGCGCAGGCGGCTGGAAACGAAGCTGATTATCTCCATCCTGAATTTTGACCTGAGCTGATTCAGGGCCGGGCGCTGCGTGTTTCCCCCTTTCCATGTGGTGCCCTGTATCGCTCCTTGACAAAGAAAGCCCGGCGGGAGGCCTCCGGCGCAGCATAAGGCAGACGGATACGATCTGTCTGTGTGGAGCCGGTCGGCCGGTGCGCCATGACCCTGTTGCAAGTCCGCAGGACGGGACCCCTACCAAACAGGTGAGCAACAAAACCGAGCCGTAAAACAGGTGTGGCAGCCTGTGGGCGAGGATGCGCAGGCAGGATAATGAGACTCGCGCATTGGACGCCCACAAAGCATCGTGCGCCGCACCCATCAGCATGGGCCGGGGTGAAATTCCCGTGGAGCTGCGGCCAGCAGCCATCCGTTTTCTGCCTCTTTCTTTTTAAGTAATCCTGTTGCTTTTGAGTTTATGGATAATTCATAAACTTTTTGATTAGCAGCAGACAAACCCGGAATGGCGCGTTAGAATGAGGATAGGCAAGTTATGACTTTCCTTCAACGCGCCGTTCTTGCATTAGAAAGGGGGTTGCCATGTCACAAGCATGGAACGGTACGAAGAAGGAGTCCCCCGAGCGAAGAACTTATACGGTAGAGGACATTACTCAAATCCTGGGTATTGGCCGCACATCCGCTTATCTTCTCGTAAAGGAAGGACACTTTAAGATCGTACGAATTGGCAACGCCATACGCATTTCCAAGCGGTCATTCGATGAGTGGCTGGAGTCACTTGACCTATGACTTAGAAAGGAAGTATCGTTATGGCTTCGATTATCAAACGGAAAAAGAATTATTCCATCGTATACAACTATACGGATGAAAATGGCGAGACCCGGCAGAAATGGGAGACCCGCACCTCTTACCAGGACGCATTGAAGCGCAAGGCGGAGGTGGAAAATCAGCAGTTCACGGGGACCTTCCTTCCGCCCAGCAACCAGACCATCGCAGAATTTCTTTTGGACTTTGTTTCTCTTTATGGGGAAAAGAAGTGGGGCGTGTCCATGTACGACAGCCAAAACTCGCTGATTGCCAACTACATCAACCCCATCATCGGGGATATGAAGGTGCAGGATGTCACCCCGCGGGTAGTGGACAAGTACATTCAGACCCTGCAAAAAACCCCGGCGGTGAATACCAGGACCCATCATGCAAAGACAGACCTGGTCACTAACGCCACCATCGAGAAGATCATCAAGCTCCTGCGCTGCGCTTTCAAGCAGGCAGTACGGTGGGAGCTGATCGCCAAGAACCCCTTTGACAACGTGGTTCTGCCCAAGACGGAGTATAAGAAGCGGGACATCTGGACCGCCGATATGATCCGCACCGCCCTGGATCAGTGTACGGACAGCAAGCTCTATGTAGCGATGAACCTGTCCTTTGCCTGCTCCCTGCGGATGGGTGAGATCCTGGGGCTGACCTGGAACAATGTCCACATCTCCGATGACGATATTGCCGATGACAACGCCTATGTTTTCATCGACAAGGAGCTGGCGCGGGCCTCCAAGCGGGCCATTGAGATGTTGGGGCAGAAGGATGTCTACCACATCTTTACGCCGCTGTTTCCCAACACCAGCACCAGGGTAATTCTGAAAAAGCCCAAGACGGATTCCAGTATCCGCAAGGTGTGGCTGCCCAAGACGCTGGCCTACATCCTGCGGGAATGGAAGAAAGCCCAGGATGAGCTGCGGGGCTTTCTCGGTGACGAGTATCAGGATTATGACCTGGTAGTGGCGCTGCCCAACGGCCGACCCTGCGAGGACCGCATCATCCTGAAGGAATTTGAGAAGCTGCGGGAGAAGGCAGGGCTGCCCAGGGTGGTCTTTCATTCCCTCCGTCATTCCAGCACCACCTACAAGCTGAAACTGAACCACGGCGACCTGAAGGCTACCCAGGGCGACACGGGCCATGCGGAGATCGACATGATTACCAGCGTGTATGCCCATATCCTGGACGAGGACCGCAAGATCAACGCCCAGAAGTTTGAGAGCGCCTTCTATGCCAAGCCAGATCTTCGGGCGGTCCGCCCGCCGGAGGAGCCGAAGGAACCGGCACCGGCGACGCTCGACCTGGAGGCCCTGGTGGAACAGCTCCGGCAGTCGCCGGAACTGGCAAATACCCTGGCTGCGCTGCTCTCGGCGGCACCGGGCGGCAGGTAAGTCCGAAAACTCCAATTAGCAAAGATGGGATTTTTCTTAGCAAGGACGTGGAAATCGTTCGTTTCTTCTTAGCAGGATATACATAGCAGCGCATAAAATCCTCCCGGCCTCAAACGAGCGGCAGGCCGGGAGAAGAAAAATAAAAAACGCTGCAAACCGGCGAAAACGGCTTGCAGCGGAGCTTTTGGCGTCCCAGACACGACTCGAACGTGCGACCCCGGGCTTAGGAGGCTCGTGCTCTATCCAACTGAGCTACTGGGACATATATCAAAAATATTCAATTTTTCCGCCCAAACGGATTCGAACGAACTGCCGCTTAGGAGGCGAACGCTCTATCCTGCTGAGCTACAGAGACTTATATGAAATTGAATTGGTAACTATCACTTTTGGCTTCGAGTTGATTGGTTGAGCACAACCTTAGGAGGCGGACCCTCTATCCCGGTGAGGTACGGGGGCTTATACAACAAATATTCAATTTTCGGGCTCAACAGGATTCGAACGAACTGCCGCTTAAGAGGCGAACGCTCTATCCTGCTGAGCTACAGAGACATCTATATAATATTTACTTTTTGACGGCCAACTTTTTTCAGTTGATCGTTGTAACGCTGCCTTTTTGAAGGGCTTTGGAATCCGAACAGCTCAACTGCCAAGCGACGCATGTTCTATCCAAATCAAATCACCCAAACTGCGGGCCATATCCCCAAACACACAATGCAAACTGTATGGCAGCAGATATCCCGCGCAGAAATATTGAGGTTATGCATGAGAACGTACAAATTCCATAAATCTGCGAATATTGTATCTGAATGGAACTGTAAAAAACAACCCAATTCATTCAGCGCTTATTTATTATATGATGGAAAGTGGAAAAAATCAAGAGCAGGAGAAAAATCGTTGCGAAAATGCATTGAAAAAGCTGGTTGTTTCGTGTATAGTGTAAGACAGCAAATAATGGAGGGATCTCGTACTGTGGAACGTAATTCTCATATACATGCACTGAAAGGACGTCATCCGGGGCTCACTCCTGTGCGGGTGATCGTCGGCAGTTTCCTGGCGGTGATTCTGGTTGGCACACTGCTGCTGTTGCTGCCCTTTTCCACCACCGACGGACATATCCCGGCGGTGGATGCCCTGTTCACAGCCACTTCGGCCACCTGCGTGACCGGCTTGATCGTATTCGATACCTACACCAAGTTCACCTGGTTTGGCCAGCTGGTGATTTTGCTGCTCATCCAGGTGGGCGGTCTGGGCCTGGTCACGCTCACCAGCTTTTTCTCGGTGGCGCTGCGCCGGCGCGCTGCGTTCAAGTCTATGAAGCTGGCCAGCGAGTCCATCAGCACCTCCAGCATGGCGGATGCCGGTCGGCTGCTGGTGTTTGTGATTAAGCTGGCGTTTTCCTTTGAAGGGATCGGAGCGGTGCTGCTGGCGCTGTTTTTTGTGCCGCAGTTTGGCATCCAGGGCCTCTGGATCTCCATTTTTCTGGCGGTCTCTGCCTTCTGCAATGCAGGATTTGACGTGCTTGGCTTTTTTGGAGAGTACGCCAGCCTTGTCCCATATGCGGCCAACTGGTACGTGCTCACCATCATCATGGTTCTGATTATCAGCGGCGGCCTGGGCTTCCTGGTCTGGAACGATGTGGGGAACTGGCTGCACACCCGGCATATGTCGATGCATTCCAAGGTGGTGCTGCTGTTCACCGGCATGCTGCTGCTGCTGGGAACTGTGGGCCTTTTGATCCTTGAATGGAGCAATCCGGCCACAATGGGGGATATGCCGCTGCATGAAAAGATTCTGTCCTCGATGTTCCAGTCGGTTTCGGCCCGAACCGCCGGCTTCAACTCGGTGGATCTGGCAAGCCTCACCATGATGAGCAAATATCTGATGATCTTTTTGATGTTTGTGGGTGCGGCCCCCGGCGGCACCGGCGGCGGCGTCAAGGTCACCACCATCGGTGTGCTGGCAGTGACGGTGTTCAGCGTGGCCTGCGGCCGGGAGGACCCCGTGATCTTTGGCCGGCGCATCAACAAAAAGACGGTGTACCGCTCTATCACTATCATCCTGCTCAGTTTGGTGGTGGTGGGCGTGGCCACACTGACCATCTTTTTCGACGGCGATATGCACAGCGCCGAGATCGACTGTATGTTTGAAGCGGTCTCCGCCTACGCAACGGTAGGCCTGTCTGTGGGGGTGACTGCGGTGATGAACCCGCTGGCGAAGCTCATCACCATTCTCACCATGTTTATCGGGCGTGTGGGCCCGGTGTCGCTGATGATCTCGCTGGCGCGGCAGGCAAACGAGAACTGCCGCCGCGAGGTACTGCCCGAGGCGAATATCAGCGTGGGCTGAGTGTAATGATTTTGTAGTTGCAATGCAATTCGAAATCCCGTACAATGAAGGTGGAAAACCGGAGTTGTACGGGATTTTTTAACGATCCAATGTGGGCGCTGCCCGCTGCTGCAAAGGAGGCATGCAAGGATGAAACGGAACTTTTTCGCACTGCTGGGGGCGCTGCTGGCGCTGTGCCTGCTGGCGGGATGCGGTGCGGCGGGAGGCGCAAAAAACGGGACGGCCGCGTCGGCGCCTGCCATTGATGAATTGCAGGACACGGCAGCCGGAACAGACGGTGGCGCCGATCTCATCCAGCAGAACACCGACCAGAAGATCATCTACACAGCCTGGCTGGAGCTGGAGAGCAGGGAATATGAATCCACGCGCGACGCTCTGCTGCAGGCGGCGGAAGAGGCCGGCGGATATCTGGAGAGCAGCAACGAGGGTGGACGCCGGGAGGAGGGCAGCCGCTGGATCGATCTGGTGCTGCGCATCCCCACCCAGAACTACACGGATTTTTTACAGAAGGCAGGGGAGACCGGAAACCTGCTGTCCAAGCGGCAGGAACAGGAGAACGTCACCGCAGAGTATGTGGACTTGGAGGCGAGGCTGGAAAGCCTGGAAACCCAGCGCACCCGGCTGCAGGAACTGCTGGCACAGGCCCAGCAGCTGGAGGACGTTTTGAAGATCCAGCAGCAGCTGTCGGACACGGAATACCAAATCGAGAGCTACACCGCGCAGATGCGCGCGCTGTCCAACCAGGTGGACTACTGCACGGTGGACATTTCCCTGCATGAGGTCCAGGACCTCACCGTCGCGCAGCCCAGCTTTTTCCAGCGCATCGGCGATGCATTTGTGGACGGCTGGACGAGCTTTGCACGCTTCCTGCAGGAGACGGCCATTGTGATCGTCTATCTTCTGCCGCTGCTCCTGGTAGCCGCTGTGGTGGTGGCTGTGATCGTTGTGACGGCACGCCGCTCGAGGCGCCGCAGCGCTTCCCGGCCGATGCCTCCCCGCACACCGGGCACGCCGCCGGCTGCCCCCACCTACGATCCGCCGCAGAATCCCTGATGGGATGCGAAAACGCGCCCGCTTTCCCTTTTCCGGGAAAACGGGCGCGTCTTTGTGTGCGGAGAATGGACTATGCCAGTCCCAGTTCCGCGGCCAGACCTGCGCAGACTTTGTCCACGGCGGCGAAATCCGCGGCGTCCACATAGTATGTTTCCAGCTCGTCGTGACACGCCTTGGCCTGCCGCAGGCTGGCGCTGGCCTGTTCCAGCAAACCGTCCACGGTTTTCCGGCAAAGCGAGAGCCTGTTTTTGTGGCAGCGCAGGCGGTTTGCGTCCCAGAAACGGCTGCACCGAACGGTTTTCTGACCGGGGTATTCCATCGGGTGCCAGCGGTTGGAGGTGACGAACGCCATGCCGCGCTCGGGGACCAGCAGATGCTGCACCTCGCCGCCTGCCGACAGCGGGCACACACAGCTGTACACCTCGTAGCCGCTGTCCAGCGCCGCCTGCCGCAGGATGGCCAGAAGAGGAAAAGCGGCGGCGCCGTATTCGTCCTGAAACACGGTGATCTGGTCGCACAGGGCGGAGACGGTGTCCCGCCACACCAGCACGCCCTGCGGGGTGACGGCGCTCAGCAGGCGGATCTGTTCGCGTCCAGTGCGCCCGGTGCGGGGGAAGCAGCGCGCCGCCAGACGGGTGGCATAGCCGCGCAGTTTTTCGGAATCCACACAGCGGGCGGCAATGGCGCGCTGTTCGGTCAGCAGCATGCCGGCCGAGACGATGCTCCGTCCCGCCGCCGCCTGGTGACAGCCGCACTGCCCGAACAGGGCGCGGATCTGCCCGGCGCAGGCGCGCAGCTGTTTGGCGTCCAGCGTATGGTACAGGCTCACGACGCTCTCTTTCGCGCCGGGGAAAGCGGGGTCCAGCGTGTGCGGTGCGGTGGCGTCCAGCACAGCCGCGCGGGGCGAGGAGAAGATGACGCCGTCCAGACTGTCCGGGTCGGACGAGCAGTGGATGCGCTCGGTGATGCCGTCCGCCGCGCTGGCCAGGCGCTTCATCATCGTGGACTTGCCGCATCCGGGACCTGCCTTGATGAGATAGAGCCACAGGTCCGGCTGTGCATCCAGGGCGTCGAAATATCCTCTGAATCCCTGCGGCGAGTGACTGCCCAGGAAGAAATCCACGACTGTGTTCGTTTTCATCGAAAACCACCCCTTTCTGAAGCAGGATATGCAAAAGGGGCAAAAAGGGATACTGTTTCAGTCAAAATCCAGCAGCTGGCACAGGATCGCGTTCTGCACCAGCATGCCGCGCGGCGTCAGGCAGAGGCGGCCGTTTTTCCATGTGGCCAGCCCGCCGCGCACACATTGCTCAACAAATCGGAATTTTTCCGCCTGCAGCTCCAGCCCGTATTTCTGTTTCAGGCTTGCCAGGTCCAGCCCGTCGTTCAGGCGGAGCTGCAGCATCACGAAATCCTCGCCGGTGCATTCGCCGGTCACCGTTTCGGCCGCCCGCCCGGCGATGAAATCTGCGGTGCAGGCAGGCCACGCGGTGCGCACACCGCGCATGCAGCTGTGCGCGGCGGGGCCGATGCCGCGATAGTCCTCGCAGTTCCAGTACAGAAGGTTGTGGCGGCTCCTGCGCCCGGGACGCGCAAAGTTGGAGATCTCGTATTGCGCGAACCCGTGCCGCTCCAGCTGCTCCGCCGCGTACAGATACAGGTCGGCCGTCTCGTCCTCGTCCGGCAGGCCGGCGGGCGGATGGCGGCCAAAGGCGGTGCCCGGCTCGATCTTCAAAAGATAGGCCGAAATGTGACAGGCCCCGCCCTCCTCCAGCAGCTCCAGCGTGGCGTCGAACTCCGCCTGCGAATAATAGGGCAGCGCCATCATGATGTCTCCGCTGATATTCGCAAAGCCCGCCTGCCGCGCCATGCGCAGCGCCTCCCGGCTCTGTGCGGCGGTGTGCGGACGCCCCAGCCGCCGCAGGCTGTCGTCGAAGGCGGTCTGTACGCCCAGCGACAGCCGGTTTGCGCCGGCGCGCAGAAAGCCTTCCAGCAGGGCGGGGGAGAGGGTCTCGGGATTCGCTTCCACCGTCACCTCGGCGTCGGGCAGCGGACGGGCTGCTCGCACCATGCGTTCCAGCTGTTCGGCCGAGAGCAAACTGGGAGTCCCGCCGCCAAAATAGAGCGTGTCGGGGCGGGGCAGCTGCTCGCTTTCCAGCTGCCGCACAACGGCCCGGACGTATTCGTCGGGCACGCCGCCGCTGTGTCCGGCCGAGTAAAAGTCGCAATAGCGACATTTGGAGAGGCAATAGGGGATATGGATGTAGATGCCAAAGGCCATACGCTGCGTCCTCCTGTGTGGGTATAGGAGGATTGTACCACAGCGCAGACACCTTTGGCAAACGGCTTGACTTGCTTTTTCCCCGCCGGTATACTGAGAAAAGAAAAAGGAAGGAGCAACCAACATGGACAAACGAAGCAAATGGATGCTGGGGATCGTGTTCGGGACCATCGCCATCGTGTGGGCCATTATGATCCCGATGATGCTGATGAACAGGAGCGCCGAAAAATTCGCCGCGCCGTTATTTGAACATTCCGTCCCGGCGGGCGGGACCGTCCTGCAAAGCCAGACAAAGCAGGGCTGGCTGGACGGCTGGAGCGGCGGCATCTGCACCAATGCCGTGCTGCTGCTGGAATGCGATCTCGACCAGGCCGCGCTGGAAACGTTCTATTCCGACACCGAATATCCGCCCGCCCGCAGCGGCGACACGGTGGAGCTCACCGTCCGCCCGCTGGACGACGCCAGCCTGCAGGCCCTGCAGCAGGCCGGGCAATTGGAGGAGGACGGGCAGTACTGGTTCATCTATCTGTACAGCTCGGCCCAGTAAAGCAGAGGGGGATTCACAGTGAAACGGACGACCCAAAGGACCATCGGGGTCCTGCTTGTGGTGCTGGGGGTGCTTCTGGCAGTCTGGGGCATCCTGGCAATGACGGGCGTGAACCCGACAGAGAGTGCCTCAATAGGCATCATCGGCGGAGCGGACGGCCCCACGGCGATCTACGTCACCGGCACAGCCGGCCCGCTGGGGATACTGCTCCTGCTGTGCTGTATGGGCATTCTGCCGCTGGCACTGGGCGCTGTCTGCCTGGTGCTCGGCGTCTGGCTGCTGCTTCGGAAAAAATAGCAGAAAACATCAGCGCCCCGCATCCGCTGCAAAGGCAGGATGCGGGGCGCATTGTTTTTGCTGTTTATCAGGACGGGGAGACGTATCCCAGCGGATCGACGCGCACGCCGTTCTGACGGGTCTCGAAATGCAGATGGTTGCCGGTGGACTGGCCGGTGGAGCCCACATAGCCGATCACGTCGCCCACGATCACCACGTCGCCCACATTGGCCGCGCGGGAGGACATGTGCGCGTAGATGCTCACCAAGCCGCCGCCGTGGTCCACCATCACCACGTTGCCGTAGCTGGCGCTGTAGTAGCTGTTGTAGACGGTGCCCGACTGGAACACGTGGATGGGAGTGCCGGCGGGGGCGGGAATATCCACACCGCCGTGGTTGGTGTCGGCCACGCCCCAGATCCAGCGGTCCTCGCCGAACACGCTGGACAGCCGGGTGTATCCGGGCAGCGGCCACATTACGCTGCCGTCGCCGATCACACTGCCGCCGCCGCCCTGGTTGGCCAGCCGGTCGTATTCCGCCTGTGCCTGCACCCAGATGCGGTATTTGGCGTCGCGCTCCGCCTGCGCAGCCTGCTCGTCCGCCGCTGCCGCGTCGATGTTCTTGTCCTGTTCCTTGATCTGCTCGGCCAGCTGCGCCTTGTTGATTTCCAGCTGCTGCTGCTGGCTCTGCATGTTGACGCGCTGGGTCTCCAGCTCGTTGCGCTGGGTCTCCAGCTCCAGCTGCAGCTGTTCCAGCTTGGCCTTCTCGGCGTTCATCTCGTCCAGGACCTCGCGGTCCTTTTTGCTCAGCTGCTGCAGATCGTCCCCGAAGGAGAGGAAGGCGGTCAGGCTGGTCACGTTGGCCAGCATGCCCAGCATGCCGCCGCTGCGCATCACCTGCATGGCGGCCACGCGCTCCTTGAAATCGTCCCATCGATCGTCGATGCGCTCTTGCTGTTCGTCGATCTTCCCCTGCTGTTCGTCGATCTCTTCCTGTTTGGCTGCGATCTGCGCCTCGGTGGTGCTGATCTGCCCCACCAGGCTGCTGATCTCGTTACGGAGCTGCTGTTCGCTCTGCCGCATGCTGCTGCCCAGCTTCTGCTGGTTTTCCAGCTCGTTCTGCGCGTCGTCCAGCTTCTGTTCCGACTCTTCCAGCTCCTGCTGGGCCTGCTCCAGCCGGTCGGCCAGGTCCGACTGCTCGTCCGCAAATACAAACGAGCTGCCGCTATATGTAAGCAGTACGCCCACAAGAGCGACCGCACAGCTCTTTTTCAGCCAGTGAAGGGAATTCATGTGGGTAAACCTCCTGCGAAAAATGGGTGATTTTCCAAAACACCATTGGTTTCTATTATACGCTGGAGATTTTAGTAGTGTCAATGTAAAAAATTACAGAAATTTATGGAAAAATAAGGAAGAAGGTCGAGCCTCACAGGAAAAATTCGTTTTCCCGCCGCTGGGCCAGCCGTTGGGAAAACGCCGCAGCAAATTCCAGATAGGCCTGCTCGTCCATCACCCGGCCCCCGCGCGGGCAGGTGCGCAGGCAGGCAAAGCAGCTGATGCAGCGGTCGGCCCGGGTGGCGCGGGGATCGGCCGGGTCGATCGCGCCTTCCGGGCACACCTGCGCACAGGCGCCGCACCCATTGCAGGCGTCGGTCACGCGGGGCACCCACGCATGTTTGCCCACCCCGCCCTCGCGGTAGGGGCGGCTGCCGGGCATGGCAGGGCAGGCAGAGCCGTCGGCAAAGCGCTGCACCGCTCTGCGTGCAAAGTCCGCACAGGCGGCCAGATCGTCCGCGTCGGGGCGGTCCACTTGGATCTCGCCGTAGGTGTGGCGTCCCACCAGCGCCGCGCCTCCAATGGGCACAAAGCCCTGCCGGCGTGCGATGTCCTCCAGCTCGGCCAGCGCGTCGTCGTAGTGGCGGTTGCCGTAGGTCACCGCCAGGATGCAGGGGGTGTTCTGTCCCCACACCCGGCCAAAGCGCGCGGCCGCACCGGTGTAGAGGCGCCCGGCGTACACCGGCGCACAAAAGACGACCAGCTCGTCCGCCCCAAAGCGGTATTCCGGCGCAAGGCGGGAAGCCTGCGTCAGGTCCAGCAGGGCGGCGCTTTGGTCCAGCGCATGGGCCATGGCGGCGGCACAGCGGCGGCTGTTGCCGGTGGCGGAAAAGAAAACGGCGGTGGTATGCATCAATACGATCTCCCTTCGCATGTTGTACAGAGATGGAAACGCCCGCGCAGGCGCCCGGGACGGGCCGCCGCGGTGCAGGTCCATTATATCGCGCCGCGGGCGGGATGTCCAGATTCGGCCGGTTTCTACTTGACAGATCATTTTTTGCAGGGTATACTATCAGATAAAATGCGTCGATGGAGACAGCGCACAGGCCCTCTGGGCACAGAGAGAAGGCTCACCGGCTGAAAGGCCTTCCGAACAGAACCCGTGCAGATTCCCTCCGGAGCAGCCTGTGCCAACGGGCCTTTGGGCCTCAGTAGTGCAGGACGGTTCGCCCCGTTACCGGCGCAAAAGTGCCGCCGCGCTCTGCGGCGGAATATGGGTGGTACCACGGAGTGTACAGCTTCGTCCCGTTGCGGGATGAGGCTGTTATTTTTTTATCTACAAGAGGTGCATTATGGAAGCAAAGATCAATGCTCTGCGCGAGCAGATGGAAGCAGCGCTGGCCGCTGTGCATTCTCAGGAAGAGCTGGCCGCGTTCTGGCAGAGCTATCTGGGCAAAAAGGGCAGCATTGCCGGCCTGATGAAAGAGCTGGGCGCGGTGGCCAAGGAAGACCGTCCGGCGATGGGCAAAGTCATCAACCAGTTCAAGGTGTATGCCGAGGAGCGCTACCAGCAGGTGCGCGAGGAGATGGACAAGCAGGAGCTGGCCGCCCGCAACCAGAGCGAGCAGGTGGACATCACCATGCCGGCGGTGAAGCGCCCGGTGGGTTCGCTGCATCCCATCACCATCGTCAAGGATCAGATGATCGACGTGTTTGCCGGCATGGGCTTTGAGATCTACGAAGGCCCCGAGATCGAGGACGACGACCACAACTTCACCCGCCTGAACGTGGCCAAAAACCATCCCGCCCGCGACATGCAGGACACCTTCTATGTGGCGGAGGACATCGTGCTGCGCACCCACACCAGCCCCGGCCAGATCCGCGTGATGGACGCCGAAAAGCCCCCCATCAAGGTGCTGGTGCCGGGCCGCGTGTTCCGCTCGGACAGCGACGCCACCCACTCGCCCATGTTCCACCAGATGGAGGGCCTTGTGGTGGATAAAAAGATCACCCTGTGCGACCTGCAGGGCATGCTGGACCAGTTCGTGAAGAAGATCTTCGGCGACGGGGTGAAGACCCGCCTGCGCCCCAGCTACTTCCCGTTCACCGAGCCCAGCGTCGAGGTGGACGTGAGCTGCTTCGAGTGCGGCGGCAAGGGATGCGGTCTGTGCAAGGGCACCGGCTGGATCGAGGTGCTGGGCGGCGGCATCGTGCACCACAAGGTGCTGGAGAACTGCGGCATCGACCCGAACGAGTACTCCGGCCTTGCCTTTGGCATCGGCATCGAGCGCATCGCCATGCTGAAATACGGCATCAACAACATCGGCCTGCTTTATGAGAACGATCTGCGTTTCCTGAAGCAGTTCAAGGATTAAGGAGGCAGAACCATGAAAGTACCATTCAGCTGGCTGAAGGAATATGTAGACATCGACGTCACCCCGCAGGAACTGGAAGAAAAGCTGTTCAGCTGCGGTTTTGAAGTGGAGGAGCGGGTCGACATCGGCCGCGACATCACCAATGTGGTGGTGGGCCTTGTGGTGGAGTGCGAGAAGATCCCCGACACCCACCTGTCCGTGTGCAAAGTGGACGCCGGCACCGGCGAGCTGCTGCAGATCTGCTGCGGCGCCGACAATGTGCGTGCAGGCGGCAAATATCCCTGTGCGCTGCCCGGCGCCACCGTGCTGGCCACCGGCAGGGACCACAAGACGGTGGAGGGAGTGGCCACCATCAAGAAAGGCAAGCTGCGCGGCTACGACAGCTTCGGCATGCTGTGCAGCGGCACCGAGCTGGGCCTGAACGACGACCTGTACCCCGGCGCCGATTATTTCGGCCTGCTGGTTTTGCCCGAGGACGCCCCTGTGGGCACCGACATCAAGCCGCTGGTGGGCCTGGACGACTGCATCTTCGACATCTCGGTCACCGCCAACCGCGCCGACTGCCAGTCGGTGCTGGGCATTGCCCGCGAGGTGGCCGCCGTGCTGAACAAGCCGCTCAAGATGCCCGCCACCAACTACACCGCCAGCGAGTTCGTCTATCCCGGCCTGGACATCACGGTGGAAGCGCCCGACCTCTGCCCCCGCTATCTGGGCCACGGCGTGCGCAACATCACCCCCGGCCAGTCCCCCCGCTGGATGCGCCGCCACCTGGCGCTGTGCGGCCTGCGCAGCATCAGCAACGTGGTGGACATCACCAACTACGTGATGCTGGAGATCGGCCAGCCGATGCACGCTTTCGACATGAGCACGCTGGAAAGCACCCGCATCATCGTCCGCCGCGCCCGTGACGGCGAGAGCATCGTCACGCTGGACGGCAAGGAGTTCGCCCTGAATCCCAGCAACCTGGTCATCTGCGACGGCGCGAAGCCGGTGGCGCTGGCCGGCATCATGGGCGGCCTGAACAGCGAGATCACCCCGAACACCACCCAGCTGCTGTTCGAGTCTGCCAAGTTCATGCGCGACAACATCCGCAAGACCTCCCGCAGCCTGGGCCAGAGCACCGATTCCTCCAGCCACTACGAGAAGGGCATCTCGGAATACACCTGCGAGCTGGGCATGGCGCGCGCGCTGCACCTGATCGAGGAGCTGGGCTGCGGCGAAGTCACCGCCAGCGCCTTCGACGTCAGCGCCGGCGCCCCCCGCACCGGCAAGCGCTTCGACGCCAGCATCCGCGGCATCAACCGCATTTTGGGCATCGACGTCCCCGCCGAGGACATTCTGGACATCCTGCGCCGCCTGCAGTTCGAGGTGGAGCAGGAGGGCGACTGCCTGCATGTGGTGGCCCCCCGCTGGCGCGAGGACATCGAGATCGGCGAGCCGGACCTGGCCGAGGAGGTCATCCGCGAGTACGGCTACGAGCACATCGTACCCACCTTCCTGTCCGATTCCAGCGTCACCAACGGCGGCCTGAACCCGCAGCAGCAGCGCCGCGCCAAGCTGAAGCGCAGCATGTGCAGCCAGGGCTACAACGAGATCTCGACGCTGGCTTTCTATGCCGACGCCGATCTGGACGCCCTGCACCTGCCCGCCGACGCTCCCGAGCGGAACGTCATCCGCCTGCTGAACCCCATCACCTCCAACCTCACCATCATGCGCCCGCTGCTGGCGCCGTCGATGCTGAACACGGTGGTGGAGAACCTCAAGCGCGGCAACAGCGCCGGCCGCCTCTTTGAGCTGTCCAACATCTATGTGCCCCGCCAGCAGCCGGTCACCGAGCTGCCCGACGAGATCCCGCACCTGGGCTTCGCGGCCTTCGGCGACGAGGAGGACTTCTTCACCGTGAAGGGCACCGTGGAGGCGCTGGGCGAGGCGTTCGGCGTGCAGTTCGAGTACACCCGCGCCGAGGACGTCGCCTGGCTGCATCCCGGCATTGCCGCCAATATCCTGTGCGGCGGCAAAAAGGTGGGCGTGTTCGGCAAGCTGGCCAACGAGGTCACCGCCGAGCTGAAGCTGCCCAAAGACAGCAAGGCCAACCACAAGATCTTCCTGGGCGAGATCGACTGGGCTGCCCTGTGCACCCTGCTGCCGGAAGGCATGCGCTACCGGCCCATTTCCGAGTTCGCCACCGTCACCCGCGACCTGGCGCTGGTGGTGGGTGAGGAGATGCCCTGCGGCACCCTCACCGACGAGATCCGCAAGGCCTGCAAGCAGGTGGGCGACGTGGAGCTGTTCGACGTCTACCGCGGCGAGCAGGTGGGCGAAGGCAGGAAGAGCATGGCCTTCAAGATCTCCTTCGTCCCCACTGACAAGGCCCTGACCCCCAAGGATCTCGACCGCTTCATGAACAAGATCCTGGGCAACCTCAAGCACAAACTGAACATCGACGTGCGCTGACCCGAAACGCTCCGCGCACGTTCCCGCCCGCGCGGGAGAGCAGCTGCTCTCCTGTGCGGGCTTTTTGTCAAGTTCGCGGTGCTGCGTATGCAAACAGCCCCAAAACAAATGTTTTGGGGCTGTTTGCCGCATCGGTGCATGCAAGGGGGATTCAGGCCTGTTTCACCAAAGTTAAAAATTCGTATACTCCGCCGTTGGAATTGCGCCTTGTGATTTCAAGGTCCTTGAAGCCGCATGAACGATATACGTTTATGGCCCTTTGATTGAAGGTCGCCACATTCATGATGAGTTTGTCAAATGTATACGTGCGCTCCAGAAAATCGCAAATTTGCCCGACAAATTGCTTCCCTCTGCCTTTGCCGCAGATGTCCGGTCTCATGCCAAGGCCAATCTCGATCGACAGATTTTCCCGGATCACACAAAAAAATCCGATCAATTCGTCGTTTTCCAAAACTTCGTAGTGGTCGTTTTGATTTCTCCGGGTTTCATCTATAAATTCTTCGTAGTCCTCCGCATCGGCGGTCATATCATAAAAAGAATAGATACCGGCATATTTCCACTCGTTTGCAATTTCCAGTGCATGGATCTGCGTCAACGGCTGAAAAATCAATTCCATAGCAGCTGCCTCCTGTCCTTCTGCTTATATGTTGAGAATAGCAGAAAGACCGGGAGAAGTCAACGAAACAGCCGGGCTGCTCTGTTGACTTGAAATTGGCATCGTGGTATACTTTTAAAAGTTATAGCCATAATTCCCATTTCCAAATTTTAACTGTTCGGTCTCCCGCATTCCGCACCGGAAATCTTTGCGATGCAGGCGTGTGCAGGCGGGCGGCCGTGTCGCCGCGTGTGCGGCGATGCGATGAGAATATGAGGTGGAAAAATTCGTGAAAGAGCAAATGATCTGCCCGTTCTGTCTGTCTGGTGTGGAGCGGCAGCAGACGGTCTGCCCTTTTTGTGGCGCCAGTCTGGAAAACAAGAATCCTTCCGGCACCCTGCCGCTGGGGACGGTGCTGGACGGCCGCTACACCATCGGCAGCTATCTTTCGATCGACGGCGAAGGCGTGACCTACAAAGCCGTGGACAACGTGGCCCGCATGTTCGTGGTCATCAAGGAGTACCGTCCGGTCACCCTGTGTGACGACGGCGGCGATGTGCTGACTGTCGGTCCCAAAAAGGGCAGCGAGGTGCTGTTCAAAACCACGCGGATGGACTTTGCCGAGCTGTACCGCACTCTGCAGGGCCTGCAGCGCCAGCCGGGCCTGGTGCAGGTGCGGGACGTGCTGGAGCAGAACGGCACCGTGTACGGTGTGATGGAATACATGGACGGCATCACGCTGGCCGATTATCTTGCCAAGCGGTCGGCGCCGCTCTCTCCCCAGGAAACGCTGAACCTGCTGCGCCCGGTGCTGGAAGCGGTATCGCTGCTGCACGGACACGGCCTGATCCATCAGGGCATCTGCCCGCAGAACATCCGCATCACCTCCCGCGGCGAGGCGCGTCTGGGCGGATTTGCCACCAGCGGCCTGCGCGCCGAGGGCGGCGAGCTGAAGCACCAGCTGTACGATGGGTATTCCGCCCCAGAGCAGTATTCCGCCGCGGAGTTCTCCGGCCGCTTCACCGACGTGTACGGCATTGCGGCCGTGATCTACCGCATGGTCACCGGCGTGCAGCCCGCTCCGGCCGGCGAGCGCCGCATTTCCGACAGTCTGCGCCCCGCCCACGTGGTGCAGCCGGGGGTCCCGGCGGAGTTCTCGGCGGTGCTGCAGGCCGCCATGCGTCTGGATGCCTCCGGCCGTCTGCAAACCGTTGCAGAGCTGCTGGGCGGCCTGTCCGACCCCGAGCAGGCCAGGGAGCTCGCCCGCTCCCAGCCCAAAGACGCGGCGTCCGGCAACAGCATTCCCAAGCAGTACTGGATCATCGGCGGCACTGTGGCCGCAGGTGTGATTCTGGCGCTGATCCTGCTGGTGGTGATCTTCGGCGGAAGCGGCAAGCCCTCCTCTTCTTCGGCGGCGCCCAGCTCCTCCTCCGCCTCCTCGCAGGTCACGGAGGGCGTGCCGAACTTTGTCGGCAAGAAATACACCGACGTCACCCGCAATTCCCAATACACCAATCTGTACGATTTCTCGGTCACCCAGGAATACAGCGACACGGTGGAGGAAGGCTACATCATCTCGCAGGACCCCGAAGCGGGTGAGACGCCGGCTTCTTCCGACAACACGATCCATCTGGTGGTCAGCAAGGGCAAAGAGGAGTTCACCGTGCCCAACGTGATCGGATATACGCTGGACGGTGCAAAATCCGCCCTGAACCAGGCCGGCATCCAGAACATTTCGGTGGAGATCGTGGAGAACGACGGCAGCCAGCCTGTCAACTGTGTAGTGGAGACCGTGCCTGCCGAAAACGGCAAGGTCACCTCCGACGAGAGCGTCATCGTGCGGGTGGCCGGCGAAGCGCCGCAACCCACCGCCACTCCGGAGCCGGGTTCCGAGCCGCAGGACCCGCAAGCCTGAACCGAAACAGATACAAGCAAACGTCTGTCCCGATGGGGCAGGCGTTTGTTTTTTGTACAGGCGGGGATTTGGGCATTTTTGCAGGCAGAGGGGAATAGGGTAGTTGTATATTGGCAAAAAGGGGATGAGTTGTGATGCTTGCATCGATTTTTGGTGTGGTGGCTGTCCGTTTTTTGTATCTGGCCTTGCATCTGGAAAGCTCAAGCTTCCCGCAGCCGCTGCCGGCGCGCAGAGAGATCGAAGCCTTCGAGCGTCTGGCGGCGGGCGACCAGACTGCCAAGGAACTGCTGATCCGGCACAATCTCCGTCTGGTGGCGCATGTGGCCAAAAAATATTATTCCGCACCGGCGGATCAGGAGGACCTCATCAGCATAGGGACGATCGGCCTCATCAAAGCGGTGAACAGCTTCGACTACAAAAAGGGGGCGCGCTTTGCCACCTATGCGGCCCGCTGTATAGAAAACGAGATCCTGATGCACTTTCGGTCCGAGCGCAAAAATACCGGCCTGATCTCGCTGCAGGAGCCGGTGGAGGCGGGGCGTGACAGCGGGACGCTCACCATCCTGGACACTCTGCAGGACAACTTTGTCCTGAACGAAGACCTGGAACTGCGGGAAGAGCTGCAGCGCCTGCGCGGCCTTGTGGACCGGCTGCAGGGCAGAGAGCGGCAGGTGATCCTGCTGCGGTATGGGATGGCTGGCCAACCTCCCATGACACAGAACGAGGTGGCGGCGGTGCTGGGGGTCAGCCGCAGCTATATCAGCCGGTTGGAAAAGCGGGCGGTGGAGATGCTGCGGTCCCAGATGGAGGTTTCGGCCCAGAAAAAATAACCTGTACGGCGGATGGATGAGACTGGTGTTCCAAGCTGTATTGCGTATAGCTTCCAAAAGGAGTATACTTCTTTTAGGAGGGAGAACAATGAAACGGAAGATACTCGGTGCAGCCGCTGCGGTGCTGGTGCTCTGTGCAGGAACCGGCAGCGTGCTGGCGCTGGGAAGCAGCGGACAGGAGGCTGCCGCGCCGGATATGGCGGCTGTGGCAAAGGTCTGCACAGGCCCGTGCGGCGGAACCTATACCGATGAAAACGCAGACGGCATCTGTGACTATTGTGCCGCGCGGCAGGGCGGCGCCGGCTGCCGAAATGCCTGCACAGATGCCGACGGCGACGGCGTCTGCGACAACTATCCCGGCCAGGCCCGCACAGGCGGCCGGCACAGACATGGGCAGGCACACCACGGCTGCTCCTGACACAAAGCAAAAGCGCCCGACCGCTCGGCCGGGCGCTTTGCTCTGTGTAAAAAAACGGATGTCCGCGCTTATTCCTCGTACTCGCTGCACCCCAGACCGATGGCGCCCGGCCCGGTGTGACAGGCGATGCTCAGCGACAGCGGCGCGGCGCAGATCTCCTGGCCGGGGAACTGCTCGTGCATCCAGGCAAGCCACCGCTCGCCCACTTCGTCGCTGCCGGAATAGGCCGCCATGATCTTCACCTTTTTGCCGGCGAACCGTCCGTTCAGATCGTCGTGCAGGGCGTTCAGCATGCAGGTCGCCGCCTGCCGCATCCCGCGCACCTTGGCAAAGGCGTCGATCTTGCCGCCCTGGATCTGCAGCACCGGCTTGATATTCAGCACGCTGCCGATCGCCGCCGCCGCAGGGGTGATGCGCCCGCCCTTTTTCAGATAGACGAGGGTGTCGGGGGTCACATAGATGCTGCTGCGCAGGGCGGTTTCCTCCAGCCGCACCCGCACCTGCACCGGGTCCAGACCGCGCTCGATCAGCCGCAGGGCGTCCAGCGCTGCCTGCCGCTGGGTCATCGAGATGCGGCGCACATCGGCCACCTGCACCCGGCCGCCGTATTCCATTGCCAGCATCTGGGCGGTGGCGCAGGAATTGCTCAATCCGCTGGACATCGGGATGTGCACCACCGCGTCGTGGTCCTGCAGCAGGCGGTCCCACAGAGCGGTCACATCGCCGGGCGACGGCTGCGAGGTGGTGATGTTGCAGCCGGAGGCCTGTGCTTCGTAGAATTCCGGAGCCGACAGGTCCACGCCCTCGTAGTATACCTTGCCGTCGATGAAAAACGGCATGGGCAGCAGTTCGATGTTCAGTTGCCGGGCCTCGTCGGCGGGGATCCCGCTGTTGGTATCGGTGACAAGAGCGATACGCATAACCTTCAATCTCCTTTTCCTGTCCATAGGGCGATGCAAAGCGGAGCAGCGCTCTGTATTCATATGATAAAATGGTACACAATTCGGTCTTGTTTGTCAATGCAACTTTAATTATAATGTGTATAACACCCGCAAAAGGAGTTTTTGGGATGAAAAAGCAGTATCCTTGTGCCGACGCCACCCGCTCGGCTTTGCTGGACGCCGTGCTCCAGCTCAGCCGCGAGAAAGACTACGATGCAGTCACCGTGCGTCAGATCTGCCGCCGGGCCGGTGTATCGAACGGAGCGTTTTATCATCACTATGCCAGCAAGGATCAGCTGGTTCTGCAAGCCTTTCTGGATTTTGACCGCGTCATCACGCCGGACCTTGTGCGCCAGTGCGAGGAACTTTCGCCGATGGAATCGCTGTACTTTATTTTTCGCGAGTATCTGGAATATATCCAGCAGGTGGTGGGCCGTGCCATGCCGTCCTACTACCGCGTGCTGCTGAAAGGGGAATCCCGCGAATATCGCAGTCCTGCCCGTCCGCTTCTACAGGCGATGCGGCACCACTGTGTACGCTGCCAGCAGGCCGGACTGCTCACCGGCGACTATACCGCCGAGGAACTGATGGAACTATTCTGGCGCTTTCTGCGGGGGCTGCTGTTCGACTGGTGTCTGTGCGGCTGTGAGGGAACGCTGTGGCCCAAGGCACAGCGTGACCTGCGCTACTGGATGCGCGGCTTGGCGCCCGCCTGACGGCGGCGTCCCCCTGTATAGAAAACACAAAACCCGCACACCGTCTCCGTATCGGTGCGCGGGCTTTTCCGTTTTACAAATAGAAACCTGTTTACCGCTCCTGTGCCAGCAGAGCGTAGTACGCAGCATCTCCAAGTCCGGCGTTGCTCCAGTCGGCCTGGCGGTGGATGCCTTCAAATTTCATGCCGCACTTTCGCATCACCGCACCAGAAGCGCCGTTGCGGGTGTTGTGCAGCGATTCCACCCGATTCACGCCCACCTCGTCGAACAGAAAGTCCATCACCGTCTGCATGGCCTCGGTGGTAATGCCTTTGCCCCACCAGGCGCGCCCAATGCAGTAGCCGACATGCGCCATTTTGAGGTTGTCGTCGATCACATTGTTCACCGTGATGCTGCCGATGGGCTGTCCCAGGTCTTTGAGCACGATCGCCCATTGGTAGTATTTCTTGTCGGCATACTGTGCGGTCCAGTCTTTCAGCACCGCCTCGGTCACCTCCACACTCGCATGGGCAGGCCAGGTGAGAAATGCGGTCACCTCGCTGTCGGACGCCCAGTTCAGAAACATGGCAGGGGCGTCCTGCATTGTGAACGGCCGCAGCAGAAGGCGGCGGCTTTCCAGACAAACGGTTCCCTTGTGCTGCATACAGAATTCCTCCTTGGGAGTTTTTTCAAAGTATAGCATTCCTTGGTTTTCCCCGCAAGCTGCATTCGCCTGTTTTGTGCGCAAAATCCCCTTGCGTGCAAATGTGAAAATGGCTATATTTAAAATTGTTTTCCGACCGACCGGTCGGTCGGAACTGCGATTTCCCGTCAAATCCACAAAAAAGGAGAACATTCCCCTATGGTAAAATACTGTGTGAAGAAACCGTTCACGGTGCTGGTGGGGGTCGTGATGGTGCTGGTGCTGGGCTTTATCAGCTTCACCCACCTCACCACCGACCTTCTCCCCGCCATCGAGCTGCCGTATGTGGTGGTCGTCACCTCCTATCCGGGCGCCAGCCCCGAGAAGGTGGAGACGTCGGTCACCCGCCCGCTGGAGGCGGCGCTGGGAACCACCGGCGGCGTGAAGAACATCAGCTCTGTTTCCAGCGAGAATGCCAGCGCGGTGATCCTGGAATTCGAGCAGGGCACCAACATGGATACCGCCATGCTGAACATCTCCACCAGCGTCGATCTGGTCAAGGGCAGCTTCGACGAAATGGTGGGCACACCGATGCTGCTGCAGATCAGCCCCGACATGATGCCGGTGATGATCGCCGGCGTGGACCGGGAGGATATGGATATCCGGCAGCTGTCCGCCTATGTGCAGGAGACGGTGGTCCCCGCCATCGAGCGCCTGGACGGCGTGGCCAGCGTGCAGGCCAGCGGCCTGGTGGAATCGACGCTGGAAGTCAAGCTGGACGACGAAAAGATCGCCGCGCTGAACGACAAGGTCCTGGCGGCGGTGGACGAGCAGCTGGCCGACGCCAAACAGAAGCTGGACGAAGGCCAGGCTCGGCTTTCCAGCGGCAAGCAGCAGCTGGAAAGCGGAAAGACGGCCCTGGCCGACAAACAGCAGCAGGCCGGGGCGCAGCTGTCGGCCGGCGGGGTGCAGCTGGATTCCGCCATCGCCCAGCTGAACGCGCTGCTGTCGCAGGAGTCCACCCTGCAGGCCAGCCAGGCTGCCTTGCAGGCCGAAAAAGAGGCCTATGAACAGGCGCTGGGCCAGATCCCCGGTCTGGAAGAACTCTGGCAGCAGGCGGTGGACCAGATCGAGCAGGCATTGGGCGAGCGGCCCGACTGGCTGCCGGGCAGCCTGGAAGAGCTGGCCGGAATGACGGCGGAGGAGTTTGCCGCCCTGCGCGACCAGATGCGCCAGTGGCTGGACGAGAGCACCGCCGCCGCTCTGGACGGCCTCGACTGGGAGCAGATCCAGCAGATGCTGGAGATGTATCTCAAGGCGAGTGTGCGCCTGATGGCCATCGAGCAGGAGCTGTCCAACATCTCCACTCAGATGATGGCGGTGCAGGCGGCCAAGCCGGTGCTGGAAGAAAACCTGAAAAAAGCGCAGGAGGGCTATGCCGCGCTGGAACAGGGCAAGATGGAGGCCGCCATCGGGATGGCAAACGGACAGGCCGCCCTCACCGCCAGCGAAGCGCAGCTGGCCGAGGCCGAAGCGCAGCTGGAAGAGGCGGCCGAACAGTTTGAACAGGCCCGGCAGGAGGCCTATGAAAAGGCCAATCTGTCCGGCCTGCTCACCCGTGACACCATCTCGGCGATGCTGCTGGCGCAGAACTTCTCGATGCCCGCCGGCACCATCACCGAGGACGGCGAGCAGTATGTGGTCAAGGTGGGCGACAGCTTCTCCAGCGTGGAGGAGGTGGAGAACGCCCTGCTGTTCAGCATGGAGGACAGCGTGGGCGACATCCGTCTCAAGGACGTGGCCACCGTGCAGATGACCGACAACGCCAACGAGAGCTACGCCAAGATCAACGGCAACGACGCGGTGCTGCTGACGGTGCAGAAATCCTCCACCGCCTCTACCTCGGCGGTGTCCGACCGCATCTCCAGCGCGATCGAATCGCTGGAGACCACCGAGAGCGGCCTGCGCATCACCCCGCTGATGGACCAGGGCGACTACATCTATCTCATCATCGACTCGGTGCTGCAGAACCTGATCGTGGGCGGCATCCTGGCGGTGCTGGTGCTGCTGTTCTTCCTGAAGGACCTCAAGCCCACCGCCGTCATCGCCTTCAGCATCCCCATCAGCGTGCTGTTCGCGCTGGCGCTGATGTATTTCTCCAACATCACCCTGAACATCATCTCGCTGTCCGGCCTGGCGCTGGGCGTGGGCATGCTGGTGGATAACTCGATCGTCGTCATCGAAAACATCTACCGCCTGCGCAGCCAGGGAATGTCCGCTGCCCGCGCGGCCGTCAAGGGCACCACCCAGGTGGGCGGGGCCATCGCGGCTTCCACCTTCACCACCATCTGCGTGTTCCTGCCCATCGTGTTCACCGAGGGGCTGTCCCGCCAGCTGTTCACCGACATGGGCCTCACCATCGCCTATTCGCTGCTGGCCAGCCTGGTGGTGGCGATGACGCTGGTGCCGGCAATGGGGTCCACGCTCCTGCGCAACACGCGCCCGCGCGAACACCGCTGGTTCGACGCCTTTGTGAACGGCTACACCCGCGTGCTGCAATGGGCGCTGGGCCACCGGGCGGTCACGCTGGGAGCGGCGGGCCTGCTGCTGGTGGGCGCCTGCTTCTGGGCCACCCGGATGGGCACCGCCTTCATCCCGGAGATGAGCAGCCCGCAGATGACCGTGACGGTCGAGATGCCCAAGGAGGCCGACCGGGAAGAACAGTTTGCCCTGGCCGACACCGTGATGGAGCGCATCCAGGCCATCGACGGCGTCGAGACGGTGGGCGCGATGGCGGGTGACAGCGGCGCGTCGGTCATGGGCATGAGCACGGGCGGCAGCGACGGTTCCGCCAGCTTCTATGTGCTGCTGAGCGACGAAGGCGCCAAGAAAAACCAGCAGATCGCCGCACAGATCGAGCAGGACACCGCCGACCTTCCCTGCACCGTCAGCGCCAACGCCTCGGCGATGGACCTGTCGGCGCTGGGCGGCAGCGGCGTGCAGGTGATCCTGCGCGGACCGGATCTGGACGTTCTGGCCGACCTGTCCAACCAGGTGGCCGAGCGGATGGCGCAGGTGGAAGGCCTCACCGATATCTCCACCGGCCAGCAGGACGCCAATCCCGAGACCCGCATCACCATCGATAAGGACGCCGCCATGCGCAAGGGCCTGACGGTGGCGCAGGTGTACCAGCAGGTGTCCGCCGCGCTCACCACCAGCTCCACCGCCACCACCCTGACGGTGGACAACGAGAGCTATTCCGTGGTGCTGGAGGACGCGCAGGATGCCCCCGCCCGCGCCGACCTCACCCAGCTGGAGCTGACCGCCGCCACCCCCACCGGCGAGGAGCAGACGGTGAAGCTGGGGGACATCGCCTCCATCGAGGAAGCGCCCGGCCTTGTGTCGATCAGCCGTGAAAACCAGCAGCGCACCCGCACCGTGTCGGCCTCCATCGCGGACGGCTACAACATCGGCCTGTGCAGCCGCCAGCTGGAGAACAACCTGCAGAGCCTGTCTCTGCCCGACGGTTACACGCTGGAATACGGCGGCGAAAACGAGACCATCAACAGCACCATGCAGGATCTGGCCCTGATGATCCTGCTGGCGGTGGTGTTCATCTATCTGATCATGGTGGCCCAGTTCCAGAGCCTGCTGTCGCCGTTCATCGTGATGTTCACCATCCCGCTGGCCTTCACCGGCGGTCTGCTGGCGCTGGGCATCACCGGGCAGGAGCTGTCGATCATCGCCATGCTGGGCTTTTTGATCCTGGTGGGCGTTGTGGTGAACAACGGCATCGTATTTGTCGACTACACCAACCAGCTGCGCCTGGAGGGGATGGAAAAGCAGGCCGCGCTGGTGGAGACCGGCCGCAGCCGCATCCGTCCCATCCTGATGACCGCGCTCACCACCATCCTGGCCATGAGCACGATGGCGCTGGCCACCGGCACCGGCGCCGAGATGACCCAGCCGATGGCCATCGTCACGATCGGCGGCCTGACTTACGCCACCCTGCTGACGCTGGTGGTGGTGCCGGTGCTGTACGACCTGCTGTTCCGGCGCGAGCTGCATCCGGTGGAAGTGGAGGAGGACTGAGCGATGAAACTGTTCCGTGAAAAGGAGATCCGCGCGCTGGAAGCGGTACAGAGCCTGGTCGAGCAGGGCTGCGCCGTGCATTCTCTCACCGTGCAGCAGATCGCCGACGCCGCGGGTGTGGGCAAAGGCACTCTGTATGAATACTTCGAGAGCAAAGAGCAGATCCTGGCCGGTGCGGCGCTGTACCAGGTGGGGATGCTGCTGGAGGATATGATGCGGTATGCGCAGCAGGAGGATTTGAATTTTTTCGGCAAGATCGAGCGGTTCCTGTGCAGCCTGAACCGCCACACCGCCGCCCGCCTGGCAACGGCACAGCGCCTGCTGGCCGCGGTGCCGGGCGGCCGCCGGTGCAGCACGCTGGCGGCGTATGGCCCGCGCCTGGCGGAATACACCGCCCAGCTGAACGGGCTGCTGGAACAGCTGGTGGAGCAGGGAAAAGCCGAGGGCGTCATCGACCCGGCGCACAGCGTGGAATACTGCGGCTTTTGTCTGAACGCCGCGCTGTCGCACTATTCGGCGGCGCTGTGCATGGAGAGGGAGGACGGCCTTGCCCTGTGGCCGATGCTGCCCGAAAATGCCCGCAAGCGCTGTGCCATGCAGATGCTGCGGTGTGCGCTGCGCCCCCAGAACTGACCGCTGGTGCAGAAGATTTTCTGCATAAATGGCAGAATTTGGATGAAGACAATGGTCGAAAATATCCAAAACGCCAAGCTTGCCGGCTGGCTTATTGACGCATGTCACATTTTTGCGTATAATCACAGGTAAGGAGGAGTGATCCAAATGGCAAATGTAAAAATCGATACCGAGAAATTTTATTGCATTGAGTCCCCCAGCGGCAAGGTGCTGGAGGTAGAGGGTGGCAGCTCCGAGAACGGTGCGGCCGTCCAGGTATGGGACAAAGTGGCCGCCGACCATCAGCAGTGGAAATTCATCCCCTCTGGCGACGGCGTGTATAAGATCATGAACAAGGCCTCGGGCAAGGTGCTGGACATCGTGATGGCCGGCATCACCGACGGCTGCTGGCTGCACCAGTGGGACAACGTAGAGGCTGCCAGCCAGCTGTGGAGCGTGGTGGACGCCGGCAAATCCGGCATCAAGATCCGCTCCAGCCTCAGCGGCAAGGTGCTGGACATCGTGGGCCTGAACGCCGTGGAGAACGGCGACCGCGCCCAGATCTGGCAGGACGTGAACGGCGACAACCAGCTGTGGAAGCTGAGCGCTGCCCGCAAGCCCGCCGCCAAAAAGCCCGCCAAGACCGAGGAACCCAAAGCCGAGCAAGCAAAGGCGGAAGAAGTGAAGGCGGAGGAGAAGGTGGAGAAGAAAGCCCCGGCCAAAGCTCCCGCCAAAAAGCCCGCCGCCAAGAAGGCCGCTCCCGCCAAGAAAGAGGAGCCGGTGAAGGAAGAGGCCGTAAAGGCGGAACCCGCCAAGGCTGTGGAAGTGAAGGAAGTTGCTCCGAAGGATCTGCCCGAGACCCCGGCTGCCCCTGTGGAGGAGGCGCCGAAGGCTGCTCCCGCCAAGAAGGCCGCTCCCAAGGCTCCCCGCAAGACCACCACTTCCCGCAAAAAACGCAAATAAACGATCGGACAAAAGCAAGACGCCCTGTGGAAATCACTCCGCAGGGCGTCTTTTTATGCAACGATCGAAAAGAAGCAGGCCGCTTCATCCCAGGTTGGGGCGGTCCTGGTCGCCGTCCGCCTTGAACAGCACGAACCCGTCCGGCTGGTTGGTGAAGTAGTAGTACTCGGTGTTTTCGTACAGCGGGGGATCGAGGTAGTTGGGGATCACGACGGCGTCCCCCTCTTTCCGCTCCACAAACCCGGCCTGCAGGAACAGGGCAGGGGAGATCCCGGCACAATAGCAGTCGGCGTACTCCGCCTTCTCGGCCTGCATGATGCGGTCGATGGCGGCGCCGAGGCGGGGCAGTTGTTCGGGACGGCCGATAAAATCCACGATGCGCAGCACCTTTGCGCCGCCCGCTTCCTCCACCGTCACCGTGCGGGTGACCAGATAGGCCGCGATGCGCCCCTCATCACAGGCCGCCCACAGACGGTAGGTCTGGCGCGGGAAGGTGAAGTACCGCCGCCGCACATACCACACGTCCTTGCGGGGAACGCAGCCGGTGTCCGGCACGCCCATCCCCTCCAGCGCCACGGTGGAATACACCGGGAACAGCTCCAGGTCGCCGCCCACAGACGGCATCGGAGCTTCGTCCGCGCCGCGCACCAGCCGCCGCTCGTCCACCCGGCCCAGACGGTAGTAGTGGGGGACGCGGTCGGCGTGCCAGCCCAGAAAGCGATAGAAGGCCATCGTCCTGGGACGGATGTTGTTGCAGGCCAGCACGCGCACGCCGGCCAGCAGGGGCAGGGCTTCCATCAGCTCCAGCCCCGCGCCGTTGCAGCCTTTGGCCGCACACCAGATGCTCACCCAGGCGTCCGGCTGCGAGGAGGCGTTGGACAGGATGTATCCCGCCACCGCCACCAGAAGGTCCTCCTGCTCGGCCAGCACAAACTGCAGCTTGTCGCCGCGGATATAGTAATATTCAAACAGGTCGGGCAGGTTCACCAGCGGATGGCGGCTGCCCCAGTTGCGGTTGAGAAAATCCACGATGCGCTCCCGGTCGGACATCCGGGCGTGGCGCAGAGAAAAGGCTTCCTTGCTCACAGCGCGCTTCCTCCCGTGATGGGCAGCGACACGCCGGTGATGAACCCGGCCTCCTCGCCCAGCAGGAAGGCCATCGCAGGCACCACGTCCTCCACGCGGGCATTGCGGCCCATCGGGTTGGCCTGCGCGGATGCCTCCACGATCAGATTGCTGGTGTCGGCCAGGAATTTGGTCTCCATCATGCTGGGCATCACGCAGTTCACCGTCACGCCGGTGCCGGCATAATCGGCGGCCAGGCTCTTGGCCAGGCCGTGTAGCGCGCTTTTGGCCATGATATAGGCGGCGGTGTTTTTGGGCGGCAGGCCCAGCAGGTAGCTGGTCAGCATGAACAGCACCCGCCCGCGCTTGGCTTTGGCCATGGCGGGCACGAACGCCTTGCACAGCTTCACCGCACTGCGCACCTGCACGCTCATGTCCCGCTCGAACCGCTCCTCGTCGAACTTCTTGAATTTGGTGTTGACCACCCGCAGCGCCGGCAGATGCACCAGATGGGTGGGCGCGGCGATGCGGCCCACCTGCTCGATGAACAGGTCGGTGGCGGCGGGGTCGGTGAGGTCCACATCAAAGGTGTGGATAGCGCCCGGAAACTCCTTCACCAGCGGGGCCAGCCCCGAAAGATCGCCCGCACCCTGTGCGAGGAAGAGGTCGCCCGGCTGGTACAGGCGGCGGATCAGCGCGCATCCCACATCGCTGGAGGCGCCGGTGATCAGATATACATTTCCCATCTCAGTCGTTCCTTTCTTTACGTCCGGCCGTGTAAGGGCCGGGTCTGCTCTGGTTTATTTCGCCACGCCGGCCTTGATCACGCCGCGGGTCACCTTTTTGCCGTCCTGGTTGGTCAGGCTGGCCTTGATGGTGATCTCGCCGAAGGTGTCGTTCACCTCGGTCACGGTGCCGGACACGGTCAGCACATCGCCGATGAACACCGGCTTTGCAAACTTGCACTCCACGCTGTGCAGCAGGCAGTGTTCGCCGGGAAGATACACTCCCGCCAGGGTGGAGAAGAAGCCCGCGCCCAGCATCCCATAGCACACACGGCCGGGAAATCCGCGCTGCTGTGCGTATTCCTCGCTCATGTGGATGGGGCTGCAATCGCCGCTGAAAGCGTGGAACTGCTCCATCATCTCCTCGGTCACCGTGACGGTGAAGGACTCGGTCAGGCCGGGCTGAATGTCGGCCAGCGTATAACTGTTCATGAAAAACTCCCTCTCAAAACAAAAGCGCAGAAGGCACGTCCGCAAAGCGGCGCGCCCCTGCGCTGGTGATACAATCAGCCGAAATCTCAGGCGGTCATCCGCGCGATCAGGTCCAGCAGATCGCCCACGTTGGCAAGGCCGCGCACGTCGGCAAGCTGGAATTTCAGGCCGAATTTCTTCTCGATGGCGGTCAGCAGGTTGATCTGCTCCAGGCTGTCCCAGTCCTCGATGTCGTCGGCGCAGGTCTCGCGGGTGATCACCAGCTCCTCGTCGTCGAAGTTGTCGCGGAAAATGTCCTGCACAGCAGCCAGAATGGTTTTCTCGTCCATGTTTCTATCTCCTTTGCACGGCGGTGTTATACCCGCCGGATTTCCATCACGCCGCACTGGGGCTGGTAGCCGTCAAAGCCGGTAAAGACAAAGGTGCGGCTGCCGTCCTCGTTTTCGGCGGTTTTTTCAAACCCTATTGTAGCATAAAAATCGCTCACCAACAAGTTCTTTGCGGTGGGAAGGTAGCGCCCAACGATGGTTTTCACCCCCCGCGTGGCGGCGTCGGCCACCAGCTGGTCGAACATGGCGTGCTCCAAACGGCGCTTGAAGGTGCGGCAGCTCATGATCCACAGGTCGATCTCCAGCACCTCGCCGGTCTGGTGGCCGATGATGGCGGTGACGATGCCGTTGTCGCCGAACTTGTCGGTCAGCTTGCCGTAGAGGGTGAGGCAGGCGGGGTCCTGCATGATGCCTTCCACCTCGGCGGCGGTGTAGCGGCGGGTGGTGAGGTTGAACTGGTTGGTCTTGTTGATCAGCTGGGTGATGCGCTCGGCGTGCGCCGGGCTGAACGGCCCGATCTCACACTCCATCTCCAGGCTCTTCAGGTAGTCCTCGTAGTTGCCGAAGCTCTGCTCCAGCGCGGCGCGCTGCTGGTTCTGGCGGTACATCTCGGCGCGCTTGCGGTCGTCGGCCGAAAGGGAGGTGGCTTCAAAATACCCGCCGCGGTCCAGCACCTGCAGATACTGCTCGGGCGCACCCAGTTCGGGCACCGTCACGCCCGGCAGTTCCCGGCGCACGATCTCCCGCTCGGCGGGATTGTCGTCCAGGAACACAAAGCTGTCGGGCAGGATGTTCAGCTCCTGCGCGGTGGCGGCCAGATTCAGATGTTTGGGGTCCCAGTTGGCCTTGAAGGAGACGAAGTCGTCCCGTTTCAGCACGCTCTCGGCGCGCTCAAAGCCGCCCAGCGCGTTGGCCTCCTCGTTCTTGCTGCAAACGCTCAGCAGAACGCCCATCCGTCCCAGCTCTTTCAGATAGCTCTGCAGCTCGGCGTGCGCCATGCCGGCGGGCGTCTCGCTGCCGATGGCGATCCCCTCGGCGCCGTCGTCGCCGATGATGCCGCCCCACAGGGTGTTGTCCAGGTCGCAGGCCACCAGCTTTTTGTTGCGCCCCAGCAGGCTTTTGATGATGTTCGCCACGCTGTGGCACAGGTCGGGGATGCAGTCGATGGCGCAGGCGTATTTGTAGGCGTACCAGGCGGTGGGGTCGGAGAAGGCGTCCATGCCGCGCATCGCCTGCAGATAGGCCAGGTCGTTGATGTAGAAGTTGGGGGTGGAGGCGGCGTATTCGGCCAGCATCCGGTTCATCTCGCGCACGAAATGCACCCGCCCGTGGCAGTCGGCGGCGTCCAGGTTGCCCATCACGCGGTAGGTGGGCAGGTCGAAGTTGTTCTGGATCACCGGGCAGCCAAAGCGGGCGGCAGCCTGCCACACCTGTTTCCAGCGGGCGGTCTCGGCGGCCAGCTTTTCGGCGCACTGGGCGGGGCTGTCGGCCTGGGTGGGCAGGTTCACCAGATTGCGCAGGCTGGTGTGGATGTAGATCACGTCCGGCGCAAAGGCGGCCAGGCTGCCGTCGTCGAACACGAGGTTCTCGTAAAACAGCGCATAGCCGCCCTCGTAAAAGGTGGGCTGGATGCCGCTGTCGAGCAAAAACAGTTCCAGAATATTTTTCACTTCGCCGATGGTGCTGCCGCTGAGGATGGCCACCTTTTTGGGCACCAGGCCTTCCTTCTGCAGCAGCTGGCGTTTCAGGCTGCGCTTTTTCTGTAAGATCAGAGCGGAGTCGAAGGGATATTGCAGCATGTTCACAAACACATACCTCCTGTATTTTGCGCATCCCGTGCGCATTCCCGTTGCCGCGGCCGCATTGCAAAAAGGCCGCTCTGCCACATTATATCATATATTGGCAGACTGTACAACGCCGCAGAGGACGCTTGCAAAAACAGGGCGCTTTGGCTATAATAAAACAGTATGTCCTGCTTCCGGTGTTTTCCAAAACACAAAAAAATCCTGCCGTCCGTGCAGGATTTCGGGCGGCAGCTTCGTTTTTATATATGAGGAGAAAAAAGGAGAGTGGCAACTATGCAGTTTCGGTTTGCCCATAACAACCTGAACGTGCTGGACCTGGAAAAGAGCCTCGCGTTCTACACCCGCGCGCTGGGCCTGCAGGAGATGGGCCGCAAGGAGGCGTCCGACGGCAGCTTCACGCTGGTGTTCCTGGGCGACGGCGAGACCACCCACCAGCTGGAGCTGACTTGGCTGCGCGGCCGCACCCAGCCGTACAACCTGGGCGACAACGAGATCCACCTGGCGTTCCATGTGGACGACTTCGCCGCCGCCCACGCGCTGCACGCCGAGATGGGCTGCATCTGTTATGAGAATCCCGGCATGGGGATCTACTTCATCTCGGACCCGGACGGCTACTGGATCGAGATCATCCCCGTGCGCTGAGCGCTACAATCCGTAATCTTCCAGGCGCTGCTGCAGCTCCCGCTCGGTGTACACCGGCACGCCCCGCTGCAGCCGCTGCTGGTCGGGCTCGGGCAGGAGCCTTGTGTGGATCTCATACACACGCACCGGTTCCCCCTCGCGTCCTTCCGGCCCATACACCGCCACCCGTCCGCCCCGGTCCGCCAGCACATACAGCGGCGCGGGCGTTTCGGGCGCAGGCGCGGGGCGCAGCAGAAACCACAGGCTCACGCCCAGCGCCAGCAGGCACACCGGCAAAAGCAGCACAAACCATCGCTTCAAAGTCACCGTGTTTCACCTTCCTTTTGCTGCAAGTCTGGCCGGTGTTTGGGGAGTTTAGTCGCCAAAGCGGAAGGTTTCACAGTTTTTCTCTGTCATGGCAGCCGCAAATGTGGTATAATACAGTATATCTGCTTTGTGGGTGCAGGGCCGGACGATCCCCGGCCGTCTCGTATACATGCAAAAAGAAAAGGAGGCGATCCCCATCGCAACCAACGATAAGCGTCAGCCGCAGGCCAAAGCGCCCGGTCAGCCGCACGCCTCGAAGCGCCGCGGCAGCAAAAAGAAAAGGACGCCCGGCAGCGTGGCAAAGAGCATTTTTCTGAATCTTGGAAAATTCATCGTCATCATGTGCTGTGTGGGCGTGATGATCGGGTCGGTGGCGGCCGTGCTGCTCAGCCAGTATGTTGTCAACGCCACGGCCAACGACGCCGATCTGCTCAACCTCGACCAGATCAAGCTCAGCTACACCACCCGTTTCCTCGCCCAGGACCACGACACCGGCGAATGGGTGGAATACACCCGCCTGTACAGCGACCAGCAGCGTACATGGGTGGACTGGGGCGAGATCCCCGAAGATCTTGTCAACGCGTTCATCGCCACCGAGGACCAGAGCTTCTGGACCCATATGGGCTTCAACCCCACCCGCACAGCGGCGGCGGCGGTGAATATGGTGGTGAGCAAGATCACCGGCGGCACGTTCGGCCTGTTTGACACGATGCAGGGCGCGTCCACCATCGACCAGCAGCTGATCAAGAACATCACCGGCGACAACGAGACCGACCCGCTGCGCAAGATCCGCGAGGTGTTCCGCGCCATCGGTCTGCGCAACCGCTATTCCCCCGAGCAGATCATGGAGGCCTACCTCAACACCATCAGTCTCACCGGCCAGCTGGCCGGCGTGGAGGCGGGCGCCAACCAGTATTTCAACAAGCATGTCAGCGACCTCAACCTGGCCGAGTGCGCCAGCATCGCCGCCATCACCAAAAACCCCACCAAATACAACCCCGCCACCAACCCCGAGGAGCACATCCTGCGCCGCAACACGGTGCTGCGCTTTATGTACGAGCAGGGGATGATCACCGAAGAGGAGAAAAACGAGTGGCAGGCATACCCGCTGGTGCTGGCCGAGGAGCAGGAACAGGAGACCGTCACCCATACCTCCAACAACTCCTGGTTCACCGACGCCGCGCTGGATCAGATCATCCCGCTGGTGCAGGAGAAAGAGGGATTTGAAACCAGCGCCGAAGCCTACAATTTCCTCAATACCCAGGGCTTTGTGGTGCGCCTGACCGTCGATCCCTTCATGCAGCAGGAGATGGAAAAGGTGATGCTCAACAGCGACGG
The DNA here is from genome assembly GCF_002160015.1 of Anaerofilum sp. An201. Taxonomy (GTDB): domain Bacteria; phylum Bacillota; class Clostridia; order Oscillospirales; family Ruminococcaceae; genus Anaerofilum; species Anaerofilum faecale. Next base: position 22,419 of record NZ_NFJT01000012.1, on the reverse strand, counting down.
CACCTTCTATCCCCGCCCCATCCAGGTGGAGGATGCCGACGGCGTGTTCCAGGACGGCGAGACGCCCGTTCTGGACGAGAACGGCAACCAGGTGTACAGCTCCAACAACCTGCCGCTGAAAACCATCACGACCAACGGCGCGATGATCACGCTGGACCATTCCAACGGCCAGGTGAAGGCCGTTGTGGGCGGCCTGGGCGAGAAAAAGGCCGACCGCATCAGCAACCGCGCCCTGCAGCCGCACCAGAGCGGTTCTACCATGAAGCCGATCGGCGCGTATTCGCTCGGCATTGAATACCGCGTCACCCACTATTCCGACATGTGGCAGGACGAGCCCCTCAAGCAGATTCCCGATGAAGAACATCCCGGTCAGATGAAGGATTGGCCTCAGAACTACGGCCGTGCCAAGTACGGTCAGATGCAAGTGTATATGGCGCTGGGCCGCTCACTCAACACTATCCCGGTGCAGATCGCCAACCTGGTGGGCATCGACAACATCTTCACCTTTATGCACGATACCCTGAACATGAGCAGCCTGGTTACCTCTGCAGAAGACGCTTCTCACAACGATGAGGACTTCTCTCCGCTGGTGCTGGGCAACCTCACCAACGGCGTCACGCCGCTGGAGATGGCGGGCGCCTACCAGATGTTCGGCAACGGCGGCGTGTACCACACCCCCACCTTCTTCACCACCATCGAGTATCCCAACGGCGAGATCTATATGCAGGCCGAGAGCACCGACGTACAGGCTCTCACCACCGAGACGGCCACCGTCATGAACCGTCTGCTGCGCAACCCGGTTGCCGCCAGTTTTGGCACTGCTGCCGGCAGCGGAATCAGCAGCATTGGCGGTATGGAGATCATCGGTAAGACCGGTACCACCCAGGATTGGAAGGATTATATGTTCATGGGCGTCAGCCCCTACTATGTCACCGCCGTGTGGTACGGCTACGACGAGCCCCACTCGATGGGCGGCAACCTGAACGCGCAGAACAGCAAGGTGCCGCAGATCGCCTACAAGAATTACGCCACCGCTGTGCTCACCGGCAAGGAGCACAAGGATTTCCCCTACGACAGCGATGTGGTTTCCCAGCGCTTCTGCACCGAGACAGGCGACCTGGCAGGTCCCAACTGTCCCGGCACAGAGGTGGGCTACTACCTGGCAGACAATGTGCCTGCGCTGTGCAGCGCGCACAACTGACGCGCACCCAAGAACAATTGCACGCCCCTGTCCGTACATCGCGGACAGGGGTTTTTCTATGGGCGATTTGCGTAACAAAAGGCCGCCGCGCACAGCCAATCTTTTGCGTTTTACCAAAATTTTGTTTAAAAACACGAAAAAGGTTGAAACTTCTGCTGAGCGGTGCTATATTGTGCATTATCGAAAACATTTGTGCATAGAAGGTGGACAACAATGGAAAAACGTTTTTTGCTGGTGGAAGCCAGCGTGCTGCCCGATGTGTTTTTGAAGGTGCTGCGCGCCAAAGAGCTGCTGGCCAGCGGCGAGGCCAAGAATATCTCGGCTGCCGCGCGCCGTGCGGACCTGTCGCGCAGCGCGTTTTATAAGTACAAGGATTGCATTTTCGACGCCGAGAACAGCCGCGAGGTACTCACGGTGATGGCCACCCTGCTGGACCAGACGGGCGCGCTGCAGTCGCTGCTGGCGGGCATCTCGGCAGCGGGCGCAAGCATCGTCACCATCAACCAGTCCACCCCGGAAAACGGCGCGGCGCAGGTTGCGGTGTCCATCCGGACCGGCACGATGCAGATGACGGTGGACGAAATGCTGGCCCAGCTGGCCCGGCAGAGCACCGTGGTGGAGATCCACAGAGGGATCTGAGCGGCGCACGGCGCGCAAACGCTATAAAAGGGGAGAGAGGAAAATGGCAAAGATCGCGATCATGGGGTTCGGCACGGTGGGCAGCGGCGTGCTGGAGGTGGTGCGCCGCAACGGCGCACAGGTGGCTGCCCACGCGGGCGAACCCGTGGAGGTCAAATACATTCTGGATGTGCGGGATTTCTCCGCGCATCCCGACGCCGCGCTGTTCGTGCGCGAGCTGGCTCCCATCCTGGCCGACGGGGAGGTCCGGGTGGTGGTGGAGACCATCGGCGGCGTCAAGTTCGCCTATCCGTATGTCAGGCAGTGCCTGGAAAGCGGCCGCAGCGTGGTCACCAGCAACAAGGAGCTGGTCGCCACCCACGGCGACGAGCTGCTGGCGCTGGCCAGGGCCAACGGGGTGGCCTTCCTGTTCGAGGCCAGCGTGGGCGGCGGCATGCCGCTGATCACGCCGCTGTACCAGAGCGTGGCGGCCAACAACGTCCAGCGCATTCTGGGCATCGTGAACGGCACCACCAACTTCATGCTGGACAAGATGGAGAAGGAGGGCATGGAGTTCTTCGAGGCTCTGGCCCTGGCGCAGAAGCTGGGATACGCCGAGACAAAAGACCCCTCCGACGATGTGGACGGCCCCGACGCCGCCCGCAAGATCGCGATCCTGGCCAGCATTGCCTTTGGCCGCCACGTCTACCCCCGCCAGATCCCCACCGAGGGCATCCGCCGCGTGACGGCGGAAGACATCCGCCTGGCCGCGAAGCTGGGCTGTGCGGTCAAGCTGATCGCCTGGGCCGCGCAGGACGCCGGCGGGGTCTGCGCCGGTGTGCAGCCGATGCTCGTGCCCCACAGCAACCAGCTGGCCCATGTGAACGACGTCTACAACGCGGTGCTCCTGCAGGCCGATCTGCTGGGCGACGTGATGCTGTACGGCAAGGGGGCCGGCAAGCTGGCCACCGCCAGCGCAGTGGTGGCCGATGTGATGGACGCGCTGCGCTACGGCAGCCGGGTGCACACCGCGCTGTTCTGGCAGCCCAGCGAGTCCGACGCCCGCTTCACCGACGCCGCCCGTCATGCATACTATATGCGTGTGCAGGGTCTGACCCCCGAGGTGCTGTCCGGCCTGACCGGCGCCGAAGCGCATCCGGCCCAGAGCGGCGCCTGGTGCGTCACCGCTCCGCTGGACGCCGCCGCGCTGCGCGATGTGTGCGCCGCGGTGCAGGCTGCGGGCGGTGCGCCGGCGATCTGGATGCGCCTGCTGAACGACTGATAAGGGGGATGTGACGAGATGACAACCGTAAAAGTACCCGCCACCAGCGCCAACGTGGGCGCCGGTTTCGACGCGCTGGGCCTGGCGGTGGACCTGTACAACACCGTCCGCTTCGAACTGGCCGACAGCCTTTCCATCTCCAGCACCGACGGCACCAAGATCCCCCAGGGCTCCGACAACCTGGTCTACCGCGCTGCTGCCGACACCTTTGCCTTCTGCGGGCGTCCGGTGCCGGGCATGCACATCACCCAGACCAACCCCATCCCGATGGCGCGCGGCCTGGGTTCCAGCTCGGCCTGCATCGTGGCGGGCATTCTGGGCGCCAACGCGCTGATGGGAGGACCGCTGTCCCCCCGCCAGATGCTCACCCTCGCCACCAACATCGAGGGCCACCCCGACAACGTGGCCCCGGCGCTGCTGGGCGGCTTTGTGGCCAGCGTGTTGGACGAAGGCCAGGTGTACAGCGTGAAAAAAGACATCAGCGAGCAGCTGGCCTTCGCGGCCTTCATTCCGGATTTCCCGCTGCTCACCCGCAAAGCGCGCGCCGTGCTGCCGCAGAACGTGCCGTTCAAGGACGCGGTGTATAACCTGTCCCGCGCCGCGCTGGCCACCGCGGCCTTCTGTGACGGCGACTACGAGCTGCTGGGCGTGGCCACCAAGGACGCGCTGCACCAGAGCTACCGCCTGCCGCTGGTGCCGGGCGGGGAGGACGTTTTCCGCCTTGCCCGCGAACTGGGCGCACTGGGCGTATATATTTCGGGTGCAGGCCCCACCATTATGGCGGTGGTGCGCCGCAGCGACGAAGCCTTCTTCGCCAGTGCCGAGAGCCGTCTGCAGCTTGCCAAAATTCAGGGCCAGCCGCTGGGTGCTTTTTGTGTAAAACATCTGCTTGCGGCCAACGGCGGCGCTGTGGTAGAATAAGCAGCAGACAGAATTTTTGCTTATTTTTGGAAAACACCGCATTTTCGCCTTTTGGCGAAGGCGCGATGGCAGCGGCCCGCACTCTGCGGACTGTGGATAGAGGAGGAAAGAGTATGGCGTTGATCGTACAAAAGTTTGGCGGTTCTTCGGTTGCCAACCGGGAGCGTCTGTTCAACGTGGCGCGCATCGTGGCGAACACCCACAACGAAGGAAACGACGTTGTGGTGGTGGTTTCGGCGCAGGGCGACACCACCGACGACCTGATCGCAAAGGCTGCCGAAATCACTCATTCGCCGTCCCAGCGCGAGATGGATATGCTGCTGGCCACCGGCGAACAGATCAGCATCGCGCTGCTGGCGATGGCACTGGGAGAACTGGGCTGTCCGGCCGTCAGCCTCACCGGCTGGCAGGCGGGCTTCCACACCAACCGCACCCACACCAAGGCGCGCATCCGCCGCATGGAGGCCGAGCGCATCGAGAACGAGCTGGCCAAAAACCGCGTCGTCGTGGTGGCGGGCTTCCAGGGCATCAACCGGCAGGACGACATCACCACGCTGGGCCGCGGCGGCTCCGACACCAGCGCTGTGGCCATCGCCGCCGCGCTGAAGGCCGACCTGTGCCAGATCTATACCGATGTGGAGGGCGTCTACACCGCCGATCCCCGCATCGTCAAACATGCCCGCAAGCTGGACGTCATCACCTTCGACGAGATGCTGGAGCTTGCCAGCCTGGGCGCGCAGGTGCTGAACAACCGCAGCGTGGAACTTGCAAAAAAATACAGTGTGAATCTTGAGGTGCGCTCGTCGATCAACAACGTGCCCGGTACAATCGTCAAGGAGGTAGTGGATATGGAAGGCATGCTCATCAAAGGCGTTGCCAAAGACGTGAATGTTGCGGTGATCTCAATTCTGGAGGTGCCGGATGAGCCCGGCATGAGCTTCAAGATCTTCTCCCTGATGTCCAAGCACAACATCAACGTGGACATCATCCTCCAGAGCGCGGGCCGTCCCGGCTACAAGGACCTGATCTTCACCGTCCCCCTGGACGACAAGGACACCGCCTACCGCGTGCTGCAGGAGAACCTGGCCTGCTTCGGCGGCAAGTCCATCGAGGTGGACGACAGCGTTGCCAAGGTCAGCGTGGTGGGCGCCGGTATGCAGAGCCATCCCGGGGTTGCCTCCACCATGTTCGGCGCGCTGTACAGCAGCGGCATCAACATCCGCATGATCTCCACCAGCGAGATCAAGATCAGCGTGCTGATTAACAAGGACGAGGCCGACCGCGCCGTCAACGCCATCCACGACGCCTTCCTGGGCTGATTGTTTTCCCTTCGCCGTCTTTTCGCCGCCGCTTTGTCCGATTGTGGATGGAGCGGCGGTTTTTTTTCGGCGGTGAAAAATGCAAAACTTTGGCAGCCGATGCATTTACAGAAAGACCCTCTGTGGGGTATAATACAGAGAACGGCGGTTGGATACACAGCGCCGCCCCGAAAGGAGATTTGTCCCGTCATGAGTTCTCCGCGCACTTCCGCGCCTGCCCGCCGCCCCGCCCGCCGCGCCAACGACCTGCGGCATCTCACCCCCGAACAGCTGCGCCGCCGCCGTATGCGCGAGCGCCAGCGCCGCCGCCGTCGCCGCCGCAGACGGATCCTGCTCGTGCTGTTTGTGATCGCCATGCTGGCCGCCGCCTGGGGCATCACGCTGGCCATCGAGCACTGGACCGGCGCGCCCTCTTCCCAGAGCCAGAGCGCGCCCGCTCCCACCGCCCCGCCCGCCTCGCAGAGCGCCCCGCCCTCCAGCCGGCCGCAGAGCGAGAGCACCGATGTCCCCGCATCCGCCGACCCGCTGCTGCTTTTGGCCAACAAGGACAACCCCCTGCCTGCCGGCTATGCCCCCGACCTGGCCTACCTGGAGGGCGGCAGCTACCAGATGCAGTCGGAGGCCGCCGCCGCGTTCGACCGAATGAAAAACGCCGCCAACGCCACCGGTCTGCACCTCATGGCCTGCTCGGCCTACCGCTCGGTGGAGCGCCAGACCGAGCTGTTCAACGCCGAGATCCAGAAATGGATGGGGCAGGGGATGGACGAAGCCGCCGCCCGGGAACAGGCCGCCACCGTGGTGATGGTGCCCGGCTGCTCGGAGCACAACACCGGCCTTGCGGTGGACGTGGGCAGCATCACCAACCAGCGGGTGGAGGAGGACTTCGAGAACGAACCGGAATTCGCCTGGCTGCAGGAGCACGCCGCCGAATACGGCTTCATCCTGCGCTATCCCGCCGACAAGGTGGAGGTCACCGGCGTCACCTACGAGCCGTGGCACTACCGCTATGTGGGCGTGGAGAACGCGCAGAAGATCAAGGAAAGCGGCCTGTGCCTGGAGGAATACCTGGCCCAGAGCCACACAGAAAAGAGGGAAGACCCATGAAACGAATCGAGCTTGCGCCCGGCGCGTATCTGAACCTGCTGCCGGCCGATAAATTCAACCGCTGCCGTGTCAACGTCCAGCTGCGCTACCCCGCAGACCGCGCCCGCGCCACCGCGCTGGCCCTGCTGCCCTTCCTGATGGAGCGCTGCTGTGCCGACCATCCCGACATGACCGACCTGTCCTGCCATCTGGCCCGCCTGTACGGCGCCGACCTCGCGGTGGATTCCACCGCCGCCGGTTCCGGACGGTGTCTGTCGGTGACGGTGGGAGGCATCGCCCCCCGCTTCGCGCTGTCCGGCGAGGACCTGGCCGGGGAATATCTGGCGCTGGCGCTGGGCGTCGCCTTCCGCCCGCACTTTGCGGACGGCATGTTCCTGCCCGAAGAGGTGGAGATCGAAAAGGAAAAGCTGGCCGAGGAGCTGGCCGCCGAGATCAACGACAAGCGGATGTACTGCCTGCGCCAGGCCCGCCGCCGCTTCTACGGCAGCCACCCGGCCGGCATCGAGCGCACCGGCTACGCCGACGAGGTGAAGGGCCTCACGGCCGAGACCGTCACCGAGGCGTGGCGCTGGATGGTGGAAAACGCCCAGCTGGAGGTGTTCTGCGCCGGCATCCCGGAAGAGCTCGCCGCCCGCCGTGTGCGCGAGACGCTGGCCCCGCTCACCCGCACGCCGCAGCCGCTGCCCGCCCCGGTGCAGCTTCCGGCCGCGCCGCTGGTGGAGGAGACCGAACGGATGGAGATGGTGCAGGCCAAGCTGTGCATGCTGTTCACGGTGGAGGACTTCCAGCCCTCCCGCGACCTCGACGCCATGCGTGTGGCGATGGCGGTGCTGGGCGGCAGCCCCACCAGCCGTCTGTTCACCAATGTGCGGGAAAAGCAGAGCCTGTGCTACTACTGTGCGGCCAGCTTCAACTCATTCGGCGGCATGATGTGCATCGACAGCGGCGTGCTGCCCGAAAACGCCGCCCGCGCCCGCGAAGCGATCCTGCACGAATGGCAGACGCTGTGCAGCCAGCCGCCCGCCGAGGCCGAGCTGGAAGACGCCCGCCGCTTTGTGGCCAACAGCCTGGCCGCGGTGGAGGACAGCCTGGCCGCGCAGGAGACCTGGTACAGCGGCCAGCTGTGGCGGGGAGACACCGCCGCCCCCGACGAAGCACGCCGGGCACTGGAAAAGGTGACCGCCGACGAGGTGGCCGAACAGATGAAAAAATTCCGCTTTGCGGTGTGCTATCTGCTCACAAAGGAGGACACGGCAGAATGAACGACAATACGACTGCGCTGCGCGAAGCCGCCCGCTGCGAAAAAAAGGTGCTGGAAAACGGCCTGGTGCTGCTGGTGCGCCCGATGCCCGGCTTCCGGGACGTGCATGTGATGTGCGGCACCCGGTTCGGCTCGGTGGACCGCAGCTTTACCGTGAACGGCGAGCGGGTGGACCTGCCCGCCGGCGTGGCTCATTTCCTGGAGCACAAGATGTTCGAGAGCGAGCAGGGCGACGCCTTCACCCAGTATGCAGCGGTGGGCGCGTCCGCCAACGCCTTCACCAGCTTCGATAAGACCTGTTATCTCTTCTCCACCACCAGCGGCGTGGACCATGCGCTGGACATCCTGCTGGGTCTGGTGGGGCATCCCTATTTCACAGACGAGACGGTGGCCAAGGAGCAGGGCATCATCGGGCAGGAGATCCGCATGTACGACGACAGCCCCGAGTGGCGGATGATGTTCGCGCTGCTGCAGGGCCTCTACCACGCGCATCCCGCGCGGGACGACATCGCCGGCACCGAGGAGAGCATCGCCCGCATCACGCCGCAGCTTTTGTACCGCTGCACCGACGCTTTTTATGCGCCGGGCAATCTGGTGCTGGCCGCGGCGGGCAATATCACGATGCAGCAGGTGGAGGACGCGGTGCGCCGCGCCGGTATGGACGGCGGCCAGATCCCCGATGTGCAGCGCCATGCTCCCGCCGAGCCGCCGCAGCCCGCGAAGGAGCGGCAGGACATCACCATGAGCATCGCCAAGCCCTTCCTGGGCGTCGGCTTCAAGGAGGCGCCGCCCGCCCCGCAGGACCGCCTGAAAACCGAGCTGATCTGCGACATGCTGGGCGAGCTGATCTGCGGCTCGATGACCCCGCTGTTCCGCCGCCTGTACGACGGCGGCCTGGCCAGCGCCGATTTCGGCGGCGAGTTCCTCAGTGTGGACGGCGCGCTGTGTGTGCTGTTCTCGGGCGAGACCCGCCAGCCGGAAACGGTCCGCACGATGCTGCTGGAGGAGATCGGGCGGCTGCGCCGGGAGGGCGTCGACCGCACGATTTTCACCCTGTGCAAAAACCAGATGTACGGCCAGATGGTGTGCGAGCTGGACAGCACCACCGGCCTGGCCGGCGCGCTGTGCTCCAGCGAGCTGAAGGGCCGCAGCCTGTTTGACGAGATGCAGGCACTGACCGCACTGCAGCCGGAGGACATCGACGCCGCCCTGCAGACCATGCTGTGCACCGAGCGCAGCACCACCGCCGTGATCTGGCCGGAAAAGGAGGAAGCAGAATGAATTTCCATGTAGAGTTCCCCGGTCTGGGGCTGGAGTTCGACATCAGCCGTGTGGCATTTTATATCGGCAGCGTGCCGATTTACTGGTATGGCATCGTCATCGGCCTGGGCTTCGCGCTGGCGCTGGTGTTCGCCTTTGCCAACGCCAAACGCTTCGGCATCGACGCCGACCGCATGTCCGACGTCATCATCCTCACCACCATCTGCGCGGTGCTGTGTGCCCGCGCCTACTATGTGATCTTCGCGCCCTTTGAATACCAGAGCTTCTGGGACATGATCAACATCCGGGACGGCGGCCTTGCCATCTACGGCGGCGTGATCGGCGCGGTGATCTTCGGCATCCTGTTCAGCAAATGGCGCAAGGTGCCGGTGCTGCCGATGCTGGATCTGGCCGCGATGGGCTTTCTGATCGGCCAGGGCCTCGGCCGCTGGGGCAACTTCTTCAATCAGGAGGCCTTCGGCACCAACACCACCCTGCCGTGGGGCATGTACAGCGACGGCACCGCCGCCTATCTGTCCGGCGTGCAGTCCACGCTGGCGGCGCAGGGCATCACGGTCGATCCGTCGATGCCGGTACATCCCACCTTCCTCTACGAATCCATCTGGTGCCTGCTTGGCTTTGTGCTGCTGGCACTCTACATCCCGCGCCGCCGTTTCCACGGGGAGATCGCGCTGATGTACGCCGCCTGGTACGGCGCCGAGCGCTGCCTGGTGGAGGGTCTGCGCACCGACTCGCTGATGCTGGGCGGTGTGCGGATCAGCCAGCTGGTGGCGGGTGTCAGCGTGGTGGCTGCCCTGGCGCTGCTGATCTGCCTGCGCCGCAAATACAGGAATGTGCCGCTGGTGATCCCCGCGCTGCCGGGCGAGCAGAAATCCCCCGAACTGGTCGAGATCGAGGAGGAAACGATGGTCCCGGCGGCGGAGGAAGAAACCGTCCGGCCGGAGCAGGCCGAACCGGTGCAGGAAGGGGAGGAAGAGCAGTGAGTGCCCAGCGCATTGAAGGCAAAGTGTTGGCCGCCGCGGTGAAGGCGCGGGCCGCCGCGCAGGTGGAGCAGCTCAAACGGCAGGGGGTCGAGCCTTGCCTGGCAGTGGTCCTGGTGGGGGAAAACCCCGCCAGCCAGACCTATGTGGCCGGCAAGGAGCGCGACTGCGCCGCCTGCGGCATCCGGTCGGTGCGGTACGACCTGCCCGCCGAAACATCCCAGCAGGAGCTGCTGGAGCTGCTGGCCAGGCTGGCCGCCGACGACACCGTGCACGGCATGCTGGTGCAGCTGCCGCTGCCCGCCCAGATCGACGAGCAGGCGGTGATCGCCGCCATCCCGCCCGAAAAGGACGTGGACGGCTTCACCCCGGTGAACGTGGGCCGCATGATGATCGGCCAGCCCTGTTTTCTGCCCTGCACCCCTGCCGGCTGCCTTGAGATGATCCGCAGCACCGGCATCTCCATCGCCGGCAAGCACGCGGTGGTGGTGGGGCGCAGCAACATCGTGGGCAAGCCCGCCGCCATGCTGCTGCTGGCCGAAAACGCCACCGTCACCATCTGCCATTCCCGCACCGCCGACCTGGCCGACCAGTGCCGCGCCGCCGATATCCTGGTGGCGGCGGTGGGCAAGCCGGGCTTCATCACCGGCGATATGGTCAAGCCGGGCGCGGTGGTGATCGACGTGGGCATCAACCGCGGCGCCGACGGCAAGCTGTGCGGCGATGTGGACTATGCCTCGGCTGCCGAAAAGGCCGCTTTCATCACCCCGGTGCCGGGCGGCGTGGGCCTGATGACCCGCGCCATGCTGATGGAAAACACGGTGCAGGCCGCCCGCCGCGCGGCCGAAAAAAACGGTTGACAACTCCCCCTGTTCTGGGGTATAATGGATAAGCCGCATGGTATGGGCTCCCGAAGTGTGCGCATTTGCACCGCCCTGTTGTCCAGCGAGTCTTATTTTGTGAGGTTAAGATATGTACGCAGTGATCGTAACCGGCGGTAAGCAGTACCGCGTGGAAAAAGGCGACGTCATCTTCATCGAGAAGCTGGCCGCCGAGCAGGATGCCACCGTCACCTTCGAGTCCGTTCTGGCCGTTGGCGAGGAAGGCAGCGTTAAGTTCGGCGCTCCCACCGTGGAGGGCGCTTCCGTTGAGGCCAAAGTGCTGAAGAACGGCAAGGGCAAGAAGCTGAACATCATCACCTATCGTCCCAAGAAGGGCAGTGCCCGCCGTATGGGCCATCGTCAGCCCTACACAAAGGTGGAAATCACCGCCATCAACGGTTAATCAGGAGGTGTAAGTACAAATGGCACATAAAAAAGGCGTAGGCTCCACTAAGAACGGCCGCGATTCCGAATCCAAGCGTCTGGGCGTCAAGCGCGCCGACGGTCAGTTCGTTCTGGCCGGCAACATCCTGGTTCGCCAGCGTGGCACCCATATCCATCCGGGCGAGAACGTCGGCCGCGGCAGCGACGACACCCTGTTCGCTCTGGTGGACGGCACCGTGCGTTTCGAGCGCGTGGGCCGCGACCGCAAGCAGGTCAGTATCAAGCAGTAATTGCCAAACAAGGAGGCCGGGCCGCAAAGCCCGGCCTTTTCTGTCCAATGTCCGCCCGTTTTTGGGGCCGCAGATGCCCCCTTTTCAGGAGGAGAATATGTTTATCGACGTAGCAAAAATCAAGATCAAAGCCGGTGACGGCGGCAACGGCGCCGTCAGTTTCCACCGGGAAAAATTCGTGGCGGCCGGCGGTCCCGACGGCGGCGACGGCGGCCGGGGCGGCAGCGTGATCTTCCAGGCCGACGACAACCTGTCCACCCTGATGGACTTCCGCTACAAGCGCAAATATGTGGCCCAGAACGGCGAACCCGGCCGCGGTGCACGCTGCACCGGCAAAAATGCCCCCGACCTCATCATCCGTGTGCCGCGCGGCACTCTGGTGAAGGACGCCGAGAGCGGCCTGGTCATCGCCGATATCTCCGGCAGCGAGCCGGTGGTGGTGGCCAGGGGCGGCAAGGGCGGCTGGGGCAACACCCACTTTGCCACCCCCACCCGCCAGATCCCCCGCTTTGCCAAGCCCGGCCTGCCGGGCGAAGAGCTGGAGGTGCAGCTGGAACTGAAGCTGATCGCCGACGTGGGCCTGATCGGCTTCCCCAACGTGGGCAAAAGCACCCTCATCAGCGTCATCAGCGCCGCCAAGCCCAAGATCGCCAACTATCATTTCACCACCCTGTCGCCGGTGCTGGGGGTGGTCAAGGTGGGCCCGGAGGCCAGCTTTGTGGCCGCCGATATCCCCGGCCTGATCGAAGGGGCCAGCGAGGGCGTTGGCCTGGGCCATGCCTTCCTGCGCCACGTGGAGCGCTGCCGCCTGCTGCTGCACCTGGTGGACGTGTCGGGCAGCGAGGGGCGCGACCCCATCGAGGACTTCGAGAAGATCAACACCGAGCTGGCCAATTTCAGCCCCGAGCTGGCCGCCCGCCCCCAGATCGTCCTGGGCAACAAGTGCGACGTGGCCACCCCCGAGCAGGTGGAGAACTTCAAGCGTTATATCGAGGAAAAAGGCCTGCCCTTCCGCGCCGTGTCGGCCGCGACCCGCCAGGGGCTGGACGGCCTGGTGGGCGAGGTGTACAACCTGCTGCAGACCCTGCCCCCCGTCACCGTCTACGAGCCGGAGTATGTCCGTCCGCAGCCGGCGGAGGAGGGCGGACGCGCCTTCACCATCACCCGCGCCGACGACGCGGCCTGGGAGATCGACGCCCCCTGGCTGGAGCGCATCCTGATGGGCAGCGATGTGGACGACTACGAGAGCCTGCAGTACTTCCAGCGCCAGCTGGCCGACAGCGGCATCCTGGACGAGCTCATCAGCCGCGGTGTGCAGGAGAACGACACCATCCGCATCGGCGACTTCGAGTTCGACTATGTATTCTAAGGGGGAAACGCCTGTGTCACAGCCCATGTCCGACGCCGCCGTGCGCGAGCTTTCCCCGCTGGCGCTGGCCTTTGTGGGGGACGGCGTGTTCGAGACGCTGGTGCGCACCGCGCTGGTGCAGAACACACGCCTGGCCCCCGGCCGCCTGCACGCAATGGCGGTGAAATTCGTCAGCGCGCCCGGCCAGTTCCGCATCCTGGAATTTCTGCTGCCCCACCTCACCGAGGAGGAGCTGGCCGTGGTGCACCGGGGCAAGAACAGCAGCAAGGCCAGCGTGGCCAAGCATGCCACCCCGGAGCAGTACCGCGCCAGTACCGCCTTCGAGTCGCTGCTGGGGTGGCTGCACCTCACCGGACAGCAGCCGCGCATCGAGCAGCTGTTCGATCTGGTGTGGCGGCAGTTCTCTCCGGAATTTCTGCAGAGATAACGCCAAAAGGAAAATCGCCCCGCATGGCACACCATGTGTACCGCACGGGGCGATTTTCAGCGATTGCAAAAACCGTGGTTATTTGCAGTTGCGGGCATTGGTGGTCTTGTTGGCCGCACGAGAGGTGGTCTTGCTTTCGGTCTTGTTCTCGGTTTTGTTTTCGACCTTCAGCTGCTTGGAATTGTCGGCGCGGCTGGTCTTGCCGGCGTACTGCTTGCCGCAGTTTTCCATGTTACGAGCCATTGCGTTTACCTCCTTTCGTTTGAGTACACCCGTAGTATGGCCGCCGTCCGCGCGGTTATACGCTGGAAAAAGACGGTGAAAAAGCATGAATGTAAGCCAATATTTTGAAGCGCGGGAGCGCGGGCTGCTGGGCGCGCGGTATAGCGAGCTGTATGCCGCCCCCGCATCTCCCGCCCGCGGTGTGACGGTGAACACACTGCGCATACAGCCGCAAAAGTTTGCCGCCGCCTGCGGCATGCCGCTGCAGCCGTCGCCCTTCTGCGCGGCGGGATTTCTGATCGGCCCGGAGGAAAAGCCGGGCCGTCATCCCTACCACCACGCGGGCGCGTTCTATGTGCAGGAGCCGTCGGCCTCGTCGGCTGCGCCGCTGGCCGATGTGCGCCCCGGCATGAAGGTGGCCGACCTGTGTGCCGCGCCGGGCGGCAAGTCCAGCCAGCTGGCCGCCGCGCTGGCCGGGGAAGGGCTGCTCGTGTCCAACGAGTACAGCGCCCAGCGCGCCGAGATCCTCAAGAGCAATCTGGAACGGATGGGCGTGGCCAACACCGTGATCTGCAACGCCGACACCGCCGACCTCGCAAAGGCCTTCCCCGCCTTTTTCGACCGCGTGCTGGTGGACGCCCCCTGCTCGGGCGAGGGCATGTTCCGCAAGGAGCCGCAGGCGGTGGCGCAGCACTGCGAAGGCCTTGTGCGCCAGTGCGCCGCCCTGGGCGCGCAGATTTTGGACAATGCCGCCGCGATGCTGGCGCCGGGCGGGGTGCTGGTCTTTTCCACCTGCACCTTTGCGCCGGAGGAGGACGAGGGCCAGGTGGCGGCGTTTTTGTCCCGCCACCCGGAATTTTCGCTGCTGGACTGCGGCGTGACCTTCGGTGCGCCGGGCGAGGCCAACCGCTGCGGCGGTCTGCCGCTGGAGGTGGAAAAGGTGCGCCGCATCTGGCCGTGCAGCGGGGGAGAGGGGCATTTCCTCGCACGGATGCAGAAAAACGGGGGAGAAGCGCCTGTCCTCCGCCCCTCCAAAAAGGCGCGGGCGCCCAAGCCGTGCCCCGAATGGGAGGACTTCTGCAAAACGGCCTTCGGCGCTTTGCCCACCGGCGCGGCGGTGCGGGCAGGGGACAGCGTCTATCTGCCGCCGGTCTGCGCCCTGCCGGACACGGCGTCGAAACTGCGCGTGCTGCGCGCGGGCGTCTTTGCCGGAACGGTGCAGAAAGGGCGGTTTGTCCCGGCGCACCATCTGGCGATGGCCTTCGGAGCGCTGTGCAAAAACACCGAGCGCCTGTCGCTGTCCGATCCCCGCTGTGCGGCCTGGCTGCGCGGGGAGGAGATCGAAGCGCACACCGCGCAGGCCGGCTGGTGCACGGTGCTGGTGGACGGCATGCCGCTGGGCTGGGGCAAGCAGAGCGGCGGGCGTGTGAAAAACCACTACCCCAAGGCGCTGCGCAATCTGAAATGAGGCGCCGCGCAAAAATCCGATTTGAAATCGTCGGCAAAATATGATAAAATAACAAGGTTACAGGACCTTATACCCCAAATCAGATAAATATCATGTAGGAGGCTCTCATATGTCCGGGCATAGCAAATGGAACAACATCAAGCGCAAGAAGGAAAAGACCGACGGCCAGAAGGCCAAGATCTTCACCAAAGTGGGCCGCGAGATCTCGGTGTGCGTGCGGGAAGGCGGCGCCGATCCCAACTCGAACGGCAAGCTGCGCGACCTGATCGCGAAGGCCAAAAGCCTGAACGTCCCCAACGACAACATCCAGCGCATCATCAAGCGCGCCGAGGGCGGTGAAAAGGACAACTACGAATCCATCACCTACGAAGGCTACGGTCCCAGCGGCGTCGCCATGATGGTGGAGACCCTCACCGACAACCGCAACCGCACCGCGGCCAACCTGCGCCACTACTTCGACAAGTTCGGCGGCAACCTGGGCAACGTGGGCTGCGTGGGCTTCCTGTTCACCCAGAAGGGCGTGATCGTGCTGGAGGGCGAAGGTCTGGACGAGGAGAAGGTGATGGAGGACTGCTTCGACGCCGGCGCCGAGGACTTCGACATGGGCGACGATGTGGTGGAAGTCACCACCTCTCCCGACGACTTCAGCGCCGTGCGTCAGGCGCTGGAGGACAAGGGCTACACCTTCATCAGCGCGGAGGTGGAATTCGTTCCCTCCACCGAGACCCGTCTCACCGCGGAGGACGACATGAAGAACATGACCAAGCTGCTGGACGCTCTGGACGACGACGACGACGTGCAGAATGTGTGGCACAACCTCGAGAACGAGGAAGATCTGGACCGGTAAGCGGCCCGGCAAAAGGCTGTATGTGTCGCGCAAAGGCGACGATATGCAGCCTTTTTTGCATACCGCCAGGGAAGGGGGAGAGGCGGGTGGCCTCTGTGAGGGAATACGAGATCATCCAGCATCCGCAGATCGACGGCATCACGATCTTTTTTGATACGCTCACCTACCGCACACCGCATTCCCATTCCGAGTGGGAGCTGGTGTGGGTGAGTGAGGGGACGCTCTCCATCCGCACCGGCGGCACACAATATGCAATCGCGCCGGGAGAGATGGCGGTGCTGGCGCCGCAGCAGCCGCACGAGCTGCACGGCGAACCGGACGGCTGCACCTTTTTGTGCATGCAGGTGTCGCCGCGGGTGCTGGAACGGTTTTTTCCGGCTGCCGGGCGCACCCGTCTGGACGGACTGTCGGTGCACGAATATCTGGCAGAGGAGTATCCCGCGTTTCAGCAGACGATGCGGGAAGCGGCCCGGGCGTATCTGGAGCAGCCGCCGTTTTATCAGCTCTATTGTGCCGGACAGGTGTGCCTTTTGTGGCACAGTCTGTTTTCGCATATGCCATGCCGTGTGCTGAGCGCGGAGGAAGCCGCGCAGGCCGAAAAGCGCAGCGCCCGTCTGGCACGGCTGCTGGAATTTGTGGACAAAAACTACATGCACCCCATCCGTCTGGCGGACTTTGCCCGCGCCGAGGGATGCACAATGAATCATATGTCCTATTTTGTGCGCCAGTGCCTGGACCAGAGCTTTCAGCAGTATGTGGACACGGTGCGGTTCCACTGTGCCTGCAAGCTGATCGACGCCGGCAGCACCCGCATGACCGATGTCTGCTTTGCGGCGGGATTCTCGGACTACCGCTATTTTTGCCGCGCATTTCGGCAGCGGCTGGGCGTCACGCCGGAGGAATACTGCCGCCGCGCGCAGCCTCCCGCCCAGCAGCAGACCCATCTGCACCACAGCATCCACTCGATGGAGCGCTTCTATTCGCGCGAAAAGAGCCTGGAGCTTTTGAAAAAGTTGTGAACAGACGCTGTTTTTTAGGCCCTGTCGGCATGTCCGGCGGGGCCTTTTGTCTTTGTGCACAAAGCGGCCTGTGCAATCCGCTGAAAGTGCGCAAATCGTAACTTTGTCGGATGACAGTCGAAGCATCGGCAAAGCGGCGCAGGCGGAGGGGGAGTATACTGAAAGCAGAAAAAACGCCAAAGGAGTGACGAATGTGCTGTATATCGGCGTTGACCTGGGAACCTCCGCCTGCAAATTTCTGCTGGTGGACGAAACAGGGGCCGTTCTGAACACGGTGACAAGAGAATATCCGCTGTCTTTCCCGCGTCCGGGCTGGAGCGAACAGGACCCGGCCAGCTGGTGGAACGCCTGCCTGTCCGGAATCCCGGCGCTTTTGCAGGGCTTCGACCCGGCGCAGGTGGCGGGCATCGGCGCAGGCGGCCAGATGCACGGTCTGGTGGCGCTGGATGAAAACGACGAGGTGCTCCGCCCGGCCATTCTGTGGAACGACGGCCGCACCGCCGCCGAGGTGGAATATCTGAACGGCACGGTGGGCAAAGAGGTGCTCAGCGCCCGCACCGCCAACATCGCCTTTGCGGGCTTCACCGCTCCGAAGCTGCTGTGGATGCGCAAACACGAGCCGGAGCTGTTCGGCCGCATCGCAAAGATCATGCTGCCCAAGGACTACCTTGTATATAAACTCACCGGCGTGCATGCCACCGATTGCTCCGACGCCTCCGGCATGCTGCTGCTGGATGTGAAACACCGCTGCTGGAGCGCCGAGATGCTGGAAGAATGCGGCCTTTCCCAGCGCCAGCTGCCCCGCCTGTTCGAGAGCTGGCAGCCGGTGGGGACGCTTCTGCCGCCCGTTGCCGCCCGGCTGGGCCTTCCCGAAGGGGTGGTGGTCTGCGCCGGTGCGGGCGACAACGCCGCCGCCGCCGTGGGCACCGGTACGGTGGGGGACGGCCACTGCAATATCAGCCTGGGGACCTCGGGCACCATCTTCATCTCCTCCTCGAAATTCGGGGTAGACCCCAACAACGCGCTCCACGCCTTCGCGCACGCGGACGGCGGATGGCATCTGATGGGATGCATGCTGTCGGCGGCGTCCTGCAACAGCTGGTGGCAGAACAGCATCATCGGCACCGGCGATTACAAGGGCGAGGAAGACAAAATCATCCCCGACCGTCTGGGCCATAACCACGTCTATTTTCTCCCCTACCTGATGGGGGAGCGCAGCCCCATCAACGACACCAACGCCCGCGGCATGTTCATCGGCATGACGATGGACACCAACCGCGCCGACATGACCCAGGCTATGCTGGAGGGGGTGGCGTTTGCCATCCGGGATTCGTTCGAGGTGGCAAAGAGCCTCGGCATTTCCATCCCGCGCTCCAATATCTGCGGCGGCGGCAGCCGGTCGGCGCTGTGGAAAACGATCCTGGCCAATGTGCTGGGGATCCCGCTGGACACGGTGGCCACCGAACAGGGGCCGGGCTACGGCGCGGCGATGCTGGCCATGGTGGCATGCGGGCGGTTTGCGAGCGTGGGCGAGGCCGCCGAAGCGCTGGTGCGGGTGAGAGCCACGGTGGAGCCGGACGCACAGCTCACCGCCCTGTACAACGAGCGGTATGCGCAGTTCAGAAAGATCTATCCCGCCTGCCGGGAGCTGTTCCCGCAGCTTTTGTAAAAGGAGCGTGAAAACGATGAAAATCTATTCCGTATACGAAAAAGAGTTCGCCCACTACGGCCGTGTGGCAGCCGGGCTGGACACCGCGGCTCTGCTGGACGCCCTGCAAAAAACGCCGCAGCCGGAGACCGGTGTGGAGTATGTCCCGCAGGACGAGAGCCTGCAGTCGCTGCCCTTTGCACAGCAGGCGCAGGACCATCTGTACGGCGGTATGCCGGTGCAGCTGGGATGGTGCAACGGGCACAACACAAAGCTGAACTGTCTGGAATACCACCGCGACAGCGAGTTCAATCTGGGCACGGAGGAGTTTATCCTGCTGCTGGCCCGGCAGGATGAGATCGAAAACGGCCTCCTCGACACCGCGAAGGTGAAGGCGTTCCGCGTTCCGGCGGGAGTGCTGGTGGAGGTGTACGCCACCACCCTGCACTACGCTCCCTGCCACACCGACCCGGCCAAGGGGTTCCGCGTGCTGGTGGCGCTGCCGGCCGGGACCAACACCGAAAAGCCCGCCGTCCCCCCGGCCACAGAGGAGGATCGCCTGCTGTGGGCGAAAAACAAATGGCTGCTGGCGCATCCGGCCTCCGATGAAGCCGCCGCAGGCGCATACATCGGCCTTGCGGGGGAGAACATCGACATCGCACAGTGAGCGCCGCTGCCGGCTTTTCTGTAAACCAAAGCGGGATACAGCCCGCCGCAAAGAAATTTTCAAGGAGGATGAACCTATGTTTGCAAATATTCCCACCGTCCGTCCGGGCATCATCGCGGTGTCCCGTTCCTGTTTCCCGGCCGCCCTGTCGGCCCGCCGCCGCGCCGCTGTCTGCGCCGCCTATGGCGAGGGGCTGTACGAGTGCCCGGTCGTCGTTGAGAACGAGCTGGACGCCAAAAAGGCCGTGGAGGATGTGAGAGCGGTCGGCGTCAACGCGCTGGTGGTGTATCTGGGCAACTTCGGCCCGGAAACGCCCGAGACGCTCCTCTCCGACTGGTTCGACGGCCCCATCATGTATGTGGCGGCCGCCGAGGGCGACGGCGACCTGCACGACGGGCGCGGCGACGCCTACTGCGGCCTGCTGAACTGTTCGTATAACCTGGGCCTGCGCGGCGCAAAGGCGTATATCCCCGAATCTCCCGTCGGCACCGCCGCCGATCTGGCCGACCGCATCCGCGAATTCGTGCCCGTCGCCCGGGCTGTTCTGGGGCTGAAAGGGCTCAAGATCATCGCTTTCGGCCCCCGCCCCGACGACTTCCTCGCCTGCAACGCCCCCATCAAGGCTCTGTACGATCTGGGCGTGGCGGTGGAGGAGAACAGCGAGCTGGATCTGCTGGTCGCCTACAACAAGCACGCCGGTGACGAGCGCATCCCCGCCAAGGTGGCCGAGATGACCGCCGAGCTGGGCCCCAACAACAAATACGCCGGCATCCTGTCCCGTCTGGCGCAGTACGAGCTGACGCTGGAGGACTGGGCCGAGGCGCACAGGGGAGCCCGGCAGTATGTGGCCTTTGCCAACAAGTGCTGGCCCGCCTTCCAGACCGAATTCAAGTTCGTGCCCTGCTATGTCAACAGCCGTTTGGCTGCCCGCGGCATCCCGGTGGCCTGTGAGGTGGACATCTACGGCGCGCTCAGCGAGTATATCGGCACCTGTGTGTCGGGCAGCGCCGTCACCCTGCTGGACATCAACAACACCGTTCCCGCCTCCATTTACGACAAGTCCATCCGGGGAAAATACGACGTCCGCCTGCCGGAAACCTTCATGGGCTTCCACTGCGGCAACACCAGCTGCGAGCTGCTGAAGGACCCCCACATGGGCTACCAGCTCATCATGAAGCGCGATCTGGAGCCCGAGCTGCCCGAGCCGGACATCACCCGCGGCACGATGGAAGGCAATCTCAAGCCCGGCGACATCACCTTCTTCCGGCTGCAGTCCACCGCCGATACGCAGCTGAAAGCCTACATCGCACAGGGCCAGGTGCTGGACGTGGACTGCGAGAGCTTTGGCTCCATCGGAGCCTTCGCCATCCCGGAGATGGACCGCTTCTACCGCCATGTGCTGATCGCCAAGCGGTTCCCGCATCACGGCGCGGTGGCGTTCGGCCATCACGGCAAGGCGCTGTTCGAGGTGTTCAAATATCTGGGCGTGGCCGATATTTCCTACAACCGGCCCAAACATCTGCCCTATCCGGACGAGAATCCGTTTGCATAACACACAGGGAAAAGGGGGAGAGGATATGCAATTTTTCATCGACACAGCGAATGTAGACGAGATCCGCGCGGCCAATGACATGGGTGTGATCGCGGGCGTCACCACCAATCCCAGCCTGATCGCCAAGGAGGGCCGCGACTACGCCGAGACCCTGGCCGAGATCGCCTCCATCGTGGATGGCCCCATCTCGGGCGAGGTGAAGGCCACCACCACCGCCGCCGGCATGATCGAGGAGGGACGCGCCATCCACGCGCTGGACCCGGCCCACATGGTGGTGAAGATCCCGATGACCGCCGAGGGCCTCAAGGCCATCAAGGTGCTCTCCGCCGAGGGCATCCCCACCAACTGCACCCTGATCTTCTCGGCCAACCAGGCGCTGCTGGCGGCGCGGGCGGGAGCGGCGTATGTGTCGCCCTTCCTGGGCCGTCTGGACGACATCAGCCAGCCGGGCATCGACCTCATCCGCACCATCGCCGCCATTTTTGCCAACTACCCCGAGCTCAACTGCAAAATCATCGCTGCCAGCGTGCGCAATCCCATCCATGTCACCGACTGCGCGCTGGCCGGCGCCGACATCGCCACCGTGCCCTATAAGGTGATCGAGCAGATGACAAAACATCCCCTCACCGACGCGGGCATCGAGAAGTTCCGCGCGGACTATGTAAGGGTGTTCGGGGCGTGATGCCCTCCGGACAGCACGGCAAACGAAACACGAACCGAAGGATCTCCCGCTGCGGGCTTTGCCCTGCGGCGGGGGATTTTCTGTTTGCAGGCAGGATACATAAACAGAGAAACGGGGAGCAAAACAGGAAAATATGTGCAAGAATTTCCGAATTTTGAAAATGATTCTATTCAATCTTCCGAATTATGCAAGCGTACATTCGCCAAGTGCGTTATAATGTATCGCAAAGAGGGCACGGCAAAGCGCATACCAACCCCGCCGTGCACAAAACAGAAAGGAAGGATCCAAACGTCATGAATCTGGACATGAAACGGCGATTGCTCAGTCTGTCTGTGGCAACGGCTATGCTGATGTCTGTGGCGCAGCCGGTGGTGTACGCCGCCGAGCAGCCCGCCGATTCCACGGCGGCCGGCGAAAGCCAGCCCGTCGAAACGCCTGCGCCCGAGAGCACCGCAGCGCCGGAAGAAGAACCGGCCGCCCCGGCACAGGAAACTCCGGCGGCGGAGGAAGAAGCTCCCGCAGCTGCTCCCCGGGCCGTGTACGAAGACGCCGTGAACACCGGCACCTGGACCGGCAACCAATATGGCACAGTGGCCGTGGAGGACGGCTGGCTGCACATGAAGTCCACCTCCGGCGACAACGGCGCCAACCAGTTCTATGTGACCAACTCCGACATCAGCTTCGACCAGAGCGAAGGCTATCTGGAGTTCACCCTCAAATCCAACGGCCCCGCCGCCGACACCCGCTTCGGCGTGTATCTGCGCAGCAACGGCGCCAACGACGGCCTGTTTGTGGGCTGTGACACGGGCGGCTGGTTCTGGCAGCTGTGCAACGGCGATGGCAACCCCTGGTACCAGGGCAGCCGCGTTCCCGCTCCCAACGCCGGAGAGGAGATCAAGGTCCGCATCGACTACACCGAGACCGAAGCCACCGTCACCATCAACGGCCAGGATGCCTTCGGCGGCCCGGTGGATCTCACCACCCTGCCCAGCAGCC
>NZ_NFJT01000011.1 GCF_002160015.1 Anaerofilum sp. An201 | reverse complement strand
CAAAGCAAAACAGGAGTGCCGCCCCTCTCGCTGCGCCACTCCTGCTAAAACCGAATATTCCTGCACCAGGGGCCCTTTTTGTGCTGTCTGCACAATCTGGGGCGGTTCAAGTTTTATTTTCCTACATTGGGGGGCCTTTTGTCTATTGGCCGTTTTTACTGGACCTGTTCACAAAAGGACGGCGGCTTTCTTCGTGCAGCTTTATTCCCCGGTGCACCGGACGGCCACCTTCATCACCTTGTCTGCGTGGGAGGCAAACAGCTGGTATGCCTGCTCGATGTCGGCCAGATCTGCCGTGTGTGTCAGCAGGGGTTCGCTATCCAGCTCGCCCGCTTCGATCAGGCGCAGGATCTCGGCGCAGTCGCAGCCGTCCACACCGCCGGTGATAAAAGTGAGGTTCTTGCCGTACATATCGGGCAGCGGCAGCACCTGCGGCTGGTCGTACAGCGCCACCACCACCACGATCGCGTTGGGCCGGGCGCACTGCCAGGCCAGGCGGAAGCTGTCGGGCGTGCCTGCCACCTCCAGCACACGGTCGGCGCCGCCGTGGCGGCTGTATTGGCGCACCACCTGCTCCACATTCTCCGGCACGGCCAGGATCACATCGGGATACTGCCGCTGCACAAACTCTCTGCGCACAGCGTCCGGTTCACACACGATGATGTGTTCCGGCCGATGCAGCCGCGCACACAGCAGGCTGCACAGCCCGGTGGGCCCGGCGCCCAGAATGAGCACGGTGTCTGTGGGCCGGATGTCGGCGATGCGGGCAGACCAGAAACCGGTGGCCAGCACGTCGCCCACCAGCAGCGCCTGCCGGTCGGTGACCGAAGCGGGGATGGGGGTCAGGCCCTGGTTTGCCAGCGGTACGCGCACATACTCGGCCTGTCCGCCGTCGATCCGGCAGCCCAGCGCCCATCCGCCGTCGGGGTGGGTGCAGTTGTTCACATATCCCTGCTTGCAGAAAAAGCATTCGCCGCAGAAGGTCTCCACGTTCACCGCCACCCGGTCGCCGGGCTTCACGGCGGTCACCTCGCTGCCGGTCTGTTCCACCACGCCCACCATCTCGTGTCCCACCGTGATGCCGGGCACAGCGCGCGGCACGCTGCCGTGGAGGATGTGCAGGTCGCTGGTGCAGATGCTGGCCAGCGTCACCCGGACGATGGCGTCCTGCGGATGCAGCAGAACAGGTTTGGTTTTTTCGATCAGTTCAAAGCGGCCGGGAGCCGTGTAGGTGTAAGCAAGCATGGCTGCAACCTCCCCAAATGGATTTGATTTCAGTATACCTCTTTGTGTGCGCATACGCAAGGCCGGGAATCTTCGGGACACACTTGCAGCCGCGGGGGAAAGCGGGTATAATGAGACCGACTGAATCGGCTTTTGCCTTTGGGAAAGGAAGGATTGCCATGAAGCTGGACTGCGAATTGCTCCCGCGCACTGGCGCCGACTACAAAGCGAACCTGCATTGCCACACCACCCATTCGGACGGAAAACTCACGCCGTCCCAGACCCGCGAGGCCTACCAGGCACAGGGGTATTCGGTGGTCGCATTCACCGACCACCGCCGCTACGGCTGGTATCCCGAGCTGATGGACGACACCTTTGTGCCGCTGGCCGCCTTTGAAGCGGACCTGGACACCCCCGGCCAGGACTACAGCTATGTAAAGACCTATCACATGAATTTCTACGACTGTGCGCCCGAAACCCGCGGCGAGTTCCAGGCGCCGCAGCCGGACTTTGCCTATGGCGATACCGCCGCCCTGATCGACTATGTGGCCGGTCTGCGCGCACAGGGGTTCCTTGCCTGCTACAACCATCCCTATTGGTCGCTGCAAAACTACGACGACTACAAAGACCTCCGCGGCTTTGACTATATGGAGATCTACAACCACGGCTGCGAGATCGACGGTCTGTACGGCTACCAGCCGCAGGCCTACGACGAGATGCTCCGCAGCGGGCAGCGTCTGGGCTGTGTGGCCACCGACGACAATCACAACTGGTTTGCCTTTGGGCATCCCCGCTGTGATTCGTTTGGCGGCGCTACCATGCTCCGTCTGCCGCGGCTGGGATATGCAGAGGTGATCCACGCCCTGCAAAATCGGCACTACTACGCCACCACCGGCCCCGAACTGCACGAGCTGTACATCGAAAACGGCGTGCTGCATGTGCGGTGCAGCCCGGTGGAGAAGATCTATGTCATCACAGCCGGCCGCAATACCCATTCTGAGGTTTCGGACAGCGGCGATACGCTCACCGAAGCGGCCTTCCCGCTGAAGGGGAATGAGGGCTATATCCGCGTGGACTGTCAGGACACCCACCGTCGCCACGCCTACAGCTGTGCCTACTGGCTGGACGAGATGCAGAAGTGAAACAAGAAAAAGGCGCGCCGCAGAACACATCTGCGGCGCGCTTTTTTTCGATTCCCGGCGCTGTGCTGTGGGCCGGCACAGGCCGGAACATGCGGTGATTTACTTCACCAGTTTCTTGAACTCATCGGCCACGAACTGGACCTTCGGCCCGATGATCACCTGCACACTGGTCTTGCTCGGACGGATCACACCGGCAGCACCGGACGCCTTGATCTTCTTCTCGTCCACCATCAGGCGGTCCTTCACTTCCAGACGCAGACGGGTGATGCAGTTGTCCACACTGGTCACGTTGGAAGCGCCGCCGATGCCTTCCAGGATCATGGCAGCCATCGCGCCGAAGTCGTCGTTGGACAGCTCGATATTCATCTCGGCGTCGTTGTCGTCGTCCTCACGGCCGGGGGTCTTGAGGTCCAGCTTGACGATCAGCACACGGAAGATCAGATAGTACAGCACAAAGACAAACAGGCCAATGGGGATCAGCCAAATGGGGTTCTCGGCAAACGGGGCCTTGAAGCTCAGGACCCAGTCAACGAAACCGGCGCTGAACTGGAAGCCCGCGCGGATGGGCAGAGCGGCAATGATGCCAACGCACAGACCGGTCAGCAGAGCATGTGCGACGTACAGCGCGGGAGCCAGGAACATGAACGCGAACTCAAGCGGCTCGGTAACGCCGGTGAAGAAGGAGCACAGCGCGGCAGAGAACAGAATGCCGGCGGCCACTTTCTTCTTGTTGGTCTTGGCGGTGTGGTACATGGCCAGCGCAGCGCCGGGCAGACCGAACATCATGATGGGGAAGAAACCGGCCTGGTACATACCGGTAACACCCTGCACGCCGCCGGCGACGGTGCCCCAGAACTTGCCAATATCGTCGATGCCGGCCACGCCGAACCAGAACACGCTGTTCAGCGCATGGTGCATGCCGATGGGGATCAGCAGGCGGTTCAGGAAGCCGTAGATACCGGCGCCCACAGCGCCCAGACCCAGAATACTCTCACCGACCCATACCAGGAAGTTGTAGACGATGGGCCATACAAAATACAGCGGGACGCAGGCCACCAGAGTGATCAGCACGGTCATCACCGGCACAAAGCGGCGGCCGGCGAAGAAGGAGAGGAAGTCGGGCATTTTGGTCTTGTAGAACCGGTTGTAGCAGCCGGCGGCGATCAGGCCGCACAGGATGCCGATAAACTGGTTGTTGATCTTGGTGAACGCTGCGGGAACCGCCGCTGCATCCACGCCCAGGATCAGAGAGACCACACCGGCCCCCAGCATGGTTTGCACGGTCAGCCACGAGATGATAGCCGCCAGTGCAGAGGTGCCCTCCTGGTCTTTGGACATGCCGATGGCCACGCCCAAAGCGAACAGAATCGCCATGTTGTCGATCAGGATGCCGCCGGCCTTGATCAGCAGCAGAGCCAGCATGTTGTTGGCGCCCCATCCGGAGGGGTCGATCCAGTAACCGATGCCCATGAGGATACCGCCCACCGGCAGGCAGGCGACGGGCAGCATCAAAGACTTGCCCAAGCGTTGCAGAAATCGCATCATACGTGTTTTCCTCCTATCACAAAAGAGTGGTCACAGGCGGGAAAGGACCGCGCCTGTGCGACAGCACAAGCGGGAAACGGCCGGCCCACAGCCGCCCCGCGAAAGCCCAAACGAAACGGTTATTTTTCCAGCCCGATCACCGGGTCGCCTTCGGCAACGGTCTTGCCGGTGTAGGTGTTCACGGCGCTGAAATCGTCGCTGTTGCAGATGACCATCGGGGTGATCGTGTCGAATCCTTCGGCGGCGACGGCCTCGCGGTCGAACTCGATCAGCAGCTGGCCCTTCACCACATGGTCGCCGTTCTTGGCGTGCACCGTGAAGTGCTTGCCTTTCAGGGTGATGGTCTCCAGGCCAACATGGATGAGGATCTCGGCGCCGTCGTCGGATTTCAGGCTCACCGCATGGCCGGTCTCGAACATCAGCTCCACCGCCGCGTCGCAGGGGGCCACGATGCGGCCGGAGGTCGGCCGAATGGCGATCCCCTTGCCCAGCAGCTCGTCGCCGAAGGTGGGGTCGCTCACCTCGCGCACCGGGATAGCTTCACCGGCCACCGGTGCGCCCAGCTGGATCTCCTTCGGTTTTGCACCGAACAGTTTGTCAAAAATACCCATATGCAGTTCCTCCTTTTTGTATGCCGGTGTTTGGATGTTGCGCTCATGCATCGGGCCGACAGGTGCGATGCAGGCTGGCGGCCAGATAGGCCTGTTCTTCCGGCGGCAAAACGGTCCCGCTGCGCTGCGCCAGTCCGTCGGTCACCTGGCGGGCGCATTCAAATTCGTGCGGATAGCATTGCCGCACCGCCTGCACAAACCCGGGCTCCCGCCGGGAGTGCACCTGCTTTGCAAAGGCGCGGAATACCAAAAATTTCAGATGTACCGTGAATTCGTCATAAAACCAGCTGTTTGTGTCGAAACCCAGCCGCGGCCAGCTCTCCAGCGTCCGCAAGATATCGTGCAGTGTCTGCGTGATGCGCACCGTGTTGCTGATCGAGTTCTCGTATTCCGCGTTCACCAGGTGCAGCGCGATGTTGGCCGCCTCGTCGTCCGGAAAGCTGACCCCCAGTTCCCGGCGCAGAAGCTCCAGCGCGTATTTGCCCACCGCGTACTCCTGCGGGTAAAAGGTGCGCACCTCTGCCAGCAGCGCGTTCTGGAACACCGTTCCCTGCCGCAGGCGGTCGATGGCAAAACACACATGATCGGTCAGGGTGAGGTATACGCTGGGACTCAGCTTTCGACCCAGGTCTTTCGTTGCCCGGTCCACAATGCGGCTGCACAACTCGATCTGCTGCGGCGGAAGGGTGGCAAAGAGGTCGGTGAGGCGGCGGGTCTCATCGGGGGATTGCATCCGAAAAACCTTTTCCGCCCGGGAGATGTCCAGCTCGTCGCCGCTGCGCACGGCAAACCCAAGGCCGCGCCCCATTGCCACCAGTTCACGCCCGTTTTCGTCCAGGCAGCTCACAACATTGTTGTTGATGGATTTCAAAACCTTCATGCCAAAACTCTCCGTCAAACCGGCACGGCGGAAAGAAAAAAGACCATATCCAGAGAGACGCCCTTTATATTTTGGACGAACGCTGAACATGGTCTTGCCTGCCGAACAGTAACAACCCAATACTCTATTCGCAAACTTAGTGTAACAAATTGTTCAAAAACTGTCAATAATTTGCCGGATAAAAAATTTATTTTGTGCTTATTGACAAATGTATGTGTCTGCTTTGTAAAAAATGCAAAAATATCTGCTTCTAAACAGCCCGTCACAGGGCGCGCAGCACCGCCTTCGCCTGCGCCACCAGCTGGGCGTCGGCGTATTCGCGCAGGTATTCGTCGGCCACCGGAAGCCCCATTGGCACCCCTTCGCGGCGGAAGAGCATCGGGCTTTCGGCCTGCTTTTTGGCCGAAAAATGGAACTGCCGCACCCCGGCCGCCGCCAGCACCGGCAGGTTGCCGGGATTCACGCTGCTGCCGGCCAGGATGGCGATGCGTCCGGCGGCTTTCTCCACCAGCTGTGCCAGCAGGGCGGCGCCCTGCTCCGCCCGGGCTTGCTGGCCGGAGGTGAGGATGGTGTCGAACCCCAGCGCAATGGCGTCCTCCAGCCCTTCAAACGGGTCGCGGCAGAGGTCGAACGCCCGGTGCAGCGTGCGGTGCAGGGAAGGCCCGGCCGCCTCGATGCAGCGGGAGAGCAGCGCGCGGTCCAGCCGTCCGTCGGGCGTCAGCGCCCCCAGCACCACGCCGTTCACGCCCAGACGGCGGCACTCCTCCACCTCCCACACCATCGCGTCCTGCTCGGCGGGAGTGAAGCAGAAATCCCCGAACCGGGGGCGCAGCAGCACGTTCACCGGGATGTCCACCGCCTCCTGCACCTGGCGGATCAGGGCAGGGGAGGGGGAGGTGCCCCCGATGATGAGGTTGGCGCACAGCTCCAGACGGTCGGCGCCGCCCTCCTGGGCAGCCAGGGCGGATTCCAACGAATCCACGCAGATTTCCAGCAAATGTTCCATGACCGGTCTCCTTTCGTTTTTCAGTTGCGCAGCCGGAAGGTGCGGGGCGCCAGACGGTACACCAGCACACAGGCCGCCGCGCAGTACAGCGTGCAGAACAGGATGCAGCCCAGCCCAAACACAAGGGTGGGCACCCGCAGCCTCATGATGAAAAAGCAGACGAGATAGGTGCCCGACAACGCCAGCTGATAGACCGAGCTTTTCATTTCGGTGCCGGCGTTGTAGGGCTGCAGCAGATAGTAGAGGGTGAGGTAGTGCACCGAGAAAAAGATGCTGAGCCCCACCAGCGAAACCAGGATGAGCGCAGATTCCGCCGCGCGGAAAGTCCCGTCCGAGGCGCAGAGGATGGCGGGCAGGCCCATCCCCAGCACCAGTGCCGGCGGCAGATTGATGCGCACGATCTCCCGCAATCGGATGGTGAACAGACGCAGCACCATGTCGGGCTGTTTGTAAAACGAATAGGTGAGCAGGCTGTGATCGCAGTTCATGAACAGCGCACGGGTGAACCCGGAACCGCGGTGCAGCACATAGATGATGAATACGGAATAGGGCAGCGACTGGGTCAGGATGCGGCTGGCCGCCGCCGCGGCGTTCCGGCTCACCAGCACGGCGATGAGAGCGGCGCCCACAGCAACCAGACAAACCACGGTGATGCGCAGCGAAGCGCGCCACAGGATCTTGCGGTGCCGGCGCACGAACAGTTCGTTCAGGAACTCGAAGCCCTTTTTGCGGCTGGTGATGGACAGGTCGGCGGAGATGGTGTTCCGGTCATAGCTGCGGGACGCCTCTTTTGCCCGGTCCAGCTGGTGCATGTTTTTGCTGATGAGATACTGGTACATCTCGCGGTACATCCCGAACCGCGCCAGATAGGGCACGGCGCACACGCCACCCGCCACCATGCCGGCCATCGCCGCCTCCGACAGCCACACCGGCAGCGCGATGCCCAGCGCGGGCAGACCGTAGGCCAGCGCCAGCACCGCCAGCGCGACGGCCCACTGCACCTTGCCCAGCCCGACCTCCAGCAGGGTCCGGTCGGTTTTCTGATAGCATCGCAGCGACAGCGCCGCCACCGCGGTTTTGACCCCGGCCGGAGCCAGCGCCGCCAGGACACAGGCCCACCCCGGCACGCCGCACGCGGTCCCCAGCAGCAGTGTGAAGGGCAGGAACCCCACCACCGTCTTTGCCATCGCGTAGCCGTACCGCAGCAGGGTGTACCGCTTTGCGTCCATCCGCATCAGCAGGATGGCGTAGTATTGCTCCCGCCCGGCGTCAAACATCGTGTTGTTCAGCGTGGACCCCATCAGGGTGAACAGCACCAGGATGTGCAGGAACACCGCGCGGGGGTCGGCCTGGCGGTAGAGATAGCCAATGCCGCATACCATCGTGAAAAAATAGAGCGCCTTGCCCAGAAATACAAGCACGACCTCCCACACCGCCCCCAGCACCGCCGCCGCGGCTTTGGGCAGGCGCATGCGGTAGAGCCCCTCGGGCAGAAAGCGCCCCAGCACCGGAAACTGCCCGATGCCATACAGGATGGAATTGATGCGGTAGCTGCTTTTCAGGCGCAGCATGATACGGAGTGTTTTATCCATCGTCTTCCTCCCGCAGCGCGGCGATGATCCGCTGGCGCAGGTCGGCGCTGTCCAGATCGGCGCGATCCACCCGCTCCAGCTCGCCGTGGCCAAGCAGCACGATCTCGTCGCACAGGTCCAGCGCAAGGTCGAGGATGTGGGTGGAGAGGATGGTCACCCGCCCGGCCTTCAGGCTGCGCAGCAGCTGCTTCATCTCCTCAGACACCACCACGTCCAGCGAGGTGAGCGGTTCGTCCAGCAGCAGGACGTTCGGCTGTGCCAGAATGTTCACCAGCATCTGCATTTTGTTCTTCATACCGTGGGAAAAATCCTTCATCAGCCGGTCGCGGTCCTCCGGCGCGATGTGCACGATCTCAAAGCATTCGTCCAGCCCGCCCGGCACACAGCAGCCGTTGATCTCCACGAAAAATTTCAAGAACTCCCGCGCCGTCAGAAATTCCGGCACCGTGGGGGTGGACAGCACATACCCGATGTCGGCCGCCTTCAGCGGGCGGCGCTGCCCGTCCTCCTCCAGCCAGAAGGCCCCGGCGTCGCTCTTGATGTCGTGGTTCAAACAGTTGAACAGGGTGGTCTTGCCGGCGCCGTTGCGCCCCAAAAGTCCATAGATCTTTCCGCTCTCAAAGGCAAAATCCACATCCCGCAGCACCTGCTTTTTGCCGTAGCTCTTCTGCAGGTGTTCGATCAAAAAACGCATCCCGCGCCCCTCCCTCACATCTTCTTCTCCAGCAGATCGCAGATGACGATCAGAATCACCGGCTGCACCAGAATACACACGCCCATCACCACCGCCGGCAGCAGCTGGTCCAGCAGGATAAACAGCACGGCGGCCATTCCCATCAAAACGGTGTTCACCATGTTGGCGATGTTGCCGGCCTTTTCCTTGATGGCGATGCTGCGCTCGTCCAGCACGGAAATGCGGTAGTCGCGGTCGGTTTTCATCATCTTGCCGTGCAGCAGCTGCACATAGCTCACCGCGAAAACCACCGCCGCCAGCACACATACGCCGGTGCGCACCGGTTCATTCAGCCCGCCGAAATAGCCGACCAGCGCCAGCACCGCCGCCGCCAGATACCCAACATACCAGATACGATCGCGTTTCATGGTTCCTCCTCCTCGTAGATGAAAATGTCCTCGATCCGCATGCCAAAATACCGGGCGATCTTGAAGGCCAGGAGTATGGACGGATTGTACCGCCCGTTTTCCAGCGAGCCGATGGTCTGCCGCGATACCTCCAGCGCCTCGGCCAGCTGTTCCTGCCGGATGCCCCTGCTTTTGCGGATCTCTTCCAACCGGTTTTTCACACGGAGCCTCCTTCCTGGATGGAAAGTGTGCTTTCCATATCTCCAGTATAGCAGGCCGGGGACAAATGTCAAGCACGCTTTCCATTTTTCTGCAAAAAGATCGGCCATCCGTTTGCAGGACGGCCGGCCGAAAAGCGGTCAGGGGAGGGTGTGCAGGTCAAAGCGGTACACTTTGGCAAAGCGTTTTCCCTCGGCATACATTTCGTTGTCCTTGGGGATGGGGGCGATTTCCACAAACTGCCCGCCCGCGATCTCGCAGGTGCGGGCCGAGGCGATGTTGTCGGGCATGCAGGTGATGATGAGAAAGTCCATCCCGTGCTTGCGCGCCAGCCGGAACAGCAGCGCGCAGGCTTTGGCGGCGTAGTGATGGCCGCGGTGCTCGGGCTCCACCGCATAGCCGATGTTGCCGCCGATGCAGGTCTTTTCGTTGTGGCCCACCCGCAGGTCGCAGTGCCCGGCCACCGTGCCGTCCGGCAGACAGATGTCGAAGTAATAGGCGGGCACCCAGTTCTTTTCGGGCTGTGCCTCGCAGGTGCGCAGCAGCTTCAGAACGATCTCGCCGTCTTTCAGGTCCTGTGTGTCAAAAAACATCCGTTTCACCTCGCAGCGTATATTTTACTGCAAATATAGCACAGAGAAAGCGGAAATGCAATCACAAAAACAGCAGCAGGCTCACCGCCATCACCGCCATGCCGCCGATCAGCCCGTACAGCGACAGGTGATGTTCGCCATACTCGCGGGCCGCGGGCAGCAGCTCGTCGAACGAGATGAACACCATGATGCCGGCCACCCCGGCAAACACGCATCCAAACACCACATCGTTCATCACTGGCATCAGCACCAGCCAGCCGATCACCGCGCCCAGCGGTTCGGCCAATCCGGAGAGGAAGGAATACAAAAACGCCTTTTTGCGGGACCCGGTGGCCTGATAGATGGGCACCGACACCGCGATGCCTTCCGGGATGTTGTGGAGGGCGATGGCGGCCACGATGGGGATGGCCAGACCGGGCTGCTGCAGGGCCGAGACGAAGGTGGCCAGTCCCTCGGGGAAATTGTGGATGGCGATGGCCAGCGCGGTGAACACGCCCATGCGCATCAGCTTTCCCTTGGCGGGGGAAGAGGCCTGTTCCACCGCGCGCACCTCGTGCGGGTTTTCATAGGAGGGGATCAGCTTGTCGATCAGGGCGATCACCAGCATCCCGCCAAAAAAGGCGGCCGCCGTCGCCCATCCTCCGCCCCGTCTGCCCAGCTCGGCGGAGAGGGTGGCCTGTGCCTGTGTCAGGATCTCAGCCAGCGACACATAGATCATCACGCCCGCCGAAAAGCCAAGGCTGATGGAGAGGAACCGTTTGTTCGTGCGCCGCGCCGCAAAAGCGATGCCGCTCCCGATGCCGGTGCTCAATCCGGCCAGCAGTGTCAACAGCAGGGCGGCGGAAGTGTTGGGATGCATACAATACCTCCTTTATTATTGATATAAAGTATCGTTAATGAAACTATACCATCCTTTTTCCCGTCTGTCAAGCGGGCGGATTCCGCCTTGACGTGCCGCGGCACGGCGTGCTACTATTAAAGTCGGTCTGCGTGTAGGGGCCAAAAGGCCTTTGCGCGCGCTATCAAAACAGAGGGAGAGCTTTTCTGTATGCTGTTCAATTCCTGGCAGTACGCCCTGTTCCTTCCCGCGGTGGCGGCGGGATACTATCTGCTTCCCCATCGGCTGCGGTGGGTGCTGCTGCTGGCGGCCAGCTACTATTTTTATATGAGCTGGAACCCGAAGCTGGTGTTTCTGATCCTGTTCACCACCGCCACCAGCTATCTGGCGGCCCTGGGCGTACAGCGCGCCGGGACCCAGACCGGCCGCCGCCTCTGCCTCGCAGCGGGGGTCGGCCTGAGCCTGCTGTGCCTGTTCTTTTTCAAATACTTCAACTTTTTCAGCCAGAGCGTCACGGCCTTTCTGCGGTCGATCTCGCTGCCGGTGGGCGACTTCACCCTGCAGGTGATGCTGCCGGTGGGGATCAGCTTCTACACCTTCCAGACGCTCAGCTATGTCATCGACGTCTACCGCGGCCAGATGAAAGCGGAGCGCCATTTCGGCATCTATGCGCTGTATGTCAGCTTCTTTCCGCAGCTGGTGGCGGGCCCCATCGAGCGCGCCGTCACCCTGCTGCCGCAGTTCCGCCAGCGCCATACCCCCAACTGGGACGGCATCTCCTACGGCTGCCACCAGATCGCATGGGGGCTGTTCAAAAAGGTGGTGGTGGCCGACACGGCGGCCGTCTATGTCAACCGCGTGTACGGGGATCTGAACGGATGCGGCCCGATGGCCTATGTCATCGCCACCCTGCTGTTTGCCTTCCAGATCTACTGTGACTTCTCCGGCTATTCCGACATCGCGCTGGGAAGCGCCCGCCTGCTGGGCTTCCGGCTGATGCAGAATTTCAACTGCCCCTATCTCTCTGCCAGCATCAAGGAGTTCTGGCGGCGGTGGCACATTTCGCTCTCCACCTGGTTCCAGGACTATGTATACATCCCGCTGGGCGGCAGCCGGTGCGGGCGCGCCCGGCATCTGCGCAACCTGTTCCTCACCTTTCTGGTCAGCGGCCTGTGGCACGGCGCGGAGTGGACCTTCGTGATCTGGGGCGGCCTGTTCGGGCTGTTCAGCATGGCCGAGGTCTTTCTGCTGCCCCGGCTGGATCGCTGGCAGAGATCGCTGTCCGTGGGCGCTGCGCGCGCGGTGACGGCGGTGCGCTGGCTGGTGTGTTTTGGCCTGGTGTGCCTGTGCTGGGTGTTCTTCCGGGCCGACACCCTGTCCGACGCGCTGCTCATCCTGCGCCGCCTTCCGTGGGCGCTCAGCGCGCCGGTGCAGGGCGTGACGGTCGCGCTCCAGACGATGGGCCTTGTCGGCGGTTCGCTGGTGTTCCTGCTGGCGGCGCTGGCGCTGCTGATCGGACACGACCTGGTGCAGCGTCTGTACGGCGATCCCATCCGCCTGCTGCAGCGCCAGAAAGCGCCGGTGCGCTGGTTGGTGCGGTATGCGGTCTGCCTGGCCGTGCTGCTGACAGCCCTCACACTGCCCGAGGGCGTGGCGGTGGAGTTTATCTATTTCCAGTTCTGAGGGGAGCCGAGGGATGAAAAAACGGTTTTTTGTGCGTCTGATCTGCTTTTTCCTGGCGCTGCTGGCGGTCCCGGCCGGATACTTTGCAGCGGTGCAGTCGCTGCCGGCCATGTTCCAGGGCAGCCTGATGGGGTCGGTGTATGTCAAGCAGCAGCTGGTGCAGAACACGCCCGGCAAGCGGGTGCTGGTGGTGGGCGGTTCCAGCGTGCCCTATTCCATCCAGTGTGAACAGGTGGCCGAAGAAGCCGGGATGCCCTGCATCGCGATGGGGGCAACGGCCTATCTGGGGCTGGAATACTACCTTGCCCTGATCGACGGCGAGCTGCATCCCGGCGATATCGTCGTCCTCGCGCCGGAATTCGCCATGCTGCAAAATGCGGTGAGCTATTCCACCACCTGGATGGCGGTGGAGAATTCGCCGTCGCTGCTGGCGGCGCTGCCGGTGTCTTACTGGCCGGGCATGGTGTCCTCCTATTACACATACAGCCGCCAGAAACTCGACCTGCTGCGCCAGAAGGGCGCGCCCGCGGCCACCCCACAGGAGCAGTATGCCGCCTTTGGGTTCGGCCCGTGGGGCGACATCGTCACCGAGCGCGAGAGCATGCTGGAAAGCGGCTATGACAAAAACAATATTCTCACGCTGGACGACAGCAGCCTGTCGGACGAGGTGGTCAAAGCGGTGCGCCGTTTTGCGAAACAGGCGCAGAAAGCGGGTGCGACGGTGGTGCTGACCTGGGCGCCGTTCGACGAGCTGGCCTACACCGGCGCCGCACAGCAGCTGGAGGAGTTCCAGACACAGCTGGAGTCCCGCACGGGCCTTCCCTATATCGGCCGCCTGGCCGACTGCATGCTGCCGGCCGAGCTGTTCTACGACAGCAACAACCACCTCACCACCGAGGGCGCCGCACTGCGCACCTGGATGCTGCTGGACGATCTTGCGGAAAGCGGCATACTGCCCTGACGATTTTTGCGGAACAGAAAAACACGGAGCATCCTCCCGCAGCGGACAGGATGCTCCGTGTTTTTGGGTATTGGCGAAAGCAGATCAGACGAGACCGCACACCTCGCAGCGGTGCAGGCGGAGCTGCCGGAAACCGGCATAGCGTTCGGCCCAGTCCTGTATTTGGCGGACGCGGCTGCCGGGCAGCGATTCCCACAATTCCGCCCGGATTTCCAGATGGTCTCTATCGGTTTTGGATTTCCAGATCCCCACGACCCGCCCATCCTCCAGAACCGCGCCGGGATTCGCCACCGTCCGCCAGACACGCCGCTGCAGCGTCTTGTTTTCCAGAATGACCTCCCGATCCCGCAGATCCAGGTAAGGATCGTGCGCCCCCAGCAGACGCAGCCCGGACGGCGGCGTTTCCCGGCACAGCAGCGGCAGGTCCTCGGCCAGCATATACCGCTTTGCGGCTCCAACCTGCACCCGGCACATTTCTGGCTCTGCGGTTTTCCAAAGCCGCGCGGTCTGCTGCGGGGAGCATCCCAGCCAGGCGGTCAGGGCGGCGGGGGTGGCAGGGCCGTAGAAGTGCAGAAATTTCCGCACCAGCTCCCGCGCTGCATCCGGCCGCGTCTCCAATGGATGGCCTGTCCAGCGCGAGTAGGAGGTGAAGGTGGGGCTGATCCCGTCGCGCTCCCCGAACACCACCAGCCCCAAAAAGGAGCAGGGGCGCAGCAAAAACGATACCACCGCGCCGCCCACCGTCTGTTTCCCGGTCCTGTCGTACATGGACGTGCCGCGCCACAAAGCCAGCTTGTCGGGCGGGAGAAAGGCTTCCGCTTCCTCTGCCAACACGCGGTCCAGCGCTTCCTTGCTTTTCACCGTGCAGCCGTCGAGAGACTTCGCCGCCCTGCACACAGCGGGCAGCAGCTGGTCGAAGTCCATCCCCAGATGGTCCAGCGCCAGCCCCACCCCCTGCGTATAGATCCAGCTTTCCCCCGGCATCGCGGCGAGAGCCGACAAAAACACGTCGCTTTCCGCGGTGGGGAAAATTGCCGGCACGCCCCGCCAGCTCCATGCCTGCAGCAGCGTTTTCTCGCGGTAGAGCGCATTTTGCAGGGCGGCGAGCGCGCACCCCTCCACCCGGTTGAACAGCGCGGTCTCCCACGCGCCGGGCGGGGAATTCTGCAGGCCGCTGGCGGCCGCTTCGGTCAGGCTCACTGCGGCGTCGCCGCAAAGATGGTGGGCGGTCAGCCGGTACCGGCGGATCTGTTCCCCTGTCACCGTCTGCCAAGCCATGCTCGGTTTCACTCCTTTCGCCGCAGCGACCGCAGCACATCCTTCTGGGCCGGGGAGATGCAGCGGCTCTCGATTCCCTTCTGAATGGCCTTGTTGTGCACCCACGGCGACAGCGCCTGGTTTTGCAGCACGGCAAGAGCAGGCCCGGGCTGCTTGGCCAGCGCGGTTGCAAAATACCAGGCCGCCATCATGTCCACATAGTATTCCCCGCAGCAGGCCGCGGCGGCCCAGTCGAGATAGAGCGGGTCGAAGGTGTCGCCCAGATAAAAGCACAGCAGCATTTCCAGCCCAAAGCGGACCGTGTAGGGCCGCTCGCTGTCCAGCCACCGGCGGACCTCCCCGATCAGCTCCGGCGGGCAGACCTTGAAGGCTTTGGGACGCAGCAGGTCACAGGTGGCCCAGTTGTCCACATAGGGGAGGAAGCGGTTCAGTTCCCGCACCGTTTCGGCATAGCCCTTCTGCTGGCAGATCAGGATGCCGTGCAGGTTGTTTTCTTCATAATATTGATGGGGCAGCTGCTGCAGAAACAGGTCCGCCTGCGTCGTGCCGCGCAAACGCCCGGCCAAACGCCGCAGTGCAGGCGTCCGCACGCCGATCATGCTCTCGGGCGCGAGCGTCGGCAGCAGACGGCGCATAAATGCCTGGTATTCCGT
This sequence comes from Anaerofilum sp. An201, assembly GCF_002160015.1. GTDB lineage: Bacteria > Bacillota > Clostridia > Oscillospirales > Ruminococcaceae > Anaerofilum > Anaerofilum faecale. The sequence continues at coordinate 81,361 of NZ_NFJT01000011.1, read as the reverse complement.
ATCCTGCTGTTCCAGTAACAGTGCGCGGATGGTTTTGGCCTGTTCCATAAAATGCCCCCTTTGCTGTCTGGTATCAGTATACCATCCGCGCGGCAAAAGGAAAAGTGTCCGCACCGCTATTTTTTCACCCGGATCACTCGGCACCCGCACAGCAGCGCCGACAGCACGAACAGCAGCACACAGACGTCGGCGGGCATCCTCCACCGGGGCAGCACCAGCCGGTCGCCGCCGATCCAGGCCGCGGCCTGCCCCGGCCACAGATGCAGAAACAAACGGAACAGCCCCGCCATCAGCGGCAGATGCAGAAGGCGGCTCCACAGCAGCGGGCGCAGCGGCACCTTTCCTTTTGTCAGTCCGCCCACCTGCGCCAGACAGCACGCTCCCAGCACGCTCACCGCCGCACAGGCGAGCAGCGTGCTGTTCCGGCGCGCCGCCTCGTCACACCCGGCGGTCACCTCCAGCAGAGCGGCCATCACCGGGCGCAGAGCATCCGGGCAGGGCAGAGCCCGGATCGCCACCCCGAAAAAGATCACATATCCGCACACCAGCACCGTGCTGGCCACCGCGTCGGCCACCGTGTCGGCAAAGCCGGGCGTGGGAGGTTCGGCGGACGGGGAACCGGTTCGTTCGGGCGGGAACACCCGGCTCACGGCCACCGCCGCCAGCCAGCTGGCCGTCAGCTGGGCGGCGTACAGGCAGACGCCCACCGGAAGGCTGCCGAACAGCGCCGCGCCCACGCCGCTCACCAGAAAGGCCGGGCTGGACACACACCCGGCCGCCAGCAGGACCCCGGCCTGCGCCGTGCTGCACCAGCCTTCCTCCACGCCCTGCCGCGCGCTGCGCGCCGCCACCGCGAAGCCGCCCACCCAACCGGCCAGCAGCGCCGAAGCCACCCGGCCGCCGGGCAGGCCCATGCTGCGGCAGACCGGCGTCAGCCCGGCTCCCATCCAGCGCCCCAGCGGCCCGGACAGCACCAGCGGACACACCACAAAAAAGGGGAACAGCGCCGGGATGATCACATCCCGGCACCGCGCCAGCCCTTCCGCCGCGCCCTGCGCCGCCGCCTGCGGAAAGACGAACAGCAGCACGCTTCCCAGCGCCGCCAGCACACCGGGCAGCGACCTGCGTATGGTATTCATATCCCATCACCTCGTTTCCATATATATGTGGCATGCGCGGCGAAAAAAGCAGAGCGCAGGCAGAATACACACAGAGGGGAGGCCTACCGGGTGGCAAAGCGGAAAAAGCGCCGTGTGAGCTGGAAACGAACGGTGTCCGGCTGGCTTTCGATGCCGGACGCCGATTTCTACAGCCGTCCGGTGCTGCACTGGGACTGCGGCGGCGCGCTGGAGGTGGAGAACTGCCGCACGGTGCTGGAATACACGTCCGAGCGGGTGCGGCTGGACCTGGGCCGCCGGCAGGTGCAGGTGCTGGGAGACGGGCTTTGCCTGGGCGGTTTCACCGGGCGCAGCCTGCTGATCCGGGGAACGGTGATCCGCATCGAGTTGACCGAAAAGGAGCGGGAGGAAATATGATCGACAGGATGCTGGGCTGGATGCTGGGACAGGTGCGGTTCACGGTGCAGGGCGGGCGGGCCGAATGGCTGCTGAACCAGTGCGCGGACGCGGGCATCCCGCTGAGCGGGGTGCGGGCGGTGCCGGGCGGATTTGCGGCCAATGTGCCGGTGCGCTGCTACCCGCAGCTGCGCCCGCTGGCGCGGCATGCACACAGCCGGGTGCGGGTGCAGAAAAGGAGGGGGCTGTGGTTTCGCCTGCGCCGTCTGCGGGGGCGCTGGGGCCTGCTGATCGGCCCGCTGCTGATGCTGGCGGTGATCGGATTTTCGGGGCATCTGGTGTGGGCGGTGCGCTTTTCCGGCCTCGACGGGCGCCAGCAGGTGCAGCTTCGCCAGACCCTGTACGAGCTGGGCGTGCAGGAGGGCAGCTGGATCGACCCGGACGAGGTGGAAGGCCTGCGCAGCCGTCTGCTGGCGGCGCGGCCGGACTACGCATGGGTCACCCTGAATTTCTACCGCGGGCGGCTGGTGGTGGAGGGCAGCGAATCCAATTCCAGCGAGATCGCCGCGTCGGACGGCCCCACCGATCTGGTCGCCGCGGCCGACGGCACCGTGAAAAAGGTGGACGTGCGGCAGGGCAACCTCGCCTGCGCGCCGGGCCAGACAGTGGCCCAGGGGCAGCTGCTGGCGGCGGGCACCTATCTCGACCGCGACAGCCGCCCCATCACCACCCGCAGCTCCGGCCACGTCTGGGCTGAGGTGGAGAAAACCTACGCCTGCACGCAGGATTTTTTGATCGAAGCGAACCTTCCTTCCGGGCAGGCAAAAACCTCCCGCACCCTCTGCTTCGGCAGGTGGAGCATCCCCGTCGGGCAGCAGCTGGAACCGTCGGGCGGCGATCGTCTGCAAACGGTGCGCCGCCCGCTGGAGGTGCTGGGCTTTGCGCTGCCGGCCACGCTGGAGGAGACAACGCTGATCCCGCGGGAATCGTCCCGCATTCTCCTCACCGAGCAGCAGGCGCAGGCGCTGGCCCGGCAGGCCTGCCTGGAACAATTGGCGGCCGAGCTTCCGGGCGCCGAGATCCTCTCGGAGGACTCACGGGTGGAAAAAAACGCCCGGCAGCTCACCCTTACGATGCGCCTGCGGGTGTACGCCGATATTGCTCGGGAAGTGCCTTGTGAATAGTTGACAATGCAGATTTCAAAATTTTATTGAAAACATAGATTTCAAATGGAATAAAATGTGTTATAATAGCAGATAGAATCTTGCTTCGTAAGGAGGCCCCATGACAGAACGTCAAATTGAACTGGACAGTATCGACACTGCGCTTGTGGTGTTCGGCAGCTGTGACGAAAACATCCGCCTGCTGGAACGGGAATTCGGCATCACGGCGGTGTGCCGCGGCAGCGAGATCAAGCTGTGCGGCGAGGAGGAAGGGGTGGCCGGCGCTGCGCGGGCGATCGACGCCATGCTCACGCTGGTGGCCAACCGCACTCCGCTGGAAGAGCAGACGGTGCGCTACTGCATTTCGCTGGCCCGGTCGGGCGAGGACGCAAAGGTGTCCGAGCTGACCGGCGATTTTGTTGCCGTCACGGCAAAGGGACGCCCGGTGCGCCCCAAAACATTGGGCCAGAAGGAATACCTCAAGGCCATTGAGAAAAATGCCATCACCTTCGGCGTGGGCCCGGCCGGCACCGGCAAGACCTACCTGGCGGTGGCGATGGCGGTGAAGGCCTTCAAGGCGCACGACGTCAGCCGCATCATCCTCACCCGCCCCGCCGTCGAGGCGGGCGAAAAGCTGGGTTTTCTGCCGGGCGATCTGCAGAATAAAGTGGACCCCTATCTCCGCCCGCTCTACGACGCGCTGTTCGACATGCTGGGCGCCGAGACCTTCCAGCGCCTGCAGGAAAAGCAGACCATCGAGGTGGCGCCGCTGGCCTATATGCGCGGCCGCACGCTGGACGACGCCTTCATCATCCTGGACGAGGCGCAGAACACCAGCCCCGAGCAGATGAAAATGTTCCTCACCCGCATGGGCATCGGCAGCAAGGTGGTGGTCACCGGCGACGTGACCCAGATCGACCTGCCCGACAAGGCGCGCTCGGGCCTTGTGGATGCGCTGCGGGTGCTGAAAAACGTGAACGGCATCGCCCGCGTCTATTTCAGCGAGAAGGACGTCGTGCGCCACCGCCTGGTGCAGGACATCGTGAAGGCATACGACCGCGCGGCGGCCGCCCGCGTCAAGCGCGAACATTCCGCACAAAAATGAGCCGGGCCGATGCGCCGGCAGGAAAATACAAAAAGAAAAGGCTGTGTGAACAAATATGGCAAACAAAGTACTCATCAGCAACCAGCAGAACACCGTCAAGATCCCCTCGGGGCTGCGCATCCTCATCCGCCGCAGCTGCAACGCGGTGCTGGAATTTGAAAAATTCCCCTATCCCGCCGAGATCAGCGTGACCTTTGTGGACAACGCTGCCATCGCCGCCCTGAACGAGCAGTACCGCCACAAGCCGGTCCCCACCGACGTGCTCAGCTTCCCGCTGGGGGAGAACGGCGAGTACGACACCAACGAGGACACCGGCTGCGTGCTGCTGGGCGACATCATCATCTCGATGGAAAAGGCGATGGAGCAGGCGCGCCTGTACGGCCATCCGCTGCAGCGCGAGGTGGCGTTCCTGACGGTGCACTCGATGCTGCACCTGCTGGGCTACGACCACGAGGCGGGCGGCCTGGAGGCCGTGAAGATGCGCGAGAAGGAGGAGGCCGTGCTGATCCAGCTGGGTCTGCCCCGCACCGTGTCCTACACCGCCGACCAGGTGTGACCCGATGAAGTGCCCGGCATTTTTCCGCAGCTTCGGCTATGCGGCAAAAGGCGTTTGTGCGGCGCTGCGGGAGGAGCGCAACATGCGCTTTCATCTGTGCGCCGCCCTCTACGTCTACATAGCGTCGGCGTTCATGGGCTTTTCCGCCGTGGAATATGCGCTGCTGACTATCCTGGTCTGCGGCGTGCTGGCGCTGGAGCTGGTGAACTCCGCGGTCGAGCGCGCGGTGACTGCCCCCGATTCCGCCCACTGGCTGGCTGCCGGGGCCGCCAAAGACATGGCGGCGGGCGCCGTGCTGGTGTTCAGCATCGGCGCGGCGGTGTGCGGCGTGCTGCTGTTCTGGCGTCCCGCCCGCCTTCTGGCGATGGGGGGATGGTTTCTGGCACATCTGCCGCTGCTTTTGCTGCTGTGCGCTTCGCTGCCGGCGGCGTGGATCTTTGTTTTCCGCCCGCCCTGGAACCAAAAAAAGAAAGGCTGAACCATTTGACAAGTTCGATTTTTGTAGCCCTTGTGGGCCGCCCCAACGTGGGCAAATCCAGCCTGACCAACCGGCTGGTGGGTGAGAAGGTGGCCATCGTCACCTCCAAGCCCCAGACCACCCGCACCCGCATCACCGGCATCGTCACCCGCGGCCCGGTGCAGTATGTGCTGCTGGACACGCCCGGCATCCACCGCGCCCGCACCAAGCTGGGCGAGCGGATGGGCAAGGCGGCAGCCGAGTCCATCGCCGAGGTGGACGCCGCCCTGATGCTGTTCGAGCCGTACGGGGAGCTGAACGAATCCGAGCAGGCCATGATCGCCGACATCAAGGCGAAAAAAGTGCCCGCCATCGCGGTCATCAACAAAACCGACACCCTCAAGTCGCAGGCGGACCTGGCCGTCCGCTGCGCCCAGCTGGAAGCGCTCGGCGTGTTCGAGAAGGTGACGGCGGTTTCGGTGCGCGCCGACGAGCACTGCGAGGAGCTGTTCGACCTGCTGCTGCCCTACGCGGTGGAAGGCCCGCACTATTTCCCCGACGACGCCTATACCGATATGCCGGAAAAGGCGCTGGTGGCCGAGGTGCTGCGGGAAAAGATGCTGCTGCATCTGCGCGACGAGATCCCCCACGGCATCGCCGTGACGGTGGAGCGCTTCAAGGAGCGGCCGGACAAGCCTATCATCGACATCGACGTGAACATCTACTGCGAGCGCAAGAGCCACAAGGGCATGGTGATCGGCAAGGGCGGCCAGATGCTCAAGACCATCGCCAGCGAGGCGCGCGCCGAATGCGAGGAATTCCTGGGCGCGAAGGTCAACCTGCAGTGCTGGGTGAAGATCAAGGACGACTGGCGCGACAACGATTTTCTGCTCAACAACTTCGGCTTCCAGAAATAGGCGCTGTCTGCCGCGCCCTGTTCCGACAGCTTTCGGCGGCATTTTCCGCCCGTTCGGTTTACAATAGGGGACATACCTCCGGGAATTTCCCGGCACCGAAAGGGGCGGCACAGTATGTGTGAACAGGGCAAACAGCAGCTTTGGGACGACTTCAAACACACGGGCAGCGTGGCCGATTATCTGCGCTTCAAGCAGCAGGCCTCGCCGCCCCGGAAAGAGCGGGAACAGGATGCAGATGACGACGCCGGGGCTGGTGCTCCGGGAAGTAAAATTTCGTGAATCCGACCGAATGCTGACCATCCTCACACCACAGGGCGTGGTCAGCGCGTCGGCCAAGGGCAGCCTGCGGCTGAAAAGCAAGCTATTCAGCGCCTGCGGGCTGTTCTGCTATTCCGACTTCACCCTCTACGAAGGGCGGGACGGCGTGTACAGTGTGGACGAGGCCCAGGTGCGCCGCGTCTTTTTCGAGCTGCGCAGCCGGGTGGAGGCGCTGGCGCTGGGCATGTACCTGGCCGAGCTGGCGGCCACCCTGCACCCCACCGGCGAGGAGGCCGCGGGGATGCTGCGCCTTTTGCTGAACACGCTGCATCTGATGTGCGAGGGGAAAAAAGACCTGTATCAGCTGCGGGCAGTGGCCGAGCTGCGGGGCCTTGCGATCGCCGGCTATATGCCGGATGTGGTGATGTGCGCAGGCTGCGGCCGGTATGAGGGCGGCGGCTTTTATCTGGACATCGCCACCGGGGCGCTGTGGTGCCAGGAGTGCGCCGAAAAAAACGGCAATACGCCGAATCTGGATGCCGCCGCCCTGTCGGCGCTGCGGCACATCCTGCTGGCGGACGACAAGAAGATCTTTTCGTTTTCGCTGGCGCCGGCCAGCCTGCGCCGGCTGTGCTGGGCGTCCCAGATGCAGGTGCTGCAGGTGCTGGAGCGCCCGCCCAAAACACTGGAATTTCTAAACTCTGTTTTACCATACGAGGATATCAAATGACACAGCAAAAATACTATACGGCACTGGAGCTGGACAAGATCCTCTCCCGTGCGGCGGCGCTTGTCTGCTGTCCGCAGGCGAGGCAGATGCTGCTGGAGCAGCCGGCCGCCGACAACGCCGACGAAGAACGCTTTGCCCTCTCCCAGACCGACGCGGTGACCTGCCTGCTGCTGAAAAACGGCAGCCCGCGGTTTGCGCCGGTGGAGGGGATGGAGGAGGTGGTGCAGCGCGCCTGCAAGGGCGGCATCCTGTCGATGGCCGAGCTGCTGCGCGCGGCGACGATGCTGCGCAACTTCCGCACCCTGAACGAGTGGTACCATCTCACCGAGCACGACATGCTGCCGGTGGACGATCTGTTCTACGGCATGACCGCCCAGCCCGCGCTGGAAAAGCAGATCACCGAGGCGATCCTGTCGGAGGAGGAGATGGCCGACACCGCCAGCGACGAGCTGTACCAGCTGCGCCGCAAGATCCGCCAGACCGAAAGCAATATCCGCGACCGGCTGGACTCGATGATCAAAAACCCCAACTCGAATAAATACTTGCAGGACGCCGTCGTTTCCATCCGAAACGGCCGCTTCGTGGTGCCGGTCAAGGCCGAGTTCCGCGGCGAGGTGGGCGGCGTCATCCACGATGTTTCCTCCTCCGGCGCCACCCTGTTCGTCGAGCCGACGGCGGTGGTGGAGGCGAACGCCAAGATCATGCAGCTGCGCAGCCAGGAGGCCGCCGAGATCGAGCGCATCCTGGAGGCGTTCACCAGCCAGATCGCCCAGCAGGAAGCGCCCATCCGCTTCGGCTACAGCTGTATGCTGCAGATCGACGTGCTGCTGGCCAAGGCAAAGCTGGCGCTGGAGATGAACGCCAACCTTCCCGACGTCACCGACGCGGGCTGGTTCAGCCTGAAAAAGGCGCGTCATCCCCTCATCGACCCGGCCAAGGTGGTCCCCATCGACGTCGAGCTGGGCCGGGAATACGACACGATGGTCATCACCGGCCCGAACACCGGCGGCAAGACGGTCACCCTGAAAACGGCCGGCCTGCTCTGCGCGATGGCACAGCATGGCCTGCTGGTGCCGGTGCAGGCGGGCAGCACCGTCTGTGTTTTCCGCAACTATCTGGTGGACATCGGCGACGAGCAGAGCATCGAACAGAGCCTGTCCACCTTCTCCGGCCACATCCGCAACATTGTTGGTATTCTGGAAACGGCGGGGCCCGGCGCGCTGGTGCTGCTGGACGAGCTGGGAGCCGGCACCGACCCCGCCGAGGGCGCGGCGCTGGCGGTGAGCATCATCGAGCGTCTGCGCCGCGCAGGCGCCCGCATCATGGCCACCACCCACTATGCCGAGATGAAGGTGTTTGCGCTGGAAACCCCCGGCGTGCAGAACGCCAGCTGCGAGTTCGACGTCGAGAGTCTGCGCCCCACCTATAAGCTCAGCGTGGGCGTGCCGGGCAAATCGAACGCCTTCCTCATCAGCGAAAAGCTGGGCCTTCCCGCCGAGGTCATCGCGGCGGCCAATGTGCATCTGTCCAACGACGACAAGCGGCTGGACAGCGTGCTGGCCAAACTGGAGGATCTGAAGATCCAGCTGAAGGCCCGCCAGGACGAGATCGAACAGCTGAAGTACGACGCCGAGCACCAGCTGGAGTCTGCGCGCAAGCAGCGCGACGCCCTTATCAAGCAGGGCGAGACCGAGCTGGAAGCCGCCCGCCTGAAAGCCCGCACCATGACCCAGGAGGTGCAGCAGAACGCCTACGCCCTGATGGACGAGATGCGCAGGCTGCAGAAGGACGAGAAGGCGTCGGCCGCCCAGAAGGCGCAGCGCGCCCGCGAAATCGCACGCAAGGACGCCGAAAAGTTGTTCGGCAAAACCGACGTGGTGCACAACGTCCCGCGCGAGTTCACGCCGCTGAAAAGCGTGAAGATCGGCCAGGAGGTCTGCATCGCCGAGCTGGACCAGCTGGCGGTGGTGTCGGCGCTGCCCGACCGCCATGGCATGGTGGAGGTGCGCGCCGGCATTCTGCGCACCAAGGTGCCGCTGTCCGGCCTGTGCGCCCCCGCCAAGGAGAAAAAGGAGCAGCCCCGCAAGCAGACCGGCCGCCCGGCCGGCCGCAGCGCCACCGTGCAGCGCTCCGCCTCCAGCCGCGACGCCCGCATGGAGATCAACCTGCTGGGCATGACGGTGGAGGAGGCGCTGATGGAGGTGGACCAGTTCATCGACCATGCGGTGCTGAACAATATCACCCCCATCTACCTGATCCACGGCAAGGGCACCGGTGCGCTGCGCAGCGCCATCCATGCCCATCTGCGCGGCCACCGCAACGTGGCCAGCTTCCGCCTGGGCCGTTACGGCGAGGGCGAGGCCGGTGTGACGGTTGTGGAGCTGAAGTGAGGAGAGACGCGATGACGGCCCGTGAATTGCTGGCTCCGCTGGAAGGCGGACGCAAGATGGTGCTGGCCACCGCCGGAGCGGACGGCCCCAGCGCCCGGATGATGAGCGTGATCGTGCGGGAAGGCTGCCTCTACTTTCAAACCGACCGCACCATGCGCAAATACCGGCAGCTTGCCGCCCGGCCGCGCGCCGCGTTCTGCGTTGACAACTGGCAGCTGGAAGGCGAGTGCACACTGCTGGGCCACCCTGCGCAGCACGAATGGTTCTGCCGCGCCTATCAGCAGGCCTTTCCCAGCTCGTTCCAGCGGTACACCATGCTGGAAGAGGAATGTCTGTTCCGGTTTGTGCCGCAGTATGCCGAGCGCTGGCTGTACGAAGAGGGGCAGCCGGTGCTGCTGCGCTGGTCCGGCGCAACAGGTGCAGTTGAAAAAGAACCCTATCGTCCATAAAAAAGCATAGCCCGATTTTCACGGCGCCCGCCGTACAGGAGGTTTCCTGTGCGGCGGGCGTTTTTTGTATGCGCGGGGGGCAGAAACCCGTCGGCTTTTCTGGACCGACAGCTTTCTCGCCGCCGTCCGGGTACACTGAGACCCAGGAGGCGATGCCATGAAAACGGTGGTGTATCTGGACGTGCTGCTGGGGGTGAACTTCATCATCGGGTGGTTTCTGCTGCGCGCCGCCGGCCGCCTCACTTCCGCCTCGCCGTCCGCCTGGCGTATGTGGGCGGGCAGCGCCGCCGCCGCACTGTCCACCCTCATCCTGCTGGCGCCGCCGCTGCCGCTGTGGGCCCAGACGGCGGCGCGCCTGGGCAGCGCGCTTGTGATCGTGGCCGTTGCGTTCGGGTACGGCGGACTGCGCAGTTTCCTGCGGCGCACCGTGTGGTATTTTGTGCTGAACCTGCTGCTGGCCGGCGTGGTGTGCCTGGCACTGTACTGGTTCGGCCCGGGCGGGGTGGAGACGAACAACATGGTCATCTACATCGACCTGTCCCCGCAGGTGCTCATTTTGTCGGTGCTGCTGGTCTGGCTGGCACTGCGCCTGATGGAACTGGTCTTTGCGCCGCCCTCCACCGCGCCGCTTTGGATGGAACTGGAATACGACGGCAAAAAGCTGCGCCTGCCTGCGCTGGGCGACACCGGATGCCGCCTGAAAGACCCGCTCACCGGACAGGGGGTGGTGCTGGTCTGGCTGGAAGCGGCGAAAGAGCTGCTGGGAGCCGGCCGTATGCAGGCAGCCCGCGCCTATCTCGCGGGAGAGGTGCCGGAGGATGCGGCCGGGCTTCGCCTGGTGCCGTGCGGGACCGCCGCAGGCCCTGCCCTGCTGCCGGCCTTCGGCGGGGTGGAAATGCGTCTGCGGCAGGGACACAGGGCGCTGCGCAGGCGCCGGGTGACGATGGCGCTCAGTCCGCACCCGTTCCAGCCCGGCGATCATCCGGCGCTGGCCGGAGCCGACTGGCTGGAACAGCTGCAGGAATCGTGCTGAGAGAAAGAAGGAGAGAGAATGGACAGGATCCAACAATGGGCGGTGTGGCTGTGGAGCCGCGTGATGGCAGGATTGACCGCACCGGGCGGCGCATACTACATCAACGGTCCCGACACCCTCCCGCCGCCTCTCACGCCCGAGGAGGAAAAGGTGGTGTTCGAGGGCCTTTCGCAGGGGAGGCAGAGTTGCCGCGACCTGCTCATCACCCACAATCTGCGGCTGGTGGTGTATATCGCCAAAAAGTTCGAGTCCAGCGGCGTGCCCATCGAGGACATCATCTCGATCGGCACCATCGGGCTGATCAAGGCGGTGAATACATTCGTCCCCGAAAAAAAGATCAAGCTGGCCACCTACGCCAGCCGCTGCATCGAGAACGAGATCCTGATGTACCTGCGCAAGAGCAGCAACCGCCGCCAGGAGGCCAGCATCGACGAACCGCTCAACACCGACGCCGACGGCAACGAGCTTCTCCTGTCGGACATTCTGGGCAGCGACCAGAACCTGGTGGGCGCACAGCTGGAGCAGGACGCCGAGCGCCAGACCCTGCTGGCCGCGGTGGACGCCCTGCCGCCGCGGGAAAAGCAGATCATGTGCATGCGGTTCGGCCTGCGCGGCCAGCCGGAGCACACCCAGAAGCAGGTGGCCGACTGCATCGGCATCTCCCAGAGCTATATCTCGCGCCTGGAAAAGCGCATCATCCGCCGCCTGCGCCAGCAGCTGGAGCAGACCATCTGAAAAACGCCTCCGCGTTCCTGCAAAAAGGAGATGCGGAGGCATTTTTTGTCAGGCGGTGAGCCGGGCTGCGCTCTCGCGCACAAACAGGTCGATCAAGCCGCCCATCATGGTCATCTCGGTCTGGTCCATATACAGCGAATACAGAAAGCCGTCCTTTTCCCAGTTCATCATCTCCGGGCCGCCGTGGCTGTGATACACCTGCACCTCCACGCCCGCCACCTGTGCGGTGCGGCTGGTTTTGAAATCCATCGGCGAGCGCCGCCCGATGCTGCGCCCGGCGCCGTTGTCCACCGCCACCCGCAGCCAGGCGGTGCGGTCCGGGACGATGTGCATCTCGATCTCGGCGATCGAGCCGTTCACAAGGCGGCTGCGCCCGGTCTGCACCATCGGTTCGCCGGGCAGGCTGGTGATCTCGAACCCGGCGCGCGGAGTGAAATCCAGCCCGCACCAGGGCGTCGAGACCTCTTTGCCGTCCTGGTGCAGCAGCCACAGATAAAACAAAATGGCAGCCAGCAGGATCACGCCGGTTGCGACCCAAACACTGTTCATCATGCGTTCCCTCCTTTTGCGCATGCTATGCAGCGCGGCGCAAAAGGGTGCAGCTTTTTCCAGCCGGGCGGCGCGGATATTTGCGGCCGGCTTCGGCCATACTGACCGTGACACGGACACAAACCAGAAAAGGAAGTGGCGCGGATGTATGGCAACCAGGTGGAGATCTGCGGGGTGAACACCGGCGCGCTGCCGGTGCTGACCGAGCGCGAGAAAACCGAGCTTCTGCTGCGCATCAAAATGGGCGACCGGGCGGCGCGGCAGAAGATGATCAACGGCAATCTACGGCTGGTGCTGAGCGTGGTGCAGAAGTTCACAGGGCGCGGCGAGAACCCGGACGACCTGTTCCAGGTGGGCTGCATCGGGCTCATCAAGGCCATCGACCACTTCGACCCCACGCTGGGGGTGCGCTTTTCCACCTACGGCGTGCCGATGATCATCGGGGAGATCCGCCGTTTTCTGCGCGACAACAATCCTCTGCGGGTCAGCCGGTCGGTGCGGGACGTGGCCAGCCGGGCGATGCGCGCCAAGGAGCAGCTGCAAAAGAAGCTGGGCCAGGAGCCGACCATCCAGCAGATCGCGGCCGAGGTCGGCCTGCCGCAGCAGACGGTCACACTGGCGCTGGAATCGGTGGTGGACCCGGTGTCGCTGTACGAGCCGGTCTACCGCGACGGCAGCGACACGATGTATGTGATGGATCAGATCCCCGCGGGCGGGGGAGAGGAGAGCTGGATCAGCCGCATCCAGTTCCGCGACACGGTCCAGCGCCTGACGCCGCGGCAGAAGCGGATCATGTCGCTGCGGTACCTGTCCGGCAAGACCCAGACCGAGGTCGCCCGGCAGATCGGCATCAGCCAGGCGCAGGTGAGCCGGCTGGAAAAAAACGCGCTGGACCACATCCGCTCCGAGATGTGATGCGCGTTCTCACGCAAACACAAAACCGGCCCGGTGTCCGTTTACGGATACCGGGCCGGCGGCGGTCAGGCTTCTTTTTGGGGGCCGAAGCGCATGTTTATGCCGTTGTCTGCCAGCGTCTGCACCAGCGATTCCACGCCCTGGAACTGGATGCTGTTGATGCCCAGGTCGTAGGCGGCCTTCACGTTCACCGCGCTGTCGTCGATGAAGATCGTCTCCTCCCGGCGCAGCTTGTAGCGCTTGAGCAGCGTCTCATAGATGAGGGGATTCGGCTTGTTGGCGTGCACCTCCCAGCTGGCCACGCCGCCGTCGAACAGCTGCCAGAAGCTGCGCTGTTCCAGCGTGGCCATCACGTCCACCGCGATGTTGGACAGATAATACAGCTGATAGCCGTTGCGGCGCAGCTCCTTCATCACGGCCACCACATCCTTCTGGGTGCGCAGCATGCTGAACCAGTCGTCCAGGATGGCCTGCACCTCAAACTGATGCCCGGCGGCCTTGGCGCGCGCCAGCATGGCGGCGTCGGCTTCTTCGCGGGTGCACTCGCCGGCGTCCAGCATCCTCCACTCGTTGGTGCCGAAGGTCAGGTCGTACAGGGTGGATTCCAGCACTTCGTCAAAAAAACGGTCGGCGAGAAAATTGTGCGGGTCAAATCCCACCACAACGCCGCCCAGGTCGAATACGATGTTTTGGTACATATCGTCACAGCCTCCTGGCAATCTCTCATTTGCACCGCAAAGCGGTTTTTCTCATTATATAGGGTTTTGCGCCGCTTGTCAAAACCGTGCATTCCGGGGCGGCCCCGCGCATACAGATAGGGCAGGGAGGTGAGCGCGATGACGCTGCAGGAATTGCACAAAAAGGATGTCATCAATATCCGCACCGGGGAGAACCTGGGCCGCCCGGACGACCTGACCTTCCGCCCGCAGGACGCGCTGGTACAGGGCCTTGTGCTGCGCGGACGGCCGCGGCTGTTCGGCCTTCTGGGCAAAGGGGAGGACCTGTGTGTGGACTGGAGCCAGATCGTCACCATCGGCGCCGACACCGTGCTGGTGGAGCTGCCGGGCGCCTGCCAGGCGCCGGAAGGCACTCTGTTCCAGCTGAAAACCGCGGTGGTGGGCCACCCCGAAAAAGCGTGAAAGATGTCTATCCCGGCTTTTCTCCTTTTGTGAAATGTGCTATAATAGTAGCTGTTTATCTGCGGGCCGTGCACAGCGCGCCCGCATTGCAAAGGAGAGAGCAACTTGAAAATCCCTTTGGACGTTGCCAAAAAGAGAGCGCACAGAGGCGGTCAGCCCCGCGGCGTTGGGCTGCGCCTGGCAGCCACGCTGGTGTTTCCGGCGATCCTGCTGCTGTGCGGCGAATGGATTCACCGCGGCAAGCTGAACAGCACCTTCTGGGTGGATTCGCTGCTGATGCATTTTCCCAGCTTCTTTCTGTCCTGGCTGTGGCTGGTGGGCGTGTATATGGTGCTGGTCAACCTGTTCGGCCGCCATACCGCCGGCGTGGCGGGAGTGGGGCTTGTGGTGCTGCCGGCCAGCATCATCACCCGGTTCAAGCTCAGCTTCCGCGGCGAACCCTTCCTCCCCTGGGACATCTCCCAGTGGAAGGAAGCCGTCTCCGTGGCCGATAAATCCAACCTCCGCCTGGAAACGCCGATGTGGATCGGCCTGGGGGTCTTTGCGGTGCTGCTGGTGGCGGGGTGGTTCCTCAAACTGCCCACCATGCGGCGGTATCACTGGATGCTGCGCCAGCGCATCGTGGGCGGCTGTGCGGGCGGCGTGCTGGTCGTGGGCATCCTGCTGTGGTTCTTGTCCCCCACCGCCACCAAGCTGGTGGGCATCTACCCCGATATGTGGATGCAGGACCGCTACTACCGCAACCACGGCGTCATCGCGGGCTTTCTCACCAACCTCCAGCAGCTGAACATCGACGAGCCGGAGGGGTACAGCGAGCAAACGATGCAGGCGCTGAAGCAGGAGCTGGAGCAGCTGGAAAAGACCGCAGAGCCTCTGTGGCCGGAAAGCCCGTCCGCCGCCGACGCCGACGCCCCCCGGACGCCGCACATCATCTATGTGATGGACGAAGCCTTCTGGGACGTGGAGGAGCTGCCGGGGGTCGAGTTCGCAGAGGACCCCACCCCCACGCTCGACCGGCTGGAAAGCTGCGCCGCCGTGGGCCAGAGCTATTCCCCCAGCTTTGGCGGCGGCACCTGCGACGTGGAGTTTGAGGCGCTCACCGGCCACAGCGTGGAGCCGCTCCCGATGGGCTGCAAGCCGTTCCAGCAGCATGTGACCCGCCCGATGTTCTCGGTGGCGTCCTACTTAAAAGACAGGGGATACCAGACGGTGGCGGTGCACGGCTACTATGCCAAGTACTGGAACCGCGACAAAGCCTACCCCAATCTGGGCATCGACGATTTCATCTCGCTGGAGGACTTTGCAGACCCCGAGAAAAAGCGCCCCTACTACTGGAGCGGCGGCCTTGTGTCCGACGCCGAGATGGCGCGGGAGATCATCCGCCAGTTCGAGAGCCGCACGCCCGGCCAGCCGCTGTTCCTGCACGCGGTGACGATGGAGAACCACTCCACCTATTCGGCCAGCAACTTCCCCGAGGACGAGCTGGTGGAGCTGACCCGTGTGCCGGAAGGCCTCAGCGACGAGACGGTGGGCGCACTGCGCGATTTTGCCACCGGTGCGGCGGACGCTGACGCGATGCTGAACACCCTGGTCCAGTATTTCTCCCAGGTGGACGAACCGGTGATCCTGGTGTTCTGGGGCGACCACTACAACCTGATCGGCAAGGGATATGAGCTGTACGAAAAGACGGGATACATCGAGCCGGGCCAGTACGACAGTCCTAAACTGCACGCCACGCCGCTGGTGATCTGGAGCAACTACCAGGACACCGCCATCGACCTGGGCACGGTGGCCTCCTACGACATTTCGCCGGTGATGATGGACCTGTATGGGCTGGAGAAGCCGCTGTATTTCCAGCTGCACATTGCCGAGATCCCGCTGATGCGCGCCCGCACCCGCGGGATGACGATTCTGGAAGACGGCACCGCCGTGGAGGAAATGACCGACGAGCAGGCCGAGGCCTATCAAAAGCACTGGCTTGCGCAGTACGATCTGATGTTCGGCGAAGACTACCTGGGCCTTGGCCCGGCAGAGGAATAAAAGGAGAGGATATTCATGCAACAACAGGATCTGGAACGCACGCTGCAATATGCGCGCGAACTGCTGGCCATCCACAGCCCGTCCGGCTGCACCGCCGCCGCGGCGGACTATCTGATGGAGCAGCTGCAAAAGATGGGCTACGAGCCGGTGAAAACCAACAAGGGCGCCGTGCAGGTATACCTGGGCGGCAAAGGGGAAGGCGCGCTGATGCTGGCATCCCATGTGGATACGCTGGGCGCGATGGTGCGCGCGGTGAAGGCGAACGGCCGCCTGCGGGTGGCCCCCATCGGCGGCCTGAACGCCTCCAACACCGAGACCGAGAACGTCATCGTCCACACCCGGGACGGCCGCGAGTTTGACGGCACTCTGCAGGTGGAGGACGCCTCGGTCCACGTCAACGGCAAGCTGAAAGAAACGCTGCGCAGCTGGGACAATGTGGAGGTCGTGCTGGACGAGGACGTAAAGAACGCCGCCGATGTGGCGGCGCTGGGCATCGGGGCGGGCGACTTCGTGTTTGTCGAGCCGCGCACCCGCGTCACCGCTTCGGGATACATCAAGAGCCGCTTTCTGGACGACAAGCTGTCGGCCTCGATCCTGCTGGGCCTTGCCGCCCATCTGAAGGACAGCGGCCTGGTCCCGGCGCGCCCGCTCTACCTGAACTTCACCACCTACGAGGAGGTGGGCCACGGCGGCGCGGCGGACCTCCCCGCCGATTTGGCCGAGTTCATCAGCGTGGACATGGGCTGTGTGGGCGATGACCTGGGCTGCACCGAGCGGATGGTGTCCATCTGCGCGATGGATTCCCGCGGCCCCAGCAGCTTTGAAACGGTGAACGGCCTGGTGGACGCCGCCCGCCGCTGCGGCGCTCCCTATGCGGTGGACGTCTATCCGTTCTACGGCTCCGACGCCGACGTCGCGCTGGCGTCCGGCGCAGGCGTGCGCCACTGCGTGGTGGGCCCGGGCGTGTACGCCTCCCACGGCTACGAGCGCAGCCATGTGGAGGGCGTGAAGGCCACCTTCGACCTTCTGCGGGAATATGTTGATTTTGTGTAAGATGCCAGTTTTCAAGTGAAGCGGAATATGGTACAATATCCAAAACGTTCTTGTGGATATTGTACCATTTTTTGTGTGAGTTTTTGCCGAAAGAGGGAGATTTGATGCAAACGGACGCGCTGTATGGGCGTATCTGTTCCATTTTGGAGGGGATTCCCGGCCGGCTGTCGGTGGCGGTGCGCTGGCTGGACAGCGGGGAGACGCTGCTCCTGCACGAGACGCTGCCGTTCGTCGCTGCCAGCGTCATCAAGCTGCCGGTGATGATCGCGGCCTTTGCCGCGCGCGAGGCGGGAACACTGGATTTTTCCGCGCCGGTGCCGCTGCGGGCAGAGGATAAGCTGCCCAGCTGCGGGGTGCTGAAAGCCATGCACGACGGCCTCGTGCCCACCGTGGCCGACCTGTGCCACCTGATGATCACGGTCAGCGACAACACCGCCGCCAACCGGATGATCCGCCTGGTGGGCATCGACGCGGTGAACGGCTGCATGGCGCAGTACGGCGCGCGGGATTCCAGGCTGCGGCGGCTTCTGTTCGACGCGGACGCCTCGGCAAAGGGCATCGAGAACACGGTCACCGCGTCCGACATGCTGCTGCTCCTGCAAAAGCTCTATGCGGGCGAGATCGTCAGCCCCGAGGCCAGCGCCGAAATGCTGGACATCCTGGCCGACCAGCGGCTGAACGGCAAAATGCCCTTCTGGCTGCCGCCCGGCACACGCTGCGCGCACAAGACCGGCGAGGACGACGGCATCACCCACGACGTGGGCATCGTGTACGCCGCGCGCCCCTTTGCCGGCTGCTTCCTTTCGCAGCACACCGATCCGCCCCGGTTTATCCGGGCGATCCAGGACATCACCCGGCTGCTGTATGAGCAGGCCGAGGAGGGAGGAAGCCTGTGAAGATCACATCCATCGAGGCAGGGGCGCTGTACACGCCGCTGCACCGTCCGTTCAAGACCGCCCTGCGCACAGTGGAAACGGTGCAGAGCGTCATTGTCACCGTGCGCACCGACGAAGGGGTCTGCGGATACGGCGAAGCGCCTCCCACCGCGGTCATCACCGGCGAGACGATGGAGAGCATCGCCGCCGCGGTGCGCGGCTGCATCGCACCGGCCCTGCAGGGCGGCGACCCCGAACAGCTGGACGAACTCTTTGCCCGGCTGGACGGCTGCATGGTGCACAACACCTCGGCCAAGGCGGCGGTGGACATGGCGCTGTACGACCTGTACGGCAAGATCCTGGACCGCCCGCTGTATCGGCTGCTGGGAGGCCGCCGCCGCTGCATCGAGACCGACCTCACCATCAGCGTCAACCCCGTTGACCAGATGGTGGCCGACAGCCTCGCCGCCGTGGCCGGGGGATACCGCATCCTGAAGGTGAAGGTGGGCAAGGAAGGGCTGGCCGACGTGCAGCGGATGCAGGCCATCCGGCAGGCGGTCGGCCCGGACATCGCGCTGCGGGTGGACGCCAACCAGGGCTGGAGCGCCAAGCAGGCGGTGCGCATCATCCGCCAAATGGAGGACGCCGGGCTGGACATCGACCTGGTGGAACAGCCGGTCCCCGCCCACGATCTGGACGGCATGGCCGCCGTCACCGCCGCGGTGTCCACCCCCATCCTGGCCGACGAGAGCGTCTTTTCTCCCGCCGACGCGCTGGAGGTCATCCGCCGCCATGCCGCCGACCTCATCAACATCAAGCTGATGAAGACCGGCGGTATCCACGGGGCGCTGCGGGTGTGCGCCATCGCCGAGACCTGCGGCGTGGAGTGTATGGTGGGCTGTATGCTGGAGACCAAGCTGGCCGTATCCGCCGCCGCCCACCTGGCCGCGGCGAAGGGGATCGTCACCCGCGCCGATCTGGACGGCCCCGGCCTGTGCCGCATCGACCCGTATGAGGGCGGCCCCGTCTACACGGCGGGACGCATCGAGATGCCCTGCACCCCCGGCATCGGCATCACGGGGATGCCAACGCTGGAAACGATTTAAAAAATCGGCGTTCTGCCGATCAAAAGGAGGATGTTTTATGAAACGAGCCATCAGTTTGGCGCTGGCGGCTGCCATGATGGTGGGCCTTGCGGCCTGCGGCGGCACAAGTACAAAGGATGAGAATACCTACCGCGTTTTGTACAGCGGCGAGGTGAGCACCCTGAACTATCTGGTCAGCTCGTCCACCGATGAGCTGAAGGTGGCCTACAACACCATCGACTGCCTGGTGGAATACGACAGCTACGGCAACGTGCTGCCCGGCCTGGCCGAGAGCTGGGAGCAGGACCCGGAGAACCCCGAGGTGTGGACCTTCCATCTGCGCAAAGGCGTGAAGTGGATCGACCACAACGCCCAGGAGGTGGCCGAGGTCACCGCCAACGACTTCGTGTCCTCCGCCCGCTATGCGCTGGATGCGGCGAACGGGTCCGGCACCGCCTATATGATGACCAACACGCTGAAGAACGCCGCGGCCTACAACGACTACACCGCCTATCTGGTGGAGAGCGAGAACGGCACCAGGACCACCAACGCGGAGGGCGATCCCATCGAGCCGGTGGAGGAGGTCGCGTTTGAGGATGTGGGCATCAAGGCAGTGGACGACTACACCCTCCAGTTCACCACCGACGGCGTCAAGCCGTGGTTCGTGTCGGCGGTCAGCTTCGGCTGCTTCTACCCGGTGTACGGCCCGTTCCTGGAGGAAAAGGGCGACAGCTTCGGCACCAGCAACGACACCCTGCTCTACTGCGGCGCCTACTACCTGGAGTCCTTCGAGCCGCAGAACCGGCACGTATACCAGAAAAACCCGTCCT
Organism: Anaerofilum sp. An201; assembly: GCF_002160015.1. Classification (GTDB taxonomy): domain Bacteria; phylum Bacillota; class Clostridia; order Oscillospirales; family Ruminococcaceae; genus Anaerofilum; species Anaerofilum faecale. The sequence goes on along the minus strand of NZ_NFJT01000011.1, from coordinate 61,568 downwards.
ACTGGGATAAGGATAAGGTGTATATCGAGACGATCGAGAAGAAATTCAACACCGAGGCCGGCACGCTGGCGCCCGAGATGTTCAAGCGCGGCGAGATCGACGAAGCCTCCATCAGCATCGACCTGGTGCAGGCCTGGATGGAGGACGACGCCACCAAGGACCTGGTCCGTCCCAACCGCGCCGATCCCAGCTACACCTATTTCATCAGCTTCAACTTCGAGCCCAGTTTCGACGAGCAGTACCAGCCCGAAAACTGGATCAAAGCGGTGAACAGCGAGAACTTCCGCAAATCCATCTACTACGGTCTGGACCGGGTCAAGAGCTACTCGGTGCAGATGCCCGAAAACCCCGAGACGCTTTTGCTGAACACCATCACGCCGCCGGCCTTTGCCGTGGGCGAGAGCGGCACCGACTACACCGAGATGGGCTCGCTGGCCGCGATCACCCAGGGCGATCCGTTCGACGCCGACCAGGCGCTGGAGTATAAAGAAGCCGCCCTGGCCGATCTGGAAGCCGCCGGCGCCAGCCTGCCGGTCATTATCCCGCTGGTCATCAACCCCAACGAGACCAACTGCGACAAGGAGTGCCAGGTCATCGAGCAGCAGCTGGAGGGCCTGCTGGGCACCGACTATATCGACATCCAGCTGGTGAGCGGTCCCTCCACCGGATTTTTGGGCGAGATCCGCCGCGCCGGCAAATACGGCATGCTGATCTGCAACTGGGGCTTCGACTACGCCGACCCCGAGAACGCGGGCGAACCGTTCAAGGCGGGCAACAGCTACCAGTTCATGTACACCGACGCCGAAAACGGTTACACCAACAAGACCGCCGAGACCCAGGCGCTGGTGGACGAATACTATGGGATGATGGAAGCCGCCTCCCAGATCACCACCAGCAACGACGAGCGCTATGCCGCCTTTGCCGAAGCCGAGGCCTTCCTCATCGAGCACGCCTTCGTGATCCCGTATCACATGTCGGGCAGCGGCTACATTGCCAGCTACCTGAATCCCTTCGAGGGGCAGTATGCCCCCTTCGGCGCCGCCCGCGAGCGCTATAAGGGGCAGCACCTGCTGGAGAAGCCGATGAGCGCCGCCGAGTTTGAAACCGCTCTGAACGAGTGGAACGAAAAGCGGATGCACGCGTCCGACGCGGCCTCCTGATCCTGTCTCTGCAAAACACAAACCGGCCCGAGCTCCGCGCAGCGGATTTCGGGCCGGTCTCAGCTTGCCGACAAAGGGATGGTTTGCGCTGCGCACAGGCTTTCCCCTCATCCGTCCCCTTCGGGGACAGCTTCCCCCTGGGGGAAGCCAACGGTACGGCAAGCCTTCCCCTGGGGAAGGCGCCCCGCCCGAGCGGGGCGGATGAGGTCGAAGCTACCCCGCCGCACAAAGGGAATCGCTTACTGGACAGCCTGAAACCGGCCCGAGCTCCGCGCAGCGGACTTCGGGCCGGTTTCCTTTGTATTGCGGTATGCGCCGGGGCAGCCGGGCGCTCAGAGCTTGCGCGCCGCCACCAGCAGCATCATCGGACGGCGCATCTCATCCTTCATCCCGGCAAGATGCATCATCTCTGCCGGAGGCTGCGGTTCCACAACATCGGTGAGCATGAACCCTTTTTGCAGCAGGGTGTGCAGGTAGGTGGTGAGGGTGCGGTGGTATTTGGTCACCGGTTCTCCCAGAAAAATGGCCTGCCGCTGTCCCTCGTAGTAGTAATTGTCCACCGGGAAATGCAGGATCTTCCCGTCCTGGTCGTAGTACCAGTCCTGCGAACCGTAGGCGGTGAAAACCGGATGTTCCACCGAAAAGACCAGGTCGCCGCCTTTGCAGAGCCAGTGTGCGATGTTGTCCGCCAGCGGGGCGAAGTCGCGCACATAATGGAAGGCCAGCGAGCTGAGCACCACATCGAAGCTGCACGCGTCAAAGCGCAGGTCCTCCATGGCGGCGCGGCGGTATTCGATGCAGGGCGCGGGATTCAGCCGGCGGGCGATTTGCAGCATCTTTTCGGAAAGATCGATCCCCAGCACCGAGGCCGCGCCGTGTTCGGCGGCATATTTGCAGTGCCAGCCGTACCCGCAGCCCAGGTCCAGCACGCGCTTTCCGTGGAAATCCGGCAGCAGCTTCTGCAGCTCGCTCCATTCGCCGGCGCCCTTCAGCCCCTGCCGGGAGCGTGCCATCTGGCTGTACTTTTCAAAAAAAATCTCGTCGTCGTATTTGTTTTCATTCATTGCAGGTTTCCTCCCCTGTGAGCGAATCGGGCGTGCCCGTGCCTGCCGGGCTTGTGCCGCCGCACAGCGCGTTCACTTCCTTTGCGTACAAGTATACCACAAACCGGTCGGATTTGCCACCACCCGCCGCAAAACCGCACAGACGGGGTTTTGTGCATTTCCACCAATTCGCAGGCGTGTTTTCCAGTGTTTGCGAATCCGCTGTTTTGTGATATAATAGGGCGCAGGAAAGACAAAAACAAGACGTGCCCCAAACCGGGCCGTCCTGCAAGAACAGGGAGGAAAGAGGAGTATGGGCCTGATCAAAGCTGCGCTGGGGTCTGTGAGCGGGGTGCTCGCCGACCAGTGGAAGGAATATTTTTTCTGCGATTCTCTGCCAGAGAATGTTCTGGCTGTCCGGGGCCGGAAGCGCACCTCGGGGCGTTCCAGCAACAAAAAGGGCAGCGACAACATCATCACGAACGGCTCGGTCATTGCGGTGGCCGACGGGCAGTGCATGATGATCGTGGACCAGGGCAAGGTGGTGGAGGTGTGCGCCGAACCGGGCGAGTTCACCTACGACGCCTCGTTGGAGCCCAGCATTTTTGCCGGTAACCTCGACGACAGCATCATCGAGACCTTCAAGGCCGTCGGCCGGCGCATCACCTTCGGCGGCGATACCGCGCGGGACCAGCGCGTCTACTACTTCAACACAAAGGAAATGCTCGGCAACAAATACGGCACGGCCAATCCGGTCCCGTTCCGTGTGGTGGACCAACGCGCCGGCATCGACATCGACATCTCCATCCGCTGCTTCGGCGAATACAGCTACCGCATCTGCAACCCGTTGCTGTTCTACACCAATGTGTGCGGCAACGTGGAGCAGGCATACACCCGTTCCCAGCTGGACAGCCAGCTCAAAACCGAGCTGCTCACCGCGCTGCAGCCGGCGTTTGCCCGCATCAGCGCAATGGGCGTGCGCTATTCGGCGCTGCCCGGCCACACCGCCGAGATGGCCCGGGCGCTGAACCAGGAGCTTTCGTCCCAGTGGAAGGAAAAGCGCGGCATCGAGATCGTTTCGGTGGGCGTCTCCTCGGTCACGGCCGACGAGGAGGACGAGAAGATGATCCGGGAGCTGCAGGTGAACGCGGCCTTCACCGACCCCTCCCGTGCGGCGGCCAATCTGGCGCGCGCACAGGCCGACGCGCTGCGCACGGCGGCCGGCAATCAGGCCACCGGCCCGGCGCTGGCTTTCATGAACATGAACATGGCGGCGCAGGCGGGCGGATTCAACGCCCAAAACCTCTACCAGATGGGCCAGCAGCAGGCTGCCGCCGCAGCACAGAGCTGGACCTGCAGCTGCGGCCAGACCGGCAACACCGGCAATTTCTGTTCCGCTTGCGGCAGCCCCAAGCCAGTTCCCGCCGAAAGCTGGAAATGCAGCTGCGGCGCCGTCGCCACCGGCAATTTCTGCCCCGAATGCGGCCAGCCCCGTCCCGCGGCCCCGCAGGGGTGGACCTGTTCCTGCGGCGCGGTGAACAAGGGCAAATTCTGCTCCGAGTGCGGCAGCAAAAAGCCGGCCGGTGCGCCGCTCTACCGGTGTGATAAATGCGGATGGGAGCCGGAAGACCCCCGGCATCCGCCCAAATTCTGCCCCGAGTGCGGCGATCCCTTCACCGATACGGACATGAAAAACTGACCCGTGCCGCATGCATCGGAAGGAGAGAGACAATGCCCACACAAGTGACGAACTATCAGTGCCCGGCCTGTACCGCCCCGCTGAAATTTGTGGCCTCCAGCGGAAAGCTGGAATGTGAATACTGCGGTTCCTCCTATGACGTGGCCGAGATCGAGGCGCTGTATGCCGAAAAGGAAGAGAAGGCCGTCGAGGCATTCCAGAATGAACAGCAGGCCAACCCCGCGCAGGAAGCCGCACAGGCGGACCTCCGGGTCTACACCTGCCCCTCCTGTTCGGCGCAGCTGGTCTGCGACCAGACCACCGCCGCCACCAGCTGCCCCTATTGCGGCAATCCGTCGGTGGTGCCCGGCCAGCTGACCGGCGTGTTCGAGCCGAATTATGTGATCCCCTTCCAATTGGACAAACAGGAGGCGGAAAATGCGCTCAGGCGGCATTACAAAAACAAAATCCTGCTGCCCAAAGAATTCCGAAGCGACAGCCATATCCAGGAGATCCGCGGCGTGTACGTTCCTTTCTGGCTGATGGATATGCACGCGGACGTGGACCAGACCTTCCACGCCACCCGCAGCAGTGTGCATCGCCGGGGCGATTATGAGATCATCACAACACGGCACTACAATGTGCGGCGCGCTGGAACGCTGGAATTCGAGCGGGTGCCGGCCGATGCGTCCTCCAAGATGCCGGACGATTACATGGATTCTCTGGAGCCGTTCAACTACAGCGAGATGAAGCCCTTTTCCACCGCCTACCTTCCGGGCTTTCTGGCCGACAAATACGACATCAGCGCGGAAGATTGCACGGGACGGATCGAGACGCGCTGCCGCAATTCTGCACGGGAGTTTATCCGCGGAACCGTCACCGGCTACGACAGCTGTACGCTGACTGATGAGAAGATCAACCTCGAACGCACCAAGATGCGGCAGGCGCTGCTGCCGGTGTGGCTGCTCAGCACCCGGTGGAAGGGCAACAACTACCTGTTTGCCATGAACGGCCAGACAGGAAAGATGGTTGGCGACCTTCCCATCAGCTGGAAGCGCTTCTGGGCAATATTTTTCGCTACGATGGCGCCGCTGTCGGCTCTGGCGCTGGTGTTTTGCATGCTGTATGGGGGAAGGTAAGGCAAATGAAACGAAAGTTTTTTGCACTGCTGGCGGCGCTGTTTCTGGTGCTGCTGGCGGTTCCGGCAGCGGCAGACGCATCCGGGAGCTATGTGTTCGACGAGGCGCAGCTGCTGGACGAACAGCAGGAGCAGCAGTTGAACGATCTGGCCGCCAAGTATACCAAAAAGTACGACTGCGGGCTGTATATCGCCACGGTTGACAACTACCGCGATTCCGGCAGCGATGTGCAGGATGCTGCCGAGAAGATTTATCAGGAGAAAAATATGGGCGTGGGTGCGCAGCACGATGGCATACTGCTGCTGCTCAGTATGTCGGAGCCCGACTACGCTTTGATCTGTCACGGGAATTTGGCCAACCGGATCTTTGACCAGACCGCCCGGGAGGACATCGCCGACAGTTTTCTGTCCTATTTCGGAAGGAACGACTGGAACAACGGATTCCAGGCCTATCTGGAAAACAGCGGCAAGGCTCTTTCCGGCGATCACTTCAAACAGGGGATGCTCGGCATTGTTGTGGTGCTGGTCTGCCCGGCTGCCGTTGCTCTCATCGTGGTCATGACTCTGAAGTCGAAGATGAAATCGGTGAAAATCGGTGCACAGGCCAGAATGTATTTGCTGCAGGGAAGTGAAAAATGGCGGGTGCGCGACGATATCTACACACACACCACCGAATCCCGCCGCCGGATCGAACAGCCGCGCAGCCAGTCCGGCGGGCACGGTTCCTCCTCTGGCAGCGGCGGATTCTCCGGCACCAGCGGCAAGTTCTGAACCTCCGCCGCCTTGGCCCGCGCGGCATCCTTCGTCGCTGGCCGGCTTTTGCCCCCGGCAGGAGAAGGCTTCCGGCCGGATTCAGCACCCTTTGCCCCCGATCGTACAGATCGGGGGCTTTTTTATGGCAGAACGGCCTTTGCAGAAACAACAGCGGCAGCCGCCTGCACTGTGTGCACAGACGGCTGCCGGGCTGGTGGGGAAGAGAAGGGGCGTGTGTGGGGTGGATGTGTGGGGTTCAGGCGGTGCGATGGCTCTTTTTCTCCAAACGCATCTTGTCTGCAATCATGGCAATGAATTCGGAATTGGTGGGCTTGCCGCGCAGGTTGTGGATGGTGTACCCAAAATAGCTGTTCAGCGTGTCCACATCGCCGCGGTCCCACGCCACTTCGATGGCGTGCCGGATCGCGCGCTCCACGCGGGAAGGCGTGGTGGAATTGGTCTTTGCGATCTGCGGATACAGCCGCTTGGTCACGGCGTTGATATATTCCGGGTCGCTCATCGTCAGCAGAATGGCATCCCGCAGGAACTGGTATCCCTTGATGTGCGCCGGCACGCCGATCTGATGCAGGATCTCGGTGGCGTTGATCTCGTCGTTGGCGGCGTCGTTGCAGGGAACGGCCGAGGAGAGGCGCGCCACCCGTTCGGCCAGCACCTCGGGGTCGAAGGGCTTGACGAAGTAAAAGACGAAACCGGCTTCCATCAGCTGCTGGGCCAGCGCCTCGTTCTGGAATCCGCCCATCGCCAGGAAGGTGGTGCGGGAGCCGCCGGCGGCTTCATAGCGCTCCTTCACCGCCAGAGCGTCCAGCCCCGGCAGAAAGGCATCCAGCAACACGGCTGTGGGATGCATCTGCTGCAGCTGTGCCAGTACGGCCTCGCCGTCCTTCTGGCATACCGTGGTGTGCACCCCGCGGCGGCTAAGGGCCTGCACGCACTGGGCGGTCAGATCGGACTGCAAGTCGGTCATAACAAATTCGATTTCCATGATTCTTTTTCCTCCTGTTGCGTTTTCCCTTAACAATGCCAATTTTACCATATATTTCCAGATATTGCAACAAGGTTGGAAAAATTTCCCATCTTTTGGAAATATCGCCGCATACTTATCGTCAAGCCGCTTGATTTTCTGTATCCTTTTCTAAGATTTCCGCGGTTTCCAGCATGTTTTCCGCGAAGATGGCGTATCCACAGGTGGGGTCGTTCACCAGAACGTGGGTCACGGCGCCCACCAGATGGCCGTTCTGGATCAGCGGGCTGCCGCTCATTCCCTGCACGATGCCGCCGGTCTTTTCCAAAAGGGCCGGGTCGGTCACTTCGATCAGCATATCGCGGTTGGGCTGGTCGCTGGTGAGATTGGCCTGCCGGATGCGCACGGTGTAGGCGTGGGGGCCGGTGTCGTCGATGCTGGTGTAGATCACCGCCTCGCCGCGCTCCACCTCCTGCCGGTGGGCCACCGGCAGCCACAGCCCTTCCTGCTGCTCTGTCATGCGCCCGTAGACGCCGGACGCACCGTTGATGAGGATATTGCCGGTTGTGTTGCCGGAGAACCTTCCCTGCAATTCGCCGGGGCTTCCGCTCTGGCCGATCTTCACGCCGGTGATCTCCACCGGTACGATCTCGCCGGAAAGCAGCTGGATGGTCTGGCCGGTGTCGGCGTCGCTGATGGGGTGCCCCAGTCCGCCGTAGATGCCGTTCTTCTTTATAAACGTAAGGGTGCCGATGCCGGCGGAGGAATCCCGCACCCACACGCCGGCCTTATAGCTGCCGTCCTGTGCCCTCACCGGCGTCAGGGTGGTGGTGCAGCGGCGTCCTTCCCGGGTATAGACCACCTCCACGGGGTTTCCCTGCGCGGCCTGCACCGCCTTTTGGACATCGTCGTTGCCGGTGGTCTGGATGCCTCCCACGCTCACCAGGATGTCGCCCATCCGCAGGCCGGCGTCCTTGCCGGGGCTGCGCCAGCCTTCGGTGCCGAACACATCCGAAAATCCCACCACCATCGCGCCGTCTGCAAACATTTTGATGCCAAAGGGCGTTCCGCACACGGTCACATACTCTTTTTCGCGGATTTGAATATGGATTCGTTTCAAGGGCAGCAGCCCAAAAAGCCCCACCATTTGGCTCTGCGCAGAGCTGCCGCCCGCCACGGCGGTGGTCTGTGTGCGGGACATCGGCTGCAAAAACGGCATGCCGGAGATGGTCAGCGACTGTCCGGGGGAAAGATACAAGGTGTCTGGCACTTTACTGTACAGCACGGCGGCAAACGCCACGGCAGCGCCTGTCAGAGCCGCGCCTATGCGAAGCAGGATACGTCTCTTGAACTGCATCCAGGCATCCCTCCTACACAATTTGACAATTAGTATCCCATCTGTTTTCCAGTTTATTCGCAGACGTGCCGTGTGTGCGGCGGATTTTGGAAGTATTTTTTGCACAATTGTGGATTTTGCGGCCGGCATGTTGCATATGACCGCCAGATATTGTATACTGGACACTCATTCTTCATTTTGGAATTGTTTGAGAAGAATAAGGAGAGTTTTACGTGGATCAGATACTGTATCAGGAATTGAAAGCGGACATCCGCCTGTTTGAAGAAAAGCTGCGCGCGTTCGAAGCGGGCGAGATCGACAAAAAGACCTACAAAGGATTTTCCGGCGGCTTCGGCAGCTATGCCCAGCGCAACGGCGGCAATATGCTGCGTCTGCGCATGGCGGGCGGCGCGATGGACAAGGAAAAGCTGGCCTTCCTGGCAGACTGCGTGGACCGCTGGTCGGTGCGGCGTCTGAAGCTCACCACCTGCCAGACCGTGCAGCTGCACGATCTGTCGGCCGACGCCACCGTCGCCATCATGACCGAGGCGATGGACCACGGCATCATCACCCGCGGCGGAGGAGGAGATTTCCCGCGCAATGTGATGGTCAGCCCGCTGTCCGGCGTGGAGCAGGGCGAATATTTCGATGTGCGCCCCTGGGCCGATGCGATGGCGGAGTACCTGCTGGGCCGTGTGCGCGAGCTCCGCATGCCCCGCAAGCTGAAGGTCGCCTTCTCCAACAGCCCGGCCAACGCCACCCATGCCACCTTCCGCGACCTGGGCTTTGTGGCGCGGGAGGACGGCGGATTTGCGGTCTACTGCGCGGGCGGCCTGGGCCCCAATCCCAAGCTGGGCGTGTGCGTGCGGGAGCGCATCGAACCCAAAGACGTGCTGCACTGCGCCGACGCGATGATCCGTGTTTTCACTGCCCACGGTAACTACGAAAACCGCGCCCGTGCGCGCACCCGCTACCTGCAGGATACGCTGGGCGCCGAGGGTCTGCGCCAGGCGTTTGCCGAGGCGCTGGCCGAGTCGAAGGCACAGCGCGACCTCTCGGTATTCCCCGCGCCGCAGCCGGTGGACAAGCCCGCCGACGGCGCCATCGAGGCCGGGCGCGTGATCCCGCAGAAGCAGCCGGGACTGTACGCGGTCAGCTACCATCCGCTGGGCGGCGACCTTGCGCCCGAAAAGCCGGCCGAACTGCTGCGGGTCATCCGCGATCTGCCGGATGTGTCGGTCCGCATCGGCGCCGACGGCACCCTGTATCTCATCAACCTCACCGCCAGGGAGGTCCCCGCGGTGCTGCAGGTCACCGACGACGGCGCGAACACCCTGTTTGAAACCAGCGTGTGCTGCATCGGCGCGTCCATCTGCCAGCAGGGCGCGCGCGATTCCCAGCAGCTGCTGGCCGCGATGCTGGATGCCGCCCGCCGCGAAAATTTTGCCGACGGCGTTCTGCCCCGCGCCCACATTTCGGGCTGCCCGTCCAGCTGCGGCACCCATCAGGTGGGGACGCTCGGCTTCGTGGGCGGCGTGAAAACCATCGACAAGGTGCCGCATCCCGCCTTCACCCTGATGGTGGGCGGCATCGACGCCGCGGGCGGCGAGCAGTTCGGACGTCTGGCCGGCGTGCTGCTGCAGGAGGATATCCCGCAGTTCATCGTGGAGCTGGGCCGCACGGTGCAGGCCGCAAACTCCACCTTCGACGAGTGGTATCCCGCGCATACGGATGTATTCAACGCCCTGGTGCAGAAATTCGTCCGCTGAATCCCGTTCCTGTTCCCGCGCTGCGGAGCCTTTCCGGAGGCTGCCGCGGCGCGGGATTTTTTGAAACGGCGGCAAAAGGGTTACAATCGGTTTACATATTTGTATTCTTTCCAAATATCTCGACACAGATAGTGCAATTTGTGCGCGTATTTTGTATAATAAAAGAATACCGGAATCGTGTGTGAGGGGAGGACGGCAGATGGACGCTGAAAAATTCTGGCAGGCGGTCGTGCGGCAGGACGCCCGGCAGCTGAAGGAATACTTTGCCGCAGACGCGCAGATCCGCTGGCACAACACGAACGAGCTGTTCACGGCGGACGAATTCATCCGCGCCAACTGCGCCTATCCCGGCCGCTGGGGCGGGGAAGTGGAGCGCATCGAGCAGCGCGGCGATCTGACCATCACCGTGACCCGGGTGTATGCGCAGGATGGTTCGGCCAGCTTTCACGCCGTGTCCTTCCTTCGCATCAAAGACGAGAAAATCCATTCGATCGACGAATATTGGGGAGACGACGGCCCGGCGCCGGCCTGGAGAGCAGAGATGCAGCTGGGCCGCCCCCTCCGCTGACGGATCTCACACCGACTGCAGGAAAGGATGCGACAGGATGCAACATACAGTGACGGCAATTATTGTGGCGGCAGGCAGCTCCACACGAATGGGGTTCGACAAGCTGCTCTATCCATTGGACGGGCAGCCGGTGCTGGCCCGCACCATCCACGCGCTCGACACCCATCCCATGATCGACCAGGTGGTGGTGGTGGCCTCGGCGGGGAACATCGAAGAGGTCCGCGGATTTGCCGGCGCCTGCACCAAGCCGGCTGTGGTGGTGCAGGGCGGAGCCACCCGCGCCGCTTCGGTGCGGGCAGGGCTGGAACAGGCGGCCGGGGAGTTCGTGGCCATTCACGACGGCGCCCGCCCGTTCGTGTCCGGGCAGCTCATCGAGCGCACGCTGCGCGCCGCCTTTGAAACGGGGGCCGCCGCTCCGGCCGTGCCGGTCAAGGACACCGTCAAACGGGCGCAGGGAGGCTATGTGGTGGAGACGCCGCCGCGCAGCAGCCTGTACGCCGTGCAGACGCCGCAGGTGTTTGAAACAGCGTCCTATCGCCGCATTCTGGAACAGACCGGCGACGATACCGTCACCGACGACTGCCAGCTGTTCGAGCGGGCCGGGCTGCCGGTCCGCCTGGTGGAGGGCGAATACGGGAATTACAAGATCACCACACCGGAGGATCTGAAGGAGGAACCTATGCGTATCGGACATGGATATGACGTGCACCGGCTGGTGGAAGGCCGCAAGCTGATTCTGGGCGGGGTGGAGATCCCGCACGAAACGGGCCTGCTGGGCCATTCCGACGCCGACGTGCTCACCCACGCCGTGATGGACGCGCTGCTGGGGGCGGCCGCGCTGGGCGACATCGGCCAGCACTTCCCCGACAGCGACCCCGCCTACAAGGGCGCCGACAGCCTGCAGCTGGCGCGCCATGTGGCGGCCCTGCTGCAAACACGCGGTCTGCGCATCGGCAACATCGACGCAACGATCCTCTGCCAGGCTCCCAAGCTGGCGCCGCACATCCCGGCCATGCGCCGCAACCTGGCCGCCGCGCTGGGCATTGCGGTGGAGAGCGTGTCGGTGAAGGCCACCACCGAGGAGAAGCTGGGCTTCACGGGCGAGAAGCTGGGCATCGCGGCGCACGCGGTGGCACTGCTTCGCTGAATCGAAAAAATGGTTTGTTTTCGGAGCGGTTTGTGGTATAATTCTCTGTGATACCAATGCCGCCATGCGCCGCGCAGCGGCCAACCGGACAAGCAAGGAGGCTGTACATTTGACGGAGTTTATACAGGGCATTCAGGACTACTGGCAGCAGTTGTTCCGAAATGTTTTTCAGCCCAGCACCATCATCACCGACCTGCTGGACATTCTCATCGTTGCCTTTGTGGTCTACGAGCTGATCCTGCTGGTCCGGCAGACCCGGGCGGCACAGCTGGCCAAGGGCATCATCATCCTGCTGCTGTTCAACTGGGTGGCGAACACGGTGGGCCTGCGCACAGTGGCCTACGCGCTGAACAACCTGATGCAGGCCAGCCTGATCCTGCTGATTGTGGTGTTCCAGCCGGAGCTTCGCCGTGCGCTGGAGCAGATGGGGCGCACCAATATTTTTGCTGTGCAGCTGTTCAAAAACCAGGCGGTTTCCTACGATCTGCGGGAGAAATGGCGCAATGCCGTGGTGGCCATCTGCGACGCGGCCGAGCGTCTCAGCGACAGCCGCACCGGCGCGCTGATCGTCATCGAGCGGAAAACGAACCTGGGCGAGATCATCAAGACCGGCACCGCGATGAACGGCGACATCAACCCCGAGGTGCTGGGCACCATCTTCTATGAAGGCACCCCGCTGCACGACGGCGCGGTGGTGGTGCGCGACGGCAAGATCAAAGCGGCAGGCTGTTTTCTGCCCCTTTCCAACAACCTTGAGATCGGCAAGGATATGGGCACCCGCCACCGCGCGGCGCTCGGCATGAGCGAAAATTCCGACGCCGTGGTGGTGGTGGTCAGCGAGGAGACCGGCATCATCTCGGTGGCCAAAAACGGCGTGCTCATCCGCCGGCTGGACCGCCAGAACCTGTTCCGCCTGCTGGAAGGCGACGTGGTCCCGGCCGAGCCGGAGCAGGAAAAGAAGAAATCCCTGTTCAGGAGAAAGAAAGATGAAAACAAATCTGCAAAAACTGTTTGAGAGCCGTCTGTTCACCATGATCCTTTCGCTGGTGATCGCCGTGGTGGCCTGGCTGATCGTGGTCACCACCATCAGCACCGAGACAGACGGCGTCATCCGCGACGTGCCGGTGAATTACGACTACAACTCCTCCGCCTACACCACGCTGGGCCTCGACATTGTGTCGCAGCCGGGCGATACGGTGGACATCCGCGTCTATGGGCAGCGAAGGGCGATCAATAATATGGAGAAGGAGGACATTCTCGTCTATCCCAACTACAGCCTGATCAACGGCCCCGGCGAATACGACCTGCCGCTGCTTGTGAGGCCGGTGGACGGCAGCTGGGACAGCCAGCAGGTGAGCATCCTGAACGAAAAGGACCTGCCCACCGTCCATGTGGTGTTCGACACGGTGGTCACCAAGACCTTCGCGGTCACGGCAGACACCTCCAATGTGCAGATCGCAGAGGGCTATATCTTCGACAGGGCGCTCTGCACGCCCACCGAAGTCACCCTGCGCGGCCCGGCCGGCGAGATCGACAAGGTCGATAAGGTGATGGCGCCGCTGTATCTGGAAGGCGAGTGGGACCGCTCGGTCAACCAGACCGCCACGCTGGTCGCGGTGGACGAAAACGGCGAGGAACTGGATCTGAAATACGTGACCTTCTCCTCCGAGGTGGCCGAAGTGACCCTCTCCGTCCTCCAGCGAAAGGAGCTGCCGCTGAAGGTGGAGTTCACGAATGTCCCGTCCGGCTATGACGTGAGCCAGCTGGAAGAACGCATGAGCCTGTCGGTGGATTCGATGTGGGTGGCGGGCGATTCCCGCCGCCTGGAGTCGCTCAGCGAGCTGACGGTGGGCTACTTCGACGTCACCACCTTCGCGCTGGGCAGGGACTACACCATTCCCATCCAGATGCCGGACGGCATCCGCGCACAGGAAAACGTCAACAGCATCACCCTCAGCTTTGACAATGCGGGCCTCAGTGAAAAAACCGTCACCGTGAGCGATATCCGCACCGCGAACGTGCCCGATAACTACACCATCCGGGTGAACACCCGGCGCATCAGCAACGTCACCCTGATCGGCCCCGAGGAGGATCTGGCAGGCCTGACGTCGGCCTCGGTCATCGCGCAGGTCAACGCAGAGGACTTCCAGGTGGCCAACGGCGAGGTGACGGTGCCGGTGCGCATTCAGGTGCCGGGTGCGCCCAACGTCCTGGCGGTGGGAAGCTACACCGCCGATTGCGAGATCAGTACCAAAAACTAAGAGGTGAACGGATGCTTTTTGTTCGCAATATCCGCATGCCGCTGTCCGCTTCCGCAGAGGAGGCGGCGCAGCGCGCCATCCGGATGGCAGGTGTGCCGGCCCGGCTTGTGGCCGGCACACAGACAGCCAAGATCTCGGTGGACGCCCGGCGCGGCACGCCCACGCTGGTGTACACCATAGCCATCAAATTGCTCGACGAGGGTGCCGAGCCTGCGTTTGCGGGCTCTGCGCCCTGCGTTTTCTTCCAAACGAATCCGCCGCTGGAGCTCACGCCCGGCACGCAGCCGCTGGAAACGAGGCCGGTGGTGGTGGGCCTGGGCCCGGCCGGACTGTTCTGCGGCCTTCTGCTGGCCAAACAGGGATTTCGGCCGCTGATTTTGGAGCGCGGCCCGCAGATGGAGCAGCGTATGCAGGCCATCCACGCCTTCAACGAGGGCGGCCCGCTCGACCCCAACGCCAACATCCAGTTCGGCGAGGGCGGCGCCGGCACCTTCTCGGACGGCAAACTCACCACCCGCATCGGCGACGCCCTGTGCGGCGAGGTGACCCGCCTTCTGCTGGAGCACGGCGCGCCGGAGGACATTGCCTGGCGGCAGAAGCCGCACATCGGCACCGACCGTCTGCAGGCGGTGATCCGTTCGCTGCGCGAGGAGATCGTGCGGCTGGGCGGAGAGGTGCTGTTCAACACCCGGCTCACCGGGTTGGAAACCAAAAACGGACGCCTCTCGGCCGTACAAACAACGGCAGGCGCCATCCCGGCACAGGTCGCGGTGCTGGCGGTGGGCCATTCCGCCCGCGATACCTTCGAGATGCTGCGCGAACAGGGCCTGCCGCTGGAATGCAAGCCGTTCTCGGTGGGGTTCCGCGCCGAACACCTGCAATCCGACATCGAGCTCGGCCTGTATCATGGGGCGGCCGGCCATCCGGCGCTGCCGCGCGGGGAATACCAGCTCAGCCACCATGTGGGCGACCGGTGCGTGTATACCTTCTGTATGTGCCCCGGCGGGCAGGTGGTGGCGGCGGCAAGCGAAGAGGGAGGCGTTGTCACCAACGGCATGAGCTACCACGCGCGCGACGGCAAAAACGCCAACGCGGCGGTGGTGATCAGTGTGGACGGCCGCGATTTCGGCGGCGACCCCATGCGTGCGATCGCCTTCCAGCGCGAGCTGGAGCGCGCGGCGTTCCGCGCGGGCGGCGGCGATTATACCGCCCCGGCCGAGACGCTGGGCAGCTTTCTGCAGGGACAGGGAAAGCTGGAGCTGGGCCGGGTGCAGCCCACCTATTCCCGCGGCGTGGCCGCGGCCGATCTGGGCAGTCTGCTGCCGGACGAGCTGGCGAATGGCCTGCGCACCGGCCTTGCGGCCTTTGGGCGCAAGCTGCGCGGGTACGACGCGCCCGACACCCTGCTCACAGGCCTGGAGACCCGCACCTCTTCGCCGGTGCGCCTTGTGCGCGGCGAAGAGCTGGAGTGCCTGGCACTGCCCGGCCTCTATCCCTGCGGGGAGGGCGCGGGCTATGCCGGCGGCATCATGTCGGCGGCGGTGGACGGCCTGCGGGTGGCGCGTGCCATCGTCCAGCGCTTTGCCCCTGTAAACGAACTGTAAAGGAGAACACTTCATGCGCTATCGTTCCTGGAAGATCAAACGGCCGGAGGAGGCCAAAGCAAAACAGCTCTGCGCCGCGCTGGGCCTGCCGCTGCTTGCGTCGCGCGTGCTCACAGCCCGCGGCATCGACACGCCCGAGGCTGCCGGCGCCCTGCTGGACGGCACCGCTTTCAGCGACCCGTTTTTGCTGAAAGATATGGACAGGGCGGTGCAGCGCATCCATGCCGCCATCGACGGGGACGAAAAGATCGTGGTGTTCGGAGATTACGATGTGGACGGCGTCACCTCCACGGCGCTGCTGTTCAGCCACCTCAGCAGCATGGGCGCGAATGTCCGCTGCATGCTGCCCAGCCGGGATGGGGACGGCTACGGCCTGTCCCGCGGCGCGGTGGAAAAGCTGGCGCGCAACGGCTACAAGCTGGTGATCACGGTGGACAACGGCGTGTCGGCGTCGGAGGAGATCGCCTTCGCGGTGGAGCAGGGCATCGACGTCATCGTCACCGACCACCATCTGCCGCCGGAAACGCTGCCGCCTGCGCTGGCGGTGGTGGACCCGGCGCGTTCGGACGACGAGAGCCCCTTCAAATTCCTGTCCGGCGTGGGCGTGGCCTTCAAGCTGGCCTGTGCGCTGGAAAATTGCCCGCCCGAGGAAATGCTGGATTTCTACGCCGACCTTGTGGCGGTGGGGACGGTGGCCGACGTGGTGCCGCTGGTGGGGGAAAACCGCTCCGCGGTGCGGTACGGCCTGCAGCTGATGAACCAGCAGGCACGTCCCGGCCTGGACGCGCTGATCCGCGCCGCCGGGCTGGACAAAAAGCCGCTGGCGGCGGAGAACATCGCGTTTGGCATCGCCCCCCGCCTGAACGCCGCCGGGCGCATGGAGGACGCCACCCAGGCGCTGCGCCTGCTGCTGACCGAAGGGGAGGACCAGGCGGAACAGCTCGCCGCGCATCTGTGCGACGCCAACACCGCCCGGCAGCAGGCCGAGCAGACCATCATGGAGGAGGTGCGCGCCCAGCTGGAGCGGGACCCCGCCCTGCTGGCCGACCGGGTGCTGGTGCTGTGGGGACAGGACTACCACCAGGGCGTGATCGGCATCGCCGCCAGCCGCCTGGTGGAAAAATATGGACGCCCCGCCATCCTGATCAGCGTTGCGGAGGGCGAGGGAAAAGGCTCCGGCCGCAGCGTGAAGGGGTTCGATCTGCACGAGGCGCTGGCTGCCTGTGCCGACTGCTTCGTCCGCTACGGCGGGCACGCGATGGCGGCCGGGCTGTCGATCCTGCCCGAGCGGATGGAGGAATTCCGCCGCCGCATCAACGAGTGGGCCGCCCAGCATCACCCGGTGATGCCATGCCCCCCGCTGGAGGTGGACGCGCCGGTACGCCTGGACCAGCTTTCGGTGGAGGACGTGCAGGCGCTGGAGCTGCTGGAACCGTTCGGCGCCGGCAATCCGTCGCCGCTCTTCCTGCTGGAACAGGCCACGGTGGACGGCGCATATCCTGTGGGCGACGGCCGGCATTGCCGTCTGCGCCTGCGGCAGGGGAACCGGGGCCTGTATGCGGTCTGGTTTGGCCAGAGCGTGCAGCAGCTTCCCTATCCGCCGGGAAGCCTGGTGGACGCGGTGGTGTCGCTGTCGGTGTACGAGGGCAAAAACGGGCCGCAGCTGTCCGGACGGATCAAGGAGATCCGCCCGGCCGGCCTGAGCGAAGCGCATGTGCAGCAGGCGGCGCTGTTTGAGGGATACCGCGCCGGCAAAACGCTCACCGTGCAGGAAAAGGCGCTGCTGTGCCCGGCCCGTTCCGACACCGTGGCGGTATATCAGCAGATCCGCGCCGGCGGTGTGAATGCGCAGGATCTGCGGGGATTGTTTGCACGTCTGGGGCAGATCGAGCCGGGCCGGATCCTGGCCAGCCTGGCGGCTTTGGAGGAGCTTTCGCTGGTGGGCACAAGCGAGGCCGACGGCACGCTGCGCCCGCTGCCAAGCAAGGAGAAAAAAGACCTGCACTCGGCACGGGTGCTGGCGGCATTGGAGGGATGAGGGAATGGAATCAAGAGGGGATAGAAGCACGACGATCATGGAATATCAGGGCCTTGTGGACGCCATTGGACAGTCCGGCCGGCCGTACAACATGGAAATGATCCGCCACGCATACGATGTGGCGGCCGCCGCGCACGGGGACGCCCGCCGCCGCAGCGGGGAACCGTATATCACGCATCCGCTCAGTGTGGCGGCGCTGCTGGTGGATATGGGCATGGACAGCGAGAGCGTGGCGGCGGCGCTGCTGCACGACGTGGTGGAGGACACCGGCGTCCCGCTGTCCCGGCTGAAAAACGAGTTCGGCGAAGATGTGGCGCACCTGGTGGACGGCGTCACAAAGCTCACCCGCATCAGCTTTTCCAGCGTGGAGGAGCAGCAGGCCGAGAACCTGCGCAAGATGCTGCTGGCCATGAGCCAGGACGTGCGCGTGATGCTGGTGAAGCTGTGCGACCGGCTGCACAACATGCGCACGGCCGACGGTTGGCCCCCGCAGAAACGCCGCGACAAATCGCTGGAAACGATGGAGGTATACGCCCCCATCGCCCACCGTCTGGGCATCAGCAACATCAAGGAAGAGCTGGAGGACCTCAGCCTGCGGTATCTGGACCCGATCGGGTATGAGGAGATCAGCAGCATGCTCGACCGCAACGGCAGCGCCAAGCAGTTCATCACCAATATCGCAAACAAGATCCGCGAGCGTCTGGCCGAAAACGGCATGAAGGACTGCACCATCAAAAAGCGCATCAAAAGCGTGTACGGCATCTACCGCAAGATGTTTGTGCACAACCGCAGCTTCGAGGAAATCTACGACGTCTATGCCGTGCGCATCATCCTGGACACGGTGGGCGAGTGCTACAACGCGCTGGGCGTGATCCACGATATGTACCATCCGCTGCCCAACCGCTTCAAGGATTATATCTCCACCCCCAAGCCCAACATGTACCAGTCGCTGCACACCACCGTGATCGGGCACGAGGGCATCCCCTTCGAGGTGCAGATCCGCACCTGGGAGATGGACCACATGGCCGAATATGGCGTGGCAGCGCACTGGAAATACAAGGCGGGCGTGCAGGGCGGCAGCAAGACCGCGCGCCTGGAAGAGCGTCTCGCCTGGGTGCGCCAGCTGCTGGAAAGCCAGCGCGACAGCGACGACGCGGGCGATCTGCTGCGCGACATGAAGAGCGACCTGCTGCCCGAGGAAGTGTTCGCCTTCACCCCGAAGGGCGACGTCATCAACCTTCCCGCCGGCGCCACCGCCATCGACTTTGCCTATGCGATCCACTCGGCGGTGGGCAACCGGATGATCGGCGCGAAGGTGAATGGCCGCATGGTGCCCATCGACCACAAGGTGGTCACCGGCGAGATCATCGAGATCATCACCGGCCCGGCCGACAAGGGCCCCAGCCGCGACTGGCTGAACATCGTCACCACCGGCGAGGCCAAAAACAAGATCCGCAACTGGTTCAAAAAAGAACGCAAAGAGGAGAATATTGCCGAGGGCAAGGCGGCG
This sequence comes from Anaerofilum sp. An201, assembly GCF_002160015.1. GTDB lineage: Bacteria > Bacillota > Clostridia > Oscillospirales > Ruminococcaceae > Anaerofilum > Anaerofilum faecale. The sequence goes on along the minus strand of NZ_NFJT01000011.1, from coordinate 42,581 downwards.
CTGGAAAAGGAGATGCGCCGCAATCTCATCACCATCCCCGAAGAGGACTACGAGGCCTTCATGAACGAGATCGTCCGCCGCCAGCGGATGAACAGCGTGGAGGAGATGTATGCCGCCATCGGCTACGGCGGCATCCAGCTGTCCCGCCTGATGCTGCGCATCAAGGACGAGTACAACCGGATGATCAAGGAGAAGGACCCCACCGTCACCTTCCAGATCCCCGCCAAAAAGCAGAAGAACCCCGACGGTGTTATCGTGGAGGGCCTGGACAACTGCCTGGTCAAATTCGCAAAGTGCTGCAACCCGCTGCCCGGCGACCGCATCGTGGGCTTCATCACCCGCGGCTACGGCGTCTCCATCCATAAAAAGGACTGCATCAACGTCCGCGACGACGGCAGCGATCCCCGCTGGGTGCGCGCGCACTGGGACGAGAGCGTGAAAGAGGAGTTCCAGTCCACGCTGGAGATCACCGCGATGGACCGCGACGGCCTGTTCACCGATGTCTCGGCCACGCTGGGCGAGATGCGCATCCCCATTCACGCCATCAACGCCCGCAAAACCAGCGACGGCCGCGCCACCGTCATCGCTACCATCAGCATCGCCAACACCGAGCACCTCAATTCGGTGATCCAGAAGCTGCGCAAGGTGCGGGATGTCATCAATGTAGAGCGCACCTGATACGCGAAAGGAGAAACCAACCTATGAGAGCTGTGATTCAGCGCGTGGCCTCGGCCAGCGTTGTGGTGGACGGCGGCGCACCGCGCACCATCGGGCGGGGGATCGTGATCCTGCTGGGCGTGCGGGACACCGACACCCTCGCCATCGTGCCCAAACTGGCGGAAAAATGTGCGGGCCTTCGCATTTTTGAAGATGAGGAAGGCAAGCTGAACCGCAGTGCCCGCGAGCTGGGGCTCCAGGCGCTGGTGGTCAGCAACTTCACCCTGTACGGCGACACCCGCAAGGGCAAACGGCCCAGTTTTATCGCCGCCGCAAAGCCGCCGCTGTCGGTGGACTGCTACAACGCCTTTGTGGAGCAGATGCGGCAGGCCGGTCTGGCCGGTGTGCAGACCGGCGAGTTCGGGGCCGATATGCAGGTGAGCCTGGTGAACGACGGCCCGGTCACCATCGTCATCGACACCGACGAATGGACAAAGGAGAGCAAAGCATGAAAAAAGTGTACCACATCCACGGCCGCGCGCCGCTGTTTACCAATACCTTCCTGCTCGTCACCGAGGCGGGCCACGCGGTGGCCATCGACCCCGACGCCCCCGCCGAAAAATACCGGCAGCTGCTGGAAAAGGAGGGCGCAGCCCTCACCCACATCCTGCTCACTCACGGCCATCACGACCATGTGGGCAGCGTGAACGAACTGCGCGCCGACGGTGCAAAGCTGTATATGAACGCCGCCGACGCCGCCCATTTCGGCATCCAGCCGGACGAGGTGTACACCGACGGCGGGCAGATCCAGGTGGACGAGGACTGCTACACCACCATCTTCACGCCGGGCCATACGCCCGGTTCCACCTGCATCCGGTGCGATGCGCTGCTGTTCACCGGCGACACGCTGTTTGCCGGCACAGTGGGCCGCACCGACCTTCCCGGCGGCAACTACGACCAGCTGATGGACAGCCTGAAAAAGCTGTGCGACGCTGTCCACGACGATCCCCAGGTGCTGCCCGGGCACGAGGATTTTTCCACGATGGAGCAGGAAAAAGCAAGCAACCCCTACCTTGGTTTCGCAAGGTAAAAACAGGAGAGACAGGAGAAACAACATGCAGACGGTAGTGCGAGGCCTTGCCTCGGTTTATGACATCGAGCATCTGGTGCGGCTGTTTTATCCGGGTGCCGAGATTCGTCCCCGCCGCACCCGCGGGCAGGACGCGGTGATCGCGCATTTGGGCAGACGGCGGATGCTGGCGGGACTGTGCTGCGCAGGGCAGTGCAGCTGGGAGTACGCGCCGCTGCCCGGCCCGGACGACAATCAGACGCCCGAATACGCGCTGGCGGCTCTGGTGTACCGCCTGCTGTGCCGGCGCACCGGCAAGCGCCCGCCCTGGGGGATGCTGACGGGCGTGCGGCCCGTGCGCATCATCCACGACTCCCGCGCAAAGGGCATGAGCGAGAGCGAGATCCGCCGCCTGTTCTGCCACAAATACGATGTCACCGACGAAAAATTTGAGCTGGCGCTGGACATCGCAAACCGCCAGTCCCCCTGGATGCAGGCCGACGAGCGGGACTACAGCCTCTACATCGGCATCCCGTTCTGCCCGTCCCGGTGCAGCTATTGCAGCTTTGTCTCGCGCACCATCGAGAAGGAGAAGAAGCTGGTGCAGCCGTATGTGGACCTTCTCTGCCGCGAGCTGGAGGACATCCGCTCCCTGGCCGACCACAACCGCCTGCATCTGAAAACCATCTACATCGGCGGCGGCACCCCCACCAGCCTCTCGGCGGACCAGCTGCGCCAGCTGATGGGCACGGTGCGCCGCCTGTACGACCTGGGAGACATCCAGGAATACACGGTGGAGGCCGGCCGCCCCGACTGCACCGACCTGGAAAAGCTGGAGGTGCTCAAGGAATACGGCGCCACCCGCATTTCGATCAACCCGCAGACCCTGTCGGACGAGGTGCTCGCGCGCATCGGCCGCCGCCACACCGCCGAGGACGTCATCCGCTGCTTTGAGCAGGCGCGCAGCGTAGGGCACACCAACATCAACATGGATCTGATCGCCGGCCTGCCCGGCGACACGCCCGACGGCTTTTCGGCCACACTGGACGGCGTCCTCACCCTGTCGCCGGAAAACATCACGGTGCACACCCTCACCCTCAAGCGCGCATCCAATTTGGTGATCGAGCAGCGGCAGGAGGAATACGGCGATGTAGCGCAGATGATTTCCCGCTGCAATGTGCTGGGAAAAGCCGGGTATGCCCCCTATTATCTCTACCGCCAGAAGGGGACGCTGCAAAACCTGGAAAACACCGGGTGGTGCAAGCCGGGGTATGAGGGCCTGTACAACATCTATATCATGGAAGAAGTGCATACCATTTTGTCTGCCGGCGCGGGCGGCTCCACCAAGCTGCGCCAGCAGAAAGGCAATCTCATCAAGCGCGTGTTCAATTATAAATATCCGCTGGATTACATCAACGGATTCGACGCCGTGCTCCAGCGGAAAGAAGGAGTGAACGATTTTTATGCCCGCTATGTGGATTCCCAAACGTCTGGTTGAAGTGAGCCTGATCAATACGGCCGCGCTGGCAGGCCGTGAATTCATCACCCACTGCGAGATCGAATACGAAAGCCGCGTATATGCCGCTGCGTCGGAGGTGCTGCACTCCGGGCGGCATGTGGTGATGCTGGCCGGCCCGTCCGCCTCGGGCAAGACCACCACCGCCCACAAGCTGGCGGCGGCCATCCGTGCGCGCGGGGTGCAGGCGGCGGTTGTCAGCATGGACAATTTCTTCAAAAATCTGGAGGAATATCCGCGCCTTCCGGACGGGACCAAGGATTACGAAAACATCCATGCGGTGGATCTCGCTTCGCTGCAAAGCTGCCTGAACGAGATCATCGCCACCGGCCGCACCATGCTGCCGGAGTTCGATTTCTACACCGAGCACCGCAAGGAAGAGAAGATCCCGCTGGAGGTCGGCAGCGGCGTGTGCATCGTGGAAGGCATCCATGCGCTGAACCCGCTCACCACGTCGCTGCTTCCCGAAGGCAGCGTCTACCGCATCTATGTGGGCCTGCGGGAGGAGTACAGCAAGGGGGGCCAGCGCATCCTCCCCACCCGGGATATCCGCCTTGCCCGCCGGATGGTGCGGGACCACAAATTCCGCGGTCATTCGCTGGAAAAAACCATCAAGATGTGGCCGGCGGTGTGTGCCGGGGAAGAGCGCAACATCAAGGTGTTCAAAAGCCAGGCGGACCTGCTGATGGACACCTCGTTCAGCTACGAGATCTGTGTGCTGGGCGGCGTGATCGCACCGCTGGCCGGCCGGCTCGCCCGCGAACAGGGCGGGGAAACGCTGAACAGTCTGGCGGAGCGGTTCAGCCTGTGCACACCGATGCCGCTGGAATGGGTGCCGGAGGATTCGATGCTGCGGGAGTTTATGGGCTGATTCCGGTTGCTCTTTGGTGTGGGGTTGGATATAATAGAAACAGAACAAGCCGCGCCCTGTTGGGGCGGCCCCAATCAAAGGAACGAGGTGTGTTGCAATGGATCTGAATGAACTGCGCAGCCTGGCTGCCAACATGACCGGCAAGGTGGTGTCCGCCACCGGAGAACTGGTGGAAAAAGGGAAAAAGCAGGTGGACATTCTGTCCCTGGAAAACAAGCTGGCCAAAGCACAGCGTCAGCTGGGCGCGCTGGTGTACAGCCTGTCGCGCAGCGGCCAGCAGAACCCCGCGCTGGTGCAGAAGTATATCGACGAGATCGCGCAGCTGGAAAGCCAGCTGGAGCAGGCCAGCCAGACGGGCAAGCAGGATGAATTCGTCACGGTCACCACGGCCAGCCCGGTCTGCCCGCAGTGCGGGCGCGCGGTCTCGCAGGAGGACGTCTTCTGCAGCGGCTGCGGCGCACGTCTGTAAAGGGGTTTGCGGTCCCGGCGCTTTTGGCGGATCTTGTCAGAATGCAGAGGTTTTTTGCAGCCCGGCGCGGGCACAGGCCGTCAAAACCGAAAAAAAACTGAAAACTATCCAAAAAGGCTTGCAATATCCAACGGTATCGGGTAAAATTAAGTTCCGTCAAGATTTGAACGGGCGGCCCAAAAATCGGGGCCGCGCAGCTGCCGCACACATTCGCACATCCCCGTGCGGACACAGGGCAGCACGGCCGGTGTTCACAGAAACACAGGGCCGGACAGGATTTTATAACTGGAGGAAAAAACAATGACGAAAGTTGATTTGATCGCCAAAGTGGCCGCCGATGCCGGCCTGACCAAGAAGGACGCCGAGAAAGCCATCAATGCCGCTCTGGACGCCATCACCGCCGCTCTGGTGGAGGGCGATAAGGTCGCTCTGGTTGGCTTCGGCACCTTCGAGGCACGCGAGCGCGCTGCCCGTGTCTGCCGCGACCCCCGCACCCATGCCGAGATCCCCGTGCCCGCCACCACGGTGCCTGCTTTCAAGGCCGGCAAGGCTCTGAAGGACGCTCTGGCAAAATAAGAGATCATGTATTTCCGCACAGCTGTGCGGTGCAGGCAAGCGGACGGCAGCTCGTTCGCTTGCCTTTTTGCTTCACAGAAACATTTTGGAAGGTGAGCGCAAGATGAGAGCGTTTTGGTTTTTCATGCTGCTGATGGATTTACTCATTCCGCTTTCCATGATCATTTTTGGAAAACGATTTGCTTGCGGCGCTCCCGCATCTATCAACCATACATTTGGGTATAGAACAGCCATGTCGATGAAAAACCAGGATACCTGGCAATATGCACACAGATATTTTGGAAAACACTGTTTTGTGATGGGGCTGATCCTTATACCGTTTTCGGTTCTGCCGCTGCTGTTTGTCTGGAACAGCAATGTTAATTGTGTGGGAATTGTGGGAGGCGCGGTCTGCGCTGTTCAGCTGATTCTGTGGATGGTACTGATTGCTCTGACGGAAAAAGAGCTTAAAAGAAAATTTGACAGCGATCGCCAGTGAAAAAAGCTGGGCAGAAAATATAGCACTAAACAGGATGTACAAAGCCTTTGTTCTGGAAAGGAGAGCTTTTCTATATGCGTATCGACAAATATCTCAAGGTCAGCCGCCTGATCAAGCGGCGCACGGTGGCCAACGAGGTGGCCGATGCCGGCCGCATCGAGGTCAACGGAAAACCGGTGAAGGCAAGCTATGCCGTCAAGGTGGGCGATGTGATCGAGATCACCTTCGGCAACCGCCCGGTCAAGGTGCGGGTGCTGTCTGTGGAGGCCGCGGCCGGCAAGGATGTGGCGCGTGAGATGTACGAAGTGCTGGAGGGCTGAGCGGTTCTATCCCATAGCCTGTCTGCATATCCTGTATCAAAAACGGAAGGTGGATATCGGATATGCAGACACAGACAGAACGCCCGGCCGCGCCGCACAACATCATCATGGAAAACCGCCGCAGTCTCACGGCCACCGGCGTGCGCTCGATCATCAGCTACGACGCCTACGCCGCCACGCTGGAAACCGAACAGGGGATGCTGCAGATCGGCGGCGAGGGGCTGAAGGTGAGCGAGCTCTCCACCCAAAGCGGCGAGGTGAAGATCAGCGGGAGCATTGAATACCTGCAATATACCGACCGGGCCGAGAAAAAATCCGGCCTGTGGCATCGGCTGGTGCGCTGATGCCGGTGGCGATCGACGTCCCGCTGGCGCTGGCGGATGTGCTGTGCTGCCTGGGGCTGGGGCTTGCGGTGGCGGCGCTGTACGACGGAGTCCTTTTTTTGTTCGGCCGCCGCGTGGTGCTGCCGCTGGACATCGCCGCGTTTGTGCTGGCGGGTATCCTGGCGTGCAGCTATGCGGCCTCCCGCAGCTACGCAGGAGTGGTGCGCTGGTATCATCTGGCCGGGATGGCGGCGGGAGCGGCGGCGTATCAGAATGTCCTGGCGCCGGCCACCTTCCGCCTGCGCCGGCTGATCCTGTGGGTGCTGGGGCTTCCGCTGCGCCTGCTGGTGCGGATCGCGGCGCCTCCGGCCAGGCGCCTGAAAGGCTGGATACAGGCGGAACGGTCCCGAAGAATCGAAAAAAAACGCCTGAAAGCCCGCCAAAAGCGGATAAAACAGTTGCAAAGCACGGCAAAAGTGTTGTATAATTCTAACTGATAATCCGTCTGTAGAATCTTGCAGAGCGGGATGGGGGAGACCACAGCCATGTCCAAGAGGGTAAAACACAAAAAAGCACGCGCACGTCTGGCAGCATGGGGTGTTATGGGCCTGGTGCTGTGCTATCTGGTGGTTTCCTTTATCCAGACACAGGTGGAGATCGCAAGCAAAAAACAGGAGCTTTCCGCGGTGCAGACCCAGCTGACAGAGCAGCTCGCGCGCAACACCGAGCTGACCCGTGTGCTGGAGAGCGGCACCGAGGAGGAGATCATGGAACGCATTGCCCGCGACCGGTTCGGCTACGCCATGCCCGGCGAGCGGGTGTTCGTGGATACCAGCGGCAAATAGCAGGGAAATCCCCCGCTTTTGATATTAACAATCGCAAAGGAGTTTTTCCGTTACATGGAGTTTGAGGTAGGAAGTATCGTTGAGGGCAAGGTCACCGGCGTAAAAAGTTTCGGCGCGTTTGTCGAGTTGCCCGGCAACAAAACCGGTATGGTGCACATCTCGGAGGTTTCCAACGAGTATATCCAGGATCTTTCCACGGTCCTCACACAGGGCCAGATGGTGAAGGTGAAGGTGATGAACATCGCGCCCGACGGCAAGATCGCGCTGTCCATCAAGCGCACCGTCGAGCGCCCGGCCCGCTCTTCCCGTTCGCAGCGCAGCGACGGCGGCCGCGTGTGGCAGCCCCGCCGCTCCGAGCCGGCCGGTGAGATGAGCTTCGAGGACATGATGGCAAAGTTCAAGAGTCAGAGCGAAGAGAAGATCTCGGACCTCAAGCGCGTCACCGAAGCGCGCCGCGGCGGCGGATATTCCCGCCGCAGATAACCTTGCATGTTCTGTGCGGCCCTGTTTTTTCACACGGGGCCGCGCATTTTTGTGCCGCTTTGGCAGCGTCAAGGTGCAAAAGGGAAAATTTTTCACAGTATTTTCGTGAAACTGGATAGTGCAATTCGTTGTGCATTGTGCTATAATGAACTCAACGGAAGGGCTGTTCTGGATAGCCAATTCTTCCAAATACTTTGCGGCCCTTTCGGATGTACGCAAAGGAGGCGCTCTTATGAAGATCACCTGCACAGGACGAAAAGTCACCCTGAAACCCGCATTCACCCAGCGCGCAGAGGACAAACTGGCAAAACTGCAGAAGTTTTTCTCCGACGATGCACAGGCACAGGTCACGGTCACGGTAGAGAAAGACCGCCAGACAGTGGAGATCACCGTGCGTGACAAGGGTGTGGCGATCAGGGCCGAGCGAGCCGCTGTGCGCATGGAAGACGCGCTGGATTCCGCGATGGACCTGCTGAGCCGCCGGATCGTGAAAAACCGCAAACGCCTTGACGATAAATTCTCCCGCCCGGCTTTCACCGAGCCGTATGAAGAACCCGCAGACGAAGATCCGTACGCCGTCATCCGCGAGAAGCATTTCCATGTGAAACCCTGCAGTGTGGAGGAAGCCATCCTGCAGATGAATTTGCTGGGCCACAGCTTCTTTGTCTTCCGCGACGAGGAGACCGATTCCATCCAGGTCGTCTATCGCCGCAGCGACGACACCTACGGCCTGCTGGTCCCTGAACGCTGATATTTTCTCAATCCCTCTTTTTAACCCCCTCTTTCCCCTCGAAAGGCGGTCCGCACCTCTGCGGGCCGCTTTTCCTTTTCTGGCGTGCAAAAAAGCGGCGGCACAAAAATGAAAACAGGGGGTAGAAATCCGGGCCAAAACATAGTACAATAAACTGTCAGAACATTCTATCCGTGCATTGCAGAAAGGGAAATACTGTGAACTATACATTTGTCGCCCCCTGTTATTTTGGTACCGAGTCCACCGCAGCGTTTGAAGTGCGCCGTCTGAACGCCGAGAACGTGCAGGTCAGCGACGGCCGCATCCGGTTTGAAGGCCCCGCAGACCTGATCGCGCGCGCCAACCTGAACCTGCGCTGTGCCGAGCGCGTGCTGCTGCTGCTGGCCAGCTACAAGGCCACCACCTTCGACGAACTGTTCGACGGCGTCTATGCCATTCCCTGGGAAGAGCTGATCCCTGCGGACGGCGCGTTCCCGGTGAAGGGTTCCTCGCTGTCCAGCAAGCTGTCGAGCGTGCCCGCCTGCCAGAGCATCGTGAAAAAGGCGATCGTAAAGCGCCTACAGAAAGGGCACCGCGTGCTCACGCTGCCGGAGACGGGAAGCCAGTACCAGGTGCGTGTGGCGCTGCGCAAGGATCTGGCCGAGATCTATCTGGACACCTCCGGCGACGGACTGCACAAGCGCGGATACCGCCGCAATTCCAACGCCGCGCCGCTGAAGGAGACGCTGGCCGCCGCGATGGCAGATCTGGGACGTGTCCGCCGCGACAGCGTTGTATACGATCCGTTCAGCGGCAGCGGCACGCTGGTGATCGAGGCGGCCCAAAAAGCGTTGAATATCGCGCCGGGCCTGCGCCGCCGGTTTGCAGCCGAGAAATACGCCTTTGTGCCGGCCGAGTGCTGGCAGCGCGCCCGTGCCGAGGCGCTGGAAGCCATCCGCCGGGATGCTGCTTTTGAAGGCGTGGGCACCGACATCGACCCCGCCGCTGTGGCGCTGGCCACAAACAACGCGCGTCTGGCGGGCGTGGCCGACCGCTGCCGCTTTGCGGTGGCGGACGTCCGGGACTTTGCGCCGCCCTCCGAAGCGATCGTCCTGACAAACCCTCCCTACGGCGAGCGGATGGGGGATCTGGCCGGGGCTGCCGCGCTGGAAAAAACGCTTGGCAGCTGCCTGAAGCAGCATCCGGTCTCGGGCGCCTATATCATCACCGCCGACGCCGAATTCGAGCACCATTTTGGCCGCAAAGCCAACCGCCGGCGCAAGCTGTATAACGGCATGATTCCGTGTCAGGTATATATGTATTATTGAGATCGAATCCCGTACCAGAAGGAGGAGAATGGAATGGAACGATTCTGTGCAACCTGCGGCACACGGCTGGAGCCGCCCGCCGAAAGCTGCCCCTGCTGCGGCCGTCAGATCGACTGGGACGCCGCCAGCCAGCCGCTTTCTTTTGTAAAGCAGGAGAGTGTCCCCGCCGCGCAGGCGGATGCGGACGCCGGTGCCGAAGGATCTCTGGAAGAACTGGAAGAAAAGGACACCGTATGCGGCCAGCCCGGCGAAGCAGAGCCGGAGCCGGATGCTTCCGAGGCCGATGCGCAGGAGGAACTCTCTGCGGATGTGGATGCGCCCTGTGATCTGCAGCTGGAATACCTGTCGCAGGAGCCCGCTCCCGCGCCGCTGGAATTCAGCGATGCGGTGGTGATGTGCATATATGCGATGGTGCCGCTGGCAGGATTGATCCTGCTCACCCTGGTGATGCTGTTCAGCGACGAGGAGGACCGAAACCGCCGAACACTGGCCAAAGCGCTGCTGGTGGCGCATTTGGGCCTGATGCTGCTGCTGGTGGTTGGATGGTTCGCGCTTCGCCCGCTGGTCGCGTCGTATATGATGAGCGGATACGGGATGCTCGGCTGACAAACAGCCCGCACAAATAAAAAACAAGCCGGCACGTTCGCAGCGTGCCGGCTTGTTTTATCGGTTGGACGTGTCGGATTGGGTCAGAAGTGCAAAGCGGTCCAAGATCTGGGGATGTTCCAGCTCGATCACCCGTCCGGACAGCCCGTGCAGCGTGTTGGCTTCGGGGATCTGCCCAAAGGTCAGCCGCACGGCGCACAGCTGTTGGGTCTGCATGCCGGTCCTCTGGTTCATGCGGCGGCTGCCGTACTTCACGTCGCCCAGCACCGGCGCCCCCAGGTCGGCCAGATGCGCGCGGATCTGGTGCGTGCGCCCGGTGATCAGCCCGATGCGGCACAGGGCGAAAGGTCCGTGCGCCTTCTCCACCGCCACCTCGGTAATGATCTCCTTGAAGCCGTCGGCCGGGGCGTGGCGGATCTCCACCTTGTTGTTCTTCTCGGCGTGGCGCAGCCAGGCGGTGTGGCGTCCTTTGGGCGGGATGCCGCAGGTGATGGTGAGGTATTCCTTGCGCACCATGTCCTCCCGGATGATGGTGTTCATATCCCGCAGTGCCGCGTAGTTTTTGGCCGCGATCACCAGTCCTTCGGTGCCGCGGTCCAGACGGTTGCAGATGGCGGGGGAGAAGGTGTGTTCGGCGTCGGGGTCGTATTCTCCTTTTTCCCGCAGATAGGCGCAGAACTGCTCCACCAGGCTCAGGTCGCCGGTGCGGTCGGAGTGACACAGCCGGTGCGCGGGCTTGTAGAGCACCGCAATGTTCCCGTCCTCATACACCACCTGCGGCGGCGGCAGGCGGCGCGCCGGGGCGGGAGAGGGGGCGGCGGCAAAAAATTCGTCGTTGATATACAGCTGCACCACATCCCCCTCGCACAGGCGGGTTTCGGGCGCGGCTTTTTTCCCGTTCACCTTGATGCGCTTGTTGCGGAAGCTCTTGTACAGCAGCGAGGTCGGCAGGTTGATGGTCACGTTCTGCACAAAGCGGGACAGGCGCACGCCCTCCTCGTTTTTTCCGGCGGTAAATTCCTTCATGGGTCTGGTTCTCCCTCTTTTCATTCTGTTGGGTTTAGTATATAATAAAACCAGTTGTGCGTAAAGAGCAAAATAGACAGGAGGCGACCGGATGGCACAAACAAAGCATCCGCACGAAGGCCACAGGGAACGGATGTATCAGCGCTTTTTGCGGGAAGGTCTGGATTCGTTCGAGGAACACCAGGCGCTGGAGCTGCTGCTGTTCTTTGCAAAGCCGCGCTGCGACACCAACGAGCTGGCGCATGCGCTGATCGAGCGGTTCGGCAGTCTGCACCAGGTGCTGGACGCGCCGCTGGAGGAACTGATGCAGGTGAAAGGCGTGGGCCGTTCCTGCGCGGTGCTCTGCAAGCTGATTCCGCAGATGGGACGCTATTACTACATCAGCCGCAACCGTGATTTTGTGCAGATCAACAGCGGAGCCGACGCGGTGGCCTATTTCCTGCCCCGTTTCTACGGCATGACGGTGGAATGCTTCATGGTTGCGTTCCTGGACGACAAGCACAAGGTGCTGCGCTGCACCACGATGGCCGAAGGCGTGATCAATGCGGTGGCGGTTTCCAGCAGCAAGATCGCAGCCGAAGCCATCAGCGCGGGAGCAACCAACGTCATCCTCGCCCACAACCATCCGGGCGGGATCGCGCTGCCCAGTGCAAAGGACCGCTGGATGACGAATCAGATCGCACAGGCGCTGGCCGTGCTGAACATCGCGGTGAGCGACCATGTCATCATCTGCGAAGACGACGGCATCTCCTTTGCGGAAAGCGGCTTTCTGCTCGGTCCGGAGGACCCGGTCGCCTTCCCGTCCGCCGCCAGCGACATCAACGGAAAACTGTAAGAGAGGAACGCCAACCTATGAACACACAATCGCTGCAAAAACGCCGCCCCGATTTTTGGAAACTGCTGGGGATCGGCGTGTTGGGGCTGTTTGTGCTGCGCCTGCTCACAGCCGCGGCCACACCCGGTTATCTGTACGACCAGAACACCTTCACCGCCTGGGCTCTGCGCATGGCGCAGACGCCGGCCAGCGAATTTTACGCCGAGGGCTATTTTGCTGACTACCCGCCGGGCTACCTGTGGGTGCTCAAGCTGGTGGGCGAGGCGATGCTGGCCCTGGGAGCGCAGAGCGGCACCGCATTGGCGCGCGTATTGCTGGCGCTGCCGGTGATCCTGGGCGAGTGCGGCTTGATGGCGGCGATCGCGGTGCTGGGCCGCAAAGCGGGCGGCGACCGCGCCGGGCTGCTGTTCGGCCTGTGTGTGGCGCTGAACCTGTCGCTGTGGTTTGATACCGGCGTCTGGAAACAGGTGGATACGCTCTTCTCGCTGGGGCTGGTGCTGTGCTTCTGGCTGCTGATCCAGAAACGCTGGCTGCCCGGCGCGCTTGCTTACGGCCTCACATTGGCCATCAAGCCGCAGGCGCTGATCGCGGGCCCCGTGCTGGCGCTTGCGTTCCTGCTGCCGCTGCTGCAGAGGGAGGGCCGCCTGCGCCAGATCGGGCGCACCGTGCTGGGCGCGGTGGTGGCCGTGCTGGCGGTGTATCTTCCGGCCGTGCCGTTCTGGGGCTGGAAGGAGAGCCTGCCCAATCTTGTTGAAAAATACACGTCCACCAGCAGGGGATATCCCTATGCGGTGGTGAACGCGGGCAACCTGTTTGCCGCGCTGGGCGCCAACTGGGCCGACGAAAACGCGCGCTTCCTCTTCCTCAGCTGGAAGCAGTGGGGCACGCTGTTCCTTGTGATCTTCACTGCCGCCACCATTGCGGTTGCGGTGCTGTCGGCCCGCAGGGGGCGCTTCTGCCCGATGATCCTGGCCGGTTTCTACACCACCGGCGTCTTTGTGCTGGCCCATTCGATGCATGAGCGCTATCTGGTGTTCGGCATGGTGCTGGTGCTGGCTGCGGCCGCGCTGCACAACAGCCGGAGCCTGCTGTACATCGCGGGAGGCCTCACCGTCACCAGCCTGCTGAACCAGATGCTGGTGTATTTCACGGTGGAGACCGAAGCGCAGTTCCTGATGGACGGCGTGGCCGGCTTCGCTCTGCAGCTGCTGGGCCTTGCAAACGTGGCGCTGTTTGTCCCGCTTGTTCTGGTGACCCTGTGGAAGCTGCTGGAACTGCCCGCCCTTTCCTTCGTTGCAAAGTGGGACGGTTCGGCGGAAGAAAAGCTGGCCGCTCCCATCACCAGCTGGGCCAAAGCGGCCAGGCGTCCGCTGCCCGAACAGACGGTCCGAACCCTGCGCCAGCCGCCGGTCAGCCGCAAAGAGGTGATCGGCCTGTGCGCCGGCACGCTGGCGGCGGCGGTGCTCGCTTTCACCTATCTGGGCAGCACCAGCGCGCCGGAAAGCGGCCTTCTGGTGCCGCAGAACGAGACCCTGTCTGTGGCCATCGAAGCCGAGGAAGGCTCTGCCGAGCTGTGGGTGTATCCCGGCATCCCCCAGAACGGCGGCATCAAGCTGCTGGACGAGAGCGGCGCGGTGGCGGCCGAGCTGTCCACCGACTATCTCAGCTGCTTCAAGTGGCAGACGCTGGACATCCCCGCCGGCGGCCGGTATACACTGGAGATCAGCGGTGCGCAGCTGATGGAGATCGCGTTCCGGGATGCGAATGGAACGCTTTTGTCGGCCAGCTGTGACCAGCCCGCCCTCCTGGACGAACAGGACGCTGTGCCGGACACGATCAGCCAGCTGAACGGGATGTACTTCGACGAAATCTACCACGCCCGCACGGCCTACGAGATGCTGCACGAGATGCCGGTCTACGAGACCACCCATCCGCCGCTGGGCAAAGACCTGATCATGCTGGGCATCGCCATCTTTGGGATGAATGCCTTTGGCTGGCGCTTTGCCGGCGCGCTGTGCGGCGTGCTGATGATCCCGGCGGTCTATCTGCTGGTGCGCCGGTTGTCTGCGCGCCGCTGGCCCGCCGCCTTTGCGGCCGCGATCGTGGGCCTCGACTTCATGCGGTTCGGTCAGAGCCGCATGGCCACCATCGACAGCTTCGTGGTTTTGTTTATCCTGTGGTCCGGCTTCTTCATGGTGTGGTACTGCCAGAGCGTGCTGGAAAAGGGCGTGGACGCCTCGCTGCTGCCGATGGCGCTGGGCGGCGTGTTCTTCGGTTTGGGCGCCGCGGCCAAATGGACCGGCATCTATGCCGGCGCCGGGCTGGCTGTCCTCTATTTCGCGGTGCTGTATCTGCGCTGGAAACAGAAAAGGCCGGGCTTTGCCCATGAACTGCGGATGGCCATTGCGGGCGGCGTGCTGTTCTATGTGATGGTGCCGCTGGTGATTTATCTGCTGAGCTATCTGCCATACTGGTGGAGGGACCCTTCCTTCTCCATCTCCGACTGGTGGAACTGCCAGACAGCCATGTACCGCTACCACAGCACCCTGCAGTCCACCCATACCTTCCAGTCGATGTGGTTCACCTGGCCGCTGGACTGGCGCCCGGTGTGGTACTACTACAGCAGTGCGGGCGACAAATACGCCAGCATCTCCGGCATGGCCGGCCCGGTGCTGGCCTGGTGCGGCACAGTTGCCGTGGTCTACACCATCGTGCAGGCGGTGCGCCGCAAGACCACAATGGCCCAGAACATGGCGCTGGTGCTGTACCTCACGCAGCTGCTGCCCTGGGTGGCGGTCACCCGCTGCACCTTCATCTACCACTACTTTGCCAGCCTGATGTTCTCGGCGGTGCTGCTTGCCCTGATGCTGCAGCAGCTGGCAGCCAAACATCCGCGCGGCGTCAAGCGGGCCTGCATCGGTATGGTGGCGGTGTCGGCGGTGCTGCTGGTGTGGTTCTATCCCGCGCTCACCGGCCTGCCGGTCAGCCGCTCCTACGCCGAGAGCACGATGTGGCTGCCCAGCTGGGACCTCTATCCGTTCTAAAAAAAGCAAGCGGAAACTTTGTAAATATAGTTGTTAAGGCTTGCGCGATGTGATATAATAAGTTGTGACAAAACCAAGGCTGCGGATGCCGTCTGTGCTCCGCAGCCGCCCTTTTCTATGCAAGGAGGTGCCCCGTTTGGAGCAGCAGCCCGATCATTTCGTCCTCAAAGCTCCCTATCAGCCCACCGGCGACCAGCCGCAGGCCATCGACGCGCTGGTGAACGGCATTCTGGCCGGCGATAAGTGCCAGGCGCTGCTGGGCGTCACCGGCAGCGGCAAGACCTTCACGATGGCGAACGTCATCGCCCGGGTGAACCGCCCCACACTGGTGCTGGCCCACAACAAGACGCTGGCCGCCCAGCTGTGCACCGAGTTCCGGGAATTTTTCCCCGATAACGCGGTGGAATATTTCGTTTCCTACTACGACTACTACCAGCCGGAGGCCTATATCCCCTCCACCGACACCTACATCGAAAAAGACAGCGCCATCAACGAGGAGATCGACCGCCTGCGCCACTCGGCCACGGCGGCCCTGTCGGAGCGGCGGGACGTCATCATCGTGGCCAGCGTGTCCTGCATCTACAGCTTGGGCGACCCCATCGACTACCGCAGCATGGTCATCAGCCTGCGCCAGGGCATGACGATGGAGCGCGAGGAGCTGATGCGCCGCCTGGTAGACCTGCAATATGAACGCAACGACGTGAATTTCACCCGCAACAAGTTCCGCGTGCGGGGCGATGTGGTGGAGATCAACCTGGCCTATGCCAGCGACCTTGCCATCCGGGTGGAGTTTTTCGGCGACGAGATCGACCGCATCAGCGAGGTGAACCCTCTCACCGGCGAGCGCAAGAACATGGTGCGCCATGTGGCCATCTTCCCGGCCAGCCACTACATCGTCTCGCCGGAAAAGATGCGGCAGGGCCTTGCGGTCATCCGGGACGAGATGGACGCCCAGGTGCGCCATTTCACCGAAAACGGCAAGCTCATCGAGGCACAGCGCATCGCCCAGCGCACCCAGTACGACATGGAGATGCTGGCCGAAGTGGGCATGTGCAAGGGCATCGAGAACTATTCGGCGGTGCTGTCCGGCCGCGCTCCCGGCAGCACGCCCACCACGTTGCTGGACTATTTCCCGGACGATTTTCTTCTGTTCGTGGACGAGAGCCACGTGATGCTGCCCCAGCTGCGCGCGATGTACGGCGGCGACTACGCCCGCAAAAAGACGCTGGTGGATTTCGGCTTTCGTCTGCCGTCTGCGTTTGATAACCGTCCGCTGAAGTTCGAGGAATTCGAGCAGAAGCTGAACCAGACCATCTTTGTCAGCGCCACCCCCGGCGAATACGAGCGGGAGCACGCCGTCCGCATTGCGGAGCAGGTGATCCGCCCCACCGGCCTGCTGGACCCGGTGATCCAGGTCCGCCCCATCGAGGGGCAGGTGGAGGACCTGCTGGGCGAGATCAACGCCCGCACCGCCCGCGGCGAGCGGGTGCTGGTGACCACTCTCACCAAAAAGATGGCCGAGGACCTCACCGACTTCCTCACCGACCACGCGGTCAAGGTGAAGTATATGCACCACGAGGTGGACACCTTTGAGCGGATGGAGATCATCCGGGATCTGCGCACCGGCGCGGTGGACGTGGTAGTGGGCATCAACCTGCTGCGCGAAGGTCTGGACCTGCCGGAGGTGAGCCTGGTGGCCATTCTGGACGCCGACAAGGAGGGCTTCCTGCGCAGCGAGACAAGCCTGATCCAGACCATCGGCCGCGCCGCCCGCAACGCAGACGGCATGGTCATCATGTACGCCGACACCGTCACCCCCAGTATGGAGCGGGCCATCAGCGAGACCGAGCGCCGCCGCGCCATCCAGCAGGCCTACAACGAGGCGCACGGCATCGTGCCCAAAACCATCGTGAAGGACATCCGGGGCGAGATCGTCATCAGCGAGCGGGACGAGCGTCCCGGCCGACGCCGCATCTCCAAAGCCGAGCGCGAGCAGATGATCGAAAACCTCACCCGTCAGATGAAGCAGGCGGCCAAGATCCTCGACTTTGAGAACGCCGCCTTCCTGCGCGACCAGATCGACCGTCTGCGCCGGGGCGAAAACCCGCTGGACAGCGAGGAGAACAAAGCAAAGGGACGGCGCGGGCGCAAGCAGCGCCTGCCGAAATAACAGAGGATACAGGAAAGGAAATACACAGTGAGCAACGACAAGATCATAATTCGCGGGGCGCGGGAGCACAACCTGAAAAATGTGGACCTCACCCTCCCGCGCGACAAACTCATCGTGATGACCGGCCTGTCCGGTTCGGGCAAATCCAGTCTTGCCTTCGACACCATCTACGCCGACGGGCAGCGCCGGTATATGGAAAGCCTGTCCAGCTACGCCCGGCAGTTTCTGGGCCAGATGGAAAAGCCGGACGTGGACGAGATCCAGGGCCTTTCGCCGGCCATCTCGATCGACCAGAAGACCACCAGCCGCAACCCCCGTTCCACCGTGGGCACCGTCACCGAGATCTACGACTATCTGCGCCTTTTATACGCCCGCATCGGCGTGCCGCACTGCCCGGTGTGCGGGCGGGAGATCAGCCAGCAGACGGTGGACCAGATGGTGGACAGCGTGCTGGAGCTGGAAGAGGGGACCCGGTTCCAGGTGCTGGCGCCGGTGGTGCGCGGCCGGAAGGGCACCCAGCAGAAGGAGCTGGAAGCCGCCCGCCGCGCCGGTTACGCCCGCGTGCGCATCGACGGCAACCTCTACGATCTCTCGGAGGAGATCGCGCTGGAAAAGAACAAAAAGCACACGGTGGAAATCGTGGTGGACCGCCTTGTGATCCGCGGCGACATCCACACCCGCCTGGCCGATTCGCTGGAGACCGCCATCGGTCTCACCGGCGGCCTTGTGGTGATTGATGTGATCGGCGGCGAGGAGATGCAGTTCAGCCAGAGCTACGCCTGCCCGGAACACGGCACCTCCATCGAAGAACTGGCGCCGCGCATGTTCAGCTTCAACAACCCGTTCGGCGCCTGTCCCAAGTGTACGGGCCTGGGAACCTTCATGCGGGTAGATCCCGATCTCATCCTGCCCAACAGGGATCTGTCCATCCGCGAGGGCGCGGTGAAGGCCAGCGGCTGGTACTGGGCGGAGGGCTCGGTGAGCGAGAGCGTGTATCTTGCGCTGGGAGAAAAGTACAGTTTCACGCTGGACACCCCGCTGCGGGACTTCTCGTCCGAAGCGCTGGACGCCCTTCTGTACGGCACAAAGGGCGAGCGTCTGAAGCTGCACCGCACCAACGAATTCGGTTCCAGCGAGTATATGGCGGAATTCGAGGGCATCGTGAACAACCTCGAGCGCCGTTTCCGCGACACGAACAGCGAGTGGATGAAAGAGGAGATCAGCCAGGTGATGGACGCGGTGGAATGCCCCGACTGCCACGGCGACCGCCTCAAGCCCACCAGCCTGGCCGTGACGGTGGGCGGCAGGAACATCAGCCAGTTCTGCCAGATGAGCGTGCAGCAGGAGCTGGATTTCCTCGACGGGCTGCAATTGTCCAACCGCCAGCAGATGATCGCCGCGGGCATCCTCAAGGAGATCCGCGAGCGCCTGGGCTTTTTGAAGAGCGTCGGCCTTGCCTACCTCACGCTGGCGCGCGGCGCGGCGGGACTGTCGGGCGGCGAGAGCCAGCGCATCCGCCTGGCCACCCAGATCGGCAGCGCCCTCACCGGCGTGCTGTATGTGCTGGACGAGCCGAGCATCGGCCTGCACCAGCGCGACAACGACAAGCTCATCGCCACCCTCAAGCGCCTGCGCGACCTCGGCAACACCCTGATCGTGGTGGAGCACGACGAGGACACCATGCGGCAGGCCGATTATATCGTGGACGTGGGCCCCGGTGCGGGCGTGCACGGCGGCGAGATCGTGGCGGCGGGCAGCGTGGAGGATATCTGCGCCCAGCCGCGCAGCATCACCGGGCAGTATCTGTCCGGCGCAAAGAAGATCACCGTCCCGGCCACCCGCCGGAAGGGCAACGGCAAAAAGATCTCCATCCTGGGCGCAAAAGAGCACAACCTCCAGAACATCAACGTGGACATCCCGCTGGGCGTGATGACCTGCGTCACCGGCATTTCGGGATCGGGCAAATCCAGCCTGGTCAATGAGATCCTCTATAAGCGTCTGGCCGCCGAGCTGAACGGCGCGCGCACCCGTGCCGGCAAGCACCGGGCGATGAAAGGGCTGGAAAACGTCGATAAGGTGATCGGCATCGACCAGTCGCCCATCGGTCGCACCCCGCGCTCCAACCCCGCCACCTACACCGGCGTTTTCACCGACATCCGCGCCCTGTTCGCCCAGACGCAGGACGCCAAGATGCGCGGATATGGGCCGGGCCGCTTCTCCTTCAACGTGAAGGGCGGCCGCTGCGAGGCCTGCGAGGGCGACGGCATCCTCCAGATCCCGATGCACTTCCTGCCGGACATCTTCGTCCCGTGCGAGGTGTGCAAGGGCGCGCGCTACAACCGCGAAACGCTGGAGGTGAAGTACAAGGGCAAGAGCATCGCCGACGTGCTGAACATGACGATCGAGGAGGCCTGCAATTTCTTCGCCAACGTCCCCAAGATCCAGCGCAAGCTGCAGACGCTGCTGGACGTGGGCCTGGGCTATATCACGATGGGCCAGAGCGCCACCACCCTGTCGGGCGGCGAGGCGCAGCGCGTCAAGCTGGCGCTGGAGCTGTCCAAACGGGATACCGGCCGCACGGTGTATATCCTCGACGAACCCACCACCGGCCTGCATGTGGCCGATGTGCACAAGCTGGTGAAGGTGCTGGACAAGCTCACCGACGCCGGCAACACGGTGGTGATCATCGAGCACAACCTGGACATCATCAAGCGCGCCGACCACATCATCGACCTGGGCCCCGAAGGCGGCAGTGAAGGCGGACGCATCGTGGCCGAGGGCACTCCAGAGCAGGTCGCACAGAACCCGGCCTCCTTCACCGGCCAGTATCTGGCGCCGCTGCTGGTGCGGGACCGCGAAACGGAGGAATAAAAAACCATGACGGAACGCCAGATCGAAGAAAAGATGTACCGGATGGCGGTGGAGTTCATCCCCCGGCGCTATCCCACAGGGTGGGGCGGCGCCGCCGTTGTGCGCACAGCGGCGGACCACTATTATCTCAGCGTGGCGCTGGAAAACGCCAACCTCAGCACCAGCCTCTGCATCGAGGTGGGGGCCATGTGCGAGGCGTACAAGTTCGGCGAAAAGATCACGCACTGCCTGTGTGTGGTGCGGGACGATGAAACCGCGCCGTTCAAGGTGCTGTCCCCCTGCGGCATCTGTCAGGAGCGTCTGCGCTACTGGGGCGACGATGTGCGGGTGGGGGTCACCGTACCGGGCGGCGAGCTGCTGTTTGTGCCGCTGTGCCAAATGCAGCCCTACCACTGGTCTGCCGCCTACCCGCCCCAGGAGCTGGAACATTACACGCCATAACGATCTTTCTGCGGGCGGCGGGCGTTTCTGCTCCGCCGCCCTTGTATTGCCGCGGATTTTGTAGTATACTGAAAAAGTATACTCTAATGAATCTACGAGGTGCGATCATTGAACCGAATCGATTTTTCTCATGATACACAGGCGGCGGCGGTCATCGCGGCCAGCTACGACACTCCGCCGATGGCCTATGTCCATTCCTACGGCTGCCAGCAGAACGTCAACGACGGCGAAAAGATCAAGGGCGTGCTGTCCGACGTGGGCTTCGGCATCTGCGACAAGCTGGAGGAGGCCGACCTGATCCTGTTCAACACCTGTGCGGTGCGCGAGCATGCCGAAGATCGCGTGTTCGGCAATGTGGGCGCGCTCAAGCAGCTGAAAGCCGCCAATCCGCGGCTGATCATCGGCATCTGCGGCTGCATGACCCAGCAGCAGAGCGTGGTGGACAAGCTGCGCAAGAGCTATCCGTTCGTCGACCTGGTGTTCGGCGTGAACGGTATCGACACACTGCCCGCTCTGCTGGCCGAAAAGCTGCAGAAGGGCCGCCGCCTGCTGCAGACCCCCACCGAGCGCTACGACGTGGTGGAGGAGGTGCCCATCCGGCGCGATTCCACCTTCCGCGCCTGGCTCCCCATCATGTACGGCTGCGACAACTTCTGTTCCTACTGCATCGTGCCCTATGTGCGGGGCCGCGAGCGCAGCCGCAAGAGCGCCGACATCCTGGCCGAGTTCCGCCAGCTGGTGGCGGCGGGCTACAAGGAAATCACTCTGCTGGGCCAGAACGTCAACTCCTACGGCAAGGGCCTGGAGGAGGATATCGACTTCTCGGGCCTGCTGGAGCTGCTGTGCGCCGAGGAAGGGGACTACCACATCCGCTTCATGACCAGCCATCCCAAGGACGCCACCCCGCGCCTGATCGACACGATGGCGGCGCATCCCCAGATCTGCCGTCATTTGCATCTGCCGGTGCAGTGCGGCAGCGATCGCGTGCTGGCAGAGATGAACCGCCACTACACCGTCGAGCAGTACCTGAGCCTGATCGACTACGCCAAGCAGAAGATCCCCGGCATCACCTTCTCCAGCGACATCATCGTGGGCTTCCCCGGCGAGACGGAGGAGGAGTTCGAGCAGACGCTGGACCTCATCCGCAAGGTGGAGTACATGCAGCTGTTCACCTTCATCTACTCCAAGCGCGGAGGCACCCGCGCCGCCACCATGCCCGACCCCTACACCCACAAGGATAAGACAGCCCGCATGGCGCGTCTGCTGGAGGTGCAGGACGAGATCGCCGCCCGCCTTGCCCGCGGCATGGTGGGGCAGACCTTCCGGGTGCTGGTGGAAGGCCATGCCCGGCAGGAGGGAATGCTCACCGGCCGTTTGGACAACAATCTGATCGTGGAGTTTGCCGCCGATCCCGCCTGCATCGGGCAGTATGCCGAGGTGCTGGTGGAGGACGCCCGCGCCACGGTGCTCAAAGGCCGCCTGGCCGACTGAAACCGCGTATTTGCCCCCGTGCAAAGCGATAGAAAAGAAAAGCTGCAAAAGGAGAAATTTATACTATGGATTGCATCGAACTGTTCAAGAAAGCCGCCGCCGCCATGCAGACCGACCCCCGCTGCGTTGCCCTCAACAGCGCCCAGCGCGCCTGTGACGAGAACCAGGCTCTGCAGGATCTGATCGGCGAGTTCAACCTCATCCGCATCGACCTGAACGAGGAGATCGGCAAGTCGGAGCGCAACAACCAGAAGATCGCCGAGCTGAACGAGAAGGTGGGCAAGGTGTACAACCAGATCATGGAGACCCCCGAGATGGTGGCCTACAACGAGGCCAAGACCGCTGTGGAGAACATGATCAACCACATCAACGCCATCGTCAACACCGCTGTGCAGGGCGGCGACCCCATGACCGTGGCCGAGCCCAGCGCTTCCTGCACCGGCAGCTGTTCCTCCTGCGGCGGCTGCCACTGATCCCACAAAAAACAGTAACCGCACGCTGCTTGCCGGGTGCCGCTTTTGTCGGTATCCGGCAATCGGACGTTAAACGGGCCGGTGTGCCCGAATTTCCTGTCAGGAGGCGAACCCTTTGGCCGAGCTTTCTCCCATGATGAAACAGTATTTCGCCATCAAGGAGCAGCATAAGGACGAGATCCTTTTCTTCCGTCTGGGCGATTTCTACGAGATGTTCTACGACGATGCTATTCTGGCGTCGAAGGAGCTGGAACTCACCCTCACCGGCCGCGACTGCGGCCAGGAACAGCGCGCGCCGATGTGCGGCGTGCCGTTCCACAGCTGTGAAAACTACATCGCCCGGCTGATCGCCAAGGGCTACAAGGTGGCCATCTGCGAGCAGATGGAGGACCCCGCCACCGCCAAGGGCCTGGTGAAGCGGGACATCATCCGCGTCATCACCCCCGGCACCGTCATCGAGAGCAGCATGCTGCAGGACGACAAGCACAACTATCTGGGCAGCATCGTGGTGCAGGACGGCAGGGCGGGCGTCTGCTTTGCCGACGTGTCCACCGGCGACGCGCATGTCACCACGCTGGAAGGCGAGCGCCTGCCGGTGCAGATCATCGCCGAGCTGTGCCGGTTTTCTCCCAGCGAGCTTCTGCTGAACACCGCCGTGCTGGACATGAAAGAGGTCACCGGCTACGTCAGGCAGCGGATGCAGTGCGCGGTGGAGCTGATGGAGGACGAGCGGTATGCCCCGCAGCGCCTCGACGCCACCATGCAGGCACAGTTTGGGGAATCCTGCGAGGCGGAAACCGGCCTGCCCCGCGGAGACCTGCGCTATGCAGCGCTGGCCGTACTGCTGGAATATCTGGCCGATACCCAGAAAAAGGGCGTGCAGCGCCTGAAAACGGTACATCACTATAACGAGACCCAGTACATGCAGCTGTCGCCGGTCACCCGCGCGAACCTCGAGCTCACCGAAACGATGCGCGGACGGGAAAAGCGCGGCACCCTTTTGTGGGTGCTGGACCAGACAAACACCGCGATGGGCAAGCGCATGCTGCGCAGCTGGGTGGAGCAGCCGCTGGTATCCCCGGCGGCCATCAACGACCGACTCGACGGTGTGGAGCAGCTGGTGAACGATACCATCGGCCGCGACGAACTGGCCGACAGCCTCTCCCGCGTGTTCGACATCGAGCGTCTGATGACCCGCACGATGTTCGGCTCGGCCACCCCGCGCGAGGTCTACTCACTGGCGGCCACCTGCGCCGAATTGCCGGGCCTGAAACAGCGCTCCGGCGAATATTCCGCGCCTATCCTACAGCAGATCTCCGACGATATCGACACGCTGGAGGATGTGCGGGACCAGATCCTCCGCGCGCTGGACGAGGACGCGCCTTCGATGATGAAGGACGGCGGCTTCATCCGCCCCGGTTACAGCGCCGAGGTGGACGAACTGCGCGACATCGTGCACGGCGGCAAGGGCTACCTTACCACGCTGGAGAGCAAGCTCAAGGAAGAGACCGGCATCCGCACGCTGAAAATCGGCTATAACCGGGTGTTCGGCTATTACATCGAGGTCAGCAAGAGCTTCACCTCGCAGGTCCCGGCACACTTTGTGCGCAAGCAGACGCTGGCCAACGCCGAGCGCTACATCACCGAGGACCTGAAAGCGCTGGAAAACAAGATCCTCGGCGCCAGCGAGCGGCTGCTGGGCCTGGAGCGGCAGCTGTTCGACCAGCTGCTGGCCGCCATTTCCGCCCAGCTGACCCGCATCCAGCGCACAGCGGGCGCGGTGGCGCGGCTGGACGTGCTGTGTTCGCTGGCCGCGGTGGCCGCCGACAACAACTATGTCAAACCGGAGGTGGACAGCGGCGACCGGCTGGAGATCAAGCAGGGCCGTCACCCGGTGATCGAAAAGATGCTGAAAGGCAGCCTGTTCGTGCCCAACGACACCCTGCTTGACTGCGCCGACAATCGCCTGCTCATCATCACCGGCCCGAACATGGCCGGCAAATCCACCTATATGCGTCAGAACGCCCTGATCGCGCTGATGGCGCAGATCGGCAGCTTTGTGCCGGCGGCCAGCTGCCGGATGGGTGTGGTGGATGCCATCTTCACCCGCGTGGGCGCGTCGGACGACCTGGCGGCGGGGCAGTCCACCTTCATGGTGGAGATGACCGAGGTGGCCGAAATCCTTCAATATGCCACCCCCAAAAGTCTGGTGATCCTGGACGAGATCGGCCGCGGCACCTCCACCTACGACGGCATGAGCATCGCGCGCGCGGTGGTGGAGCACATGGCCGACCAGAGCGGCCATCTGGGCTGCAAGACCCTCTTTGCCACCCACTACCACGAACTGACCGGCCTGGAAAACGAGCTGGACGGCGTGAAGAACTATTCGGTGGCGGTGAAAAAGCGGGGCGACGACATCACCTTCCTGCGCCGCATCGTGGCCGGCCCGGCCGACGACAGCTACGGCATCCAGGTGGCCAGGTTGGCCGGCCTGCCCGATTCGGTCACCGACCGCGCCAAAGAAGTCCTGCGCCAGCTGGAAGCGGCGGCGCCCGACCTTTCCAGGACGATGCAGCTGGACTTCGGCAACTTTGAGAAGTTCGCGCCGCCGCCGGTGCCTTCGGCGGTGGCGGAAAAGCTGACGGCGCTGGATGTGGAGACGCTCACGCCGATCGAAGCGCTGAATGTATTGTACGATTTGAAACAGGCCTTTGTGAAAGGCTGAGACTCTGGGAGGAGAACATCATGGCAGTGATCCATGTGCTGGATCCGCACACCGCCGAGCTGATTGCGGCGGGAGAAGTGGTGGAGCGCCCTGCCTCGGTGGTGAAGGAACTGCTGGAAAACGCGGTGGACGCGGGGGCCAGCCAGGTGACGGTGACCATCGAGCGCGGCGGCGTGCAGCGGATCGAGGTGGCCGACAACGGCAGCGGCATCGACACCGAGTATGTCCCCACCGCCTTCATCCGCCACGCCACCAGCAAGATCCGCACCGAGAGCGATCTGGAAAACATCCACACGCTGGGATTCCGCGGCGAGGCGCTGGCGTCCATCGCCAGTGTGGCGCGGGTGGAGCTGCTCACCTGCACGCCGGAGGACGAGTTCGCCTGTCTCTACCGCATCGAGGGCGGGCAGGAAAAGGGGATGGAACCGGCGGCACGCCCGGTGGGCACCACCATCACGGTGCGCGATCTGTTCTACAACACCCCTGCCCGGATGAAGTTCCTGAAAAAGGATTCCACCGAGGGCACCTATGTGGCCGAGACGGTCCAGCGGATGGCGCTTTCCCACCCGGAGGTGAGCATCCGGTTTGTGCGGGAGGGAAAGATGCAGTTCCGCACGCCCGGCGACGGCAGCCGTCAGAGCGCGGCGCACGCGGTGCTGGGGCGCGAATTTGCACGGGACCTGCTTGCGGTCGACGCCGCGCTGCACGCATACCGGGTGACCGGGCTCATCACGCCGCCGCGCGCCTGCCGTGCCAGCCGCAGCATGCAGTTTTTCTTCATCAACGGTCGCTTTGTCAAAAACCGCACCATGATGGCCGCGCTGGAGGCCGCCTATAAAGGCACGCTGATGCAGGGGAAGTTCCCCGGCTGTGTGCTGGAGCTGACCATGCCGCCCGAGCTGGTGGACGTGAACGTCCATCCCGCCAAAACCGAGGTTCGCTTTGCGCGGGAAAACGAAGTGTTCGACGCCGTGTATAAGGCGGTCAAGCTGGCACTGGAAGTGCCGGGCAGCGGAGAACAGCAGCTGGAATTTGCCGAACAGAAAAAGACCTCCCCGGCGCCGCCAGTGAAAAACGAACCGCAGCCGGCGTCCGCCGCCCGTCCCGCGATGCCCGCCGTATCCTGGCAGAAACCGGCGGAAAATACTGTAAAGCCTCAAAACTTTACAGAAAAAATCGCGCCCTCCGCCCGTCCCTGGCAGCCGGTGGCAGGAGGGTTCGCCTCGCAGCCGCTGCCCTACGGCGCGCCTGTCCGCAGCGAACCGTCGCTGGACATCCTGGTGGAGGAAAAGGAAGAAACACTTCCCCTCAAAAACGAAATCCCGAAGCCGGTTTCGGAGCCGTCTTTGCCGGAAAAAGAACCGGAAGCCCCTGCCGCCGCGGAACCCCGGAGGGAACCGGCGGCGAATCCGCAGCCGGAACAGATTGCCCTGCCCGGAACCCAGCCGCAGACCGAATCGCTGCGCCTGGTGGGCGAGGTATTCCGCACCTATATCGTGGCCCAGCGCGGCGACGAGATCTGCTTTATCGACAAGCACGCCGCACACGAGCGTATCCTGTATGAACAGCTGGTGTCCCGCCGGGGAGCGCCGGGCAGCCAGATGCTGCTGACGCCGGTGACGGTGCAGCTTTCGGCCGCCGAGAAGAGCGCCGTGCTGCAGCACAGGGACATGCTGGCAGAAAACGGCGTGGAGACGGACGATTTTGGCGGGAACGCTGTGCTGGTGCGCAGTGTCCCGGCCGACATCGCCCCCGATGATGTGGAGGATCTGGTGGTGGAGCTGGCAGACCGGCTCATCACCAACAGCCGGCAGGCGCTCACCGAAAAGGCGGAATGGGTCTTGCACTCCATCGCCTGCCGGGCCGCGGTAAAGGCGGGCGACCGCAATCGGCCGGAGGAACTGCTGGCATTGGCCCAGCAGATTCTGGACGGCGAGGTCCCGCCATTCTGTCCGCACGGACGCCCCGTGATCCTCAAACTCACCCGAAAGGAGCTGGAAAAGCAGTTTGGCAGACAAGGGTAAACCAGCCATTGTGGCCGTATGCGGTCCCACAGCGGTGGGCAAAACAAGCCTTGCGGTGGAGCTTGCCCGCCGCTTTGACGGCGAGGTGATCTCGGCCGATTCCATGCAGATCTACCGCGGTCTGGACATCGGCACCGCAAAGGCGACCGCCGAGGAGCAGCAGGGCATCCCGCACCATCTGCTGGATATCCTCGATCCGCAGCAGCGGTTCAGCGCGGCCGATTTTGTGGCCCGGGCAGCCGACTGCATCCGCGATCTCTGCGCGCGGGGAAAGCTGCCCATCATAGCCGGCGGCACCGGATTGTACATCGAAAGCCTTGTAAAGGGAGTTCGCTTTACAGAGGAAACCTTCGATCCGCAGGTGCGCCGGGAGCTGGAACGGCAGGCAGAGGAGCTGGGAGCGGAGGAGATGCACCGCCGTCTGGCCGCCATCGACCCGGAGTATGCCGCCGGGCTGCACCCCAACAACCGCGGGCGTGTGCTGCGCGCGCTGGAGCTGCACCGCCAGACCGGCCGCACCATGACCTGGCAGCGGGAGCATTCCCTGCCTTCCAGCCCGCCGTATCGGGCGCTGCTGCTGGGGCTGGACTGTTCGTCCCGGGAGTTTCTCTATTCCCGCATCGACCGGCGCGTATGCCAGATGGTGGAAGACGGGGTGCTGGCAGAGGCAAAGCTGGTCTACGACAACCGCGGCAGCTACCAGACGGCGGCGCAGGCCATCGGCTATAAGGAATTCTTTCCCTATTTTGAACACACTGCTTCGCTGGAGGAATGCGTTGCCCAGCTGCAGCAGGCCACCCGCCGCTATGCCAAACGCCAGCTCACCTGGTTCCGGCGTATGGAGGGGATGCACTGGCTGACGGCGGACGGCAACCCGCTGGAACCCGCATGTGAACTGGTGAGGGCGCACCTTGCGCCGGAACAGGAGGAGCCATGAAAAGCAAACGTAGGATACGCCATCCCGGCCGGCTGCTTGCCGCCGTGGTGTTTGTGCTGGTGGTGGTGTACATTCTGGTGCAGATGTTCGGCATCATGTATAAGGACTACCAGACGGAGATCGCCATGCGCTATACAATGACCGACAGCATCACGATGCAGGCGGCCGCCGCCTTTGAAAGCCAGCCGGTGGAGGGAAGCGGCCAGCTGGGCTATCTTGTGGAAAGCGGCGAACGAGTCAGCACCGGACAGGCGGTGGCCGAAAAATACGGCAGTGCCGAACAGGCGCTGGCCAATCGGAAGCTGCAATCTCTCGAGCACCAGGCCGCGCTGCTGGAACAGTCGGGCAATATCGACGGCGCATCGCTGGATGTGCTGACCCAGCAGATGCAGAACAGCCTGTACGAGGTGCTGGACGCGCTGGATTCCGGCGAATACGCCTCCTGTGCGGAGGACTTCGACCAGTATCTTGTGGCGGCCAATAAAGTGCAGCTGATGACCGGCCAGACCGAGGGCTTCTCCGCTTCCCTCGAGCAGCTCCAAAGCCAGAGCGCCGCGCTGAAGGAAGCGGCAGGCACGCCTGATACGATCACGGCGCCGGCCAGCGGCTATTTCGTTCCGGCCACCGGCCAGAGCGTGCAGCCCTACACAACGGAGGAACTGTCCGGCATGACCGCCGCCCAGCTGCAGCAGACATTGGAGCAGCCGGTCTATGCACAGGAGCAGGGGGCCGGCCGGATCATCACCGACTACCACTGGAGCCTGTTCGGCGTCCTGCCGCAGGAGGAGGCCGCGCGTCTGTCGTCTGGCCAGAAGCTCACGGTCCGTCTGCCCAAGCGCGGCGCCGAACTGCCGATGACGGTCGCGCTTCTGGAAAAAGACGAGGAAAGCGGGCTGGTAAAGGTTCAGCTCACCTGCGAGAACATCACCGCGCAGATCGTTGGCCTGGGCATCGAGGAGGCCGAGCTGGTTCTGGCCGAATACGAAGGCCTGCGTGTCAGCCGGGAGGCCCAGCACGTCGCGGTGGAGACCGACGAAAACGGCGTGCAGCACGAGGTGTACGGCGTGTATGTCAAGCAGGGAGGGCTGATGTATTTCCGCAAGATCACCGACAAGATCTACGAAAACGATGAATACATCCTGCTGCCGCTGGACGGAAGCACCGACGGCGACAATCAGGTGCGGGAATACGACGAAGTGATCGTGAAAGGAAAAGACCTGGGCGACCAGCGCCTGCTCTGATGGCGGCACAGACGTTCGCGGCAGAAAAAAAGGCATACTTATTGACAAGCAAAACCAAAAAAGCGATAATAGAGAATAAGTTCAGCAGGTTACGCTGTCTGCGACAGTGCTGCGACAATAAAGAATGATGGGCAAAGGAGAATCCGATATGTTCGACAAATTGAAAAATATCCTGAACGGCGAAGATGAAGACGAATACGAGGAGGACGACGTCTACATGGAGGAAGACGATGTCCAGGAATCCACGACGGCTGCGTACGAGGACGAACAGCCGCCTCGCGCCCACAAAACCGTGAACATCAATACC
Source organism: Anaerofilum sp. An201 (assembly GCF_002160015.1). GTDB lineage: Bacteria > Bacillota > Clostridia > Oscillospirales > Ruminococcaceae > Anaerofilum > Anaerofilum faecale. Next base: position 12,725 of record NZ_NFJT01000011.1, on the reverse strand, counting down.
CCTGCGCCCAACCAGCTGAAGGTCGTCCTGGTAAAGCCCGAGCGATTTGACGACGCCAGCATGGTGGCCGATCATCTGAACGAGAAGCGCACCGTGGTATTGAATCTGGAATCCACCAACAAAGAGGTGTCCCGCCGCCTGGTCGATTTCCTGTCCGGCGTTGCCTATGCCAACAACGGCAAGATCAAGCGCGTGGCCAACAGCACCTTCATCATCACGCCCTACAATGTGGACGTGATGGGCGATATTTTGGACGAACTGGAGAGCACACAGGTCAACAATGGCGTCTTCTTCTGATACAAAACATACGGCACAGCGAGGGTATTTGCCTCCGCAGAACGCCGAGGAACAGCTTCTGCAGCGCCGCGTGGAAGAGCTTTGCCGCGCGGTGCAGTTCCGGGGGCAGCCGCGCTATACCGATTTCCTGTCCGACCGTCAGCAGCAGCTGGCGCAGGCGGCGCTGCACCGTGCCGGATGGTCGTCCTGCCGCTGGGAGGGCGGGTATCCGCAGGCCGAGCGCAAAATTTTGTGCATCCTGAGCGATCTGGACGCGCCCTGTGAGCCTCCCATTCAGGCGGTCCGCATCACGCCGCGCGAGAAAAGCGTGCGGCTGCAGCACCGCGACTGTCTGGGGGCGCTGCTGGGGCTTGGCCTGGACCGTGCCGGATTGGGTGATCTGCTGCCGGAGGAAGACGGTTCGATGGTGGCATTCTGCCAGCCGACGGTTTCCCGCCTGATCGTGGACGAACTGCGCCAGGTGGGGCGCGCCGATGTGACGGTACAGCTCTGCGAAGACGCAGACTGGCAGCCCCATTTTTCCACGCAGCTGTGTTCCGCCACGGTGGCCTCGCTGCGTCTGGACGCAGTGCTGGCCGCCATGCTGCACTGCAGCCGCGATCAGGCCGCCGGCCTGATCCGCACCGGAAAGGTGCAGGTGGGCCACGTGGAGGTTTCGTCGGCGCACTTGCCCGTTTATCAGGACGACGTGATCACCGTGCGGGGAAAGGGACGGTTCCGTCTGCAGGAGATCGGCGGAAAGAGCCGAAAAGACCGGATCTTTATCCATTATCAAGAATATATCTAATCAAAGAAAAGAGGGATTGCCTGTGTTGACAAGCAATGAAATTCGTACCGTTTCTTTCGACAAAGCGATGCGCGGCTATCGCTGCGAGGATGTGGATGCTTTTCTGCGTCAGATCGCGGATCAGATGGATCAGCAGAATGCAAAGTGCGCCGAGATGGAGAAGAACCTGTACGTTCTGGCCCAGAAGATCGAGCAGTACCGCGCCGACGAGGACACCCTGAAAAGCGCGCTCATCAACGCCCAGCGTCTGGGTGAAAATGTGATCCACGAGGCAAAACAGAAGGCGGATTCCATCCTGCGCGATGCCGCCCTGAAGGCGGAGTCCCTGGATGAGCAGCTGAAAGCGAAGATCGTGGAGCAGCAGACCGAGCTGGAGCGCGTACAGAACGAGGTCGCGCACTTCAAGGCCAGCGTTCTGAGCCTGTACAAGATCCACATCGAGTCGCTCAGCACCCTGCCCGACAGCGAGCCGGAGGAGGAAGCGCCTGTGGTGGAGCCGGAAGAGACTGCCCAGCAGGAGCCGGAAGAGGAGATCGAGCTGCCTGCGGTGGAAGACGAGGGGATCGACATCGAACTGCCCGAGGATGATCCGCAGCCGGAGTTTTCCCAGGAGCAGCAGTAAATGCTGAAGCAGGAAAAAAGGAGCAGTTTGGTTTTGGTTTTATCAGTATTCCTTGTGGCCGTTCTGGTGGCGGCCGATCAGCTGTTGAAATGGTGCGCCACCGTCTGGCTGGCGCCTGTGGGGCAGGCAGATCTGCTGCCGGGCATTTTGGGGCTGCGCTATGTTTTGAATGACGGCGCCGCCTTCAGTTCCTTCTCCGGCAGCCGGTGGCTGCTTGTGATCGTGACAACGGCGGCATTGATTGCCGTGGCAGTGTGGATGATCGTCAAGCGTTCGTCCGGATTGCTGTACTGGTTTGGCATCCTCGTGCTGGCCGGCGGTATCGGCAATCTGATCGACCGCGTTCGTACAGGGGTTGTGGTGGATTATCTGGAGTTCCGCTTCATACAGTTTCCGGTGTTCAATCTGGCGGATATTCTGGTGTGCACGGCCATGGGGCTTTTGATTCTGTATACGATTTTGGACACGCTGAACGAGCGCCGCAGCAATGCCGCGCAAAAGGATGCGGCGAATACAGATGGAGAAGCTTGAATTTGTATGCGGCGAAGAGCAGACGGGCATGCGGCTGGACAAAGCCCTGCCTGCTTTTGTGCCGGAAATGACCCGGAGTGCTCTCAGCCAGCTGATTGAGGAAGAGATGGTGCTGCTGGACGGAAAGCCCGCCGCAAAAAGCACCAAGCTGCGGAGTGGCCAGCACATCCTTGTGCAGCGTCCGGACGCCCGCCCAACCGAAGCCCAGCCGGAAAACATCCCCCTCTCGATCGTGTATGAGGATGCGGATCTCCTGGTGGTGAACAAGCCGAAGGGGATGGTGGTCCATCCTGCTCCCGGCAACGAGAGCGGGACGCTGGTGAATGCGCTGCTGTGGCACTGCCAGGGGAGCCTATCCGGGATCGGCGGCGAGCTTCGCCCGGGAATCGTACATCGCATCGACAAAAATACCAGCGGGTTGCTGGTGGTGGCAAAAAACGACCAGGCACATGTCTGTCTTTCCGCACAGATGGCCGAGCACAGCATTGCCCGCACCTATCAGGCAGTTGTGTACGGCGGCATGAAGGAGGACAGTGGCTTTGTGGAAGGCAACATCGGCCGCCATAAGCTGGACCGGAAGAAGATGGCGGTGGTCGCACAGGGCGGCAAGCCTGCCTATACCGCCTGGCAGGTGCTGGCGCGCTATCAGGGATTCACACACCTGCAGCTGCGCCTGAAAACCGGGCGCACCCATCAGATCCGCGTACATATGGCGAGCATCGGCCATCCGGTTGCCGGCGATGATGTGTACGGTCCGCGCAATGTGATCCAAAGTCTTGGGGGGCAGTGCCTGCACGCCAAGACGCTGGGCTTCCTTCATCCGCGTACCGGGGAGTATATGGAATTCGACTCAGAGCTGCCGGAGTATTTTACCCATTTTTTGCAAACGCTGAAAAGGACTCTCGAGTAACGATGAAACAATCTTTGAAGGACATCCTCGTCGTATGTGACATCGACAATACACTGATCACCGATACGATGGAGCTGCCGGCGTGCAATCTGGAGATGATTCGCCTGTTTTGTACGCTGGGCGGCCATTTTACGGTTGCCTCCGGACGAACGCCTGCCTCCATCCGCACGGCGGTCCGCGATGTCCCCATCAACGCGCCGGTGATCGCGTGCGGCGGTGCGATGCTGCTGGATACCCAGACCGATGCGGTGCTGTACGCCAAACGGCTCAACGAAACGGCGGCCACCTGGCTGCTGAATGGGGTGCTGGAGCACTTTCCGGAGGTTGGCGCCGAGGTGATGACCGGCAGCGGCGAGATCTATATTGTCAACGCGTCTCCCTATACCGAAAAGCATATCCGCGACGAAAGCCTCTCCTGTGTGTGGTGCCCGCCCGGAGAAGTGCCCTCGGGATGGCTGAAGGTGCTGTTTGCAGCCGAGCCGCAGCTGCTTGCACAGGTAAAACAGTACGTTGCACAGCAGGTTTTTTCGGATATCCAACTGGTGGAAACGAATCGTGTCTATTATGAAATCATGCCAGAAAATGTGAACAAAGGGGAGTGTTTGCGGCTGTTATGCCAAAAAATGCAAATCCCTCTTGAAAATACCGTTGCAATCGGCGATTATTATAACGATATTGATTTGTTGAAAACTGCCGGACGATCGGTGGCGATGGGCAACGCACCGTGGGAAGTCAAGCAGGCTGCCGGCGTTGTCACGGGCGATTGCCGGGACGGCGGTGTGGCATCCTATCTATATCAACTGATTAAAGAATACACATGAGGTGGAACAACGATGGAGCAATCCCGTAAAAGAGAGCTGCAAAAACGTGCGAATCTGGTCCGCCAGGGAGTGATCGAGGCTACTTATCATGCCAAGAGCGGTCATCCTGGCGGTTCGCTGTCGGTATCCGATGTGCTGACCTATCTGTACTATGTGCAGATGAATGTGGACCCGGCCAATCCCAAGTGGGAAGACCGCGACCGTCTGGTCTTGTCCAAGGGACATTGCTGCCCGGCGCTGTATTCGGTGCTGGCCCAGAAAGGATATTTCGACCGCGCACAGCTGCAGAAGCTCCGCCATGTGGGAGCGATGCTGCAGGGCCATCCCGACATGAAAACGGTTCCCGGCGTGGATATGAGCTCCGGCAGCCTGGGGCAGGGCATCTCTGCCGCCTGCGGTATGGCGATGGCTGCAAAGTTGTCCGGCAAGAAATGGCGCACCTACGCGATCCTGGGCGACGGCGAGCTGCAGGAAGGCCAGGTGTGGGAGGCGGCGATGTTTGCCGGTTTCCGTAAGCTGGACAACCTGATCGCCATTGTGGACAACAACAACCTGCAGATCGACGGCAAGGTCAGCGACGTCTGCTCGGTCTATCCGATCGAGGACAAGTTCGTGGCCTTTGGCTGGCATGCCATCACGGTGGACGCACACGACTTCGACAGTCTGGAAGCCGGTTTCCAGGAAGCGATGACGATCACCGGCAAGCCGGTGGTGCTGGTGCAGCGCTCGGTGAAGGGCAAGGGTGTATCCTTTATGGAAAATCAGGCTGGTTGGCACGGCAAGGCCACCAACGCCGAGGAATATGAAAAGGCAATGGCCGAACTGAAGGCCGCCTATGCGCAGCTGGAGGTAGAATAAAATGGCAGAAACCAAGCGTATCGCGACCCGTGACAGTTATGGCCGTGCGCTGGCTGAACTGGGCCGTGAAAATGAAAACATTGTTGTGCTGGACGCCGATCTGGCGGATTCCACCCGGACCAGCGTGTTCCGCAAGGAGTTCCCCGAGCGCCACATCGACTGCGGCATCGCGGAAGCCAACATGATGTGCATCGCCGCCGGCCTGGCCGCCAGCGGAAAGATCCCCTTTGCTTCCACCTTTGCGATGTTCGCGGCGGGCCGTGCCTACGAGCAGATCCGCAACTCGATCGGATATCCGCATCTGAATGTGAAGGTGTGCGCAAGCCACGCTGGTATTTCGGTGGGCGAAGACGGCGCCACCCATCAGTGCAATGAGGATATGCTGCTGATGCGCAGCATTCCCGGCATGGTGGTGATCAACCCGTCCGACGATGTGGAAGCGCGCGCTGCGGTGCGTGCCGCCGCGGAGTATGATGGCCCGGTGTATATCCGCCTGGGCCGTCTGGCGGTTCCCGTTGTGAACGACGAGGAGACCTTCCAGTTTGAGATCGGAAAGACTGTAAAGCTGCGGGAAGGCGCCGATGTGACCATCATGGCCACCGGTCTGATGGTGGAGCGCGCCCTGCTGGCCGCCGATCAGCTGGCTGCGGAAGGCATTCACGCCCGTGTGCTGGATGTGCACACCATCAAGCCGATCGACCGCGAGGCTGTTCTGGCTGCTGCCCGCGAGACCGGCGGGATCGTCACTGCCGAGGAGCACAGTGTGATCGGCGGGCTGTACAGCGCTGTCTGTGAGGTGGTGTGCGCCGAGGCTCCCTGCAAGGTGGCTCCGGTCGCGATCATGGATCAGTTCGGCACGTCCGGCCCTGCTCTGGAGTTGCTGGAAGTGTATGGCCTGACGGTGGACAACATTGTCGCCAAAGCGCGCGAGCTGGCTGCGAAATAAAAAGTCTTTTGGCCTCGTGCGCTGCGATAGTGTGCGAGGCTTTTTGCGTAAATTTTACATTTTCTGCGAGTGCATCGGAATGGAATACATGGTATAATATAGACGTATATGCACAGAAAACGGAGGGGTGTATGCGGACAAAACTGTTTTTGGCCTCTGCGGCGGCAGGCGTGCTGATCGTGGCTGCCGGTCTTGTGTCGGCGGCGCCCTATCAGACTGCGGTGCCGGAGTGCGGGGATATTGTCCGGCAGGCCGGCCGCAAGCTCTGTCTCGACACGGTGGTTCCCGGCCAGTTGATGTGCCTGCCCGAAATAGGAGAGAAGCGGGCGGCACAGATCATCGAGCTGCGCGACAGCGAACCTCGTGTGACTCTGCAGGATCTGGAACCGATCTCCGGTATTTCACAGCGTATGGTGGACCTTTGGAAGGTTTATTTCTGTACACAAAACGAATAAGGCGGGAAAATCTATGAGTAGCAAACCGGACAACAGCATTTTCATTGACCGCGAGTTGAGCTGGTTGGATTTCAATCACAGAGTGCTTGCGCTTGCCAAGGACAAGGATGTGCCGTTGGGAGAGCAGCTGAAGTTTGCGGCGATCTACGGCAGCAATCTGGACGAGTTTTTCATGGTGCGTGTGGGTTCGCTGTACGATCAGCTGTTTCTCAAAGACAAGGACAGCAAGAATCAGCACAGCGAGCTGACGCGCCAGCTGAACCACATTATGGAAAAGACGGCGGCGCTGCAGCAGGTGTGCGACAACATCACGGCGCGGCTGTATACCAATCTGGAAAAACAGGGCTATAAGAAGATCAACTTCGACGATCTCAGCAAGGACGCGGAACGGTTCTGGAAAAAATACTTTATCAATGAGATTTTCCCGGTTCTGTCGCCGCAGGTGATCGACCGGCGCCATCCGTTCCCCTTCCTGCGCAATCAGGAGATCTATCTGGGATGCGCGCTGCGCGGCAAGAACGATACCGCGATGTCGTATGGCGTAGTGCCCATCAGCTCCCAGTTTGAGCGCCTCATCCTGATCCGGGACGGCTCTGTGCAGACGTTCGCTCTGGTGGAGGAGCTCATCCTGCATTTCGCCCATCATATTTTTGAAAAGAACAGCATCCAATCCCGCTGCCTGTTCCGGGTCACCCGGAGCGCCGACATCACGATGGATGAAGCGATGTTCGACCAGGACATCGACTACCGCGAAGTGATGGGCGAGCTGCTGAAAAAGCGGCGCAAACTGGCGGCGGTCCGGCTGCAGACCTGGCCCGGCAGCGGCGGCCCGGTGCAGACCTTCCTGTGCCAGAAGCTGCAGCTGCCTGCAAATCAGTGCTTTGCTCAGCAGTCCTCGATGGATCTGTCGTTTTTCTTCCGCCTGTCCAGCCGCATCGCGCAGGACAACCGCCCCGAACTGGCCTATCCCCCTGCAAAACCGATGCAGGCGCCGGCGGATTTCCGTCTCAGCCAGGCCGTGCAGAGCCGCGACGTTCTCATCGCCTATCCCTACCAGAGCATGCGCCCTTTTATCCAGATGCTGGAGGAGGCGGCGGCAGATCCCGAAGTGATCTCCATCAAGATGACCCTCTATCGGGTGGCGCGGGATTCCAAAATCGTGCAGGCTTTGATTTCCGCGGCGGAAAACGGCAAGGAAGTTGTGACCATCGTGGAGCTGCGCGCCCGCTTTGACGAGCAGAACAACATCGATTGGTCCAAGCAGCTGGAAAAGGCCGGCTGTACGGTGATTTATGGGTTTACGGATTATAAGGTGCATTCCAAACTGACCCTGATCACCAAAAAGAAGGGGACCCATTACGAATACATCAGCCAGATCGGCACCGGCAACTACAACGAAAAGACCAGCGAGCAGTATACCGACCTGTCCTTCGTCACCTCCGATCACACCATCGGCGAAGAAGTGGCAGCCGTGTTCAACAATCTCGCGGTGGAGCGCCTGACCGACCATGTGGACGAACTGCTGGTGGCGCCGCTCTGCTTCAAGAGCGTCCTGATCAACGAGCTGCAGCAGGAGATCGACGCCTGCAAGGAGGGCAAACCGGGACGTGCGATCCTGAAATGCAATTCCATGAACGACCCCGAGATCATCGAAAAGCTGCAGGAAGCCTCCTGCGCCGGTGTGCCGGTGGATATGATTATCCGCGGGATCTGCTGTATGCGTGCGGGTGTGCCGGGAATGACGGAAAACATCCGCGTGCGCAGCATCGTGGGCCGCTATCTGGAGCACAGCCGGATCTACTGCTTTGGACAGGGCGAGCGGATGCGTGTGTATATCGCGTCGGGCGATTTCCTCACCCGCAATACCGAGCGCCGCGTGGAAGTGGGCGTCCGTGTGCGCGACAGCGAGCTGGCGATGCGTCTGATGAAGATGCTACAGCTGCAGTTGGACGACAATGTGAATGCCCGTGTCATGCAGGCTGACGGCAGCTATACCAAGGTGAAGCGGACCGGCGAAGAGCCGGTGGTGGACAGCCAGATGGCGATGTATGCGCTGCTGGAAGATGCCTGGCCGCAGCCTGCGGCCAAAACGGTCAAAGTCAAGGCGCGCGTGCGCCCGGAGGGAAAGGCTCCAAGCGGCGTTCGCGCTGTGCTCAGCCGGCTGTTTGGCAAAAAGTGACCTGACACCGAACAGACAAAGTCACTTGCGGAATACAGACCCTTATCTCCTTCCAGGATACGGAAAAGGGGATAAGGGTCCTTGCAATTTGGAGATTCTGTCGATTTTGCTTGACTTTACCGCCAAAGGCACGTACCATAAAAACAGGCGATCGATCCCATCCTGTGATCGTCGGAAAGAGGGAAAGCAATGGAATTCCGTACAAAAAAATGGCGCGGTGCGGCAGGGCTGATCGTTCTTGCCTTTGTGCTGTATTGCGCCGCACAAAATCTGGAGGCAATCGGGAAAGGAATCGGCATGCTGTTCGGCTTTGCCCAGCCGATTCTGGTCGGCTGCTGCATCGCGTTCGTATTGAATATTCCCATGTCCGCCATCGAGGGATATCTGCGGCACACACGCTGGCGCTGGCTCAAACGCTGGAGCAGGGCTTTCAGCCTGATCGGCGCTGTGGTGTTCATTGCAGCCGCATTGGGCCTGGTGGTTGCGCTGGTTGTGCCGGAGCTCACCAACACCGTACAGCTGCTTGCCAGTGAGATCCCCAAATTCTGGGGCTGGATCCAGAAGTGGATGCTGGAAAACGAAGAGATGTACCCTGCGGTGAGAGAGTGGATCGTTGGGCTTTCGATCAACTGGGAGCAGCTGGGGAAGCAAGTGTTTCAGGCTCTCACCAGCGGCGTTTCGGGCGTTTTAGGCGGAACGGTCGCCGTGATTTCGGGAGTGTTCACCGGAGTGGTCAATGGCGTTGTGGCCTTTATTATCAGCATCTATATCCTGCTGGACAAGGAACGCCTGGGCCGCCAGTTCTGCCGCGTTCTGCATGCATTTTTTGCACCCCGCTTTGAATCGTATCTGCTTCATATCGGCTCGATTGCACATCGTTCCTTCTCGAACTTTATTGTTGGCCAGTGCACAGAGGCGGTGATTCTCGGCTGCCTGTGTGCCGGCGGTATGGCGCTGCTGCGTATGCCGTATGCGCCGATGGTGGGCGCCATGGTGGGCGTCACTGCTTTGATCCCGGTCGTGGGCGCTTTCATCGGCGCCACAGTGGGTGTTTTCATGATTATGATGCAGTCGCCGCTGCAGGCGATTGGCTTTGTGATCTTCTTGATCGTTTTGCAGCAGATCGAAGGCAACCTCATTTATCCGCGCGTGGTGGGGTCCAGTGTGGGACTGCCGGCGCTGTGGGTGCTGGTGGCTGTCACGATCGGCGGCGGCATCAGCGGTATCGGCGGTATGCTGTTCAGCGTGCCGATCGCCAGCGTGCTCTATACCCTGCTGCGGGAATATACCAATAAACGCAACGAGCGAAAAGCAAAAAGCAGCTCGGCGGATTGATTTGACCGCTTGCTTTTGCTCTTCACAATGAAACCGGAAACAGCCGGATGTCTGTGGGTTTGGCCAGACATCCGGCTGTTTTTTTGCAGCGCTCCATTCTTCTGCAGTCTCTTTTTTTGCCAAAAGCGAGATTCGGTATTTTCGCAGAAAACGTGGATAAAATGTACAATATTCGTAATTATAGTACGTATATAGGACTATCTTTCCATAAATGTATACAATAAGAGTTTGGAGGGATACGATGATTAAAAACCATTTATCCAGACTGCTCGGAGAAAGAAGATGGACCCAGGCACAGCTGGCCCGCGAGACCGGGATCCGGCGTGCAACCATCAATGAGCTGTATAACGAGCTTGCCGATCGTGTGAGCTTAGAGCATCTGGACCGAATCTGCGAAGCGCTGGACTGCGACATCACGCAGCTGCTGGAATACATTCCCAATACACAGCGCAAAACAGGGCAAGACCTTATTGTGGAAGAACATGGCAATCGGCACAATCCGAAAAAATAAGATGGCAAACTTTTTGTGAAGCACAGAATTTTGCAAATTCTGGTAGTTTCATGGAGTTTGAAAAACGTATGATATAATGATGGAGATGCGCAAGAAATGTATATGTTGAATCTTGAAAAAACCGGACTGTATACTTTGAACAGATAGGCAGCTGCTCCGTCTATGGAGAATTGAAATGTCGTGCAGCAGCGTGCCGCTGAACAGAGTGGGGTCAAGGATAGATCCTGTATCCCGAAAACGGCTCATGCTGCGAAAACCTGTGTTTATAGGGCCTGCACCAAATTGCTTGGGAAAGCGATTGCGCAAAGCGGAAGATTTGTCTGAGGATTTTGGTGGGCTGTAAAAAATTGCATCTTTCTTGAGGTGATTGTATTGAAGTATGGCTGTTTGTACTGGAAGAATACAGGCAATATCGGTGACGATATCCAAACCTATGCGCAAAAACAGTTTTTGCCGCGGATCGACTATCTGGTGGACAGGGAGCATTTGAATCTTTTTCGCTCCAGGGAGCACGAAAAGGTTGCCTGTATTATGAACGGGTGGTATCTGCACGCGGAAGGAATGGCATGGCCTCCTTCGGCGGATCTCGTTCCGCTGCCCGTCTCGATGCATTTTACTCCAACCCTTTCTTTCCTGCATGAGGACAAACAGGACAACGGCGAGAATGTACAGATCGAGTATCTGAAACAATACGCACCCATTGGATGCCGTGATACAAAGACCTTGGAGCTGATGAAGCAGAATGGGGTGCCTGCGTATTTTACCGGCTGTATGACGCTCACGATAGAGCCTTTTGAAGGCGTAACGACGAGCGGAGAGGTTATTCTGGTGGACGCTCCCGAAAAGATTCAGGAATACGTCAAAAGCAAGGTGCTGTCCGCCCATGTGGACACGCACGAAAACCTGTCCCTTTATTACGATTCTTTTGAATCCCGGATGCAGCAGGCCGAAGAGCGCTTGAAGCGATACCAGGCGGCAAAGCTGGTGATCACAACCCGCCTGCACTGCTGCATGCCCTGCCTGGCGCTGGGGACGCCCGTCCTTCTGTTGTACGAGGGAAGGGAAAGCGAGCGGTACGAAGGATTGCGGCAGTATGCGCGTGTTGCAACACAGGAAGAGATCCTGACCGGAAAATGGGATGGGTTCCTGGCAGACCCGCAGCCCAATCCGCCGGAATTCCGGGAGACCGCCAGCCGCCTGAAGGAGATCGTCCGAAAATTTGTGGCTCATCCGGAGGAATATGTCCGGACCTATGTATGGGACGAGTATGCATTTTATTGCAAACAGATGGAACTCATCTGCAAAAAAGAACAAGAGGACGAGGAAAAATACGAGAACCGGCTCGTGCAAATGCAGGAGGCGTGGGAGTTTGTAAGGAAATACGAAAGAGATGCAAAGGTGCTGTTTGAGAAGATCGAAAACGCCAATCAGCAGATCTTGCAGCTGAATCAGGACAACCAGGCACTGCGGCAGAACAATCAAACGTTGGAAGCGCAGAATATGGCACTGGAACAGAACGTACAGCAATTGAGAGAAGAAATAGAAAAAATATATCGTTCAAGAAGCTGGCAATTTTGCAGGAAGGTCCAACTGCTTCGGAGCAGAATACAGCGGAAGAAACCCTTATAAATTGCCGCAGTTATTAGGAGGGTCTGTCAAAAATGAATATCAAACGAGTGCTCGCTCTGTGTGCAGCAACAACCATTCTGATACAGAGCTTCCCCTTGGCTGCGTTTGCACAGCAAGATGTGGTCGGGAAAGAAAGCAGTTCTGTATCCGCCGCCACCTCTGCGGAGACAGATTCCTCTGTGCCGTCGGGCGACAGGGAGGAAGTGATTGTTCCCACCGAAACGCCCACGCTTGCTCCCACGTCAACTCCCATCCCCACTCCTACTCCGACTCCGACGCCTGTACCTACCAACACCCCTGCGCCCGAGGAGCCGGTTTTGCCGGCAACTCCCACGCCCAGTCCCACCCCTGCGATACCGACCGAGACCCCTTCCATCCCGTCGAATTCTGAGGAAATGGATGAGATCGAGAGCGGTTCCGGCCAGGAGACCCAACAGAATAAGGGCTGGATCACGGATTCTCAGGGAAACCGCTATTATATCGATGAAAACGGACAGTATCTGAAAGGCTGGCAGATGATCGGCGGCCGCCGGTATCGATTTGACGAAGTGACCGGTGTGCAGAAGATCGACTTCCAGAAATACGGCGAAAGCTACTGGTACTACTACGACACCTCGGGCAACCTGCTGCCCCCGGGCTGGAATACATTGAAAGACACCCGCCGGTATGTCACGGAGGGCGGCAGCTTCGTGTTTGGCCTGCAGCTCATTGACGGAAAGCACTATGTGTTCGGGTCCAGCGGAATTTTGCAATACGGCTGGATCGAACTGGACGGAAACAAGTATTACGCCGGTTCGGACGGTGCGCTGCTCAAAGGCTGGAATACCATCGACGGAAGCCGGTA
>NZ_NFJT01000010.1 GCF_002160015.1 Anaerofilum sp. An201 | reverse complement strand
GCCGGTGCCGATGACGCCGAGGTTCCACCTGTTCCCATTCCGAACACAGCAGTTAAGCTCGGTCGTGCCGAAAATACTTGGCTGGAGACGGCCTGGGAAGATAGGTAGGCGCCGGCATTTTGCACTTCTAGCTCAGTTGGTAGAGCAGCTGACTCTTAATCAGCGGGCCCAGGGTTCGAGTCCCTGGAAGTGCACCAGATAATCCACTGTCCTGCAAACGGACAGTGGATTTTTTATTTTGGCAAAATCCCAAAATCATACCTCAACAGCAAAAGAAAAGTTTGCTTTTTGCAAACAGCGCCCTGGCTGATCCGGCCAGGGCGCTGTTTTGTCTGGAAAAGAATGCATTAAGCCAGTGGTAAGCGCAGAGTTACCTGTGTGCCTTCCGGCAGAGGTGCAACGTCTACGCCGTATTGTTCGCCATAAAAAAGCTGGATGCGCTGGTGCACATTTGCAATGCCGATATTTTCGCGCTGTTTAATCATATCCGAGCGAAGTGCGGCTTGAATGGCCTGCATACGCTCGGGCAGAATGCCCACGCCGTTGTCCCGTATACAGATTTCCAGTGTTTTTTCGTTTTCCGCAGCGCTGATGCGGATGAGGCCGCCCGGGCCCTTGGGCTTCAATCCGTGTTGAATGGCGTTTTCTACGATCGGCTGCAGCATGAGCTTGATAACCCGTCTGTCCAACACATCTTCTTGAATCTCCCATTCCACACGAAAACTGTTTTTGTACCGCATCGCCTGCAATTCAAGGTATATGCGGGTGTTTTCAAGTTCTCTGCGAAGCGGGACCAATGTGTCCACATCATCCAGGGAATAGCGCAGGATCTGCGCCAGTTTCGACAGCATCACGGAGGCTTCGTTTTTTCCGCCGGTCAGGCGCATGGCCACCCAGCTAATGCTGTCCAGCGTATTGTGCAGGAAATGCGGATTGATCTGGCTTTGCAGCGCAACCGACTGCGCCTGTTTGAGAAGTGCCACACGCTGCGAAAGCTCTTCGGAGATATGTTCATTTTGCTGAAAAATTCCACGGATGGAATCGAGGATAAACGCCTCTTCATCCCGGCTGATGGAGACGCGGTCGGACATCAGACCCGCGGGGGTGCTCAGCTCTGCCAGTATTTTTTTGAATGGATGGTAGATGCGGATGGAGATCACGATCGTGAGTATCAGCACAAATAGAAAGCCGCTGATGACAATCCAAACAACGGCGCCCTGCTGTTCATGCAGGGCGCTCTGCATGCCGTTCCAGGAAATGGTGGAGTACAGATACAGATCCGTGTATTGCACGGGGGAACGATATACGATGCGGTTTTCGTCGTGCCAATAATCCTCGGACGCATACTGGGAGGGAACAGAGATCTGCTCCTCGGGGGCTTCCCCCCACAGGTTTTCTACCAGCTCGCCGTTTTCCCTGCGCAGGCTCAAGCCGGAATCCTGTTCGCTTCGCAGGGAGGAAAGATCCTGGACGAATCCGCCGAAGTCGATGTTGTAGACAATCACCCCTTTGCGGGAACCCTCATGCTCCAATATTTTATAGAGGCTCAATATGCGGATGGGCTGCAGAAAATGGGAGGAGCCGTTTCGGAAAACATAAAAAAAGCTGTTGTCGCCCGCATAGGCAAGATAATCTTCCAGCCAGCCTGTATCAAAGAAGCGATTCAGGTCTGTTTCGCCGTAATTGGAAACGAACTTTCCGTTTATATCGGAATAAATGTAGATGCTTTCCAGCCTGTCATTGCTGGCCATTTGAGCACGCATCAGCTTGTACAGGACATCGTCGTGATAAAAAGTGTATCCGTCCCGTTCGGAAGTGAGGAACAGCTCGATATCATTTTCGGAAAGAAGGTAGTTGGCCTGCTGCAGGCAGCTTTCAAACAGATCGTTGATGGAGTTCTGGAACAGGGATACCGTGCGGGAGTTGTACAGCGTGAGTTCTTTTTCAACAAACGCGCGCTGGGAGATGGCGGCAATCCAGACCACCAGCAGCATGGGAACGAGGATGAGACAGATCAGCAGGCTTAAGTTGCGAAAAAACAGCTGCCCGAAAGAGTGGATCCAACGTTTTGGCTTTATGCTCCTCCGTCTCATTGCAGCACCTCCCGGATGCGCATATGCTGGCGATACGCGGAAGGCTGCATTCCGGTGTGTTCCTTGAAAAGTTTGGTAAAATACCGCACGCTTTTGTAACCAACACGGCTGCACACATCGTAGATTTTCAGATCTGTTTCCACCAGCAGCTGTGTGGCATACTCCATTTTGCAGCGGGTGACAAAGTGGATAAAGGTCTCTCCGGTTTTGGAGCGGAACGTGCGGCTGAAATGGTACTGGCTCAAGTAGAAACTGTTTGAAATACCCTCCAGCGTGATGTCCTCGCCGATGTGTTCAAGGATATAGGCTTTGGCTTTCTCGACAAGGCCGTTCTGTTCGTCCTGCAACGCCACGCACAATTCGAGAAAAGTGCTCATAAGGATGCGCCGAAGGTCTGCGTGACCCGCCGCAGCATCCAGCTGTGCAAAGGCGCTGTCGAGGGTTAAGGCCGCCGCAGGAGAGAGCAGGTTTTCCCGCAGCTTGGCAGACACCGTGTACAGCAGATTGCGTGTTGCTTCACAGGCGGAAGCGAATTCTATGCATTCCAGATAAGAGACAAACGAATCTACGGCAAACGCCATCTGGCTTTCGTTTCCTCCGCGCAGGACGGTGTACAGTTCTTTCTGCTGACGGCCGAATTGCTCCAGCCCTTCTGCCAGGCTGCGCTTCTCGGTGTGGGTGATGCTGCCCAGCATGGCGGGGATGCTGGTAAAGGTCTCGAGGTGATCCACCTCTGCCAGCATTCCGGAATTGATGCGCAGGGCATCGCACAGCGCCTGAATATCCGGGGCGATCGCATCGCGCACAGTTTCCGTGGGCTGAAATCGCAAAAGGCCAAACAGCAACAGAGCATTTTCCCGTTGGGAAATGAGCCGGACCTCTATATTGTTGCTGGGGGAAGCCGAAAAGGCGCCGATGCAATCAAACAGGTCGGCCGCCGGAACCGTGCGGCGGTTGTGGATAAAATTGTCATAAGACCGCATATGCAGCGCAAGGGAAAAACAGGCGCTTTGCTCAAAAGAAAGGTTGGGGTAAAGCAGGCCGAACATCCGGCGCACCAGCGACTGGTTATGCAGCGTTCCCTGCATAAGTTCATCGAAAAAAAGCGACAGAACGCCCACCATTTCGCTGCGTGTGTGGTGCAGCTCCACTTTTTGAAGCGATGCTTCATACTGTGCGTGCAGTTCATCCCCAACCCTTTTGATACAATCTGTCAGCTCGTCCAGGTCGATGGGTTTCAAGATATAATTCTTCACGCCGTATTTGATGGCCGACATGGCGAGATCCGCTTCTTTGTAGCCGCTGATAAGGATCACACGGGTGGAAAGCCGATGCTGCTGTATGTATTGGGAGACATCCAAACCGGAACAATGATTCATTCGGATATCTGTTACGATCAGATCCGGCGGAGATTTCTGCAAGAGAGAAACAAGGCCGTTTCCGTCGTCGAATACGCCGGTCAATGCAAAGCCAAGGCCATGCCAGTCTATCAAATCGCGCAGCCCTTCACGGATGTTGGTTTCATCGTCTGCGATTGCAACACTGTACATGCAGCAGCCCCCCTTTTTGCTTGCAATGATGGCAGTAGAATTTGTCTACATTAGATAAAAGTATTCTTCCGTTTGGATATAGTATTGCACAAAAACAACAGAAAAACAAGATGCATCGAAATATTTTGCGCAACAAAGAGCGCAAAGCGCAAAATAGTGCTCTATCTTCTCCGCGCGCGCCGGGAAAACGCGCAGATTTTTGACGCGATGCGCAACGCTGTGTGCTTTTTTCCAAAGCCCCCAAATGATAGACTGAATACAGACCAAAAAAGAGGAGGGACGACGGCATGGCGACCATAGCTTCAGCCGGAGCAAAGAAGAAAAAAAGCTGTCTGAAAAAATTCTGCAACCGCAACATAGACAACGTGCAGCTCTTTCTTCTGGCACTGCCTGCAATCATACTGTTGTTTGTGTTCTGTTACATTCCCATGGGCGGTATCATCCTGGCTTTCAAAAAGTTCCGGGTGGATTTGGGAATTTTTGAAAGCCCGTGGGCCGGCTTGAAAAATTTTGAATTCTTTTTCACATCTTCCGACGCGTGGCGCGTGGTGCGCAATACACTGGGCATGAACTTCCTGTTTATCCTGTTCACAACCGTATTCAGCGTGCTGTTCGCGGTGATGATGTTCCGCCTGCGCAGCCGCCGGCTTGTGAAAACGTATCAGACCGTGACGCTGATGCCCAGTTTCCTTTCGTGGGTAGTAGTTGGCTATATGGTATATGCGCTGCTTATGCCGGGCCCGATGGGGCTGATCAATCAGGTTATCATGTTTTTCGGCGGCGAACCGGTGGACTGGTATTCTCAGCCGGGATATTGGCCGATAATCCTTCTCATCGTCAAACTGTGGCATGGAGTGGGTTACAACAGCCTGTTTTACTATGCCAGCTTAATGGGAATCGACAAGGAGTTTTTTGAAGCGGCACAGCTGGACGGAGCCACCAAAGCGCAGGAATTCCGCTATATCATCCTGCCGTTCCTCAAGCCCATCATCATCGTGATGACGCTGCTCAATATCGGCAATATCTTCCGTGCGGATTTTGGGCTGTTCTTCAATGTGCCGCGCAACGTAGGTGTTCTGTATCCCACAACGGATGTGATTGATACCTACGTATACCGCGCGCTGACGCAGCTTGGCGATGTCGGCATGTCGGCCGCCGTGGGCCTTGTGCAGTCGGTTGTGGGGTTTGTGCTCATCCTGGTTACCAACCTTGTGGTGCGCAAAATCGACCCGGAGAGCGCCTTGTTCTGAGAGGAAGGGAAGTGAATGCCGCAATGAACAACATCAAAAAACATCCGCAATACACCATCAATATCATCAGCCTGATCTATTCG
The DNA here is from genome assembly GCF_002160015.1 of Anaerofilum sp. An201. Classification (GTDB taxonomy): domain Bacteria; phylum Bacillota; class Clostridia; order Oscillospirales; family Ruminococcaceae; genus Anaerofilum; species Anaerofilum faecale. The sequence goes on along the minus strand of NZ_NFJT01000010.1, from coordinate 95,526 downwards.
GCGCTGTGCCTGCTGCCGTTTTTGCTGGTGCTGTCCGCTTCGTTCACAAACGAGCATGCGCTGAGCGCCAACGGATTCAGGCTGCTCCCGTCGGAATTCGATCTGACCGCCTATGAGTATATTTTCAAAAGCCCGGAAAAGATCCTGCGCAGCTATGGCGTGACGATTTTCGTCACGGCGGCCACCGTGGCGGGGGGACTGCTCTTCATGAGCATGATCGGATATACCCTGGCGCGCACCAACTGCAGATTTGCACGGCCGCTTTCCTTTTATGTGTTCTTCACGCTGCTTTTTTCCGGCGGCATGGTGCCAAGCTATATCCTGATGACGCAGGTGCTGGACTGGAAGAACACCTATGCGGTGATGATCGTTCCAAGTCTCGTCTATGCGTTTCATGTTATCATGATCCGCACCTTTTTCCAAAAGCTGCCGCCGGCGCTGTTTGAATCTGCCAAGATAGACGGTGCGAACGAATTTTTAATCTTCTTCCGCATTGCGCTTCCGCTCTCGGTGCCCGTTCTCACAACGGTGGCATTCTTCACGGCTATGAGCAAGTGGAACGACTGGCAGACGGGCCTTTTGTACATTACGCAGGAAGATATGGAACCGCTGCAATACATGCTGTACCGCATCGAGCAGAATATCCAGTCGCTGCTCACAGCACTGAGCCAGGGGGGAGGCATCACGGTAGATGTGCGGGACATCCCGGGACAAAACCTGCTGATGGCGATGGCTGTTGTGGCAGCCGGCCCCATGCTGGTGGTGTTCCCCTTCTTTCAGAAATACTTCATTTCCGGCCTCACCGTCGGCGCGGTAAAGGGCTGAGCGGCCGCAGAGTTGTTGTTCCGCTCCTGAAAAGAGCGGTAGAATATACAAAAATATAAGGAGGAAAAAACTAATGTCAAAGCATCCGAAACACTCTTGGCGAATTTCTTTGATGGCAGGTCTGCTGGCCGTGCTGATGCTGCCTATGGGCTGCGGCCAGAGCGGCGGCTCCAGCAGCGGCAGTGAGCCGTCGGAAGAGGTGACGACCGTGCGCTGGATCACAGCAGGCACCCCGCAGACGGGGATGGACGCCGTTCTGGAAGAGGTGAACAAGCTGCTGGCCGAGCGCTATGGCCTGAAGCTGCAGCTGGAAATCTACGATTACGGCAGCTACGACGAGAAGATGAACATGATCATCTCTTCCGGCGAAGAGTTTGACGTCTGCTTCACAACCCAGAGTTGGCTGAACAAATATCAGCCCAATGTCTCTCGCGGCGCATTCCTGGCGCTGGACGATCTGATCGATGAAAACGCTCCCGGCCTGCGCGAAGTTCTGCCGGAGTTCCTGTTTGAACAGGCGCGCGTGGACGGCGCTATCTATGCGGTTCCCAACTATCAGATCTGCTACGACTCCTTTGGCTTCATGATGCGCAAGGACCTGGTTGAAAAATACAATTTCGATTGGGAAAATGTAAAAACTGTGGAAGACATGTATCCTTTCTGGGATGCCATCCGCGACAATGAACCGGACCTGTACCCGGTGGGCGATCTGAGCATCCAGGCGTTTGAGGACGATTTTGTCGCCATGTGCATGATCCAGGACTACTATACCGTGGCGGGCAGCGGCGCCTCCAGCTTCTATATCAAAAAGGGCGACGACAGCTATACCGTGGACTGGTTCCCCGATGTGGTCAAAGAGTACCGCGCCAAGTTTGGCGAGCTGTACGACAAAGGGTATATCCGCAGCGACATTATCACCATGCAGGACGACAGCGCCGACATCACTGCGGGCAAATATGCGTCCCGTCTGGGCATCATCAAACCCGGCGGAGAAGCGGAACAGAAGCAGCTTGCCGGCGGCTACGACTATGTGCAGGTTGCACTGACAGAACCCTTTGTCAACGCACTGGCCTCCCGCGCCGCGATGAATGCGGTTTCCAGCAGCAGCAAGCATCCCGAAGCCGCAATCCGCATGATCGATGTGATGAACAGCGACAAAGAGATCTTCAATATGCTGAACTTCGGCATCGAAGGCGTTAACTACACCATGGAGAACGGCTTTGTGAAAGAGATCCCCGACAGCGGCTATTTCTTCAACAGCGGCTGGGCCTTAGGCAACCAGTTCAATGCATACTTGGTGGAAGGCCAGCAGGAAGGCGTTTGGGAAGAGACGATGGAGATCAACAACAACGCCGAGGTTTCGCCCATCTCCGGCTTCAGCTTCAACGAGGAAGCGGTTTCCACAGAGATGGCGCAGATGAGCTCTGTGACGAGCGAATACAAATTCCTGGGTGTGTATGATGATTTTGAGACGCGCTTTGAGGAGTTCCGCACCAAGATGGAACAGGCCGGCGTGGAGAAATACAAAGCCGAGGTGCAGAGTCAGCTGGATGCATGGCTGACGGCCAACGGCAAGAAATAAGGGATACAGATTGTGGAGAACCGGCGCCTAAGGCCGCGGCCAGGCTGTGCGGCGGGCGCCGGTTTGAGAATTTGAAAAATATTCAAAGAGAACGGAGGAAAAAGCATCATGTGGAAAAAGCGCCTTCTCTCTTTTGCCCTGTCGGCAGTGTTTACCGCCGGTATGTTCAGCTTTGCACCTGCGGCGTATGCGGCGCCGGCGAGCGGGCAGACATATTATGTTTCCCCTGCGGGAAGCGACGCGAACGACGGTTCGGCCGGCGCGCCGTGGAAAACACTGGGCAAGGCATCTGAGACGATGCAGCCGGGCGATACCTGTATTGTGCGGGGCGGCACCTATCACGAAACGCTGAAGCCGGGCTCCGGCGTGGAAGGAGCGCCCATCACGTTCAGGGCATACGACGGCGAAACGGTGGTCATCAGCGGAGCCAACGAGGTGACCGGCTTTGAACGGCACGAGGGTGAGATCTATGTGGCAGACGCGGTGCTGCCGCTGGGCGACAAGAATCAGGTGTTCGTGGATGGAGACATGGGCTTTAACGCCCGCTGGCCGAACACGGAGACCGGCAAGTTTTACGAAGGCTTCGCCGAGGTGGAGAGCGGAAGCAACACCACCATCACCGACCCGGCGCTCGAAGCGTTCGGCGACGGATTTTTCAAGGGCGCAACGCTGTGGGTCAACGCGGGCAGCAGATGGACCAGCCAAACCGCTACCGTGGAGGATCACACGGGCAGCACCATCACCTTCACGCCGCTGGGTCTGACGGATGTGCAGAACACCCCCACCAAAGGAAATCCCTATTACCTGTCCAATGTTTACGGTGCGCTGGACAGTGAAAACGAATGGTATTACGACGAGGCGCAGGGGAAACTGTACCTCTACGGAGACCCCGCAGGCAAAACGGTTCAGGTGAAAGCGCGTGAAACGGCGATCGACCTGGACAATGCGTCTTATGTGAATATCGAGGGCATCCATGTGCTGGGAGCCGCCATCACCGGCACCGGCACCAGCCACATCACGCTGGACCGCGTGAACGCCAGCTATGCGGCCCATGCCGCCAAAATTGTGAACCCCTACGGAACAGATGTTGCCAGTATCAAGCTGTTCGGCGACAACAATGTCATTTCCAACTGCGAAGTGGCCTACAGCTCCGCCACGGGCGTGTGGCTCAGCGGCAACAACAACCTGCTGTTCAACAGCAGCATCCACGACACGGATTACATCGGCAGCTATGGGGCGTGCATCAACATCAGCGGCGACGGAAATGTCATCAGCCACAACACCGCCTACAACACCGGTCGGGATATTATCATCTTCCAATCCGGCCAGGGCTGCAAAATTGAATACAACGATTTTTCCCACAGCGGGATGATCTGTGCCGATCTGGGCGTATTCTACACAGTTGCCACAGACGGCGGCGGAACGGAAATCTGCTACAACTGGTTCCACGACAATGATTCGTCGGGCAGCAAATCCGGCATCTACCTGGACAACGGCACCAGCAACTGGCTGATACATCACAACGTTGTGTGGAATGCAGGCACGGCGCTCCAGCTCAATGTGCCCAGCAACTATATCGCGGCGTATAACAACACCCTGATCGGGAACATCAACCAGGATTTCGCCTGGGTGTTCAAAGAGGACACATGGGGAGGCCGTGTGGTGAACAACCTGGTGGTTGGAAACATTGGCCTTAAGCCGGAAACTATCGCGTACGGCAACCTGAAGGGGGCGGACCCCGGTTTTACGGACGCGGCGGCCCATGAATACTCCCTGACAGCCGAGTCTCCCGCCATCGACATGGCGGAGGTCATCCCGGGCGTTAACGACGAATATGTCGGCGCCGGCCCGGATCTGGGCGCATATGAATATGGAGCCGGGTATTGGACGGCAGGATGCAGCCTGGACACGCCGCCGGCTATGCCGCAGGTGCCCTCCCCGGTGGCGCAGCCGCGCTATGCAAATCTGGTGGAGAACGCCGGATTCGAGACCAGCGGGCTTGCAGGATGGACGATCCGCGGCCCGGTGACAAAGGCAACGCCGGGCGCCGGGCACGACCCCATCCAGATGGATAACGGCTATACGCGCACGGGTTATGGAAGCGCGAAGCTGACAGGCAGCGACAAGCCGGTACAGGCAGAGCCCCTGTTCGAGGATTTTTCCAGCGGGGATCTGAGCGCCTGGAGCAGCGATGCGTTTACCACCACGCAGTTTGAGGTCAAAGACGGCGCGCTGGAGCTGGGAAGCGCTCCCTACACAGCGAATGAGTGCCGCGTTCTGTATACGGGCGAAAATTACCAGGATGCAGTGTATGAAGCGACCCTGGAGATCCTGAACCCGGACACCAGTTCCCAGGAGCTGGGCATGGTGGCGCGGTATATGTCTTCGGAATCGTATCTTTTCTTCTCGTACGCTCCCTGGCGCACGGGTATGGGCGCGACCTATGAGATTGCGCGGCGTGTGGGCACCAGCTACCAGCGCCTGAACGCAGCCCCGGGCTCGGTGGAGATGGTTCCCGGAGAGCAGTATGAGATCCGCATCGAAATGGAAGGCGAAAGCCTGAAGTGGTATGTAAACGGAGAACTGCAGGTGGAAGCCGAGGACGCATCCCCTGCAGCGGGCAAAATCGGCGTGGGGCAGTATCTGGGCGACGGCACAGGCAGGCTGCGCTACGATAACGTAAAGGTCACGCCAGCCACGGCCGGCACGCAGGAAGAGCCGGCGCCGGAGATCGAAGCCGCAGCCGGATCGGAGAGCGCGCCCGCCCCGGAAGCAAACGGGCAGGAACCCGCAGGGGAACAGGACGAAACCGCAGCCAGCAGCCGCGGCAAACTGTCCAAAACGATTTCCGTGCAGCCGGATACGGCGTACACGCTCACTGCGTGGGCCAAGGTTGAGCCGGGCGAGCAGCTGACACTCGGTGTGGACGGCGGCGACAGCGTGGTTGTGCCGGAATCGGCGGAAGGCGTGTGGACGCGCCACCAGGTGGAATATACAACTGCCGCAGACCAGACGGAAATCCAGATCTATTTTGAAAAGACGAGCGACGGTTCCAATGCTGTATATGTGGACGACGTGGGCCTGATGGAAAAGGAACTGCCCCGGCAGAATACGGCCGAGCCTCAGCGCGTTGCCCTGAACAACAGGAGCGCAACGCTCAGCGAAAAGGACGCCCTTCAGCTTGCCGCCACCGTGCTGCCCTTCAATGCAAAGGTGCAGGAGGTGGAATGGACATCCAGCGATCCGTCTGTTGCAACAGTGAGCAGCACAGGCAGTGTGCTGGGGATCAAGAATGGCAGTGCCGTGATCACCGCGGCGGTAAAAGGCTATCCCGCTATCAGCGCAAGCTGCACCATCACGGTGTCTGCGGGCACGGAATATCCGGTGCTGGATTTGACGGATGCGCTTGCGGACGAAACTGCCTGGACAACGGACGGTGAACCGCTCTTTGCGGATCATCAGGTTGTGCTGGAGACAATGAAAACACTGGCCAGCGCCGCGCCATATGAAAACGGTTCGCTGTTCCATCTGCGCATGAAGCTGGATTTCAAGGATGCGGAATGGTATGGTGTGGGCGTTTCCAGCACCCGCCCCCTGAATTATGCATGGAGCGACAACGGTCTGTATCACCTTGTAATCAAGGAAAGCCAGTTCGAACTGCAGAAATGGGGAAATGGCGGCGGCGGCGCCAACCAGGTTGTTGTGGAGAACAACGGCCTGGTACAGGACGGTGAGTATTTTGACTTCAAAATGGGCGCCATCCCCGAAAACGGCGGCATGCGTGTTGTTGTGGAGATCAACGGGCAGCGCATCATGTCGTGGCTGGATCAGACCGATCCCTTTACAGAACCGGGATATCTGAACTTTTACAACCAGGGAAGCGGCACGATGACGCTGGCTGCACCCGAGACGGGCGGGACAGATCCGGATCCCGACGACTCCAGCAGTTCGAGCAGTTCCGGCAGTTCGAGCAGCTCCGGCAGTTCGAGCAGCTCCGGCAGTTCGAGCAGCTCCGGCAGTTCGGACAGCTCGAGTGAAGCCGGCAGTTCCGGTTCGACAAGCGCGACCAGACCGCAGACAGGAGACCCGTTCCCTCACGGAATGCTTGCTGCGATGGTGGCTGCATGCCTGTTCCTGTCGGGCTTGCTGATCTATCAACAGACGAAAGCGCGCAATAAAGAGTAAAAAGAAGGGCAGGGGTGCGCAGAGCATCCCTGCCTTTTAAGGAGAATATGAGATGAAAACGATTCTGTTGTATGGAGATTCCAACACCTGGGGGTTCAATCCCGATTTTACCTGCCGGGAGGATATGCGCTTTGCGCGGGAAGAACGTTGGGGCGGCGTGCTGCAGGCTCAGCTGGGGGCAGGCTGGAATGTGCTCGAGGAGGGGCTGGGCGGCCGCACCACTACGCTGGAAGACCCTGCCGCTCCCGGGCGAAGCGGGTTGTCCCTGCTGGCTCCCATCGTGCAGAGCCACCAGCCGATGGAACTTCTTGTGTTTTTGCTGGGAACCAACGATATGAAGAACACATACCGCGCTTCGGAAGCGGATATCCGCCGCGGGATGGAACTGCTGATCCAGAATGCGCTGAATCCGTACTGGTGGGACACGCGCAGGCCGCCCAAGATGCTGCTGATCTCGCCAACCCACATCCAGGATACCGGAGTGCACGACTTTATCGATGCATCGTCCGCGCGGAAATCCAGAAACCTGGCGGCGCATTATGAGCAGCTTGCCAGGGAATACGGCTGCGGTTTTTTGGATGCGGCGACCGTGACCGGGCCAAGCGCCAGGGAGGGCCTGCATCTGGACAGGGCCGGGCATGCGGCGCTGGGAAAAGCCGCCGCGAGGGTGGTGCGCGAAATGCTGGAATGAGCGGAAAGGAAAGACCATGTACACATTCGACAATGCACGCAGAGAGATCACGTTTGACCGGTACAACACGCCGACCCCATGGATGAACTATCTGTCCAACGGTGTGTTCCACACCATGATCTCCCATTGCGGTGGCGGAGTGGCATTTTATAAATCTCCGCAGATATGGCGTATCAACCACTACCGCTTTTTTCACCTTCCAACAGACCGAAGCGGCTTTTATACTTATATCAGAGACGGAAAAGACGTCTGGACGCCAACGAACGAACCCTGCCCCACAAAGCCGGAACAGTGGCGCTCCACCCACGGAATGGGTTATACGCGCTTTGAGGCGCGGCGCGGCGGCCTGCGCGCCGAGGCGACCTATTTTGTGGGCCGGTATGAGAACTGCCTGATATGGAATCTGAAACTGCGCGCAGACACGGATAAACACATCACGCTCTTTCCCTATGTGGAGCTTGGCATGATGGAATTCATCCGCGAATTGAGCTGGCAGTGCTATAACAAGCATCAGCTTTCGGTGAGCAATATGGGCGATATCCTCGTGTATAAATACGGCGTGGAAATGCAGCCCCGGCCGGATGAAACTCCGCTGGTATACTTTGCTTCGGATGCACAGATCAAAGCCTTCGACTGCGACCGCGACGAATTTGTGGGCAGCTACCGCAGCGAAGAAAATCCGCAGGCGGTGGAGCGCGGATGCTGCAGCAACTCCTGCCTGGCCGGCGGCGACCCCTGCTTTGCATTTGAGATCCCGGTTTCCCTGCGCGCCGGAGAGGAACGCGAAATCAATATTTTCCTCGGTACCGGTATGACGCGGGAAGAGATTCTGCACTCGGTTGCACACTGCCGGGAACCGGGCTTTGCGCAGGCTTCGCTGCGTGCGCTGCGGGAACAGTGGGATGACTATTTCGGCCATTTTTGCTGTGCGGTGCCCGATGAAAATGCCATGACGATGGCAAATATCTGGAATCCATACCAGGCAGAGCGCAATTTCCAGTTTTCACGAAACATTTCCTATTATGCCACGGGAACGTTCCGCGGCGTGGGATTCCGAGACACCGCGCAGGATGTTTTGGCAATGATCCCGTTCGACACGCAGCGCGCGGAGGAAAAGCTGGACCTCTTGCTGGGGCAGCAATACGCCGACGGGCATACGAATCATTACTTTTTCCCTGTGGAGGGGTATGAACCGGTGGCGCGCATCCACAGCGACAATCACCTCTGGGCGGTGATGGCGGTGTATGCGCTGGTGATGGAGGAGGGAAAACTCGACTATCTGCGCCGGAAGATCGCCTGGTACGACGGCGGCGAAGCGACGGTGTGGGAACACCTGAAACAGTCCATCGCATTTGTATATGATAACATTGGAAGCCACGGCCTGCCTCTGATGCTGCACAGCGACTGGAACGATATGCTCTATAAGGTATGCCGTGAAGGCAGGGGCGAGAGCGTGATGGTTGCTTTTATGCTGGGGGCCGCTCTGCGGCAGATGGAGGAACTGGCCGGGCTGCTGGGCGAGGAAAACGAGTATGCCGCGCAGTATGAGGCGATGCGGGAAACGGTGAACCAGATCGCCTGGGACGGCCGCTGGTATGCCAGGGCCACGATGGATGACGGTCGCTTTTTGGGCGTTGAAAAAGAACCGCAGGCAAAAATATGGCTCAATGCGCAGACATGGGCGGTGATTTCCGGCATGGCGCCGCAATCGCGTGCGGTGCAGGCCATGGACAGCGTAAAACAGTATCTGGACACACCGCTCGGCATCAAAAAGATCCATCCGGCTATGGTGGATTACCCCACAGCGGAGGATCCGCTGACCTACTACAACAAAGGATGCGGGGAAAACGGTTCGGTGTTCTGCCATGCCAATGCATGGGCGGTTATTGCGGAGTGTATGCTGGGCCGGGGCAAAAACGCATGGAAATATTACAGCCAGCTGCTTCCGATGAACGCGCAGGCGAAGGCGGGGGAATGGCGCTACAAAGCCGAGCCGTATGTGTACAGCTCCAACATTTTTGGGCCGGAGAGCGACAAATTTGGCCTGGCAAATGTAAGCTGGCTCACAGGGACATCGGCATGGATGTATATCGCTTTCACACAGCATATCCTGGGTGTGCGCGCCCGCTGGGACGGCCTGGAACTGTGCCCCTGCCTGCCGCCGGAGTGGGAAAGCGTACAGGTCACGCGCGTTTTCCGCGGATGCAGGTATCGGCTCACGCTGAAAAACGGGGAAAACCGATTCATTCCACACAGGGAAGGACGAAAAGAGTATGTGCAGAACGAAACTGTCTCAGCCGAAGTTTGAACTGCCGGCGCGCCAGGTGCATCTGGATTTCCACACTTCGGGGCTTATCAAGGGTGTGGGCACCCGGTTCAGCAAAGAGGATTTTCAGCAGGCACTGCGGGCGGGGAACGTATCCAGCATCACCGTATTCGCCAAATGCCACCACGGCTACTGTTATTATCCAACCAAAGTGGGCACGATGCACCCGCAGCTCGATTTCGATTTGTTGGGTGCGATGCTGGATGCCGCACATGAGATCGAAGTGAAAGCGCCGATTTACATAACCGCGGGCTGGTCGGCGCTGGACGCGCAGCGGCATCCGGAATGGTGGTCGCGCCGTCCGGACGGGAGCTGTTCGCCGGTGGAAGGGTTTGATCCGAACGCAGCGCCCGAACAACCGAAGCCGGAGGCGTCCTGGATGAACCTGTGCCTCAACGACGGCAGCTACGCGGAGCACATCTATGCCATCACCCGGGAGATCTGCGAGCGCTATAAACAGGTGGACGGCCTGTTTTACGATATCTGCTTTTTTGAGGAGAGCTGCTGCTGCGACGAGTGCCGGGCAGGAATGCAGGCGATGGGGCTCTGCCCGGACAGCGAGGCCGATGCAAAGCGGTATTTCATAGAAAAGCACAACTGTTTTATGGAGAACTGCCGGCGCATCGTGGCGCAGACACATCCAAACGCCAGCGTGTTTTTCAACGGCGGCGCAGAAATCTCCAAACCGGAATACCACGCCAATCAAACGCACTTTGAGCTGGAAGATCTGCCCACAGCGTGGGGCGGGTATGACAAGATGCCGTTGCGCGCCAAGTATTTTGCAAAAACCGGAAAACAGTATCTGGGCATGACGGGCAAATTCCACATGGCATGGGGGGAGTTCGGGGGCTTTAAGGCTCCGCAGGCGCTGTGCTATGAGGTGGCGGCGATGATGGCGTTTGGAGCGCGCTGCTCCATCGGAGACCAGCTCCATCCGCTTGGGAAAATGGATCCGGAAACCTACCGTATCATCGGCGCCGCCTATCGCTATGCAGAACGAATCGAACCGTATTGCTTTGGGATGGAACCGGCAGCCAGTCTGGGACTGTATCTTTCCTGCAGCCAGGAGGCAAACGAAGGCACCGCCAAGGCGCTGCTGGATGCACATATGGAATTTGATGTGTTGCTGCCCGGCGCAGAGTTCGCCCGGTATGCCGCGGTGCTCGTGCCGGAGGGAGCGGTGTTGAGCGGCGAAGAGGCCGCGCGGCTGCGGAAATATGCCGCCGAAGGCGGCGCTCTGTTGGTGCTGGGAGACAGCATCCGGCAGGAGGACGGGCTGCTGGCCGATATCGGCTGCTGTGTGCTCGGGCCGGCACAGGCGGATATGGATTATCTGCAGATCCATGAGCGGGAGCTGGGAGGCATCCTGCGTTCGCCGTTCCTTATGTACTGCCCTGCCATGCGCGTGGAAGCGCGCCCCGGCGCATGCGAAGTGCTGGCCGATGTGGTGCCGCCATATTTCAACCGCACCTATGGCCACTACTGCGGACACAAAAACACGCCGTATGATCCGGATGCACCGCGCCGGCCCGCCGCCGTCCGAAGAGGGAACGCCGTGTATGCTGCGCATCCGCTGGGCACGATCTACAAGCGGTTCGGTTCCGAGTACCACCGACGGTATTTCGAGGCTTTGCTGAAGCTGGTCTGCCCGCAGCCCGTGGTGAAAGTGAGCTTGCCCAGTGCGGGGCGGATATCGTTTGGCAAACAGCCGGACAGAGAGCGATACTGCCTGCACCTGTTGTATGGGGCGCCGCAGCGTCGGGGATCGGTGGACGTGATCGAAGATCTTGTTCCGCAGTATGATACAAAGGTGGAGCTTCGCATTCCGGAAACGGTAGTTCGGGTCACCGCCTTCCCGCAGGAAAAAGAACTGCCCTTTGTGCAGAAGGGCGATGGAGTGACGCTCACGGTGCCGGAATTTACAATGCACACGGTACTTGTGTTGGAATATTCTGCACAGTGAGAGGGGACAGAGGGCGCAGGCGGCAGCTTTTGTCGGTGTGCCAGCGGCCCTGTAAGAGGAAAGGCTCCCCCGGACAGGCAAACAGCGCTCCGCACAGAACTTCTGTGCGGGGCGCTGTTCTTTTTTGCGGCAAAATTTTTTATCACACCAGATCCCGCAGCGCGTCCAGGGCTTTTTCGCGGGAAGATTCCACGGTGGCCGCTGCCGCCTTTTCGGTCACATAATAGACGGTCGGCGGCGCGCTGCATCAGTTCCACGCCGTCGATGCCCGGCATCCGTATGTCCGAAAGCACCACGTCGGGGCGGCACTCTTCCAGCCGCTCCAGGACCTCCTGCCCGTTGACGCACAGCGCACAGACTTCATATCCCCAGTCCTGCCAGGGCAGCGCTATGCCGGATGACAAAAAATGACGATGTATGACAAGGATAGACGATTGATGAATGGAGGTGATTTCTGCATGCCCTCGTTTGGGGGCGCGCCGGAAGATCCCATGCCCCCGTTTTGCTTTCCAGTGCATTTTCTTTGATTGTATGATACAATGCAAAGCAGGAGGTGCTTGTATGAGGATCACCCGCAGCATTGAATTCCAGGTCGGCAGCAAGGAGGAAAAGCTCCCCTATGACACGCCGGATTTCCCCTATATAGCTTCCCGGGCAGAGCTGGATTTTTACCGTGAGCTTCTGGTTCCTTGGCATTGGCACAACGCCGTGGAACTGTTTTACATGGAGAGCGGCGAGCTGAAATACTATACGCCGCACGAAACGCTGGTATTTCCCGCCGGTTCGGCCGGAATGGTGAACGCAAACGTCCTGCACAAAACGCAGATTCAAAAGCGCAGCGAGAAAAATATACAGCTGCTGCATATTTTTGATCCGCAGCTGTTGGCCGGGAGCCACGGAAGCCGGATCGAGCAAACGTATATTTCCCCGATCGTGACGGATTCCCGGATCGAACTCATTGCGCTGTATCCAAACGACCCGGAGCAGGCCGCTGTGATCGCATCCATCCGGGATGCGTTTTTGCTGTCGGAGAAAGAGGTGGGATATGAGCTCCGCGTCCGGGAAGCGCTGTCGCGGATCTGGATACAGCTGTTTCAGATGTGCACGCCCCTGCTGAAAGAGAGACCGCAGACCGACGACAGGGCGGCCGATAAGGTGAAAGGCATGATGGTCTATATCCATGAGCATTATGCTGAAAAAATCACCATTCCGGAACTTGCCGAAGCGGCCTATGTGAGCGAGAGGGAGTGCTACCGGATTTTTCAAAATTATTTGAAAATGACGCCGGTAGACTATATCCGGAGCTACCGCATCCAGGCAGCCTGCCGGCTGCTGGCGGAAACCAGCATCTCCATCACCGAAGTGGGGGCTGCCTGCGGGATGGGAAATGCCAGCTATTTCGGAAAAATATTCCGGGAGACAACCGGCTGCACACCTCTGCAATACCGCCGCAAATGGCAGGATACAAACATGAAATGACAGGATACAGATATTATTCTTATATCACAGGCATTATAATGATAGTAAAGAAACCAAACGTTCAGGAGGTGCTTGTGATGATAAAAGTGAATATTTTGAACCTGTCCGGCTTTTTGGAAACGGTGAACCAATGCCGGGGGCTCGTTATGGTCCTTGCTCCCGGCGGGGAGAGAATCAACATCACACGGCAGTATCCGATCCAGCGCGAAATGGAACAGCAATACCGCCAAAATGGAAATTGCCTGCCGCTCTCCCTGGTGTTTGAAGAAGCAAAAGACTATCTGGCCGTTGTCTGTTATTATGCAGGCGACTGCTGAAGGCCGTATCGCTTGAGGCCCCGGCGCGATCTGGCTGGGGCCTTCCACTGGCAGAAAGGAGCGATTCCGTTGGAACCGACTTGTCATACCGCCGAGACCACATTGCTGTGGGCCGGGCAGCAGAATCCGGGAAACTGGATCGAACACTCGCGGTTTGTGGCCCTTGCCTGCAAAAACATTGCCGCGCAGTGTGAAGATCTGTCTGCGGAGCAGGCGTATTGTTTTGGGCTGCTGCACGATATAGGAAGATATGCCGGCGTGAGCTCGGAGCGCCATCTGATCGACGGCTACCGTTTCTGTATGGAACGCGGCTGGGAAAAAGCGGCGCAGATCTGTATTTCGCATGCGTTTATGATCCAGGACATTCATACTTCCATCGGAACCTTTGATGTGACAGAAGAAGATTTCCGCTTTATGGAAAATTTCATAAAGCATGCGGTCTACGACGATTACGACCGGCTTGTGCAGCTGTGCGACGCACTGGCGCTGCCGACCGGCTTCTGCATTCTGGAAAAGCGGTTTGTGGATGTGGCCATCCGGTACGGCGTCTATCCCCATACGGTCGACCGCTGGAAGAAAGTGCTGGAGATCAAAGCAGACTTTGAGAAGAAAATACACGGTTCCATCTACAGCCTGCTTCCGGGCGCAATGGAAAACAGCTTGTGAGAGAAAGTATGAACAGGGCCCGAATTGCTTTTTTTGATATTGACGGAACATTGGTGGACTTCCATACAAAGCAGATTTCGCCGAAAACGTTGGAAGCCCTGAGACGCCTGCGGGCGCAGGGAGTCCTTCTCTGCCTTGCCACCGGGAGAGCGCTGGTGTCGCTGCCGCGTTTTCCCGGCATCGAGTTCGACGCTTTTTTGACATTCAACGGTTCCTATTGCTTTGATTCGGACCGGGTACTGTTCAAAAATCCCATCCCCCCGGAGGACGTCCATACGCTGATCGAAAACGCGGCAGGCATCCATCGGCCCGTTTGCATTGCGACGCAGGACCGGCTGGCCGCAAACGGCACGGATGCCGATTTATCGGACTATTTCAGGATCGCAGGGCTTGCCGTGGAAGTTGCGCCCGACTTTGATTCTCTGCGGCAGGAAGAAATTTATCAGGTGATGATGGGATGCCGCCAACCGGAGTATGCGCGGGTGATGAAGGGGGTCCGCCGCGCAAAAATTGCAGCGTGGTGGGACCGGGCGGTCGATATCATCCCGGCAAACGGCGGAAAGGGACGCGCGATCAAACGGCTGCTGGAGCAGTACCGCCTGGAGCCGTCGGAAGCGATTGCCTTCGGGGACGGCAACAACGACATGGAAATGCTGCAAGCCGTCGGGACGGGTGTGGCAATGGCGAATGCCTCGGAACAGCTGAAAGCGGTGGCAGACGCAGTGTGCGGAGACGCCGCACAGGATGGGATCTATCACTATTGTCTGGAGCAGGGTCTGCTGTAGGGGACGGGTGCGGCCGATGCAGCGGACAGATTTGTGCAAACCGGAGTTCTTCGACCGCATCCGCCCGCTTCGGCGGAAATGGTCAGCTCTGGGCGGCGGGAAGCGACTGCGCGGGGGCGCTCGTCTCGAACCAGAAGGTGCTGCCTTCGCCCACCTGGCTCTGTACGCCGAAGCGGAAGCCGTGGCTCTGCAGGATCGCCTTGGTGATCGACAGCCCCAGCCCGGTGCCCACCTTGCCGGCGTCTTTGCGGCTGCGGTAGTATTTGTCGAACAGATGGGGCAGGTCCTCGGGCGCGATGCCGCAGCCGTGGTCCGACACCTCCACCCGGCAGCCGCCGCCCTCCGTGGGCAGGGCCGACAGCCCCAGCCAGCCGTCCTCGCCGATGTGGTGCAGCGCGTTGCCCAACAGGTTGTGCAGCACCCGCTCCATCATCGCGGCGTCGGCGTTCACCATGCAGGGGGTGTCTGCCTTCACCTCGAGCGTGTAGCCGTTCCGGGCGCAGACGTCCTCGTACCGCTGGGCCACCTCCTCGCACAGCTGGGCCATGTCGAAGGTCACCTTCTGCGGCTTCTCGGTGCCGCTGCTCATGCGGGACAGCTCCATCACGCTGTTCACCAGCGCGCTGAGGCGGTCGGTCTCCTCCACGATCACGTTCAGCTGCTGGGTGCGGCGTTCGGGGTCGGAGCCGGTGAGGTCGCGCACCGTCTCGGCATACCCCTTGATGAGGGTGAGCGGGGTGCGCAGGTCGTGGCTGATGTTGGCCACCAGGTCCCGCTGCAGCTGCGCCGAGCGCGCCACCTCGCTGGCCATAAAGTTGAAGTCCTGCGCGAGGGTGGCCACCTCGTCCTGGCCGGTGACCTGCACCCGCACGTCGTAGTTGCCGTGCGCCATCTCCCGCGCCGCGTGGGACAGCTGGCGGAGCGGGCGGGTGAACCACCCGCTGAAGATCCACGCCGCCGCCAGGCTGATGGCCACCACCAGCAGCGACACCCAGCTCATCTGCCCGGTGAGCACCGCCATCGCCTGCGGGATGCGCTCGAGGTCGGTGCTCACCAGCACCACATACTCGCCGTTGCCGGCCGTGCGCCCCATCACCAGCTGGCGGGAACCGGTGGAACTGCTCTGCAAGATCTGTTCCAGCTGGCCCTGCACGGCGGTCTGCAGGCGCAGCCTGGTGGCCAGCTCGCTGGTGATGGTGCCGTCCTGCACGCCGAACTGCACCTTGCTGGAGTGCACCAGACAGATGCCCGGCAGCGCTTCGCTGCGGATCAGCGACTGGCCGCTGCTGGTGGAGATCTCGATGCAGCGGCCGCTGCTCTGCAGGGTGCCGTCCAGCGCTTTCTGGTTGAGCAGGTCGCGGAAATCCTCCCGCACATAGGGCTGGCCCATCCAGTAGTAGCTGATCAGAGACCCCTGCTCCGACGCCTCGTCCACGATGTCGGTGAGGGTGTCGAGGGTGGCGGAAAGGTCCTGCCGCACCCGGCTGTTGTAGGCGGGTTCCAGCATCACCACCGACAGCACATACACCGTGCCGATGATGACGATGCACAGCAAAAACACAAAGGCCATCAGCTTGTAGCGAAAGCTCATTTCCTGCAGCCGTTTCATTGGTATCCCTTCCTTTTCCTCAAACAACAAAGCGGCAGCCACCGGCCGCCGCCCTGCGTTTTTTTTCAATTTGCGTCGGGGTCGAACTTATAACCCACGCCCCACACGGTTACAATATTGCTGCGGTGATGCCCCAGATGGCTGCGCAGCATCTTGATGTGGGTGTCCACCGTGCGGTCCTCGCCGAAATAGTCGTAGTTCCACACCTGCTGCAGGATCTTCTCCCGCGACAGGGCGATGCCCCGGTTGGAGGCAAGGTAGACCAGCAGGTCGAACTCCTTGGGGGTCAGCGGGGCCTCCTTGCCGGCGATGCGCACCGCGTGGCTGGGCACGTCGATCTCCAAATCGCCGAACACAAAGCTCTCGCCGGCGTTGGCGGCGCGCGGCATCGTGCGGAACAGCACCGCCTTCACGCGGGCCACCAGCTCGCGCGGGCTGAAGGGCTTGACCACATAGTCGTCGGCGCCGTTCTCCAGGCCGGCCAGCTTGTCGTACTCCTCGCCGCGGGCGGTGAGCATGATCACCGGCACCTCGATCTTGCGCGCGCGCATCTCGCGCAGGCAGGTCATGCCGTCCACAAAGGGCATCATGATGTCCAGGATCACAAGGTCGATGCCGCCCTGGGTGACCTGCGCCAGCGCGGCCGAGCCGTCGGCGGCTTCCATGCAGGTGAACCCCTCGTGGGACAGGTGCTCGCGGATGAGATCGCGGATGAGCGGTTCGTCGTCTACGATCAGAATGGTTGCCATACAAAATCCTCCCCAAACGGCCGATGCAAGGCCGGGATTTGTGAAATCGAAGCGGACACAGCCGCGTTTTTTCTCTTTATGATACCATATTATCGGCTAAATATGGTGGAAATGTGAAAGGATTGAAAAGATTTTTTTAATCCCGGGGGGAATGCTGTTGACTTTTGGCGGAAAAGGGGGATACAATCGAAGTATCAATCCCGCAAGAAAAGAGGAGATCGGTATGAAAGCATCCTGGCTTCTGGCGGCGCTGCCGCCGCTGGCGGTGTGGCTGGTGGCGCCCGGCCGCAGCACAGAGCAGCAGCGCGCCCCCTTTGAAGGGCTGAACATCGCACACCGCGGCCTGCACAGCCGCGACAAGACGGTGCCGGAAAACAGCCTGCCCGCCTTCCGGGCGGCGGCCGCGGCCGGCTACGGCGCCGAGCTGGATGTGCAGCTCTCCCGCGACGGAGA
This sequence comes from Anaerofilum sp. An201, assembly GCF_002160015.1. Classification (GTDB taxonomy): domain Bacteria; phylum Bacillota; class Clostridia; order Oscillospirales; family Ruminococcaceae; genus Anaerofilum; species Anaerofilum faecale. Next base: position 77,896 of record NZ_NFJT01000010.1, on the reverse strand, counting down.
GGTGGTGGTGTTCCACGACGACACGCTGGAGCGAGTGTGCGGAGTTGCCGGCCGGGTGGACAGCTGCCCGCTGGCCCGCTTGCAGCAGATGCGCCTGTGCGGCACCGCCCACACCATCCCCACCTTCGCGCAGGTGCTGGAGGCGGCGGGGACCATGCCGCTGGTGGTGGAGCTGAAGAGCGGCCCGCGCAACCGCCAGCTGTGCCGCAAAACGCTGGACCTGCTGCGCGGCTATCCGGGGCCGTGGTGCATCGAGAGCTTCGACCCCCGCATCGTGGCCTGGTTCCGCAGGAACGCGCCCGACGTGCTGCGCGGCCAGCTGGCCGACGCGCCCCGCAGCTACACCGGGCGCTCGTCGGTGTGCGGCTTTGTGCTGGGCAATCTGCTGGGCAACTGTATCGGCCGGCCGCAGTTTCTTGCCTGGGGGCCGGGGAAAAAGACGTTTCTGGTACGCCTGTGCGAATGGATGGGCGTGATGAAAGTGCGCTGGACGGTGCGCCCGAGCGACCACCGCCCCGCACTGGAAAGGGAATACGATGGGATCATTTTTGAATTTGAAACGCCGGCTGTGCGCTACCGCTGAGCTGGCACTGGCCGCGTCGGTGCTGCTGAGCGGCTGCGGGCAGGCCGGCGCCCGGCCCGGGCGGATCGAACCGGCCGACGCCGCCACCCGGCGCACGGTTCCGTTTTCCCGGATGGAGATCGGCCCGGCCGACGGCGACGCGCTGGCGGAGGAGCTGCGCGCGCTGGCCGAACGGGTGGACGACGCCGAGAGCCTGGACCAGCTGCTGGAATGGGAGGAAGCGCTGAACGACCACAGCGAGCAATTCTACACCAGCAGCTCGCTGGCCCAGCTGGCCACCTACCTGAACACCTCCGATGAGCAGGCGCGGGAGCGCAACGAGGTGTTCAGCAGCCAGAGCGAGGAGGTGAGCAGCGCGGCGGTGGAGTATCTGCGCGCCGTGCTGGAGAGCGATCTGGCCGACGAATACCTGAAAGACGCCGGGCCTTATGTGGCCGAAGTGATGCAGACGCAGGTGAAGACCAACGATCCCGCCGCGCTGGAATACCTGCAGAAGCGCACCGAGCTGGACAACGAGTACAACGACAAGCTGTCCAACCTGCGGGTGACCATCAACGGCGAGGAATGGCGGATGCAGGACGTGCTTGTCAGCGAGGAGCTGACCCCGGAGCAGGTGGTCCAGGCGCTGGCCGACTATTACCTGGGAAATTACCGCGAGTTCGGCGAGCTGTATCTGGAGATGATCGCGCTGGACAAAAAGGCGGCGGCCGCCTGCGGCTACGACAACGCGGCCGAATGGCGGTACGACCAGTTCGGGCGGGACTACTCCCCCGACGACGCGCTGGAGCTGTGCGAGGAGATCAAGCGCGAGCTGGTGGACCTGAACGCCGCCGTGATGTATGACGGCACGGTGGAGCTGGAGGTGGAGCTGGAGGACGGCGAGGCCGCGGTGGCGGGCGTGGTGTCCGGGGCCGATCCGCTGCTGGGCGAGTGCTGGGAGTTCATGCAGAAAAACGAGCTGTTCAGCTTTGCACCCAGCGCCGAGAAGATGTCCGGCATCGGGTTCACCACCACCCTTTCCGCCTACGACGCGCCCTTTGTCTACACCTACTGGAGCGGCGGCCTGAGCGACGCCTACACCATGCTGCACGAGTTTGGCCACGCCTGCGACGAGTATGCCCAGTTTGGGAACGAGGCCTACCAGCAGGATCTGGACAAGTGCGAGACCTTCTCGCAGGGGCTGGAGCAGGTGCTGAGCGCCCCGCTGGCCGAGGCGCTGGGAGCCGACCCGGCCGAGGTGCGCCGCAGCCAGCTGGTGGACCTGACGAGCGTGCTGGTGTATCAGGCGGCGCTGGAGGAGTTCCAGCTGCGCGCCTACGAGCTGGAAGCCGATGCCACCCCGGAGGACCTGTGCTTCCTCTATGCCGACGTGCTGAGCGACTACGGCTATCCCAGCATTTTCGGGCAGGCCGACCCCACCTGGTTCGAGGTGACCCACCTGTTCGACGCGCCCTTCTACACCATCAGCTATGTCACCAGCGCCACCGCCGCGCTGGAGCTGGGCCGAATGGAGCAGGAGCAGGAGGGGGCCGGTCTGGCGGCGTGGCTGCAGCTGCTGCACACCGACCGCAACCAGAGCTTTGAAGATTTTCTGGAGAGCGCGGGCATCGCCAGCCCCTTTGAACAGGGGCGCATTGCCGCCTGCGCCGACTTTTTGGCCGGCGAGCTGGAGGACCAGCTGGACGCCGCTGCCTGACGGGATTCCAAATGTACAAAAAGGCCGGCCCTCTGCGCAGAGGGCCGGCCTTTTTGGGTGCGAACGGGACCTTCCCGCTGCATAGCGCTGCTGAGCAGCGCTCCGGCAGGGATTTGTGCGTGCCGGAAGCTTTCCCCTCATCAGTCACGCTTTGCGTGACAGCTTCCCCCCAGGGGGAAGCCAACGGTACGGCAAGCCTTCCCAGTAGGGGAAGGTGCCCCGCTTTGCGGGGCGGATGAGGTCGAGTCTGCCCCGCCCGCGCAGCGCCTTGGGGAGAGAGGGTGCGTTCCGCCGGACTCCCCCTCATCAGCCGCCGTTGGAGCAAGCCGCCGGTGCGGCGCCAACGGGAAGGCCCGGCTGCTCTTTTTGCACGTTTTACATCAGCGGCGCCAGCAGGCGCAGGATGCTGCGGCCCAGACGGCGCAGCGGCGACTGGTCGTAGTTCTGCATCGTGATCTGCTCGCATTTTTCCAGCGTGTCCAGATAGTCCTGCTTCATGTCCTGGATGCAGGGGGCCTCGTGCAGCCACACGCCGCATTCGAAGTGCAGGTACAGGCTGCGGTAGTCCAGGTTGATGGTGCCCACCGTGGCGGTCTCGTCGTCCACCACGAAGCTCTTGGCGTGGATGAAGCCGGGCGTGTATTCGTAGATCTTCACGCCCGCCTCCAGCAGCACCGGGTAATACGCCCGCGTCACCGCGTGCACAAACCACTTGTCCGCGATGTGGGGCGTGATGATGCGCACGTCCACCCCCGATTTGGCCGCCGTCATCAGCGCCGTCACCATCTCGTTGTCCACGATCAGGTAGGGGGTGCAGATGTAGACATACCGGGTGGCGCTGTAGATCATGCCCAGATATACGTTCTCGCCCACCAGCTCGTCGTCCTGCGGGCTGTCGTTGTAGGGCTGGACATACCCCTGCGGCAGGATGAGCGCCGGCTGGTACCGCGCCGGGCTGAACTGGCTGAAATCCTCCTCCACCCCGCGCACATAGTCCCACATCGACAAAAACATCACCGTCAGGCTCCACACCGCGTCGCCCTTCAGCAGGATGCCGGTGTCCTTCCAGTGGCCGTGCTTCGGGTATACATTGATGTATTCATCTGCCAGATTTATACCGCCTGTAAAACCGACCCATCCGTCGATCACGCAGATCTTGCGGTGGTCGCGGTTGTTCATGCGGGCGTTCAGCAGCGGCACGAACGGATTGAAGGCGCAGCACTGGATGCCTGCCTCTTCCACCGTGCGGTAGTACCGGTAGGGCAGGGTCATCAGGCTGCCCACGTCGTCGTACAGCAGGCGCACGTCCAGCCCCTGGGCCGCCTTGCGCTTGAGCACCTCGAAGATGGTGTTCCACATTTTGCCCTCTTCGATGATGAAATACTCCATGAAAATGAAGTGCTCCGCCTTCTCCAGCTCCTCCAGCATCCGGGCGAATTTGGCCTCGCCGATGGGGAAATACTCGGTGAAGGTGTTCTGGTACACCGGGCAGTTGGCCGCGCGCGCGATGTAGTCGCTCTGGCGGGCGGCGACGGGGTTTTCCTGGTGCAGCAGCTGGCGCACCGGTTCCTGGCAGACGGCCGTGTTGTACTGCTCGATCTTGCGCGAGATGGCCAGCAGCTTGCGCTTTTCGTGCCGCGACAGATGCTTGCCGCTGAACATCAGATAGAACACCCCGCCGAACACCGGCATCGCCATGATGACGATGATCCAGATGATCTTATAGCCAGGGTTGGACTTGTTGTTCACCAGCCACAGCACCGCCGCCATGCTGATCAGTATGTTCAGCGCGTAGAAAAAGGGGAAAAATTCGGCAAATCTTGCCAGCACCACCACCAGCACCGCCGCCTGCACCAGAATGGCCAGGCCCACGATCACCGTGCGGTTGTACAGATACGACAAAAATCCTTTTGGGTTTTTATGCAAGTGTTTTTCCATAGCTCCCTCCCTGCGCAGCGTCCAGCGATATACAGCCATTGTAGCACGGCCGCGCCGGTTTGGCAAATGCGCAGAGAAAAGCCGGGCCGTTCCCGTGCGGGAAGGCCCGGCCGTGCGGCGCAGGATCACTGTGCCTGGAACTGTTTGGGCATCGCCTTGTAGAGCAGCACCGCGCCCAGAACGGTGAGGAGGGCCTCCGGGAGCATGTAGCTGCCGTTGTAGATCAGGCTGTACAGCCACACCGGCAGATCCTCTGCCCAGGCGTAGGAGTCCTTGTAGCTGCCCCACAGCAGCCAGCCGGACAGGAAGCTGCACACAAAGCGCAGAAAGCACACCCCAAAGGCGCCCACGGCCAGCCCCAGCACCCGGCTCCGGAAGGGCCTGGCAAAGGTGCTGGCGAGGCCCAGCGCGGTGAAGGCCAGCAGGTAGTCCAGCAGGATGCAGCCGATCTGGCTCCAGATGGTGGCGCAGTAGGTCAGGTTCTCCAGCCCCAGCAGCAGCTGCAGCACGCCGTGCACGAAGGCGGTGAACAGGCCCCATTTGGCGCCGTGGCGGCAGCTCATCAGGATCAGCGGCAGCATGCTCAGCAGGGTGACGCTGCCGCCGTAGGGCATTTTGAAAAGCGGGATCATGCTCAGCACGGTGGACATCGCGATCATCAGAGCGCCTTCCACCAGCTTGCGGGTGCGGGAATATCGGGCTGTCATGGTTGGATTCCTCTCTTTGTCCTGGATTTCGGCCATAAAAACGCGCAGAAAAAACGCCCGCATTTTGCCAAAACAAAACACGGGCGCACGGATCGTGCGTTTGTATCCTCAAACTTCCTACGCCGGCATTACCCGGATCAGGTTCAAGGTGACCCAGAGCTGCGATTTGCCCTGATCTCAGCCGGGGATGTCCCCCAGCGCCCCTGTTTTTATGTCCATCCGCTATTATAGGCCCGGCGACAGGATTTGTCAAGTCACAGCACCTGCTTGCACAGGTCGGCCACCGGGCAGCTTTCGCACTGCGGCTTGCGCGCGTCGCACACCGCCCGGCCATGCATCACCAGCCGGTGGCAGAAGTCGCTGCCCTCCTCGGGCGGGATGATCTTCCACAGCGCCATCTCCACCCGGCGGGGATCCTTGATGCCGTCCACCAGACCCATCCGGTTCACCAGCCGGATGCAGTGGGTGTCGGTGACGATGGCCGGCTTGCCGAACACGTCCCCCATGATGAGGTTGGCGCTCTTGCGCCCCACCCCCGGCAGTGCCAGCAGCCGGTCGAAATCGTCCGGCACCTGGTCGTCGTACTGCTCATGCAGGATGCGCATGCAGGCGCTGATGTCCCGCGCCTTGCTGCGGCCCAGGCCGCAGGGCTTCACCACCGCCTCGATCTCCTCCGGCGTCGCCGCGGCCAGCGCCGCCACGCTGGGATATTTGGCGAACAGCTCCTCGGTCACCACGTTCACCCGCGCGTCGGTGCACTGCGCCGCCAGGCGCACCCCCACCAGCAGCTGCCAGGCCCTGGTGTAGTCCAGCGTGCATTCCGCCAGCGGATACACCTCTTTCAGCCGCTGGATGATGGCCAGCGCCCGCTGCTTTTTTGTCATCCTCTCTCCCGCCTTTCGATGGTCCTTTTTGAATATGATACCATGTATCATTTGAAAGGTAAAGGCTTTTGCCCGCTTTTTGTGCAAAAACCAGTCCTGCGCCCCGGCCGCGCCTTGCGCAAACCGCCCGGAACGCTGTATAATAGGTAGTGCCATTTGAAAAAACAGCGGCCTTGCGGGCCGAAAGAAAAGGAGTGGGAATTATGTTCAGGGATATGATGGACACCATCGGCTTTGTGGCCGGGCAGGACGAGGAGCTGGCCGCCGCCATGCAGGCCGAGCTGCAGCGCCAGCGCGACAACATCGAGCTGATCGCCAGCGAGAACATCGTCAGCCCCGCGGTGATGGCCGCGATGGGCAGCGTGCTCACCAACAAATACGCCGAAGGGTATCCCGGCCACCGCTACTACGGCGGCTGCCAGTATGTGGACGTGGTGGAGCGCCTGGCCATCCGCCGCGCCTGCGAGCTGTTCGGCGCGAACTTCGCCAACGTGCAGCCCCATTCCGGCGCACAGGCGAACCTTGCGGTCTACTTTGCACTGCTGCAGCCGGGTGACACCGTGCTGGGCATGGATCTGTCGCAGGGCGGCCACCTCACCCACGGCAGCCCGGTGAACATGAGCGGCAAATACTTCCATTTCGTGCCCTACGGCGTGGACGAAAACGGCTGGCTGGACTACGATCAGGTGGAGCGCCTGGCCGCCGAGCACAAGCCCAAGCTGATCGTGGCGGGCGCTTCGGCCTACTGCCGCGCCATCGACTTCGAGCGCCTGGCCGGCATCGCCCGCGACTGCGGCGCGATGCTGATGGTGGACATGGCCCACATCGCGGGCCTGGTGGCGGGCGGCGTGCACCAGAACCCGGTGCCCTATGCCGATGTGGTGACCACCACCACCCACAAGACCCTGCGCGGCCCGCGCGGCGGCCTGATCTTAACCAACAGCGAGGAGCTGGCCAAAAAGATCGACAAGGCCATCTTCCCCGGCACCCAGGGCGGCCCGCTGGAGCACATCATCGCAGCGAAAGCGGTGTGCTTCGGGGAGGCGCTGCGCCCGGATTTTGCACAGTATGCGCGCAGGATCGTGGAAAATGCACAGGCGCTGGCCAAGGGCCTCACCGACCGCGGCGTGGAGCTGGTGAGCGGCGGCACCGACAACCACCTGATGCTGATCGACCTGTCCGGCCTGGAGCTGACCGGCAAGCAGCTGGAGCAGAACCTCGACGCCGTGCACATCACCGCCAACAAGAACACCGTGCCGGGCGAAAAGCGCAGCCCGTTCGTCACCAGCGGCGTGCGCATCGGCACCCCGGCCGTCACCACCCGCGGTTTCGGGCCGGCCCAGATGGACCAGATCGCCTCCTGCATCGCCGACTGCATCTTCCGCTTCGACGAGAAGAAGGACTCGGTGGCCAGCCGGGTGCGCACCATGACCCAGCAGTTCCCCCTGTACGAATGACACGCCAAAGGAGCATTTTGCAATGGCATTTTTTACGATGAAACTGCAGAGCCAGACGCTGGCCTCCCCCACCACCGTGCGGCTGTTTCTGCCCTGCGACCTGGAAAACAATCCCCCCATCCGGGGCGTGATCACCCTGCTGCACGGCTTCACCAACGACGGCGACGACTGGGTGAACAAATCGGCGGCGCTGCGGTATGCCGGTGAAAATTCGCTGGCGCTCATTATCCCCGACGCGGCCAACTCGTTCTACAACGACATGGCCGCCGGCCCCGCCTACTACACCTGGCTCACCGAGGAGCTGCCGATGCTGCTGCGCAGGATGGTGAACCTGCCCGCAGAGCGGGAGAAGAACGCGGTGTGCGGGCTGTCGATGGGGGGCTACGGCGCGCTGCTGCTGGGCCTGTCGAAGCCGGAACGATATTTTGCCTGCGCCAGTTTTTCCGGCGTGGTGCACCTTGGCATGATGCTGCAGGTGAAGCACAACCCGATGGTGCAGCAGGTGTTCAGCCCGGTGTTCGGGCTGTCGCTGTCGCTGCCGGAAAACCGCGACATCTTCCGCCTGGCCGAAAGGGCGGCCGCGCTGCCGGAAGCTCTGCGCCCGCGCATCCTGTGCACCAGCGGCAAGCAGGACATCGAGCCGTACTACGTCTACAACCAGAACATCGCGCTGGCCGAGCACATGGCAGACCTGCCGCTGGACTTTGAGTTCCGCGCGTGGGACGGCCTGCACGAGTGGAGCGTGTGGGACCGCAGCCTGGCGCTGGCCATCGACCGCTTTTTCGTTCCCGGCTACGCCGACAAGGTGAAAGCCGCGTGGACGGCGGAATGAGGGAGGGCGCACGATGAACCAGCCTTTGGCCCAGCGCCTGCGCCCCCGCACGCTGGACGATGTGTGCGGCCAGCAGCACCTGCTGGCGCCGGGGATGGTGTTCCGCACCGCCATCGACAGCGGCCGGGTGCCCAACATGATCTTCTACGGGCCGCCCGGCGTGGGCAAGACCACCGTGGCGCGCATCATTGCCGACAACAGCGGCATGCGCCTGCACAAATTGAACGGGACCAATGCCTCCACCAGCGACATCAAGAGCGTGCTGGCCGAGATCGGCACGCTGGGGGCGGCGGGCGGCATCCTGCTGTATCTGGACGAGATCCAGTATCTGAACAAAAAGCAGCAGCAGAGCCTGCTGGAGTGCATCGAGGAGGGGGACGTCACCCTCATCGCCTCCACCACCGAAAACCCCGCGTTCTATATCTACAACGCACTGCTCAGCCGGTGCACCGTTTTTGAGTTCAAGGCGCTCGCCCCGGCCGATATCCGGCAGGGGCTGGAAAAGGCCGCCGGGCGGCTGGCCGAACAGGACGGCATGCCGCTCTCGTTTGGGCCGGGCGCGCTGGAGGCGCTGGCACAGGCGGCGGGCGGCGACATGCGCAAGGCGCTGGGCTGCCTGGAATTCGCCGCCGCGGCCGCCCCGAACGGGGAGCAGGGCCGGGTGGTCACCGCTGAGATGGTGGCCCAGGTGGCCCACCGCAGCGCCGTCCACTACGACAAGGACGGCGACGAGCACTACGACATCCTGTCGGGGTTCCAGAAGTCGATGCGCGGGTCCGACCCGGACGCCGCCCTGCACTATCTGGCGCGCCTGCTGGAGGCGGGCGACCTCATCAGCGCCTGCCGGCGGCTGATGGTGTGCGCCTGCGAGGACGTGGGCCTTGCCTGGCCGCAGATCATCCCCATCGTGAAAGCGGCGGTGGACGCGGCCACCATGCTGGGCCTGCCCGAGGGGCGCATCCCGCTGGCCGACGCGGTGGTGCTGGTGGCCACCGCGCCGAAATCGAACTCGGCGTATCTGGCGCTGGACGCCGCCGCGGCCGACCTGCGCAAGGGAAAGACCGGCCCGGTGCCGCGCAATCTGCAGAACAAGCACTTCGACGGCGCCGACGCCGCCGTGAAGGGGCAGTTCTATTTGTATCCCCACAGCTATCCCAACCACTGGGTGCAGCAGCAGTATTTGCCCGACGCGCTGAAAAACGCCCGCTATTACGAATACGGACAAAACAAAACCGAGCAGGCCGCCAAGGCCTACTGGGACAAGATCAAACGATAAAAGGAGCTTTTTGACCATGCCACAGCCGCAGACCATCGAAAATCCCGGCCTTTTGCAGGCCATGCAGACCATGCGGGAGAACGACACCCCCGAAGTGCGCAACACCCTCATCAACGAGTTCATCAAGGCGCAGCTGCTGACCCCCGCCGCCATCAATCCGCCGCCCGTCCCCAGCGCCGACGGCAAGATGCAGATCGACCCCAAGGCGCAGGTGACCTTCCAGATGCTGAAGCGCCCGGACGGCAAGGTGTTCTTCTCCGCCTTCACCAGCCGCGAGGAGCTGCTGAAGGGGAACAACGAGGGCAAAGCGCCCCAGGCCGTGCTGGCGCGGTTCCTGAACTATGCCGTGCTGCTGTCCCGCCCCGACACCAAGGTGGAGGGCGTGGTGATCGACCCGTTCAGCCCCCACTGCACCGTGCTGCCGCGCGACCTGATTCTGGAGGTGAAGCAGCGTCTGGACCAGCAGATCGCCATCATGCAGATGCCCAAGGACGCCGACATCAAGGACCCGGTCACCTGGCCGGCCGAGATGGCGAACGCCCTGTCCACCGCCGCCAAGCAGCGCGGCGACGTGAACGCGCTGTTCCTGCGCCTGTTGTCCCACAAGGACAAGAAGCACTTCCTGGTGGTGGTGGACCCGAAAGAGGGCGCCGACGCCAAGAAGATGGTGCAGGAGCTGATCCAGGTGGCCCAGCCGCTGGCCGGAACGCTGCCGGTGGCCGGCACCGAGATCACCACCGAGATCGGACGCCGCGCCGTGAAAGGGGCCAAGCCCTTCTACAAAAAGTCTATGTTCTATAAGGTCCCCAAACTGGACTGAAGATGAGACGCAAAGCGCCCCTCCGCAGAGCGATGCAAACTGCGGAGGGGCGCTTTTGTGTGGATTTGCGGGGGATGAGGGGACGGAATGCCTTTTGGCTGCCGGAACTCAGCGTCCGCGCACAAGGCGTACCAGCTGGAGCAGGACCGTCGGCGCGGCTGCCAGCAGCAGGATGGACAACAGATCCATGCCGGTGAGGGGGGCCACCATGAACAGCCCGCTCAGACCCGGCACGAACAGCACCGCCGCCAGCAGCACCACGCCCGCCGCAAAGGCCAGCAGGGAATAGCGGTTGGTGCCGAAGCCCAGACGGAAGATCGACTCCTTGCCGCGGCAGTTGAAGCCGTGGAACAGGCGCGCCAGCGTGAGGGTGGCGAAGGCCAGCGTGCTGGCCGTGGCAGCGCCGCGGGAAAGCCCCAGATAAAACGCGGCCATCGACACGATGGCGATCAGCAGTCCCTGCCCGAACACCGCCTTCAGCATCGGCTTATCCATCATCGAGGCGTTGGGGTCGCGCGGCTTCTGGTCCAAAAGGCCCTCCCGCGCCGGCTCCATGCCCAGCGCGATGGCCGGCATGCTGTCGGTGAGCAGGTTGATGAACAGCAGGTGCACCGGCTGGAACGGGACGCTGAGGCCCGCCACCGAAGCGTACACCACCGCCAGGATGGCCGCCATGTTGCCGGACAGCAGGAACTGGATGGCGCTGCGGATGTTGGAATAGACGCTGCGGCCGTTCATCACCGCCTTGACGATGGTGGCAAAGTTGTCGTCGGCCAGGATCATGGCGGCGGCGTCCTTGCTCACCTCGGTGCCGGTGATGCCCATTGCCACGCCCACATCCGCCTTTTTCAGCGCGGGCGCGTCGTTCACACCGTCGCCGGTCATGGCCGCGATGCAGCCGCGCCGCTGCCAGGCCGACACGATGCGGATCTTGTGCTCGGGCGAAACGCGGGCATACACCGAGATATGCGGCAGCTTCTCGTCCAGCTCGGCGTCGGTCATGCCTTCCAGCTCCACGCCGTCCACCGCGATGTCACCCTCGCGGAAAATGCCGATCTGCCGCGCGATGGCGGTGGCGGTCACCTTGTGGTCGCCGGTGATCATCACGGTGCGGATGCCTGCGCGGGCGGCGTCCGCCACCGCCTGCACGCTCTCGGGGCGGGGCGGGTCGATCATCGAGATCAGGCCCACAAAGGTGTAGTCCTGCTCGTCGTCCAGCGTCAGAGTGCGGGCAGAGTCCATCGGGCGCTGGGCAAAGGCCAGCACGCGCAGGCCGTTTTCCGACAGCTGCCGGTTCACCTGTTCGATCTGGCCGCGCAGCTCGGCCGTCATCTCCACCGGGCCGCCGGCCGTCAGCAGGCGGGTGGAGCGGCTCAGCAGCACGTCGATGGCGCCCTTGGTGAACAGCATCGGGGCTTCGTCCACGATGTGCAGAGTGCTCATCAGCTTGCGGTCGGAGTCGAAGGCCAGCTCGGCCAGGCGGGGGTTCTGGCGGCGGTATTCCGTCTCATCCACCCCGAAATGCGCCCCCAGCTGCACCAGCGCCACCTCGGTGGGATCGCCCACCGAACGGCCGGTGTCCTCATCCATCGTGGCGTCGCTGTCCAGCAGCGCGATCTTCAAAAGACGCCGCTGGGCGTCGTTTTCCAGCGCCAGCGAGGTGCCTTCGGTGAGCACGCCGTCGGCCCAGATGTGCTGCACGGTCATGCGGTTCTGGGTGAGGGTGCCGGTCTTATCCGAACAGATCACCTGCACCGAGCCCAGGCTCTCCACCGCCTTGAGCTCCTTGATGATGGCGTTCTGCCGCGCCATTTTCTGGGTGCCCATCGCCAGCACGATGGTGACGATCGAGCTGAGCGCCTCGGGGATCGCCGCCACCGCCAGCGCCACCGCGAACATCAGCGAATCCAGAATGCCCATGTGGCTGCGGAAAACCGAGAGCAGGAACACGCCTGCGCAGATCACCAGGATCACCGCCGCCAGCTTGCCGGAGAAGTCGTCCAGGTTTTTCTGCAGAGGGGTCTTGCGCTGCTGGGTCTGGTTCATCAGGCTGGCGATGCGGCCCAACTGGGTGTCCATGCCGGTGCCGGTCACCACCATGCGGCCGCGGCCGTAGGTGACCAGCGAGCCGGAGAACACCATGTTCTTCTGGTCGCCCAGCGCGGCCTCGCCCTCGATGGCGTCGGTGATCTTCTCCACCGCCTCGCTCTCGCCGGTCAGCGAGCTCTCGTTCACCTTCAGCGCCCAGCTGTTCAGAAGGCGCCCGTCGGCCACGATCAGGTCGCCGGCCTCCAGCTCCACGATGTCGCCCGGCACCACCTCGGCGCCCGGCACCTCGATGCGCTGGCCGTTCCGCAGCACCTTGGCGCTGGGGGCGCTCATCGCCTTCAGGCTTTCCAGCGATTTTTCCGCCTTGCAGTACTGCACGGTGCCCAGCACCGCGTTCAGGATCAGCACCGCGAAGATCACCAGCGTGCTCTCCATGTTGCCCGACGCCATCGAGATGAGGGCGGCCACGATGAGGATCACCACCAGCAGGTCTTTGAACTGCTCGGCGAACACCCGCAGCACGCTCTTTTTCTTTCCTTCGGCCAGCCGGTTGGGGCCGTATTGCTCCAAACGCGCGCGCGCCTCGCCGGCCGAAAGGCCCGCCGCGCGGCTCTGCAGGCCGTCCAGCGTCTGCTGGGGAGTTTGGTTGTAGTGTTTGTCTGCCATATGCAAACCATCCTTTCCTGTGTGAGAACGATAAGAGAGCACAAAAAAAGACCTTTCGGCAATGCACAGAGCACTGCCGAAAAGTCTTGTTACCACCAAAAACGGGGGCGCGCCCAGCCAGACCCAAACGGCCGTGATGTTGACAAAGCGCCTTGCAACTACTCCCTTTTCAACAAGATGCAGTATACCACATTTTTCCCCCGATGGCAATAGGCTATACAGATTTTACAGTCCGTTCAAAAATCAGAACAGACCGGTGATGCGGCCGTTCTCGTCGATGTCGATGTTCTCGGCGGCCGGCTTTTTGGGCAGGCCGGGCATGGTCATGATCGCGCCCATGATGACCACCACGAAGCCCGCGCCCGCCGACAGGCGCACGTCGCGCACCGTCATGGAGAAGCTCTCGGGGGCGGCCAGCAGCTTTGCGTTGTCCGAGAAGGAATACTGGGTCTTGGCGATGCAGACAGGCAGGTCGCCGCAGCCCATCGCCTCGATCTCGGCAAGGGCCTTTTTCGCCGCCGGCGCATAGCTCACGCTGCCCGCGCGGTAGATCTTTTTGCACACAGCTTCGATCTTTTCGGTCAGCGGGGCGGTCATCTCATAGGTGTAGTGCACGTCGCGGTGCTCCATCACGCCCAGCACGGCCTCGGCCAGCTCCCGGCCGCCCGCGCTGCCCTTGGCGAACACCTCGCTCAGCGCGCAGGGCACGCCCAGCTCTGCGCACAGATCGCGCAGGAACTGGTGCTCCTCGGGGGTGTCGGTGGGGAAGGCGTTGATGGCCACGCACACCGGCAGGCCGAACCCGTCGCGCAGGTTCTCGATGTGGCGCACCAGGTTGGCGCTGCCCTTCTTCAGATACTCCACGCTGGGCACGCCCAGCTCCTCCTTGGGGCAGCCGCCGTGGTGCTTCAGCGCGCGCACGGTGGCCACCAGCACCACCGCGTCGGGGGAGATGCCCGCCTTGCGGCACTTGATGTCGAGGAATTTCTCGGCGCCCAGGTCGGCGCCGAAGCCCGCCTCGGTGACCACGTAGTCGGCCAGAGACAGGCTCAGCCTGGTGGCCACGGCGCTGTTGCAGCCGTGGGCGATGTTGGCGAAGGGGCCGCCGTGGATGATGGCGGGGTTGCCCTCCAGCGTCTGCACGAGGTTGGGGTCGAAGGCGTCCTTCAGCAGCGCCGCCATCGCGCCCGCCGCGCCGATCTGGCCGGCGGTGACCGGCTGGCCGCCGTAGGTGTAGCCCACCACGATGCGGGACAGGCGCTCTTTCAGGTCGGACAGGCTGGTGGCCAGGCAGAAAATGGCCATCACCTCGCTGGCGACGGTGATGTCGAAGCCGTCCTCGCGGGGGGTGCCGTTCACCTTGCCGCCCAGACCGTCGGTGACAAAGCGCAGCTGGCGGTCGTTCATGTCCACGCAGCGCTTCCAGGTGATCCGGCGGGGGTCCAGGCCCAGCGCATTTCCCTGGAAAATATGGTTGTCCACCATCGCGGCCAGCAGGTTGTTGGCCGCGCCGATGGCGTGCAGATCGCCGGTGAAATGCAGGTTGATGTCCTCCATCGGCACCACCTGGGCGTAGCCGCCGCCGGCCGCGCCGCCCTTGATGCCGAACACCGGCCCCAGGCTCGGCTCGCGCAGGCACAGCATGGTGGACTTGCCCATCGCGCACAGCGCGTCGGCCAGGCCCACGCTCATGGTGGTCTTGCCTTCGCCGGCGGGAGTGGGGCTGATGGCGGTGACCAGGATCAGCTTGCCCTGCTTCTGGCCTTCGCGGTTTGCCAGGCGGTGGTTGATCTTGGCCTTGTATTTGCCGTAGAGGGAGATGTCGTCCTCGCCCAGGCCCAGCTTGGCCGCCACCTGCGCGATGGGCTGCATCACAGCCTCCTGCGCGATCTGGATATCCGATTTCATCACAAACACCCTTTCTTCGTATGCCTCAAAACGCCCTTTTGCAAAAGGGCACGCTCTTTTTTAGCATACCAGACCCCGCCGCAGATTACAAGCCCGCCTTCGGCCTGGACGCGGGCCACAGCCCCCACACGCCGCAGAGGGCCGCCAGCGGCAGGAAGCTGACGATGTACCGGCTGCGCGCCTCCCACACCAGCAAAAACAGCCCCAGCCCCAGCACGGCCATCTGCACAAAAGCCGGCCGGTAGTCCCTGCGCCGTATCCCGCGCACCGCGCCCCACACCGCAAAGCCCAGCAGCGCCAGCTGCAGGCCGGTGGAGACATACACCGTCCGCCCGGTGTGGGGCAGGCCCTGGATGCAGTAGCCCTGCAGAGGGGTGGCGCGCACCGGCGCGATGTCCAGCTTCATGGGGGCGTAGCAGGTGCCGTCCCCCCAGGTGTAGCTCAGCTTGGCGGCCAGATGCTGCGCCAGGCCCGCCGGCCCCATCTCCTCCACCCGGCGCAGGATCTCGCCGCGGGCAAAGGCGTCCCGGCCGGCCTTGTCGGGGGCGGAGGCGAGGGTGAGCTGGTAGTCGTCGTCGTTGTAGCCGCCGTCGCCCGAAAGGCCCATCATCACCCAGTGGCTGTGCGGGACGGCGGCGTCGGGGTCCCCCGCCAGCACACTGTTCGCGGCCAGCAGGCTCAGCGGCAGATACACCAGCGCAAAGGCGGCCGCCGCGCCCGCCGCCAGCAGCTTCTGCCGTCCCGGCAGGCCCAGCACCGCATCCAGCACCACCGCTGCCAGCAGGATGGCGGCGGTCATCTTCAGCCAGGCGCCGGCGGCGCACACCGCCCCGGCCAGCACCAGGCCCGCCAGCCGCCGCCGCGCGCCGCCCTCCCGCGCCCACGCCCACAGACGGGCCGCGCCGCAGACAAAGGGCATCGAGAGGGTGTCGGTGTAGACGATCGGCCCGTACAGCACCAGCGGCGCAAGGCAGAGGCAGACGCCCAGCCCGCACAGCCCGGCGGCCTGCCCCGCCAGCCGCCGCAGCGTCCGCCAGGCAAACAGCACCGACAGGTTCACCGCCAGCGTGTCCAGCACCAGCGCCGGCAGCATCCCGGTGCCGAACACCCGCATAAAGGCGGCCAGCACCAGACAGAGCGGGATGTTGTTGGGGAAGAGGGTGAAATAGTCGCCGGTCACCCGGTCCCCTTCGGCCAGCGTGCGCGCCGCGCTGAACACCACGCCGAAGTCCCAGGTCTCGGTGGGGCGCACCTCCAGGCACCAGGCCGCCGCCAGCTGCACGCACCACCACACGGCCAGCGCGCCGCCGCCGACCGCCCATTCCATCCGCGGCGAAAGCGCGGGCAGGCGCAGGAACAGCGTGCGCCCCAGCCACAGCACGCCCGCCGCCAGCACCGCGAACCCCGCCAGGACCGCCGGGTGCACGGCGTAGAAGGGGATGCGGCTGTACACGACAGACAGCAGCACGGCCAGCGAAAAAAAGGCGGCAAAACAGACCCCTGCCAGCGCATACAGCGCGCGGGCAGGGCGGGAAAGAACAGCGGGCATACCGGCAGCACAGCTCCTTTTTTGTCCCCGCAAAGCGGGGCGGGATCGGATGCTTTTATTATACTACGCCCTTCGCCTGTGCGCCAGCGCCGTCCCCAAAAAACAGGCAGCATCACATTTCCCGGTATACAAAACGCGATTTCCCGATACACAATATGTCTTTCTCTTTACTTTTGCCGCCGGGAGCGGTACAATAAAATCAAGAGGCAACAACGAATAAAGTGAGGACAATGCCATGAGTATCCAGATTATCATCGACAGCTGCTGTGACGTCACCCCCGCGCTGCGCCGCGCGATGCGTTTCGAGGTGGCGTCGCTCACCGTGCGGGTGGGCGAGCAGAGCTTCCGCGACGACGAAACCCTCTCGGTGCCCGCGCTGCTGCAGGCCATGAAGGCCTGCAAAGACTCCGCCACCAGCGCCTGTCCCTCGCCGGAGGAATACGCCTCCCTGATGCGCCGGGCCGACCAGAGCGTGGTAGTCACCCTGTCGTCCAAGCTGTCGGGCAGCTACAACGCCGCGATGGTGGCGCGCGATATGGTGCTGGAGGAATTCCCCGAAAAGCGCATCCATGTGTTCGACTCCGAGAGCGCCTCGGCCGGCGAGCTGCGGGTGGCGCTGCTGCTGCGGCAGTACATCGACGGCGGCATGGAGTTCGACGAGATCGTGGAAAAGACCACCCAGTTCATCGCCGGCATGAAGACCTTCTTTGTGCTGGAGGATTTGTCCAACCTCGTGAAGAACGGCCGCATCTCCAAGGTGGCCGGGCTGATGGGCACCATGCTCAGCATCCGCCCCATCATGGGCGAGAACGGGCACGGCGAGATCATCCAGCTGGACAAGGTGCGCGGCACCCAAACCGCCATGCGCCGCCTGGTGGAGATCGTGGCCGCCCACACCAGCCAGTTCCCCCAGAACACCCTCACGCTGGTGCTGAGCTACTGCAACTGCCCCCAGCGCGCAGCCGAGCTGAAGGAAAAGCTGCTGGCCGCCTCGGCCGCCCTGCGGGAGGTCATCCTGGTGCCCACCTGCGGCATCTCCACCCTCTACGCCAACGACGGCGGCGTCGTGCTGGCGGTGTGAGCGGCGCCCTTCTGGTGGATGCACAAAAGTTTGAACACCACATCTTGTGGATTTGTAAAATCATCCAGTTGCACTGTGCGGTGCGGGATGATATAATAAAGCCACACACATACGGCCTCGCCTGCAACTGACGGAACAAGTGGGCAAACCACGGGGGAGCAGGCAATGGGGCTTTTTATGCCGACCGTCTGGGCAGTATCCCGCTGGGATGCTGCCCTTTTTTCGTCCCCGGCAGGATACGCGTTTTTTGCAAGAAAGGAACGGTGCAACAATGAACCATGCATGGAACGGCTTTGTGGCCGGCAACTGGCAAAGCGAGATCGACGTGCGCGATTTCATCCAGAAAAACTACACCCCCTACACCGGCGACGAGAGCTTCCTCGCCTCCTCCACCCCCCGCACGCTGGCGCTGCGCGCCAAGTTCGAGCAGCTGCTGGCCGCCGAGCGCAGGAACGGCGGCTGCCTTGCGGTGGACACCGACACCGTCATCGGCATCACCAGCTTCGCGCCCGGCTATCTGGACCGCGAAAAGGAGCTGATCGTCGGCCTGCAGACCGACCAGCCCCTCAAGCGCGCCTGCAACCCCTACGGCGGCATGCGCATGGTGCGCCAGGCCTGCAAGGCCTACGGCGCCCAGGTGTCCGAGAAGATCGAGGAAGAGTTCCGCCTGCACAAGACCCACAATGACGGCGTGTTCGACGCCTATCCCGCCGACGTGCGCGAGGCGCGCCACTGCGGCCTGATCACCGGCCTGCCCGACGCCTACGGCCGCGGCCGCATCATCGGCGACTACCGCCGGGTGGCGCTGTACGGCATCGACCGCCTGATCGAGGAGAAGAAAAAGGACAAGGCCGCGCTGGCGAACGGCGATTTCCTGCAGGACACCATCCGCGCCGCCGAGGAGCTGGCCGACCAGATCCGCGCGCTGGAGGACATGAAAAAGATGGCCGCCGCCTACGGCTACGACATCTCTGCCCCCGCCGCCAACGCCCGCGAGGCGGTGCAGTGGCTGTACTTCGGCTATCTGGCCGCCATCAAGGAGCAGAACGGCGCGGCGATGAGCCTGGGCCGGGTGTCCACCTTCCTGGACATCTACTTCGAGCGCGACTTCGCCGCCGGCACCCTCACCGAGAGCGGCGCACAGGAGCTGATGGACGACTTTGTGCTGAAGCTGCGGATGGCGCGCCATCTGCGCACCCCCGACTACAACGAGCTGTTCGGCGGCGACCCCATGTGGATCACCGAGTCGCTGGGCGGTATGGGCGAGGACGGCCGCACGCTGGTCACCAAGAACTGCTTCCGCATGCTGCACACCCTGTACAATCTGGGCTCCTCCGCCGAGCCGAACCTGACCGTGCTGTGGAGCGAGCAGCTGCCCGAGGCCTGGAAGCGCTATATCGCCCGCGTGTCCTGCGAGACCGACGCCATCCAGTACGAGAACGACGACCTGATGCGCCCCCGCTTCGGCGACGACTACGCCATCGCCTGCTGCGTGTCGGCGATGAAGGTGGGCAAGCAGATGCAGTTTTTCGGCGCCCGCGCCAACCTCGCAAAGCTGGTGCTGCTGGCCATCAACGGCGGCCGCGACGAGCTGAAAAACGAGCAGGTGGGCCCCGCCATGCCGGTGTGGGACGAGGAATACCTCGACTACGACAAGCTCCTGGAGCGCATCGACTTCTACCGCCCCTGGCTGGCCAAGACCTACGCCAGCGCGATGAACATCATCCACTATATGCACGACAAATACGCCTACGAGAAGGCCCAGATGGCGCTGCACGATTCCACCGTCCACCGCTTCATGAGCTTCGGCATCGCCGGCATGAGCTGCATGGCCGACTCGCTGTCGGCGGTGAAATACGCCCGCGTCCGGTGCATCCGCAGCCCCGAGACCGGCCTCGTCACCGACTTCGAGGTGGAGGGCGAGTACCCCGCTTTCGGCAACGACGACGACCGCGTGGACCTCATCGCAAAGGAGCAGGTGGAGAAGTTCTTCCGCGCGCTGCAGGCCTGCCCGCTCTACCGCGACGCCCAGCACACCCTGTCCATCCTCACCATCACCTCCAACGTGATGTACGGCAAAAAGACCGGCAACACCCCCGACGGCCGCAAGCAGGGCCAGCCGCTGGCGCCCGGCGCCAACCCCATGTCCGGCCGCGATGTGTCGGGCGCGCTGGCCTCGCTGAACTCGGTGGCCAAGCTGGACTACGACGTCTGCATGGACGGCATCTCCAACACCTTCTCGATCGTGCCCGACGCGCTGGGCAAATCCGAGCCGGAGCGCATCGACAATCTGGTGAACATCCTCACCGGCTACTTTGCACAGGGCGCGCATCACCTGAACGTGAACGTGCTCAACCGCGAGACCCTCATCGCCGCCTACGAGCACCCCGACCAGTACCCCAGCCTGACCATCCGCGTGTCCGGCTATGCGGTGAACTTCGCCAAGCTCAGCCGCGAGCAGCAGCGCGAGGTGATCAGCCGCACCTTCCACGTGGCGGTGTGAGCCGATGGAAGGGCGCATCCATTCGGTGCAGAGCCTGGGCGCGGTGGACGGGCCGGGCCTGCGGTATGTGATCTTCACACAGGGCTGTCCGCTGCGCTGCAAGTGCTGCCACAACCCCGACACCTGGGCCTTCGGCGAGGGGGAACAGGTGACCCCGCAGGAGCTGGCAAAGCGGGCGCTGCGCTTCCGGCCCTACTGGAAAAACGGCGGCGGCGTCACCGTCACCGGGGGCGAACCGCTGAGCCAGCCGGACTTTGTGGCCGCGCTGTTTTCGATCCTGCGCGCCGAAGGGGTGCACACCGCGCTGGACACCTCCGGCGCAGGGGATCTCGCCGCCGCCCGGCGGGTGCTGGAGCAGACCAGCCTCGTGCTGGCCGACCTGAAATCCCCCACCGAGGAAGGGTACCGGGAATTCTGCGGCGGCAGCCTCGCCCACACGCTGGACTTCCTGCGCCTGACCGAGGAAATGGGCATCCCGCTGTGGGTCCGCCATGTGGTGATCCCCGGCGTCACCGACAGCGCCGGGAGCCTCGCCGCCATCCACCGGATGGCGCACGGATTCTCCAATCTGGAAAAGATCGAGTGGCTTCCCTTCAAGACGCTCTGCCTGGAAAAATACGGGCGGATGGGGATCCCCTTCCCGCTGGAAGGCACCCCCGCGCTGGAGGCCGATGCATTGCAGAAAACGCTGCAAAAGCTGGGCCTGTGGGACCGGTAATATAAATAGGTAACAGGTGCCTGCCGGAAAAGGCTTCCCCCTGGGGGAAGCTGTCGCCGACAGGCGACGGATGAGGGGAAAGTTCCCGGCACGCACAACCCCCCGCAAGAACATAGTTTTAACAAGCAAAAAGGGCCAGTGCCCGACCGAAACCGGTCGGGCACTGGCCCTTTTTGTACCGCGGATCATTCCCTGTCGAAGGTGATGGATGCGTCGGCCGGCAGCGCCAGACGGCACTCCGCCTCGGCGCATTTGGTGATGCCGCCGATCACCGGGCAGGCCGCGTGGCCCGGGAAGTGCTCGGAGGCATACTCGTACAGCGGGCCGCAGCCGGGCTTCGCCAGGCACAGCTCGTAGGCGTCGAAGGTGTCGCCCAGCTCGGCCATCATCTTGCGCACGGCCTCGCAGCCGCTGGCCACCTGCAGCTTTACCTCCATCTGGTCCTCGGATTCGGCAGTGACGTGGGTGACGAACCCGCACACGCCCGGCCGGACGGTAACTTTGGTCATACAAAAGCCTTCTTTCGGTGTGTGATAGTGCTTACAGTGTAGGACATTTTCCGCGAAAACGCAAGGGAAAGCGCCCCAAACACGCCGCCGGCAGTCCGGATGGCAGAACGCCGTGTTCCGGCACAAAAAACGATCTGCGTTCCCCCGGTATTTTTTGCGGTTTTGCCATCCCGTCCTCGTTTTTTGCCCAAAAATCCACCCGCTTTTCAAACCTGTCCGCTGCTCGCTCGGCTGTATGCGGGAAGGCGCGCCCGGAAAGCGGCGGAGCGGCGTTCTTTTGCGGGATGCACAGGGCGGCGGGGAGATATTTTTGGATAAAAAACACCAGGTTTTTTGCTTCTCTGCTTGCGGAAGAGGGGGGAAAAATGGTAAAATAACTACGACTATAAGATGCAGGATAGGAGATCGTAATGGAAACATTGGTAACGGCCGGCATCGTAGCGTACAACGGCGCGGCGGAAGTGGCGCAGGCAGCCCATTCGGTGGCCCGCCACACACACGGCGTGCGGCTGCGCATGATGGTGCTGGACAATGCCTCGCCCGACGGCGCCGGGAAAAAGCTGCAGAAGATGTCCATGCCGGAAAACGTGCAGGTGGTGTGCAGCGAAAAGAACATCGGCTTCGGGCAGGGGCACAACCGCATCTTTGCCGAGCTGAACCGGGACGGGCTGTCCCGCTATCATGTGGTGATCAACCCCGATATCACGCTGGACTGCGACGCCATCACCCGCATCTGCGCCTGGATGGACTCCCACCCGGACGTTGCGATGGTGACACCGCGCCTGCTGTACCCGGATGGGCGCGAACAGCACACCCCCAAGCGCTGCCCCACCCTGCTGGCTTTGCTGGCGCGGCAGCTGGAGCTGCCCTTTCTGCGCAAGGCCGAGCGGCATTATCTGATGCTGGACGAGGATCTTTCCGGCCCCACCGACGTGCAGTTCTGCAGCGGATGCTTTTTTGTCATGCGCAGCGAGCTGTACCAGGCGATGGGCGGGTTCGACCCGCGCTATTTCGTGTATGTGGAGGACGCCGACATCACCCGCCAGGCCCTGCAGTACGGCCGGGCGATCTATCTGCCGCAGGTGACGGTCTACCACACATGGCACCGCGAGACGCGCAAAAAATTCAAAAATTTCTGTATGCAGATGAGCTCGATGTTCAAATACTGGAAAAAATGGGGCTTCCGCCTCTACTGAAAAACGCCGGATGCATTCCGGCAGGAAAAAGGAGATCGTACTATGAAAGGCATTATTCTGGCAGGCGGTGCGGGTACCCGGCTGTATCCGCTGACGATGGTCACCTCCAAGCAGCTGTTGCCGGTGTATGACAAGCCGATGATCTACTATCCTCTGTCCACCCTGATGCTGGCCGGCATCCAGGACATCCTGATTATCTCCACCCCCGAGGACACCCCCCGCTTCGAGCACCTGCTGGGAGACGGCAGCCAGTACGGCCTGCGCCTGTCGTATAAGGTGCAGCCCAGCCCCGACGGCCTGGCCCAGGCGTTCCTGCTGGGCGAGGAGTTCATCGGGGACGACTGCTGCGCCATGGTGCTGGGCGACAACATCTTCTACGGCAACGGCTTCTCCCGCATCCTGAAAGCCGCCGTGCACAACGCCGAGGAAAACGGCCGCGCCACCGTCTTTGGCTATTACGTCAACGACCCCGAGCGGTTCGGCATCGTGGAATTCGACGAAAGCGGCAAGGTCATCAGCGTGGAGGAAAAGCCCCAAAAGCCCAAATCCAACTACGCCATCACCGGCCTGTATTTCTACGACAAGCGGGTGGTGGAGCTGGCCAAGCAGGTGAAGCCCAGCGCGCGCGGCGAGCTGGAGATCACCACCCTGAACGAGCTGTATCTGAACGCGGGCGACCTGGACGTGCAGCTGCTGGGCCGCGGCTTTGCCTGGCTGGACACCGGCACGATGGACAGCCTGGTGGACGCCGCCGACTTTGTGCGGATGGTGGAAAAGCGCCAGGGCATCAAGATCAGCGCGCCCGAGGAGATCGCCTACAAAAACGGCTGGATCACCAGGGAGAAGCTGCTGGAGAGCGCCGCACGCTACGGCAAAAGCCCCTACGGTCAGCACCTGAAGAACGTGGCCGAGAACCGGCTGCGCTATTAAAAAGGAGAAGCACATGAAAATTCTGATCACCGGTGCGAACGGCCAGCTGGGCGCCGAGCTGCAGAAGCAGCTGGCCGCCGGCGAGAGCGAGCTGGGCCGCCTGCCCGACGCCGTGCAGAACGCCGCCGTGACGGCGGTGGATGTGGACGCGCTCGACATCACCGACCTCGCCGCCGTGCGCGCCTTCGTGCGCGCGGAAAAACCGGACGTCATCCTCAACAGCGCCGCCTTCACCAACGTGGACGGCTGCGAGACGAACCGCGACGCCGCCTTTGCGGTGAACGCCATCGGACCGCGCAATCTGGCGATGGCCGCCGAGGAGATCGGCGCAAAGCTGGTGCATGTGTCCACCGACTATGTGTTCAGCGGCGAAGAGAACGGCGGCATCCCGCTGGACGAGACCGCCCGCACCCACCCGGTGAGCGCCTACGGCGCCACCAAGCTGCTGGGCGAGGAGTATGTGCGCCAGTTCTGCCGCCGCAGCTTTGTGGTGCGCACCGCCTGGCTGTACAGCTACACCGGCAAAAACTTCGTTTTCACCATGATGAACGCCGGCAAAAAGTTCGGCGCGCTCACGGTGGTGGACGACCAGCGCGGCAACCCCACCAACGCCGTGGATCTGGCGCACCATCTGCTGAAGCTGGCGGCCAGCGAGGAATACGGCCTCTACCACTGCACCGGCGAGGGCGTGTGCAGCTGGTATGAATTCGCCTGCGAGATCATCCGCCTGTCCGGCACGCCGGCCACCGTCTCCCCCTGCACCAGCGCCGAGTATGCCGCCAAGAACCCCGCCGCGGCCAACCGCCCGGCCTGGAGCGCGCTGGAAAACCGCATGCTGGCCTGCACGGTGGGCAACGAGATGCGCGGCTGGAAGGACGCGCTGGCCTGCTTCATGAAGAACTATCTGGCAAAATAAACCGGGCAAACCCGCCCCTTTACAACAGGAGAACACAAAACCATGAAAAAGTATCTGATCACCGGCTGCGCCGGCTTCATCGGTTCCAACTTCGTCTACTATATGCTGAACAAGTACCGGGACATCCAGCTGGTGAACCTGGACAAGCTCACCTACGCCGGCAACCTGGAGAACCTGAAAGGCGTGGAGAACGACCCCCGCCACATCTTTGTGCAGGGCGACATCTGCGACCGGGAGCTGGTCACCCGCCTGTTCGAGCAGCACGATTTCGACTATGTGATCAACTTCGCCGCCGAGAGCCATGTGGACCGCAGCATCACCAACCCCGAGATCTTCGTGGAGACCAACGTGCTGGGCACCGTGAACCTGCTGCAGTGCGCCAAGAACGCCTGGTATAAGGACGGCAAATGGGCCGAAGGCAAGAAGTACCTGCAGGTGTCCACCGACGAGGTGTACGGCAGCCTGGGCGAGGACGGCTATTTCATGGAGACCACCCCGCTGTGCCCCCACAGCCCCTATTCCTCCAGCAAGGCCAGCGCCGACATGTTCGTGATGGCCTTCCACGACACCTACGGCATGCCGGTGAACATCACCCGCTGCTCCAACAACTACGGCCCCTACCAGTTCCCCGAAAAGCTGATCCCCCTGATGATCAACAACGTCAAGAACCACAAGCCGCTGCCGGTGTACGGCGACGGTATGAACGTGCGCGACTGGCTGTATGTGGAGGACCACTGCAAGGCCATCGACATGGTGGCCAATGGCGGCCGCGACGGCGAGGTGTATAACGTGGGCGGCCACAACGAGCGCCCGAACATCTTCATCGTCAAGACCATCATCGCCCAGCTGCACGACCGCCTGCAGGACGAGGGCATCGGCGAGAACCTGATCCAGTATGTGGCCGACCGCCTGGGCCACGACCGCCGCTACGGCATCGACCCCACCAAGATCAAGGAGGAACTGGGCTGGTATCCCGAGACCCCGTTTGAGGTGGGCATCGTAAAGACCATCGACTGGTATCTGGCCAACGAGGAGTGGATGAACCACGTCACCAGCGGCAACTACCAGAAATACTACGAAGAAATGTACAAAAACAAATAAGTGACCGAAACGCCTTTCCCCAAACCGGCCGCCTTGCGCAGGCCGGAGGGCCTCGACCTCATCCAGGGGAAGGCTTTCGGTACCGTTTTCCCCACGCACCAACACCGCCCGCACAGCAATGTGCGGGCATTTTTCGTCTTTCAGAGAAAAAGTTTTACTCGATTTTTTTCAAAAAATCGCGGATTGCAAAGGCAGAGCCTTTGCGAAAGCTGTGCCTTTTTCGCGCATGTATGAATAAAACGCCCCGCTGTGCCGCACACTAAAGCCAAACAAAACAGCCGGCGGCGGTGCCGCGCTGAGAAAAAGAGGGAGAAAGGCTATGAACAACAGATCCAATCCGCTGGTTTCGTTTCTGCGCGGCAAAGGCTTTTATCTGGTGCTGGCCGGGTGCATCCTGGCGGCCGCCGCCTGCAGCTTTGTGGCGATCCGAAACATGATGACCGAACTGAACGAGAACGCGGGCCAGACCCCGCAGGAAGGAGATGCAGAATGGGACCTGGACATCGATCTGCCGGATACTCCGGTGGAACAAAAAGCCGACAGCGTGCCAGTGCCTTCCACACCTGTGCCGTCGCCGGCAGCGTCCTCCAGTGGCTCGTCCTCGGCGCAATCGCAGCAGGCGCCGTCGTCCGGCTCGTCCGCGCCCGAAGAGCCTGCCGATGTGCCCGCGCAGTCCTATGTGCGGCCGGTGCCTGGGCAGACTTCGCTGGCCTACAGCGGCGATGAACTGATCTTCAATGAAACGCTGGGCGACTGGCGCACCCACAACGGCGCCGACCTGGCCGCCGCCGCGGGCGACGAGGTGAAGAGCGTGATGGCCGGCACCGTTGCCAAGGCCGAGGAGGACGGCAACTGGGGCGGCGTGGTCGAGGTGGACTGCGGCGGCATCGTGCTGCGCTACGCGGGCCTGCAGCTGCCGCTGCAGGTGGCCGCAGGGGATACCCTGGAAGCCGGCCAGACGCTGGGCCTGGTGGGCGAGGTGCCCTGCGAGAGCGTGGCCGACAGCCACCTCCACTTCGAGGCGCTGGCCGACGGCCAGTATGTGGACCCCGCTCCCTATCTTCCCTGACGGCGCCGCGCCGATCCATCATTTTTACCCCTCGCAGGACAGGCGGAATACCGCCTGTCTTTTTTGTTGTGCCGGTTCGTGCGGATGTGCTATACTGAAGAAAAGGACCGCACCGCAGAAAGGAGTCCTGCAAATGAAACGTCTCCGCCTTCTTATCCTCCCGCTGGCCGCGCTGGCGCTGGAGGCGATGCCCTTCAGTGCGGTGCTGCTCTTCGCCGAGCCGGGCGACGACGGCGCCATCGAATACATCCGCCGCACCACCTCCTATTTCAGCCTCACCCCCTTCGGATACGCCAACTTCGGGCCGCTGCTCACGGCGCTGCTCAGCTGCCTGCTGCTGGCGCTGACGGTGTGGCTGTGTGTGCGGCCGGGCACCGGGATCTATAAAGCCGTGCTGACGGTGAACGCGCTGGCCGTCATCACCTCGCTGCTGCCGCTGTTTCTGGGCACAGCCTTCTATTCTCTTGCCGGCGCGGTCATCTCCGCCGCCCTCACCGCCCAGCTGCTCTGGCTGCTGTACAACAAACGAAAGGGGACCCCATGAAACACAAACTGCTTGCCGGGCTGGACATTGCGGTGGAAAGCATCTGCTATACATTGCTGACCTACCTGCTGCTTTCGGCCCTGTTCTCGATGAAACACAGTCTGCTGTATATCCCGCTGATGGCCCTGTACACCGTTATCACCGGCCAATACCTGCGGGGGCTGGAAAAACACATCCCGCGCGCCTGGCTGCGCTGGCTGCTGCTGGCGGTGTGCTTTGGGGCCGTGCTGGCAGTTGCCGCGACAGTGGGGTATCTGCGGATGGAATTCGTGCCTTTTGCGGCATAGGAAAGGAAGGGGAAGCATGCTGGAATTGCTGGCCGGCGGGGCGCTTCTGTTTGTGCTTGGCCTTGTGATGCTGATCTGTCCGAAGTGGGTGTGGAAGGCGGAACACCTGTTCACCGTGAAGGACGGGCAGCCCACCGAGTTTTATCTCACGGCCACACGGGTGGGCGGATTTGCGCTGTCCTTCCTCGGGTTCTGGCTGCTGGTATTTTTTGTGCTCACGCTGCCGGCATGAGAAGGGGGGAGCATATGCGGCGCAGAGTGGACGGCGAGATCGCGCTGGTGGGGGACACCGTCTGCCTCGCGGTCTGCCGGGAATACCAGAACCGCCATATCGGGCGCCGGTGTGTGCAGGCGCTGGCAGAACTGGCCGCCGAAAAGGGCCGCACCCGGCTGCGCGCGCGCATCTGCCCCTTCAACAAACAGAGCCAGGCGATGTTCCGCGCCGCCGGGTTCACCTGCGCCGGGGACGACTGGTATCTCCTGCCCCTCCCGGCAGCGGCGAAGGGGCAAAACAATTGAATCGGAGCGCAAAATATGCTATCATAGGATTGCGTATCAGCAGGAAAGGGCGAAGTGCGCCCTTTTTTCATAATTTTTTGCAACATCCCGTCCGCGCCCCTGCGGACGGCCGAAAGTGAGGATATCCAGCCATGGGAAAATTCAATTTTATCCAGACCGAACTGCCCGGCGTGGTCATCATCGAACCCACCGTATTCGGCGATGCGCGCGGCTACTTCATGGAGACTTTCCAGAAGGAAGAGTTCGCCGCCGCCGGCATCGACCATGAATTCGTACAGGACAACCAGAGCAAGAGCAGCCGCGGCGTGCTGCGCGGCCTGCATTTCCAGAAGGAGCACACCCAGGGCAAACTGGTGCGTGTGGTGAAGGGCGAGGTGTACGACGTGGCGGTGGACTGCCGCCCGCACAGCGCCACCTTCGGCAAATGGGTGGGCGTCACCCTGTCCGAGGAGAACAAGCGCCAGCTGTACATCCCCGAGGGCTTTGCCCACGGGTTCCTGGTGCTCAGCGACGAGGCCGAGTTCACCTACAAATGCACCGACGTCTACGACCCCACCGCCGAGGGCGGCATCCCCTACAACGACCCCACCGTGGGCGTGCAGTGGCCCGACTGCGGCTGCGAGCACAAGCTCAGCGAGAAGGACGGCCGCCACACTCCCTTCGCGCAGCAGGACTTCAAATTCTTTGAAAGGTGGTAAGGCGCAGTGCAACTGTTCAAGGCATATTGCAAGGATTTCTGGCGCTACCGGTTTTTGCTGTATAACCTGGTGGGCCGCGACTTCAAGCTGAAATACCGCCGCAGCGTGCTGGGCGTGGTGTGGAGCGTGCTGAACCCCCTGCTGATGAACATCGTCATGGTGGTGGTGTTCTCCACCATCATGGACACCCGCGGCACCGGCATCGAGAACTTCCCGGTCTACCTCATCATCGGCCAGCTGCTGTTCGGCTTCTTCAACGAGGCCACCAGCGCGGCGATGGGCAGCGTGCTGGGCGCTTCGCCCCTGCTGCGCAAGGTGTATATCCCCAAATATATCTTCCCGCTGGAAAAGGTGAGCTTTGCGCTGGTGAACTGCCTGTTCAGCTTCATTGCCCTCATCATCATGATGGTGGCCACCTCGGCGCCGGTGCACCTCACCATCCCGCTGGCCCTCTACCCGCTGCTCACCCTGTTCGTGTTCAGCCTGGGCATCGGCCTGATTCTGGCCACGCTGGCGGTGTTCTTCCGCGACGTGATGCATCTGTGGGGCGTGTTCACCACCGCCCTGATGTACTTCTCCGCCATCTTCTACAACCCGATGGGCCTGCCCGCCAGCCCGGCCGTGGCGCTGCTGCAGAAATACATCGTGCTCAACCCGCTGTACTGGTACATCACCGCCTTCCGCGGCGCGGTGCTGGACGGCCGCATGCTGCACACCAGCGAGATCCTGGTCTGCGGCGTCTGCGCGCTGGTGGCGCTGGTGGTGGGCGTGGTGGTCTTCCGCCGCCAGCAGGACAAGTTTATCCTGCATATGTGAGGAGGGGTGCAACATGAATATGATCGAAGTAAACAACGTGTCCATGCGCTTTAACCTCGCAAGGGAAAAGAGCGAGAGCCTGAAGGAATACTTTTTGCAGATGGTGCAGGGCAAGCTGATGTTCGACGAGTTCTACGCCCTGCGCAACGTCAGCTTCAATGTGGAAAAGGGCGATTTCTTCGGCCTGATCGGCCTGAACGGCTCGGGCAAATCCACCCTGCTCAAGGTGATCTCCGGCGTGTACAAGCCCACCGAGGGCTGCACCCGTGTGCACGGCACCATCGCGCCGCTGATCGAGCTGGGCGCCGGCTTCGACATGGACCTCACCGCCCGCGAGAACATCTACCTCAACGGCACCGTGCTGGGCTTCACCCCGGCGTATATCCGCGAAAAGTTCGACGACATCGTGGAATTCAGCGAGCTGCGCGATTTCCTCGACGTGCCGCTGAAAAACTATTCCTCCGGCATGATCGCGCGCATCGGCTTCGCCATCGCCACCATCACCCAGCCCGACGTGCTGATCGCCGACGAGATTTTGTCGGTGGGCGACTTTCTGTTCCAGCAGAAGTGCGAGGCCCGCATGAACGAGCTGCTTGCCCGCGGCGCCACTGTGATCCTGGTGAGCCACTCGATCGAGCAGATCGAGCGCAACTGCAACAAGGTGGCCTGGCTGGAAAAGGGGCACCTGAAGATGGTGGGCGACACCGAGACGGTGTGCAGCGCCTACAAACAGATCCACAGGGAGTGAGCGCCATGCAGAAAAACGATCCCGCCCGCCGCGACAGCCTGGGCGGTATGGCGGCGCGTCTGGCAAGCCCTGCCCATCTGGCCGCGCTGGCAAAGCGGGGCGCCGCCAGCCTGCGCGAGAGCGGCTTCGAGGCCACCTGGCGCCAGGTAGCCTTCCGGCTGGACCTGGCGCTGCACCGCGAGGTGTGGCAGTACCGCGCCGACATCCCGCTGCGCCGCGAGCTGGCCGCACAGCGCGCCGCCGACACCGCCGGCATGCCGGTGATCTCGGTGGTGGTGCCGCTCTACAACACGCCGCTGCCCTATTTCCGGCAGCTGCTGGACAGCGTGCAGCGCCAGAGCTACGCTCGCTGGCAGCTGGTGCTGGCCGACGCCTCCGACGCCAAATTCGCCCCCGCCCTGCAGAAGGAAGCCGCCGCCCGCAAAGACGCCCGCATCCTGTATGTAAAACTGGACAAGAACGCCGGTATCGCCGGCAACACCAACGCGGCCTTCCCCCACGCCGCCGGCGAGTATGTCACCCTGCTGGACCACGACGACGTGCTGCAGCCGAACGCCCTGTTTGAAGCGGCCGCCGCCGTGCGGGACACCGGGGCCGAGGTGGTGTATTCGGACGAGATCGTGCTGTCGGGCGACTTGAAGCAGCTGGGCGAGTACCATTTCAAGCCCGATTTCTCCCCCGACACGCTGCGCGGCTGCAACTATATCACGCACCTGTGCGTGTTTTCCCGCGCGCTGCTGGAAAAGGTGGGCTACGAGCGCCCGGAATACGACGGCGCGCAGGATTTCGACCTCATCCTCCGCCTCACCGAAGCGGCGAACCGGGTGCACCACATCCCGAAGGTGCTGTATTTCTGGCGCCGCCACGCGGGCAGCACCGCCGCCGGCATCGCCGCCGCCAAGCCCTATGCGCTGGAGGCGGGACGCCGCGCCGTGCAGGCACAGCTGGACCGTTTGGGGATGGAGGGCACGGTGGAGTGCATCCCGCAAAGCCCCGGCGCCTACCGGGTGCGGTATGCGGTGCAGGGCAGTCCGCTGGTGAGCGTGCTGATCCCCAATAAAGACCACACCGAGGACCTCGAGCGCTGCCTGTCCAGCCTGCAGAAAAAGGCCGGATGGGACAACCTCGAGGTGATCGTGATCGAGAACAACTCCGCCGACCCCGCAACCTTCGCCTATTACGAGGCGCTGCCCGGGCGGTATCCGAACTGCCGGGTGGTGACCTGGGACGGCCCGTTCAACTATGCGGCCATCAACAATTTCGGACGCAGATACGCCAAAGGCGAGCATCTGCTGCTGCTGAACAACGATCTGGAGCTGCTCAGCGACGGCTTTGTGGCCGAGCTGCTGGGCTACAGCCAGCGCCCGGACGTGGGCGCGGTGGGCGCAAAGCTCTATTACCCCGACGACACCATCCAGCACGCGGGCGTGTTCATCGGGCTGGGCGGCAGCGCCGGACACAGCCACAAGAGCCATCCCCGCACCAGCGGCGGCGACCTGTACCGCCTGGCCACCACCCAGAACATGAGCGCCGTCACCGGCGCCTGCCTGCTGGTGAAGGCGGAGCTGTACGACCGACTGGGCGGACTGGACGAGGAGAACTTCGCGGTGGCCTACAACGACGTGGACTTCTGTCTGCGCCTGCGCAAAGAGGGGCTGCTGAACGTCTTCACCCCCTTTGCCGAGGCCTACCACTACGAGAGCAAGAGCCGCGGCAGCGACGCCGTCGGCCCCAACGCCGTGCGCTACCAGGGAGAAAAACAGCGGTTTGTGGAAAAATACGCCGACATGATGAGGGAGGGCGGCGACCCCTACTACAACCCCCACTTCACCCTGTTGTACGAAAACTATGGGTATAAATAAACGGATGGTATAACGAGAGGGCCGGCGGCCTTGCGCAAACAGGGCAGCTTCGACCTCATCCGCCCCGTTCCGGGGCACCTTCCCCTGCCAGGGGAAGGCTTGCGGTGGGGCGCAGCACCGGCGGTTTCCTCCAAGGCTTCCCCCTGGGGGGAAGCTGTCACGCAGAGCGTGACTGATGAGGGGAAAGCCCTCGGCCCGCACAAACCCCGGAAAGAACACCCGTTCGCCCTCCCATAAACCCACCCGCCACCACAGATACAGGTGAACACCATGAATCAAAACCTCAAACGCATCCGCGAGCTGGGCGGATACTTTGCCGACCAGATCAAAGAGCAGGGCCCTGCCTCCACGCTCAGGCGCACCGCCGGGTTCGTCAAGCGGCGTTTCTTCGGCAAAAAGGCGCGCTTCCTCCCCAAACCCGCCGTGCTGGACGCCCAGCGCGCGGTGGACAGCATGGGCTGGCCGGTCATCAGCATCTGCGTGCCGCTCTACAACACCCCCATGCCCTACCTGAAAGAGCTGCTGGACAGCGTGCGCACACAGACCTGTCCCTGCTGGCAGCTGTGCCTGGCCGACGCCTCCGACGACGCCCATGCCGAGGTGGGGCGCGTGTGTGCCGCCGCCGCTGCCACCGACCGCCGCATCCGGTATGTGAAGATCGAAAACCGGGGCATCTCGGCCAACACCAACGCCGCCGCCAAGCTGGCCGACGGCGAATACATGGCATTGGCCGACCACGACGACGTGCTGGCCCCCCATGCGGTCTACTGGATGTCCCACATCGCAAAGCAGACCGGCGCTGCCTTCCTGTACAGCGACGAAGCCCTGTTTGAGACCGACATCAAAAAGCCGCGCGCCGGGCACTTCAAGCCCGACTACGCGCCGGAATATCTCGAGTGCTGCAACTACATCTGCCATCTGGCCGTCTTTCGCACGGCGCTGTTCCGGCAGGTGGGAGAGCTGTGCCCCGCATGCGACGGCAGCCAGGACCACGACCTGTTCCTGCGCCTGATCGAGCAGAGCGGCCCGCCGGTGCATGTGCCCAAAGTGCTGTATTATTGGCGTGTGCATGCCGGGTCCACCAGCGGAGGCACCGCCGCCAAACCCTATGTGGCCGCCGCCGCCAAGCGCGCGCTGGCCGACCATCTGCGCCGCACCGGACGTAAAGGAGAGGTGAAGGACGGCCTGTTCCCCTCCACCTACAAGGTGGAAGACCCGCTGCCCGAAAACGCCCTCGTCAGCATCCTGATCCCGAACAAGGACCACACCGACGATCTGGAAAAAGCCCTCTCCTCCATCTATGAAAAGACGGTGTACCGCAACTTCGAGGTCATCGTCATCGAGAACAACTCCACCGATCCCGCCACTTTCGCCTACTACGGCGCGCTGCCGGAGCGCTATCCCGGCTGCCGGGTGGTGAAGTGGGAAGGCGCTTTCAATTATTCCGCCATCAACAACTTCGGCCGCAGGGCGGCAAAGGGCAACTATCTGCTCCTGCTGAACAACGACGTGGAGGTCATCAACGGCGAGTGGCTGGGCGAGATGCTGTCGCTCTGCGCGCGCCCCGGCGTGGGCGCGGTGGGCGCGATGCTCTACTACCCCGACGACACCATCCAGCACGCGGGTGTGATCGTGGGCCTGGGCGGCTATGCCGGTCACAGCCACAAATACGCCCGCCGCGGCGGCAGCGGCTATATGTTCCGCGCCTCCACCGTGCAGGACCTGTCGGCGGTCACGGCCGCCTGCCTGCTGGTGAAGGCAGAGGTCTACGACCGGCTGGGCGGGCTGGACGAGGGGTTCCAGGTGGCCTTCAACGACGTCGATTTCTGCCTGCGCATCCGCAAACAAGGGCTGCGGGTGGTGTGGACCCCCTACGCCCAACTCTACCACTACGAGAGCAAGAGCCGCGGCCTGGACGAGCAGGACCCGGCCAAAAAGGCGCGCTTTGCCGCTGAGCAGCAGCGTCTGCGCGCGCGGCACGGCGACGTGCTGGCACGCGACCCCTACTACAGCCCCGGCCTCACGCTGGACCGCGAGGATTTCTCGGAAAACCCCGACCACCGCTTCTTCACCGAGGACCGCGACTGGCAGCCGGAGGAATGACCGGCCGGAAAATCCCGCAGACAAAAACAGACGCCCTTGAAAAAAGAGCGTCTGTTTTCTGTATACGGATGTGTGTAGAGAGCAAAATCGAAGGCTCAGCGCTCCTCCATCGGCAGATAGTCGCGGTGAGGGCATACATTGCGGTAGGCGGGACGGATGATCTTGCCCATGTTGATCAGTTCCTCGATGCGGTGCGCGCTCCAGCCGGCCACCCGCGCGATGGCAAAGATGGGGGTGAACAGCTCCATCGGCAGACCCAGCATGCGATATACGAAGCCACTGTAGAAGTCCACGTTGGCCGAAACGCCCTTGTAGATCTTGCGCTTGTGGCTGATGAGGTCGGCGGCCAGGCGCTCGACGCGGTCGTAGAGCAAAAACTCCTTTTCCATTCCCTTTTCAGCCGACAGATCGCGCACAAAGCCTTTCAGCACACGGGCGCGGGGATCGCTGAGGGAATAGACGGCGTGGCCCATGCCGTAGATCAGGCCGCTCTTGTCGAAGCCTTCCTTGTTCAGCAGGCGATCCAGATAGGCGGTGAGGGCCTGCTCGTCCTCCCAGTCGGACACGTTGGCTTTCAGGTCGTCGAACATGCGCACCACCTTCAGGTTCGCGCCGCCGTGCTTGGGGCCTTTCAGGCTGGCCAGCGCGGCCGCCATGCAGGAATAGGTATCGGTGCCGGAGCTGGTGACCACATGGGTGGTGAAGGTGGAGTTGTTGCCGCCGCCGTGCTCGGCGTGCAGCACCAGACACAGGTCCAGCAGCAGCGCCTCCAGCGGAGTGTAGGCCGAGTCGGCGCGCAGCAGATGCAGGATGTTCTCGGCGGTGGAGAAGTTGGGGTCGGGCGCGTGGATGAACAGGCTCTTGCCCTCGACCGAATAGCTGTATGCCTGGTAGCTGTACACCGCCAGCATCGGGAACACCGCAATCAGCTGGATGCACTGGCGCACCACATTGGGCAGCGAGATGTCGTCGGGGTTGTCGTCGTAGCTGGCCAGCGTGAGGATGCTGCGCGCCAGCGCGTTCATGATGTCCTTGTTGGGCGCTTTCAGGATCACGTCCCGCACAAAGTTGGAAGGCAGGCTGCGGTACAGGCACAGCTGGGCATCAAAGTCGTGCAGCTGCTGCGCGTTCGGCAGCTGGCCGAACATGAGAAGATATGCGGTCTCCTCAAATCCCAGACGATGATCGTTCACAAATCCTTTGACAAGGTCGCGCACATTATAGCCGCGGTAGTACAGCTCGCCGTCGCAGGGGACAGTGGTGCCGTCCGGCAGGGTCTCGGATGCATGGACGTCGGCGATCTCGGTGAGACCCGCCAGAACGCCTTTGCCGTTCAGATCCCGCAGCCCGCGTTTGACGTTGTAGCGGGTGTAGTCTTCGGGATCGATGGTGCTGTTGGACAGGGCAAGCTTTGCCAGCATCTCTACTTCGGGCGTGATATCCGAATAAGTGGGATTGGATGCCATACTGTCAGCCTCCTTTTCTGTAAAAAAATGTTAACATACTTATTATATCACATTTTGTACGCGAATTTATGAAAAAAATACAAATTTTATCCACGTTTTCGGTAAATCTAAAAAAAGAAAATAAATTTGAAAAAAGGGCTTGATTTTTTCGCCCCTCGCTGGTATAATAAACAAGCACTCAAGAGAGCGCACAACTGAATAGGGGAGATTTCCCGAGTGGCCAAAGGGGACAGACTGTAAATCTGCTGGCTATGCCTTCGGTGGTTCGAATCCACCATCTCCCACCAGGATTGGTGACCGATATTCCTGTCGGTCACTTTTTCTTTGTTGCAACGTTGATTTTTGGCCTTTTTGCCACCCGCGGCAGGATTGGTGACCGAAACCTGTCACAGGGGGTTTGCGGCCAAAACACACAGAAAACGGAGCCATCCCAGCGGAATTTCGCGGGGGATAGGCTCCGTTTTTGCGTATTTCTCCTTTTTTCTGTCGAACAGTGTGTGAAATTTTGCGGCGCTTTTTCCAGCAAGCGGGCTTCAGTCCTCCTTGTGGGCGTACATCTCGCGGTATTGGGAAGGGGACATGTGCTCCTTGCGGCGGAAGCACTGCGAAAAATAGCTGGACGAGGAGAACCCCAGCAGCGACACGATCTGTGAGGCGGAATAGTTGGTGTTCTTCAGCATGAAGCGGCTCTCCTCCAAGCGCCGCTCGATCAGGTAGTTGATGGGGGTGATGCCGTATTCCTTCTGGAAGGTGCGCACCAGATGGTATTTGTTGATGTGCACCATCTGGGCCAGGGTGTCCAGCGTGATGGGCTCGCTGAAATGCTCGTCGATGTACTGGCGGATCAGCGCGCAGTTGCGGTTGGTGGAATGCTGCTTTTCGGCGGCGAGAAGGCTGGTGCAGATCTTCACGTTGGCAAACCGCTGCACCTGGATCAGCAGGATCTCCAGGATGCGCTGGCACATATCCTCATAGCGGAACTCCTGTGTGTCCACCTCTCGCAGGATGCTTTGCAGGTAGAACAGCAGCTCGTCCCGGTTCTGTTCAAAATTCAGCACGTCGTATCCGGCGTCGCCGCGGGCGCTGTCGAACCGGAAGTTCAGCCCCTGCACGCCCAGCACCAGGTATTCCAGCGGGTGCGACGCCATGCTGGATTCGGCATGCTCCACGTCGGCGTTGATGATGACCAGGTCGTCCTTCTTCACATCAAAGGTGCCGTCGGATGTGTGGAACTGCCCGCGCCCATGCACGCAGTAGAACAGCTCGGTGCACTTGTGGGTGTGCATCAGGCTGTTCCAGTCCTTGTCGTAGCAGGACGACGCCACATACAGCAGCTGATACGGTTTGTCCGAAGTGGGAGCGGTGATGAAATCAAAACGGTAACTGCTCATAAAAAGCCTCCCTTGGCAGCCCGAAAGCGGTAGAACAGATGGGGTAGTTTAGAATTATTGTACTATGAATAAAATCTGCGCGCAAGACGGCGCGGACGCATGGTTTCTGGCTTTGTTCCATATATGAGTACGCAAAAGCACGAAAAGGCCGGAAAAAATGTGCAATTTACTTAAAAAATTACAAAAAGAATACAGGTTTACGATTCATGCGCACAAAAGTCAATATATCTAAAGTCGAGGTCAATAAGCCACCTTGCCAAACGGCTCAGAATGAAGTATGCTAAGAAGCGTAGACAGCAGGTGTGCGGCCGGGCGCCCCTGTACATACAATCTGTCACTCCGGCATACGGCCTGCAAAGGCCGGAAGATTTTCATACTCAAGGAGGAAAATTCGCCATGAAAAAAGCAATTGCTCTTGGTCTGTCCGCTGTGATGGCCGCCGGTCTGGTAGCCTGCGGCTCTCCGTCTTCTTCCAATACCCCCGCCAGCACTCCTGCTTCCGGCAGCACCGGTGGTGAGGGCGAGTACGCTGGCCAGACTCTGAAAGTCGCCGCCATCGAGACCGCCTACGGCACCGCCATGTGGGAAAAGATCGCCGAGGGCTTCGAGGCCAAAACCGGCGCCACCGTGGAGCTGACCACCGACAAGAACCTGGAGGACGTGATCGATCCCCAGATGAAGGCCGGCAACTTCTACGACGTGGTTCATCTGGCTACCGGCCGTGAGAAGGCCCTGCCCGAGACCATGCTGAAGGAGAACGCTCTGCTGGATCTGACCGACGTTCTGGACATGAAGGTTCTGGGCGAGGACGTGACCGTGGGCGAGAAGATCATCCCCGGCTTCACCGGCAACCTGACCACCAACCCCTACAACGATGAGCATGTGTACATGATGCCCATGTTCTACGGTCCCTGCGGCCTGTTCTACAACAAGGCCAACTTCACCGAGGGCGGCGGCGAGCTGACCCTGCCCACCACCTGGGACGAGTTCTTCGCTCTGGCTGATCAGACCGACATTCCTCTGTTCACCTATCCCACTGCCGGTTATCTGGATGCCTTCATCTACGCTATGATCCCCGAGGTGGGCGGTCAGGAGTTCTTCAACAAGGCTCTGCAGTATGACGAGGCTACCTGGGCCAGCGACGAGATGGGCAAGATGTACGAGGTTCTGGGCAAGCTGGCCGAGAACACCGAGAAATCTACCACCGCTAACGGCAACAACGACAACTTCCAGAAGAACCAGCAGCTGATTCTGGACAACAAGGCCCTGTTCATGCCCAACGGCAACTGGGTTATCGGCGAGATGGCGGACGCTCCTCGCGCTGACGGCTTCGAGTGGGGCTTCATGGCTCTGCCCGCTATGGAGAAAGACGGCGACCGTTACAGCTACACCTTCTTCGAGCAGTGCTGGGTTCCCTCCGGTTCTTCCAACCAGGAGCTGGCCAAGCTGTTCATCAGCTACCTGTACAGCGACGAGGCTGCTGAGATCTTCGCCAAAGAGGGCGGCGCTGTGCAGCCCATCACCGGTATGACCGATAAGCTGGACGCTGACCAGGCTGTGTACTACAGCGTATACGACAACGGCGCCAAGGCTGCGATCGGCACCTTCGCTTCCACCAAGCCTGTTGAGGGCATGAACTTCAAGCAGATCTTCTGCTTCACCATGGACAGCGTTGTCAACGGCAACAAGACCGTGGATCAGTGGTGGGCTGACATGCAGGACGCCTGCAAGACCATGGCCGGTGCCATGTAATCAAACATCTGCGCATCTATGAATGGATATCCGGGTGTCGCGATGCCCCGGAAACAAATAGGCAGCCATAGGATTGATATGTGCTTGCTGCGTAGGTAACGGAATGGCTAAGCGGTGAGTAAAGGGTAGCCCTTTTGCTCACCGCTTTCTACATGAAATCTGTGGAATGGAGATGACAAGATGCAGAAAAATAAAGGACGCAGTCGGTTTATTGTGGCCTGCGTTGCGCCTGCCACAATTCT
Organism: Anaerofilum sp. An201; assembly: GCF_002160015.1. Taxonomy (GTDB): domain Bacteria; phylum Bacillota; class Clostridia; order Oscillospirales; family Ruminococcaceae; genus Anaerofilum; species Anaerofilum faecale. Next base: position 39,080 of record NZ_NFJT01000010.1, on the reverse strand, counting down.
GGCGTTCATTTTTCTTGTAATTCCCACTTTTAACGTATTCCGTATGTCCCTGCTCCGCTGGGGCGGATATTCCGCGAATAAGGAATTTGTGGGTCTGAGTAACTTTGCTGCATTGCTGAAGGATGAAAACTTCTTCCGTGCCTGCCGCAACAGCATTCTGCTGATCGTGGTTGTGACAGCGGTGACGATCTTCTTCGCGCTGCTGTTTGCGGCCATCCTGACCCGTGAAAAGCTGCGTGGCCAGAACTTCTTCCGTATTATCTTCTACATCCCCAACATTCTGTCTGTGGTTGTTATCAGCGCCATTTTCAGCGCCATCTACGACGCCAACAACGGTCTGCTGAACAGCATCCTGAATCTGCTGCACATCACCGATGAGCCGGTGTACTGGATGGGCGACCAGAAGATTGTTATCTACAGCCTGGCTATTGCGATGGTCTGGCAGGCGATCGGTTACTACATGGTTATGTATATGGCCAGTATGTCTGCTATTTCCGAGAGCCTGTACGAGAGCGCCAATCTGGAAGGTGCTTCCCGCACCACCCAGTTCTTCAGCATCACCCTGCCGCTGATCTGGACCAACATCCGTACAACCCTCACTTTCTTCATTATTTCCAACATCAACATGAGCTTCCTGTTTGTAAAGGCCATGACCAACGGCGGCCCCGACGGCGCTACCGAGGTGTTCCTGAGCTACATGTACAAGCAGGCGTACACCAACTCTACATACGGCTACGGTATGGCGATTGGCGTGGTGGTATTCACCTTCTCCTTTGCTCTGGCAGCGATTGTGAATAAGGTTACCAAGCGCGATCCGCTGGAAATGTAAGCGAAAGGAAGGGTGCAGAGAATGCTTAAAAAGGAAAGAGCGGTCGGCGAGAAGAATGACGTTGTGATCCGCGTGGTCATCTACGTCATCCTGGCTCTGCTGGCGATTTCGATCATCGTTCCCGTGGCGTGGGTATTCATGGCCTCGGTGAAAGAGAACAGAGAATTTTACGGCAACCCCTTTACCCTGCCGGAAGGATTCCATTTCCAGAACTTTGTGGATGCCTGGACAAAGGCCCGCATGGGCGACTACTTCATGACTTCTGTTATGATCACTGCTTTGTCGCTGGCAATCCTGCTGGTGGTTGCGCTGCCGGCTGCCTATGTTCTCAGCCGCTATAACTTTGTGGGCCGCAAGGTCCTGAACGGCGGCTTTATGGCCGGTCTGTTTATTAACGTAAACTACATCGTCGTGCCCATCTTCCTGATGTTTGTGGCCGGCGACCGTCTGCTGAACCAGTGGTTTGGCAAGACCTTCTTCCTGAACAACCCGTTTGTGGTGTCTCTGGTGCTGGCGTCTACCACGCTGCCCTTCACCATCTACCTGCTCAGCAGCTATCTGGCAACCCTGCCTAAGGACTACGAAGAAGCCGCCTATGTGGACGGCGCAGGCTATTTCACCACGATGGTGCGCATTATTCTGCCGATGGCGAAGCCCAGCATCATCACCGTGATCCTGTTCGAGTTCCTGGCCTACTGGAACGAGTACATCATCTCCATGACCATGCTGACCGATCCCAGTGGTCCGCGCACCCTGCCGGTTGGCCTGCTGAACCTGATGAAGGCGCAGAACGCGAAGGCAGAGTACGGTCAGATGTATGCCGGTCTGGTACTGGTAATGATCCCCACACTGCTGCTGTATATCTGTGTGCAGAAAAAGCTCACCGAAGGCATGACTGTCGGCGGTCTGAAAGGCTAATGGGAGGCGCAAACAATGAATGAATATACCCTTAAAAAAGTAAAGGTAGCGTTGGGCATCCTTGCGGCTCTGGTGTGCATTGCACTGGTTATTATTGGCCACAGCATGGGCTTCATGTCCGACATGACACAGGGAATCATCGGCCTGGGCGTACAGCTGCTGGGCCTGGCCGGTATTCTGGTTCTTCTGTATTTGTACAATAAACCCTATACGAAATAATGCTGTAACGAAAAAAATCTGCAAAACAGCAATGCAGACAAATACGCCCAAGGAGGACCAACATGAGCGATATTTTGAAAAAGGGCCGCGTAACGATCCCCACCGATATGGACGTGATCCCCGAAACCCTGGAAGTGCTGGAGAAATGGGGCGCCGACGCGATCCGCGACTGCGACGGCACCGAGTTCCCCGAGGAGCTGAAGAACGCCGACGCAAAGATCTACTCCACCTACTACACCACCCGCAAGGACAACGCCTGGGCGAAGGCGAACCCGGACGAGGTGCAGCAGTGCTACATCATGACCGGCTTCCACACCGCCACCGGCGACAGCCTGTCCATTAGCCTGATGCAGGGCATCAGCCCCGAGCTGATGGAGGTGAACACCCGCGATGACATCAAGCGCTGGTGGGAAGTGATGGACCGCACCACCGGCGAGGTTGTCCCCACCGACAAGTGGAGCTACGCCGACGGCAGCGTGACCATCCAGTCGGAGCCCTATCATGACTACACCGTAGCCTTCCTGGCCTACCTGATCTGGGACCCCGTACATATGTACAACGCCGTGACCAACGGCTGGACCAACTTCGAGCACCAGATCACCTTCGACGTGCGCCAGCCCAAGACCCACAAGTTCACCATGGAGCGTCTGCGCAAGTTCATTGCCGAGCATCCCTATGTGAACGTGATCCGCTACACCACCTTTTTCCACCAGTTCACCCTGATCTTCGATGAGCTGAAGCGCGAGAAATACGTGGACTGGTACGGCTATTCCGCCAGCGTCTCCCCCTACATCCTCGAGCAGTTCGAGCAGGAAGTGGGCTACAAGTTCCGTCCCGAGTTCATCGTGGACCAGGGCTACTACAACAACCAGTACCGCGCTCCCTCGAAGGAGTTCAAGGACTTCATGGCCTTCCAGCGCCGCGAGGTGGCCAAGCTGGCCAAGGAGATGGTGGACATCACCCACGAGTGCGGCAAGGAAGCCATGATGTTCCTGGGCGACCATTTCATCGGCACCGAGCCGTTTATGGACGAGTTCAAGACCATCGGCCTGGACGCCGTGGTAGGCAGCGTGGGCAACGGCGCCACCCTGCGCCTGATCTCCGACATCCCCGGCGTGAAGTACACCGAGGGCCGCTTCCTGCCCTACTTCTTCCCCGACACCTTCCACGAGGGCGGCGACCCCGTGCGCGAGGCGAAGGAAAACTGGGTCACCGCCCGCCGCGCCATCCTGCGCAGCCCCATCGACCGCATCGGCTACGGCGGCTACCTGAAGCTGGCGCTGCAGTTCCCCGAGTTCATGGATTACGTGGAAAGCGTCTGCAACGAGTTCCGCCTGCTGTACACCAACATCAAGGGCACCACTCCCTACACCGTCAAGACCGTTGCCGTGCTGAACAGCTGGGGCAAGTGCCGCAGCTGGGGCTGCCACATGGTGCACCATGCGCTGTACCAGAAGCAGAACTACAGCTACGCCGGCGTGATCGAGGCGCTGTCCGGCGCTCCGTTCGACGTGAAGTTCATCAGCTTTGACGACATCAAGGCCGACCCCGAGCTGCTGAAAGGAATCGACGTCATCATCAACGTGGGCGACGCCGACACCGCGCATACCGGCGGCGACGCCTGGGAAGACCCCGCCATCTCCTCCGCCATCAAGGCCTTCGTGCATGACGGCGGCGGCATCATCGGCGTGGGCGAGCCCTCCGGCCACCAGTACCAGGGCCGCTTCCTGCAGCTGTCCGGCGTGCTGGGCGTGGAGAAGGAGACCGGCTTCACCCTGGGCTACGACAAGTACAACTGGGATCAGCATCCCGATCACTTCATCCTGGCCGACTGCAAGGGCGAGGTGGACTTCGGCGAGGGCAAAAAGAGCATCTATGCCAAAGAGGGCGCCACCATCCTGGTGCAGCGCGACAAGGAAGTGCAGATGGCTGTCAACGAGTTCGGCGACGGCCGCGCCGTCTACATCAGCGGCCTGCCCTACACCTTCGAGAACAGCCGCGTGCTGTACCGCGCCATCCTGTGGGCCAGCCACGACGAGGACGGCCTGCACAAGTGGTTCTCCTCCAACTACAACGTGGAAGTACATGCCTACGTGAAGAACGGCAAGTACTGCGTGGTGAACAACACCTACGAGCCGCAGGACACCACCGTATACAAGGGCGACGGCAGCAGCTTCGAGCTGCATCTGGACGCCAACGAGATCATCTGGTACGAGATCTGAACCGGCACCCGGCCCCTGGCCGACCGGCTTTGACCGCTGACGCAGAACCCCAGGGGCACACCCTGGGGTTTTTCTGTGCGGCGAAAAAGGAGAAAAACAATGCAAAATCGTCCCAATATCGTATTGATCATGACCGACGAGATGCGCGGCGACTGCATGGGCATCGCCGGACACCCGGACGTCAAAACGCCCTACATCGACCATCTGGCGGCGCACGGCGTGTACTATCCCAACGCCTATTCCTCCTGCCCCACCTGTGTGCCGGCCCGCGCGATCCTGCACACCGGGCTGTCCCAGCGGCACACCGGCCGGGTGGGTTACCAGGACCGGGTGAACTGGAACTACGGCTGCACGATGGCCGGCGAGCTGTCCAAGGCTGGATACTACACCCAGTGCGTGGGCAAGATGCATGTGCACCCGCTGCGCCACTACGCGGGGTTCCACAACGTGGAGCTGCACGACGGCTACCTGCACGAATACCGCTTCGCGGATGTGCCGTCCAGCGAAAACCAGCTGATCGCCGACGACTATTTCCACTGGCTGCGCGGCCAGCTGGGCGTAAACGCCGACGTCACCGACACCGGCCTGGACTGCAACGGCTGGATCGCCCGCCCCTGGCCGTATGAGGAAAAATACCATCCCACCAACTGGGTGGCGCAGCAGAGCATTGATTTTTTGCGCCGCCGCGACCCGCGCCAGCCCTTCTTTTTGATGGCCAGCTTTGTGCGTCCGCACGCTCCGTATGACGCTCCTGCGCACTATTTTGATATGTATAAGAACAAAGACCTGCGCCCGCCGGTGCGGGGAGACTGGGATGACGCAGAACTTCTGCGCAAAAACGGGCGCGTATTCAACAACATCACCGGCCCCATCGACCCCGACCTGATCCGGGAGCAGATGATCGGCTACTACGCCTGCATCACCCATGTGGACCACCAGATCGGCCGCATCCTGATGGCGCTGATCGAGCACAAGCTGATGGACAACACCATCATCCTGTTCACCTCCGACCACGGCGAGATGCTGTCCGACCACTGCCTGGACCGCAAATCGGTGCCGTACCAGGGCAGCATCCACATCCCGATGATCGTGAGCGGGCCGGAAGCCCTGCTGGGCCGCCGCTGGGGCGAGACCGACGACACGCTGGTGGAGCTGCGGGACGTGATGCCCACCACGCTGGACATCGCGGGCGCTCCCATCCCGGCCACGCTGGACGGCCAGAGCATCCTGCACGGGCACGACCGCCAGTGGCTGCACGGCGAGCACGTCTACGGCGAGAAGTCGCACCAGTTCATCGTGACCAAGACCGACAAATACGTCTGGTTCAGCCAGACCGGCGAGGAGCAGTATTTCGATTTGGTCAAGGACCCGAACGAGACCCACAACGCCATCCGCGACGCGCAGTATATCCCCCGCATCGCCCAGCTGCGGCAGTACCTGATCGACACGCTGGCCGGCTGCGAGGAGGGCTACTCCGACGGCGAACAGCTGATCGTGGGCTGCACCCCGCGCGACTGCCTGTCCAACGCGACTCTGCCCAACTGCTGAAAAAAGCAACGCCCTGCAAGCAGATTTGCCTGCAGGGCGTATTTTGTGCGGGAAAACTCAGCCCACTGTGACGATGGAATCCAGCAGCACCAGGAAGGCCTCCCGCTGCGCAGAGCCTGCCGAAACCGTGTTTTTATGGAAGTTTGTGCCCATCGAAGGCTTTCCCCTCATCAGTCGCCCTATGGGCGACAGCTTCCCCCCAGGGGGAAGCCTCTGGCGAAACCCGTCGGTGCCGCCCCTGCCCGAAAACCGGAACACGCCCCCGGACCTCATCGGTTCGGGGGCGTGCTTATGCGCTGGGGTTACTCTTCAGACTCGGAGTCTTCCTTCGGTTTGTCAAACTGCATGGTGCCGCGCGAATGGTGGGGCGGCGCATACACCGAGAACAGCTTCAGCGAGCAGCGCCCGGTATTTTTCAGGTTGTGCCAGCAGCCGGCGGGCACAAAGATGGCGTCGCACTCCTTCACTTCCTTGCAGAACGGCATGCAGCAGGGGCCGAAGCCCATGAACAGCTTGCCGCTGCCCTGCACGATGTAGAGCATCTGGTCGGCGTCGTCGTGCATCTCCTGGCCGGTCTCGCCGCAGGGCGGGATGGACATCAGGGTCGCCTGCAGGTTGCAGCCGGTCCACAGGGCGCGGCGGTAGCAGTCGTTTTCCCGGGCGGCGCAGGTGATGTTCACGGTGAACGGATGGGGGCCGAAGTCGGTGGGGTTTTTGCGGTCTTCACAAGGATGCATACAAATGATCTCCCTTCAGATAGTTTGCCGCGGCAGACCATTCTATGCACAGGGAAGCGCTTTTGTGTGAAGAAGGATTATTGCACGATCCAGCGGAAATTTTCGGCGTCGAACAGGCCGCCGTCCAGCAGGCGGACGGCCGGGATCACCGGCAGCGACAAAAACGACAGGGTGATGAACGGGTCCACCCCGGCCGGGATGCCCATTTCCCGGGCAATGGCCAGCATCTCGTCGGTGTGCCGGGCCACCGCTTCGCCGCTCTCCAGGCTCACCAGTCCGCACACCGGAAGGGGAAGGAGATGCACTTCGCCGCCGCGCGCGATGGCATAGCCGCCGCCTGCTTCGGCCAGCGCCCGCATGGCGGCCAGCAGGTCGGCGTCGTTGTCGCCGGCGGCCACGATGTTGTGGGAGTCGTGCGCCACCGTGGTGGCCAGCGCGCCGCCCCGGATACCGAAGCCCTCGAGGGGGGCCACCGCCAGGCGTTTTTCGCCGCTGTGCCGCTGCACGGCGCACAGCTTGCAGTACCGCGCGTCCGGGAGAAACCGCCCGGCCCCGTCCCGCTGCACCGACGCCCTCACCCGGCGGGTGAGCAGCTGGCGGGGGACCGGCTGGATGGCGTCGGTCTCGGCGGCGCAGTACAGCGCCAGGTCCTCCTCAGTCAGCGCGGGCAGCTTCACCGTGTGCAGCAGGCTGTCCGGCACCGGGAAGGCCTGCGCATCCGCCAGGCGCTCGGCGGCCGGAACGCCGTCCTTGTACACCGCGCGGATGGTCATCCGGGCGGCGTTTTCCAGCAGCACAAGGTCGGCCCTGCATCCGGGCGCCACCGCGCCGAGGTCGTTCAGCCCATAGATGCGGGCGGGCTGGATGGTGGCCATCTGCACCGCCTGGGCAAACGGCATCCCCAGTTCGATGGCGCGGCGCACACAGTGGTCGATATGGCCCTGTGTGAAGATGTCGGCCAGGTGCTTGTCGTCGGTGCAGAAGGCGCAGCGGCCGGTGGGGATGCGGTGTTTCAGCAGGCCGGTCACCAGCGGCTCCAGATTGTGGGCGGCACTGCCCTCCCGCACCAGCAGCGCGAAGCCCGCCTCCAGCTTCTCCAGCCCCTCGGCAAAGTCGGACGCCTCGTGCTCGGTCTGGATGCCCGCCAGCCGGTAGGCCTGCAGCGCCGGCCCGCGCAGACCGGGGGCATGGCCGTCGATGGGCCGCCCGGCGTAGGCGTCCAGTTTGTCCAGCGCGGCCGGGTCTCCCGCCACCACCTGCGGAAAGCACATCACCTCGCCCAGCCCCAGCGCCCGGTCCTTCCAGGCCGCCAGACGGGAGGCGCCGATCACCCCCGCGCCGTTCCGGTCGAAGGGGCTGGCCGGGACGGCGGAGGGGGCCATCACGAACACATTCAGCCCGCAGGTCTCGGCCGCGCCGAACAGATAGTCCATCGCCGCCTCGCCGCTCACGTTGGCCAGCTCGTGCGGGTCTGCGATGAGGGTGGTGGTGCCGCGCGGCAGCAGTACCTTGGCCAGCTCGGCCGGCTGCACCATCGCCGACTCGATGTGCAGGTGGGCGTCGATCAGGCCGGGGATGATGGTCAGACCGGTGCAGTCGATCTCCTCCTCGCCCGCGTAGTCCGGGCCGACCGCCGCGATGATGCCCTCCTCGATGGCAACGTCGGCGTCCAGCAGACGGCCGGTGAATACGTTCAGCACCTGTCCGCCTTTCAGCACCCGCCGGGCCGGACGTTCGTGGGTGGCCACCTGCATGAGGCGGCGCAGCAGATCCTGTTGCATGGCGTTTCCTCCTTTGTTGCACAAAGGCGCCGCCCCGCGCCCTTTTATCGCGGGCCAAACGGAACAGCGCCAGAACGATTGTTGTTATGATGATACCGGGAAACCGCGCGTTTGTCAATCGGGCCGGGCGGGCATCCGCACCACCCGTGCGCCCAGCGCCGCTGCCTCGGCGGCCGAGTGGGTCACGGCCAGCACCATTTTGCCCTGCGTGCGGCGGCGCACAAAGTCGATCGCCTGTGCCGCCGTGGCCTCGTCCAGCCCCTTGAATGCCTCGTCCAGCAGCACGAGGTCGCCGTCCGCCAGCACCGCGCGCGCCAGCGCCGCCCGCCGCCGCTGCCCGCCCGAGAGCACCGCCGCCGGGCGGCGGATGTCGTCCTCGTCCAGCCCCAGCTCCCGCAGCAGCCCCTCGGCCTGTGCGGCCGTCTGGGCGGGATGCGCCGCCACCAGCAGCACATTCTGCAGCGCCGACAGGCCCGGGCACAGCCGGTCCTGCTGGAACACCGGCGCGATGCGCAGACCGCGCAGCCCCTCGATGGTGCCCGCGTCGGGCGTTTCCAGTCCCATCAAAATGCGCAGGAAGGTGGTCTTTCCGCAGCCGGACGGCCCCATCAGCGCCACAGTCTCCCCGTCCGCAAGGGAAAAGCCGAAGCCGTGCAGCACCGGCTTTGCGTCGAAGGCCTTGCACAGGCCGGTCACTGTGATGCTCATACAGCCTCCTTTGTGCCCGCGATGCGCGCCGCCGCCCACCGCAGCAGCCGCAGCACCGCCCGTTCAAACAGCATGCTGGCCAGAATGATGACCACCGTCCAGGCGAACAGCTCCGGCATGGTCAGGAACACCTTGGCCTGATAGAGCGCCTCGCCGATGCTGCCGTCCGGCAGGCCGATCACCTCGGCGGCCACGCCGCTTTTCCAGGCAAGACCCAGCGCGGTGGAACAGGCGCTGACGAAATAGGGCATCGTCTCGGGCAGGTAGATGGCGCGCACCCGGCGCGCCGGCGGCAGACGGAACACCCGTGCCATTTCCAGCAGCTGGGGGTCGGTGTGGCGGATACCGGCCAGGGTGGCGGTGTACACGACCGGCAGCACCATCAGAAAGCTGATGAACACCGACAGGTTCCGGCTGGGCAGCCACACCAGCGCCAGGATGATGAAGCTGGCCACCGGGGTGGTCTTTACCACCAGGATCAGCGGGCGCAGCAGCACCTCCACCGTGTCCAGCGCCGCCGCCAGGGCGGCCAGCACCGCGGCCGCGGCCGCCGCAAGGAAAAAGCCGCCCGCGATGCGCGCAAGGCTGAACCCCACCCGGCGCCAGAAATCGGCGGTGGGCACAAGTTCGGCCAGCGCCGCCAGCACCGACGCCGGGGTGGGCAGGAACAGCTGCTGCCGGATGGCCATCGCGGCCAGCTGCCACACCGCCAGCCAGAACAGAACGGCGGCGGCCGTTTTCCACTTTTCTCTCATACGGCGGTCACGCGCCGTAGTAGAAGTCGTCGCCGGGCATCGCGCCGCCCACCGAAGCGGGGTTCTGGTCGAACAGCACCTGCAGATACCCCTGCAGCGCGGCCTTCATCTCGCTGCCGGCGATGTAGGTGATGTTGCAGGCGGGCAGCGCCTTTTCGGCGACGGCGGCCTTGGGCACGATGCCGTAGTCGGCCACCAGCTGGGCGGCCTCGGCGGTGTTGGCGTTCACATAGTCGATGCTGGCCTTGTAGTCGGCCAGGAACTGCTCAAAGGCTTCCGGGTTCTGCTCGATGAAGTCGGTGCGCGCCACCAGCACGCCGGTCACCAGCTGGCTGTCGGGGGTCACCTTGCTCCACTCCTCGGTCAGATCCAGCGCCACCCGCATCCCCTCGGTCTGGCTGGTGGCGATGGTCACATACGGCTGGGGCAGCACGGCCACCGCGCCCTCCCCGGCCTCGGCCATCGTAGCGGTCACCTCGGTGGCCTCGCTCTTGTATTCCACCGTCACCTGGTCGGCGATGCCGTTCTGCTCCAGGATATAGTTCAGGGTGTATTCCGGGGTGTTGCCCTTGCCGGTGGAGTAGATGGTCTTGCCGGCCAGGTCGGCCACCGACTGGATACTGTCGCCGTTCTCCACCACATACAGCACGCCCAGCGTGTTGATGGCGGCCACCTGCACCTTGCCCTCGGTCTGGGCGTAGATGTTGCTGGCCACGTTGGCAGGCAGCATGGCGGCGTCGATCTCTCCCTTCACCAGCAGCGGCAGGATCTCCTGCGCGGTGGCGTACATCTCCACCTGGTAGTCGCCGTTCGCGGCGCCCTCCTCGGCGTCCTTCATCAGCTTCACCATGCCCATCGTGGTGGGGCCCTTCATGCCGGCGATGCGGATGGAGGCGGAGGGCTGGGCCGCGCCGGAGGAGGGCGCGGCAGAGGGCGCCGCAGAGGACGCCGGGGCGGAAGAAGGCGCGCCGCAGGCGGCCAGACCCACCGCCAGGCAGAGCGCCATTGCCAGAGAAACCAGTTTTTTCATGAAAAATCCCTCGTTTTGCACAAATTTTTCGGCAGGGTCAAAAAAATGCTTGCCGTTGTCTGTTAAGTTTACTATAATGAAAACAAATATGCAGTTGCCGCTGCAACAAAAGGAGAGGCACCATGCAGGAACTGGAATTGCTGCAAAACACGCCTTTGTTCGCGGGTATCTCCGCACCGGAACTGAAGGAGCTGCTGAGTTGGCTGGCGCCGGTGCGCCGCCGGTATCATAAAGGGGAGATCGTGCTGATGGCGGGCTATCCGGCCCGGGAGATCGGCGTGGTGGTGGAGGGCCTGGTGCAGGGCGCCAAGCCCACCGGAGACGGCCGCCAGCTGGCGGTGGGGCAGTTCGGCCCGGGCGGAGTGTTCGGGGACGTGCTGGCCAGCGGGCGGCGGGAAAGCCCCGTCACCCTCACGGCCCTGTGCGACACACAGGTGCTGTTTGTGCCGATACAGGCGGTGTGCTCCCCCGGCGGCGCGGTGCCGCCGGGGCATGCGCGCCTGGTGCAGAACCTGCTGCGGGTCATCAGCGACAAATACTTCGAGCTGGACCGGCGTCTGGACCTTCTGCTGCTGAAAAACCTGCGCGGGCGGCTGTGCCTGTTCCTGATGCAGGAGGCGGCGGCGGCCCACAGCAACACCTTCTGCATCCCGCTGAACCGCGCGCAGCTGGCCGAATATCTGGGCTGCGAGCGCAGCGCGCTCTGCCGCGAGCTGTCCCGCATGCAGAAGGACGGCCTGATCGAAACCTACCGCGGCAGTTTCAAACTGCTGCAGCCGGCCGCATTGGGCGCCGCCCTGCCCGGCTGTGAACCGGAGCCAAAGGAGAACTGAAACGATGGAAACGCCGATTTTGTATATTGTCATTCCCTGCTACAACGAGCAGGAGGTGCTGCCGGTGACCAGCGGCATGTTCCTGGCCAAGCTGCGCCAGCTGGAGGGCGAGGGAGCGATCTCGGAAAAGAGCCGGGTGCTGTTTGTCAACGACGGCTCGAAGGACAGGACCTGGGAGGTCATCCAGGGCCTGTGCGAACAGGACGAGCACTTCCAGGGCGTGTGCCTGTCCCGCAACCGCGGGCACCAGAACGCGCTGCTGGCCGGCCTGATGACCGCCCGCCGCCACGCCGACGTGACAATCTCGATCGACTGTGACGGACAGGACGACATCAACGCGATGGACGAGATGCTGCGGGAATACGCCGCCGGCTGCGACGTGGTGTATGGGGTGCGCTCCAAGCGCGACACCGACACCTGGTTCAAGCGCACCACGGCGCAGGGCTTTTATAAGGTAATGAGCGCGCTGGGGGCCGACACGGTCTACAACCACGCCGACTACCGCCTGATGAGCCGCCGTGCGCTGGACGGGCTGGCGCAGTTCGGCGAGGTGAACCTGTTTTTGCGCGGCCTGGTGCCGCTGGTGGGCTACCGCAGCAGCAGCGTATACTACGAGCGCGCCGAGCGCCTGGCCGGCGAGAGCCACTATCCGCTGAAAAAGATGCTGGCCTTTGCCTTCGACGGCATCACCAGCCTGTCCATCAAGCCCATCCGCATCATCACCGCGCTGGGATTCTTCATCAGCATTGTCAGCGTGATCGGCATCCTGTGGGTGCTCATCACCCATCTGGTGGGCTTCACGGTGTCCGGCTGGAGCAGCATGCTGTGCGCGATCTTCTTCATGGGCGGCGTGCAGCTGCTGTGTCTGGGCGTGATCGGCGAGTATGTGGGCAAGATCTACAACGAGACCAAGCGCCGTCCGCGCTTTATCATCCGTGAAACCACGCTGGAAGGCGACGAAGGTGCGGTGGACCATGAGTAAACAGGTATGGAAGGGCAGCGCGCTGCTGGCCCCGGTGCCGCCCGCGCTGGTCACCTGCGGCAGCGGGGAAGCGGCAAACGTCCTCACGGTGGCATGGGCGGGGCTGGTGAACACGCGCCCGCCGCGCCTGTCCATCTCGGTGCGGCCGGAGCGCCACTCCCATCCGCTGATCTGCGAGAGCGGCGAGTTTGTGGTGAACCTGCCCACCGAAAAGCTGGTGCGCGCGGTGGACTGGTGCGGCGTCAAGAGCGGCCGCGATGTGGACAAGTTCGCCGTCATGCATCTGACCAAACTGGAGGCCTCGGCGGTGGGCTGCCCGATTTTGGGCGAAAGCCCGGTGAATCTGGAGTGCCGGGTGTTCCAGCGCATCCCGCTGGGCAGCCACGATCTGTTCCTGGCGGACATCGTGGCCATCGACGTGGACGAGGCGCTGCTGGATGGGTCGGGCAGGCTGTGCCTGGAAAAAGCTGGGCTGCTGGCCTATGCGCACGGGGAGTACTATTCGCTGGGACGCCGCCTGGGCACCTTCGGGTATACCGTGCGGCGCCGAAAAAATTCCACAAGACGATAAAAAACTGGAGCATTTCTCCAAACCGGGCGGGAAAAATAAAGGTTTCACAAGTTATTGATTGATTCCGGTCGATTTTTGCGATAAAATGGACACTTGATGATTCAACAATTTGTTTTTCTGCCTGCGAAAGGATGAAACGTATGTTTGAAAATCGACCCAAAGTGCGCAAGGCCCTGAAGGTCACACTGATCTGTCTGCTGGTGCTGGTGCTGCTGTTGGGCATTCTGGCCGGCGCCGGCTGGCTGTATATCAACAGCAAGCTGGACAAGGTCAGCCGCGGCGACGGCATCGACTATACCCAGCCGATCGAGGACACCAGCATTCTGGGCAAGGACCTGGAGATCGACCCCAAATACCTGGACGTCACCCGCAACGGCGGCGAGATCGAGCCGCCCGACGGGGAGATCTATTCCGAAAAGGACGTGGACAACATCCTGCTCATCGGCACCGACGAGCGCGACGAGGAATTCGAGCGTTCCCGCGCCGACAGCATGATGCTGCTGTCCATCAACAACCGCACCAACGAGATGAAGCTGGTGTCGTTCGAGCGCGCCATCGGCGTGTCGATCCCCGACGTGGGCGACGACTGGCTGACCCATGTGTTCGCCTACGGCGGCCCGGAGCTGCTTTTGCAGACCATCCGCAGCTATTTCAAGGTGGATGTGAGCCGGTATGTCCGCGTGAACTTCTATGTGTTTGAGACCGCCATCACCGACATCGGCGGTGTGGACATCGACCTCACCGAGGCCGAGGCCGAGTGGATGAACAACATCGCGCGGGAGGACAAGTTCGAGGAGGGCATCAACCGTTTCGACGGTCCCACCGCGCTGCAGTATGCCCGTATCCGCCAGCTGGACAGCGACTGGCACCGCATCGAGCGCCAGCGCAAGGTGATCCAGGCGGCGGTGGACCAGGCCACCACCCTGAGCCTGGACAAGATCGACCTGCTGGCCGACAAGCTGCTGCCGATGGTGGACACCAACCTCACCAACACCGAGCTGGCTTCGCTGATCCTGAAGGTGCCCACCCTGGCCGGCACCGAGATTGATCAGATGACCATTCCGGCCGAAGACACCTACGGCAGCGATACACTGGACAACGGCCGTGTGATCGTGAGCGTGGATTTTGCGCAGAACGCCGAGATCCTGAAAGCGTTTTTGTACGACCTGCCCATGCCCACCGTGCAGCCGGACGAGGAGGACAGCTCTTCCGATTCCACCAGCTCGTCCTACAACAGCGCTGCCTGAGATCCCGCACAAATCAAGAGCCCCCTGCCGAGCAGGGGGCTTAAATTTTCGATAGGGCAGACTTTGCGCAGGGGGAGGGACTCAACCTCATCCGCCCCCTGACGGGGGCACCTTCCCCTGCCAGGGGAAGGCTTTCCATCGGGGGATAGCACCGGCGGATTCCTCCAAAGGCTTCCCCCTGGGGGGAAGCTGTCCCCCGCAGGGGGACTGATGAGGGGAAAGCTGCCTGCCGGCACAAACCTTTATAAAAACGCAAAATCCCGTTTCAACGAACAAAGCCCCCTGCCGAGCAGGGGGCTTTTTCTCGCTGTGTTGATTTTTCACAGTCCCAGATCCCGCAAAATGGCGTCGCGGGTGGACAGGCTCATCTGGGCCAGCTGAGCGATGCGCTCCTCGCTCATGTGCGGCACCAGGCTGGACAGCGAAAAGGCCGCTTCCGCCTTGCCGCCGGGCCCCGGCAGCGCCACCGCCACACAGCGGATGCCCAGCTCGTTCTCCTCGTCGTCGATGGCAAACCCCTTCTGGCGCACCGCGCGCAGCTGTTCGCACAGCTGGGAGAAATCCACGATCGTGTGCTCGGTGATGCGGTGGATGGCGCTGGAATCCCACACGCTCTGCACCTCGGCCGGCGGCAGCGTGGCCAGGATCGCCTTGCCCACGCCGGTGCAGTACATCGGCGCGCGCAGGCCCACCTGGCTGCTCATCCGCCGCACGCCCAGCGCCTCGGCCTTGTAGAGATATACGATGTCGGCGCCGTCCCGCAGCACCAGGTGCACCGCCTCGCCGGTCTGGCGGCTGAGCCGGTCCAGATGCGGGCGCGCCACCGCCAGGATGTCCATGTCGTTCACCACCGCGCTGCCCAGTTCGAACAGCTTGAGGGTGAGGCGATAGCGGGTGGTGAAGCTGTCCTGCACCACATACCCCATCTCCACAAGGCTGGCCAGCATCCGGTGCGCGGTGCTTTTGGCCAGCCCCGTGGCGGCGCACAGCTGCTGCAGCGACGTGCCGCCGGGCCGGGCGGCCAGCGCTTCGATCACCCCAAAGATCCGCTGGATGCTTTGGGTGCCGTTTTTGGGGGCGGGAGTTGTCTGCATACAAGGTACCTCGCTTCGCTGTGTTGCTCTGATATTCCACATTGTAAAACGCCGTTTCAAAAAATGCAAGTGCCTGTGTACGATTTTGCAAATGCCGTGTGCATTTTCTACAAAATACAACAAAAATATTCTCAAAAAAATTCGTCTGTAAAGCAATTGACAATCCGGTCTGGCTTGGTATAATGAATACAGAACCAAAAATGGAACGTAGTTCCACAATGTGGAATTACGGAATCCGCAACTGGAAAAGCAGAAGGAGATGTCGCGTATGAACCCCGTTGTTCAAAAGATCTACGAGATCGGCATTGTGCCTGTAATCGCCATCAATGATGTGGAAAAGGCTGTGCCTCTGGCCAAAGCTCTGGTGGCAGGCGGCCTGCCCGCCGCCGAGGTGACCTTCCGCACTGCCTGCGCCGAGGAGGCCATCCGCCGCATCGTGGCCGAAGTGCCCGAGATGATCGTGGGCGCCGGCACCGTGCTCACCAAAGACCAGGTGGACCGTGCGCTGGCCGCCGGCAGCCAGTTTATCGTGAGCCCCGGCTTCAACCCCGAGATCACCCGCTATGCGCTGGAGAAGGGCGCCCTGATGATGCCCGGCACCGCCACTCCCGGCGAGATGGAGCAGGCCATGAGCATGGGTCTGGACATCGTGAAGTTCTTCCCGGCCGAGCAGAACGGCGGCGTGGCCAAGCTGAAAGCGGTGGCCGGCCCCTACCAGAACCTGCGCTGGATGCCCACCGGCGGCGTGAACGCCAAGAACCTGATGGACTACCTCAGCTTCGACAAGATCATCGCCTGCGGCGGCACCTGGATGGTGAAGAAAGACCTGATCGACGAGGGCAACTTCGAGGAGATCACCCGCCTGACCAAAGAGGCCGTGCGCACCATGCTGGGCTTCGAGGTGAAGCACATCGGCATCAACACCGAGAACGAGGAAGAGGCCCTGAAGGCCGCCCAGCTGTTCCAGCTGGCCTTCGGCTTCGACTACGCGGTGGGCAACTCCTCCATCTTCGCCGGCAGCAAGGCGATGGAGATCATGAAGAAGCCGGGCCGCGGCACCCACGGCCATATCGCCATTGGCACCAACACCATCGACCGCGCCATCGCCCACCTGAAGATGCAGGGCTGGGAGTTCGACGAGGACAGCCGCGTGGTGAAGAACGGCAAGACCATCGCCATCTACCTGAAGCAGGAATTTGCCGGCTTCGCGGTACATCTGGTGCAGAAATAAAGAACAGGAAAAGGAGAAAACACGATGAAAGTTGTTACTTTTGGCGAACTGATGCTGCGCCTGCAGCCGTATGACTACCTGCGCTTTGTGCAGGCCGATTCCTTCGAGGCCACCTTCGGCGGCGGCGAGGCCAACGTGGCCGTTTCCCTGGCCAACTACGGCGCCGACGTTGCCTTCGTCACCAAGCTGCCCAAGCACGCCATCGGCCAGATGGCGGTGAACAGCCTGCGCAAGTACGGCGTGGACACCAGCAAGATCACCCGCGGCGGCGATCGTGTGGGCATCTACTTCCTGGAGAAGGGCGCTTCCCAGCGCGGCAGCGTCTGCATCTACGACCGCGCGCACAGCGCGATCGCCGAGGCTTCCTGCGCCGATTTCGACTGGGATGCCATCTTCGAGGGCGTGGACTGGTTCCACTTCACCGGCATCACCCCGGCGCTGGGCGCCAATGTGGTGGAGATCTGCGTGGAGGCCTGTAAGGCTGCCAAGGCCCGCGGCGTGAAGATCAGCTGCGACCTGAACTACCGCGGCAAGCTGTGGACCCGCGACGAGGCCCGCAAGGCCATGACCGAGCTGTGCCAGTATGTGGACGTCTGCATCTCCAACGAGGAGGACGCCAAGGACGTGTTCGGCATCGAGGCCGAGAACACCGACATCTACGCCGGTGAGCTGAACAAAGAGGGCTACAAGAGCGTGGCCAAGCAGCTGGCCGACAAGTTCCACTTCGAGAAGGTCGCCATCACCCTGCGTGAGAGCAAGTCCGCCTTCGACAACGACTGGAGCGCCATGCTGTACGATGTGGCCGGCGACGAGTACTGCTTCTCCAAGGTGTACCACCTGCACATCATCGACCGTGTGGGCGGCGGCGACAGCTTCGGCGGCGGCCTGATCTACGCCCTGCTGAGCGGCAAGAACACCCAGGACGCTGTGGAGTTCGCGGTGGCTGCTTCTGCTCTGAAGCACTCCATCGAGGGCGACTACAACTTCGTCACCGTGGACGAGGTGGAGAAGCTGGCCGGCGGCAACGCTTCCGGTCGTGTGCAGCGCTGAGTTTCTGCAAATTCTCTCATATTGATAGATTTACCTTCCAAACCGGGAAAGGCGGCGGCCGTTGGCTGCCGCCTTTTTCGGCGTTTGCAGGCCAAAAAAGAAAACCAAAAAAATTGAAAAAAGATGTTGACAAACGCAGAACGGAATGCTATAATAAACAAGCACTGAGGGGCACGAAGCTCCGAGGGGCAAGCCGTGGGGGTGTAGCTCACTTGGGAGAGCGCTTGAATGGCATTCAAGAGGTAAGGGGTTCGATCCCCCTCATCTCCACCAAAAAAGCACCAGTTGTAAAACTGGTGCTTTTCTTTTTTGTCTGAAATGATGGCCGTGAAAGCCTCTGCGGCGCGGCAAAACCAGCAAAAAACCAGCTGTATGTCGGCAGCTGGTTTTTTATTATCTGTTGTGCCGTTATTCTCGCACGATCTTTCGGCTTAGCCAGTGGGCCTGTGTTTTCACGCTGTATTGCAGCTGATAGGAGGCAAGATGGGCAGCCAGGGCGTTTTCGATCTGTCGGATCTCTTTTTTCAAGTCCTCCTCCTCGGCATACCAGCCCAAAAAGGTGGTGGGCTGGCCCCATAAGGCGTGGGGCTCCGGGCTGACACCCGACAGCGCGTAGTGGGGCGAGTCTTTGCCGCCGCGCATCCGCTGGCTGGAAATCACCTTGTAACAGGATACGATCACATTTTCGTGCGGGGAGATGATGCGGATGCATCCGGTGCTGTTGACGGCGGGGCTGCTGGAAACAGGGGCGGCTGCACCGCTCTCCAGCAGACTGTCCAGCGATACCTCCAGTTTTTGGCTTAGCAGCAGCAATTTTTCCACCTCGGGGTATCCCTCATCCTGTTCCCATTTGGAAACAGCCTGCCGGCTGACGCCCAGCAGTTCAGCCAGATTTTCCTGGGACAGCCCTTTTTGTTTGCGGGCTTGTTTCAGGTTTTCTGCAAAGCTCATAGCCTTTGCCTCCTTTTCCTTTTTCTCTATTATACCACCCCCGCTGCCTTGATGCCTACCAACACAGGTTTGCGTTTGCGCAACCTGAAGTGGCAAGGCGGCAAAAGGGCGGCAGCAGGCGGCCTTGTATGCGGGCTGTGTGCTGTTTTGATTGCAGGAGGGCGTACCGCCAAAACGCAAGCTGTGATGGAAAAAACTTGACAAACTTACTTGGTTAGTTTATACTAACCAAGTAAGTTCGCTGCAACTAACCAATGGAGGTCGTTATGAATAGAGTGTTGCACTGGGTGATGCTTCTGTCGCTGGTGGTGGTATTTGGCAGTGGGATGCTGCTGAAAGGGATGCCGGGCATGTGGCTGGGCATCACCCACGGTGTGTCCGGACTGATCCTCACCGCCAGCGTGCTGGTACATGTGGCCCAGCGCTGCCGGCCGGCGCGCAAAGCAAAAAACAGCTGAGGTGTACGTTTTGCCGCCGCCGCGGGTCTGATTTTTCAAAAAAACCGCACCGGGGAACGCTGTGTTTCCACGGTGCGGTTTTGTTTGCAGGAGGATGTGTGAGATTTTGCCTTTTACTCCATGCGGCCGCCAACCCTTTTCCAAAAAGGCTGGACGGCCGGTTTGGAACGATGCAGCGCATATCATACGCTGCCCATTTCGAGCGGATGCCCGGAATCGTACAGCTGCTCCACCTCCAGCAGACGGAAGGAGCCATCCTCGTTCACCCCAACGGTATACCGCAGCGTCTGGGCCTTCACCCAGCACACTGTGTCCGCATACAGGTCCATCGTCACGGTAAAGCGGTTATGGGCTTCGTCGCGGGTCGATTCGGCGATGGCGGCATACACCCAGCGGCCTCCTTTACCGACGGGGACCATCATCCCGTATGCCTGATATCCGCTGTACTGGGTCAGATCCACATCCCGCAGATCCACTCCGAATACCGCTTCCATCCGGTCACAAAACGCTGCGGGGCTTTTGGTTTCGGGGGTATCGGGCACATCGGGCAGGCCTGCACTGTTCAGGATAACACAGGCGGCGTCCACCGCCTGGTACATGACATACGGATCGGAACGGTCAAAACAGGCAGAAAAATCAGTGCCGCGCAGATCGGGCAGATAGCTGGCCAGCCGGAAACAGAACTGTTCCACCGGCTGCAGCGAGGCAAAATAGCAGGTGGACACGCTGCTGCCCTGCGGCAGAATGTATTCTGCCCAGTTCCGATCAAAGGAGGTCAGCTTGGCCACCCAGGGCGTGGTACCCACTGCAAACAGCGGGTTGTCGCTTTCTTCAACGGTCAGATCAAAGTAGACCATCGTCTTCTCGTCCTGCACTTCCAGCTCACGGATGACAAAATCGCTGATCTGCACACCGGCAAATTGGTCGAATACACCCGGAGTGCTGCACACCAGCGCTTCGGCCTCCTCCCACTGTCCGTCCGTCAGCCGGCCGAACAGCTCTTTCAGATTATACATCGCAAAGCCGTTGAAGGGCAGCTGGGTGCGTCCGTCCACAGTGTCGCGGATCACTACGCTGTCGGGCAGTTCATAGTAGGCGTGCAGGTCAAATGCCTGACTCGGCGCAGACGCCTCGCTCTGCGGGGCGGGGGTGGGCGTGGGGGAAGGCGTGGAAGACGAGGAGGAAACTGGGGGAGCGGCGATGCATCCTGTCAGGAGGCACAGAGCCGCTGTGAAGATAGGAAGAAATCGCTTCATAGCTGTCACCTCTCGGCTGCTGCCCCCGGTGCGGGAGAAGGCAGGGGCGGACAGCCGCCTTTCCTGTGGATGTATGGGTTTGTCTGTTGGCAAACGGCGGTTGTGTCTGCTGCACCGCATCACCTCCGTCCGGGCTGGGCTGCGACGGGCACGGGAAGGGCCCTCTTCTATCTTCACTATACCATTTCGCCTGTGTAAAGTAAATATCCTTTCTGTCGTATTGGTACAGGCCGGCGGGGAATCAGATATTCACCATGCTGCAGGGGGTGGCGATCTCGTGCCAGTAGGACACGCCCACATCCAGATGTCCCTTTTCGGCCTCGGCCGGGTCGAAGGGGAGGGGCGTGGTGTCCAGCTCCTCGATGGTGTCGATGCGGCCGTCCAGCCAGTCGCGCAGCAGCTGTGCCGCGACCTCGATGCGCCGCAGCAGGCCGCCGATGCGGATGTCGAACACGTCCAGCCCCGCCGCGCGGTTCTCCTCCAGCCACCGCCGCCGGAACGCCCGGGAAAATTCCGCGCACACGGCGCGCAGGGCGGGCAGCTCCCGGCTGGCCAGGGCGGCCAGGGCGGCGCGGTCCTTTGCCTGCCAGGCGGCGTGCAGGCGGGCGGTCAGGCGGGATTTGTCCCGCAGCACCGCGCACAGGGCCGCCTGTTCAGACAGCAGGGTCTTCCATTCACCCTCCTGTGCTGCCGCCTGCAGCCGGGGCAGCAGCTTGTCCAGCTGGGCGGAATAGCCCTCCAGATCCATGCCGGTGCTGCACAGAGGCAGCAGCAGGTCCTGGTACAGCAGCGTTTTGGTGGCGTTCACCGCCATGCGTCCCGGCGCGGGGTTGTCGGGGGTGAAGACCATCTCGTCGGCCAGCAGAAGCTGATCCCAGTCGCCGCCGGTGCACAGCGAAAACCGGCGTTTCAGCGCGGCTTCGTCCACCTCGCTGGCATAGTTGTGCTCGGCCCAGTACTGCAAGGCGGGCAGCACCGCAAAGGGGGAACACTCGGCGCCGTTGTCGCCCCACATCGTGATCAGCACCTCCTGCACATGGTGGCGGCGGCAGGCGGGGGCGGCCAGGTCGGTCAGACGGAAACTGAACCGGTTGCAGGGCGCAAAGCCCGACCACTTCCAGGCGCCGCCCGCAAACAGGGTGCGCGGACACAGCTTTGCGTGGGCGTCCAGCATGCCGTCGTAGATGGCGGGGTCGAGGGAATAGTAGTCCCAGTAGATGAGGGTGGTGTCGTCCGGGATGGAGGCGGCCACCGACGGGTCGATGCCGGCCTTGGGTGCGTAGTATTCACCGCCCGCCGCCAGACGGAAGAACATGTCGCTCCACAGCATCGGCGCAAAGCCGTGCTCCACCGCGATGTCGTGCACCAGCCGGAAGTGCCGCAGCATCAGCTCGGTGCGGTTGGTGTAGCCGTGTTCGTCCAGGTATCTGCCCAGGCCCACCATGTGCGCCTCGTCCATGCCGATGTTGATGCGTTTGGTGGAAAAACAGCGGCGCATCGTGCGGAACATGGCGGTGATGAAGTCGGTCACCGCCGGGCTGTCGATCAGCAGGATGTCGCCGGTGTCCACCAGCGGCTTCATGGCGCGCCACTTCAGCGCCTGTCCCAGATGCGCCAGCGTCTGGATGGCCGGCACCAGCTCGATGCCCAGGCCGGCGGCGTATTCGTCCAGCGCGCGCAGTTCGTCGCAGGTGTAGCGCCCGCGCCCGTAGCCGAAATAGGGGTACCCCTCCAGCTCATACACGTCCTCCATGTACAGCTGCACCGTCTGGTAGCCCATGCGGCAGAGGATGCGCAGCAGACGCCGCAGCGTTTCGGGGCGCGGCACCGCGTTGCGCGAGCAGTCCAGCAGAACGCCCAGCCGGTGGAAAGCAGGCGTTTCCTCCAGGCAGAAGCCCTCGGCGGCGTCGGCGTTTTCGGCCAGCAGCACCGCCGCCCGCCCCACAAGGCTCTCCTGCGGCAGCGCGACATGCCAGCCGTCGGCGGTGCGCCGGACAGACAGCGTTTCGCCTGCGCACACCTGCACCGGGACCTTCGGCGCGGGGATGGCAAGCTGGTCCAGCAGACGCTGCTGGAAGGGGGAAAGACCGGTCCACATCATAGAAACCCTCCCTGTGTGGTGAAATTGGATAAGGTCATTATAGCATGAAGCGTGCGGGGAATGGTATACTTTGCTGTCTTTTCCGTCCGGCCCGCACAAACCTCCGTGAAAGCAGGTTTCCATAACCCGGCAGGCTTTGTGCAAGCGGGCAGCTTCGATCTCATCCGTCCTCTTCGGGGGCACCTTCCCCTGTCAGGGGAAGGCGTTCGGTACGGTTGGCTTCCCCCTGGGGGGAAGCTGTCGCCGATAGGCGACGGATGAGGGGAAAGCGTCCGGTCTGCACAAACCTCCGTGAAAGCAGGTTTCCATAACCCGGCAGGCTTTGTGCAAGCGGGCAGCTTCGATCTCATCCGCCCCCCTTCGGGGATAGCACCGGCGGCTTTCGTCCCGCACAAACCTCTGCAGCAACATATTTTGCACAAAGAAAGCGCCCCGCACAAGGGCGGGGCGCTCTGGTGTTGCAAAAGGAAAATCAGGCAGCGCTGCTGGCGGAATCGCTGGCGGGCTGGCTGGCCGGTTCACTGGCCGGCTCGCTGGTGTCCTCGCTGCTGGTGGAGGGCATCGAAGAGGGGGCGGGCAGAGTGGAATTGAAGATGTCCACAGTCAGGTTCTTGTACTGGGGGCCCTGCTTCACTTCCACCTTCTCCGCGGCGGCGTCCAGCTCGGAAGACAGTTTCTCGTTGGCCTCGCTGATCACTTCCTCGCTGGCGTAGTTCATCGCGCTCTCACGCACCACGTCGTAGTCGATGGGTAGGCGCTGGATGATG
Organism: Anaerofilum sp. An201; assembly: GCF_002160015.1. Taxonomy (GTDB): domain Bacteria; phylum Bacillota; class Clostridia; order Oscillospirales; family Ruminococcaceae; genus Anaerofilum; species Anaerofilum faecale. Next base: position 15,792 of record NZ_NFJT01000010.1, on the reverse strand, counting down.
TGGTAGCCATAGCTGGTCTCCACCAGCTCGGTGCTGATGGCGTTCTCGGCCAGCGCGAAGGAGGCGTCCTCAAACTCCTGCACCATCTCGCCGGTGGTGAAGATGTAGCCGTCGGGGTTTGTGAGCATGCCGGGGTCGTCGTTGTACTGGTCGATCAGGGAATCGAAGTCCTCGCCGGCGATGGCCTTGTTCAGGGCTTCCTCGGCCTCGGCTTTTTCGGCGGAATGGTCGGCGCCCTCGGTGGTGTCCTCAAACTGCACCAGGATGTGCTTCACGCGCACATAGCCGGGATCGGCGGCCTGCATATCCTCCACAACCTGGTCGGCGTAGTTTTTCAGGAACCACTCGTTGATGGCCTTGTCCTGCAGGTAGGATTCCTCCATCATGGTGCGGAACAGGTCGGGGGTGCTGTAGATGGTCTGCAGCGCTTCGTTAAAAGCGGTCTCGCCGCCCATCTGGGTCTCCTGCAGGGAGATATACTGGTCCACCACGCTCTGGTCGTCCTCGGTCATCTCCACACCCTGCTCCTTGGTCCAGGTGTTCAGCGCGTGGTTGTTTTTCAGGGCTTCCTCGGTCTGGGTGAGGATGCTGGGCAGGTCCAGGTTGGTGGCGCCGGTGGAGGCGGAAGAAGCCTCCGAGCCGGAAGCGGCGCCGGACGAAGCAGACTGCTCCAGGCTGGCCTTCACATTCAGGAAGTAGTAGCGGAATTCGTCGTAGGAAACGGCCTTGTCGCCCACGGTCAGGAACGCGCCGTCCTCTTTCATGGCGTCGGTGAGGGTGCCGCCGGCGCCGCCCGAGCAGGCGGTGATGGAAACGGCCATGGCCAGGCTCAGGCCCAGTCCCAGGGCTTTGGTGATGTGTTGTTTCAAAACAAAGATCCTCCAATCTCTCGCGCGGATACTTGCGCGTATCTTTTCCTATTATACCCGATTTTATCCCAAAGCGCCAGATGTGATTTTATCTGTAACAAAATTTCCACATTCGACACGGCAAAGCTGCACTGTGCACAAAAAAATGAGAAATTTTTTTGCAAAACAAACGGTGTGCCGAAAAAACAGCGGCCAACCCCCAATTTTTTTGGACGATATGCTCTTGACAATCCCGGCAAAATCGTGTTAAATGTTTGTAAACCGTTGAGACGGAGATCACACCGCACAGCGCACTTCCAGAGAGCCCGGAGGATGGAAACGGGCAGAAAGCGGGGCGGCAAATGGACCGTTGAGGGCAGGGGGAACCGCCGCGCAGGCGCAGTATCCCGGGCCGGGCTGCTCCCGTTACAGAGCAGGGATGTGCTGGCATCCCGCAGAGAGGCCGCTTTCGTTGGCGGCAAACAAGGTGGCACCGCAGGTGTACGGAAATTTCCGGCCTGTCCTTGTGATGGAAAAACATCACCAAGGGCAGGCCGTTTTTGTGTTCTGCCCGCCCCAAAAGGAGGAGAGCGGCTATGAACCACAGCGCGTATGTGCGCCAGTATACGGATGTGCGATGGCATGGCACGCCGCCCCGTATCCCCCACAAAAACAACGATGCGATGATATAGAGAGGAGCTTATCCATGAAACGGTTTTTCAACGTGTGCAAAAAAGCTTTGTGTGTTCTGTCTGCCGGCGCGCTGTTTGCCGGGCTGCTGGCCGGCTGCGGCGCGGCCCCTGCCGACGACGGCGTGCTGCATGTGGGCCTGATCCAGTATATGGAGCACACCTCGCTGGACGAGATCCGCACGGCGCTCGAGGCCCAGCTGGAGGCCCGCGCCGCCGAGGAGGGCCTCACCATCGAGGTGGACGTGCAGAACGCCCAGGGTGACCCCACCAACATCAACAGCATCTGCACCAAGTTCGTCAGCGACGGCGTGGACGCCATCGTGGCCATCGCCACCCCGGCGGCCGCGGGCGCGGCGGGCGTCACCGAGGACATCCCCATCGTCTTTTCGGCCGTCACCGACCCGGTCACCGACCTGCAGCTGAACAGCCTCGACGCCCCCGGCGGCAATGTCACCGGCACCAGCGACAACATCCCGGTGGAGGAGATCTTCCGGGTGGCCGGTGAACTGACCCCCGACGCCTCCCACTTCGGCCTGCTCTACTGCACCAGCGAGCCGAGCAGTGCGGGCGTGATCGAAAACGCCAAGGCCTGCCTGGACGGCGAGGGCAAGACCTACACCGAAGCGGCCATCACCAACGCCAGCGAGGTGCAGCAGGCGGCCCAGACCCTGGCCGAGCAGTGCGACGCCATCTTCATCCCCATCGACAACACGGTGGCCAAGGCGATGAGCGTGGTGGCCGAGACCGCCATCGAGGCAAAGATCCCGGTGTATGTGTCGGCCGACAGCATGGTGAAGGACGGCGGCCTTGCCTCGGCGGGCGTGAACTACACCAATCTGGGTCAGAAAACGGCCGATATGGTGATCGAGGTGCTGAAAGGCGCCGACCCCGCCACCATGCCGGTGCAGACGATGGACGACGTGAACGTGGTGGTGAACGAGGAGACCGCCGCCGCCATCGGCGTGGATGTGTCTGCCTACACCGAATAAAAACAACAACGATCCGTCTGCGCGGCGGCCCCTCCGGCCTGCCGCGCAGGCCTGTGTGAAAGGAAGAGCGCTATGATCTCACTGGCTACCCTGCAGACCGCGGCCGAGCAGGGCTTCATCTACGGACTGGTGGCGCTGGCTCTGTACCTGAGCTACCGCGTGCTGGACATCGCCGACCTCACCACCGACGGCAGCTTCACGCTGGGGGCGGCTGCCTCCGCCATGCTGGCCACGCTGGGCCATCCGCTGCTGGGCATCCTGTGCGCGATGGCGGCGGGCGCGGCGGCGGGCGGCGTCACCGCCTTTTTGCAGACCAAATGCCGGGTGCAGCCGATCCTGGCGGGCATCGTCACCATGACCGGCCTCTACTCCATCAACCTGATGGTGATGGGCGGCAAGGCCACCCTGCCCCTTTTGAAGGTGGACACCGTGTTCAGCTGGGCCGAGGGCATCTTCGGCGAACAGCTGGGCGCGCTGGTGCTCGCCGCCCTGGTGGCGATGGCGGCCGGCGCGGCGATGGTGGCTTTCCTGGGCACCCAGCTGGGCCTGTCCATCCGTGCCACCGGCGACAACCGCGACATGGTGGCGGCGTCCTCCATCAACCCGGCCTTCACCACCACGGTGGGCCTGTGCATCGCCAACGCGCTGGTGGCGCTGAGCGGCGGCCTGATGGCCCAGCATCAGAAATTCAGCGACATCACGCTGGGCACCGGTATGGTGGTGGTGGGCCTGGCCAGCCTGATCATCGGCGAGGTGATCGTGGGCCGCGGCGGGGTGGTCCGCTGTGTGATCGGCGTGATGGTGGGCTCCATCATCTACCGCCTCATCATCTCCATCGCGCTGCGCTCCAGCCTGGGCGCCAGCAACCTCAAGCTGGTGTCGGCCGTGATCGTGGGCGTGGCCATCTCGTGGCCGGCCATCAAGGACGCGGCGGCCTTTGCACGCCGCCGCCGCGCCGCCAAAAAGGAGGGGAATTGACCATGCTCACCATCCAGAACCTCTGCAAAACCTTCAACCCCGGCACCGTGAACGAGAAAAAGGCGCTCAGCGGCCTCTCGCTGCATCTGGACAAGGGCGATTTCGTCACCATCCTCGGCTCCAACGGCGCGGGCAAATCCACCCTCTTCAACGCGGTGACCGGCGCCTTCATCGCCGACAGCGGCCGCATCCTGCTGGACGGCAAAGATATCACCTTCCTGCCGGACTACAAGCGCAGCACCTTCATCGGGCATCTGTTCCAGGACCCGCTCAAGGGCACCGCCCCCCACATGACCATCGAGGAGAATCTGGCGCTGGCCTACCTGCGGGCGGCAAAGAGCGGGCTGGGCTTTTCCCGCATCGGCAAAAGCGACCGCGCGCGGTTCCGGGAACTGCTGGCCCAGCTGGACCTGGGCCTGGAGGACCGCATGAAGCAGCCGGTGGGCCTTCTGTCGGGCGGGCAGCGCCAGGCGCTGACCCTGCTGATGGCCACGGTGGTGACCCCGAAGCTGCTGCTGCTGGACGAGCACACCGCCGCGCTGGACCCCGCCACCGCCGAAAAGGTGCTGGACCTCACCCGGCGCATCGTGGCCGAAAAGCAGATCACCTGCATGATGATCACCCACAACCTGGCCAGCAGCCTCCAGCTGGGCAACCGCACCATCATGATGGACAGCGGCCGCATCGTGCTGGACGTCAAGGGCGAGGAGCGCGCAAAGCTCACCGCCGACGACCTGCTGGAGAAATTCCACGCGGGTGCGGGGAAAAAGCTGGACAACGACCGCATCCTGCTGTCGGCGCAGTAAAGAAAAAAGAGCGGGCCGCACCGGAGGAAAAGCCGGTGCGGCCCGTTTTGCACAATACAAGAAAAATTGGTGGAAAACTTCACTTGCCCAGCGTCTGCTGTGCCTTCAGGCCCTCGATGAACTGCTTGGCCACTCGCGGGCTGCGCCCGCCGTGGCGGATGGCGTGTGCCTCGGCGCGCACGTCCAGCACTGCCGGGTCCAGGTCCAGATCGTACAGCTTGGCCAGATCGTGCACGATGGACAGGTAGGCGTCCTTTCCCGGACGGGAGTAGGTGATGGTCAGCCCAAAGCGGGCGGACAGGCTCATCAGCTCCTGCATCGTGTCGGCCAGATGGATGTCGTCCCCCTCGCGGTCGCTCAGCGTCTCCTTGATGAGGTGGCGGCGGTTGCTGGTGGCGTACACCGCCAGGTTCGCGGTGCGGCCGCTGACGCTGCCCTCCAGGATCGCCTTCAGGGCGGCGAAGTCGTCGTCGTTGGTGGAGAAGGAGAGGTCGTCGATGAAGAGGATGAATTTCAGCGGATTGCTGCCCAGCGAGTCGATCAGCGCCGGGATCTGGTACAGCTGGTTCTTTTTCACCTCGATCAGCCGCAGGCCTTCCTGCGCGTAGGCGGCGGCCACCGCCTTGACGGTGCTGCTCTTTCCGGTGCCGGCATCGCCGTACAGCAGCACGTTGGCGGCAGGCCCCCCGGCCAGCAGCGCGCGGGTGTTGTCGATCACCTGCTGGCGCTCCCGCTCGTAGCCGGACAGCTGGCTCAGCGGTTGGGCGTCGGGATATTTCACCGGCGCGAAAGCCCCGTCTTTGATGGTGAACACGCTGTATTTGGCAAAGATGCCGTATCCCTTGCGGGGCAGCTCGGCCAGGCGCGCGCGGTAGCTGGCGGCATAGTCCGCCTCGCACACCCGCCAGCGCGGCAGCCATGCCGGCGACCCGATCCTTTCCAGCAGCACATCGCCGTCGAACTGGCCCAGCTGCTGCAAAAATTCCAGCTCGCAGGAAAGGCATTCTTCCAGCACGGCGGGAACGCCGCCCCGGCAGCAGGCCAGCACATACAGGTTCTCGTTCTCGGTCATGCGGGAGAGCAGATAGCTGGTCCAGTTGTCGGTCTGGGCGAACAGCGCGGCGCAGAAGGCGCCCCAGGCGTCCACCATCTGGTCGGCGTCGGCGCACAGGAGCGCGTCCATCCGCTGCACCACCGCGTCGTCCAGCAGGCTGCGGAACACCACCAGCCCGTGCAGGCGGGTGTGCAGCGTTTTGGCGTTGGCAGAGATCATAACAAAGATCACCTCGCTTTGGGTTTGTGGTTTTATTGTAGCACATCGCGCCCGGCGCGGCAACAAACGGCAGGCAGCGATTTCCACAAAAAAAGACGGAGAACGCAAAAATTCTTGACAAGTGCGCGGGCGCTGTGGTATGCTGACAAACAACAGGCAAATGCGCCACGAGCGGGGAAGGGCCCTGCCGTTGTCACAGCTTGCAGAGAGCCGCCGGCGGATGGAAAGGCGGCGCTGTGCGGCAGGACGGATCGCCCCGCCAGGCAGCCCGGCCCAAACGCCCTTTGCGGCGCGGTAAGCCGGGACGGTTCGGCCCCGTTACCGGCCGGGCCCGTCATCGCACGGGAACAGAGGGGCCGTCGCTTCGGGCGGCAAAAAGAGTGGTACCGCGGAGAATCTGCGCATCGGCAGGCCTTCGTCTCTTTGCACACGCAAAAGGGGCGGAGGCCTGTTTGTTCTGCCGCCCGCAAAAGAAGGAGAGGGAACGTATGCTCACACTGGACAAAATCTACCACGCCGCCTACATCCTGCGCGAGGTGGCCCGCAAAACCGATCTCATTGCCGCCCCCAATCTGGTGGATGGCTGCGAGCTGTATCTGAAAACCGAGAACCTGCAGGTCACCGGCAGCTTCAAGGTGCGCGGGGCCTATTACAAGATCAGCCAGCTCAGCGAGGAGGAAAAGGCGCGCGGCATCGTGGCCTGCAGCGCCGGCAACCACGCCCAGGGCGTTGCGCTGGCCGCTGCCCGCAGCGGCATCTCCAGCGTGATCTGCATGCCGGACGGCGCGCCGATCAGCAAGGTGGAGGCCACCAAGAGCTACGGCGCGAAGGTGGAGCTGGTCAAGGGCACCTACGACGACGCGGCCGCCTATGCCCAGAAGCTGCACGAGGAACAGGGTTACACCTTCATCCACCCGTTCGACGACGACGCGGTCATCGCCGGGCAGGGCACCATCGGTCTGGAGATCCTGGACCAGCTGGCCGACGTGGACGCCGTGCTGGTGCCGATCGGCGGCGGCGGGCTCATCAGCGGCGTGGCCTTTGCCATCAAGCAGCTGCGTCCCCAGTGCAGGGTGTACGGCGTGCAGGCGGCGGGCGCGCCCAGCATGTACGAGTCGATCGCGGGCGGCAGCCAGATCACGCTGGACAGCGTGTCCACCTTTGCCGACGGCATCGCGGTGAAGCATCCGGGCGACATCACTTTCCGCATGGTGCAGGAGTATGTGGACGGCGTGGTGACGGTGAGCGAGGACGAGATCGCCGCCGCCATCCTGGCGCTGATCGAGAAACAGAAGATGATCGCCGAGGGGGCCGGTGCGGTGGCGGTGGCCGCCGCCATGTTCCGCAAGGTGGATCTGGCCGGCAAAAAGGTGGCCTGTGTGGTCAGCGGCGGCAACATCGACGTGACCATCCTCAGCCGTGTCATCACCCGGGGCCTTGTGATGAGCGGGCGCAGCGCCACGCTGGTGATCGCGCTGGAGGACAAGCCCGGCCAGCTGCTGGGCGTCAGCGAGATCATCAGCCGCTGCGGCGGCAACGTGGTGCAGGTCTACCACGACCACGGCGACACCAACATGGCCATCAACAGCTGTTTTCTGCGCATCGGCATCGAAACGCGCGACCAGGCCCAGGTGGACCAGATCCGCGCCGAGCTCACCCGGGCGGGCTTCCACCTGCTGCCCTGATGATTTTTGCACATACAATCGTCATCCATTCCTTATTTATATACAGGATATACCGCGCGGGGGCATGCTGTACGGCAAAGGCGCACAGCACGCCCCTGCATCCTGCGGATGTTTTTGCATTCTTTGGCCAATATTGACAAAATGCCCCGGTGTTCTGTCGTTCAAAGCGTGACAATTCGGTGAAAATTTCTGCACAAAAAGGCAAATCGTGGAAACAAAAAGCAAAATGTGTGCGCGACACAGGAACAAATGTTGTGGTTTTTCTACAAACCGGCACAAAATGACCACACTTTATTGGGGTAAAACACCAAAAACAACCGTCTGAAATTGACAAGTGTCGTGAAAATTGGTACAATTATTACTCAATGCAGAACAATGGCGGATCGTGCGTATGACCTCCTTTGTCTGCAAGCAGCCCCATTCTGGTTGTATATTTATTAAAAAGCAGGACCTGCTGTTTTTTACAGGCGGACACGGCTCCCCCACGAAGGTGGGGTGTTTGTTTGTAAAGGCGGCCGGGGCTGTGAATGTGACGAGGAGTGAAAACCATGTTGAAGTATTTCGTGAAGCGTGTGCTTTTGGCCGTGCTGACCATCGTCATCATCAGTGCCATCACATTCTTTGCAATGTACGCTATCCCCGGCGGCCCGTTCAACAGCGAAAAAGCGCTGAGCGAGGTCACCAAGGCCGCGCTGGAAGAGCGCTACGGCCTGAACAACCCGGTTCCCGTGCAGTATGTGAACTATATGAAGAACCTGCTGCAGGGCGATCTGGGCGTCAGCCTGAAGACCCAGCGTGAAGTATCCACCATCATCGCCGACGGCTTCCCTGTCAGCGCCAAGCTGGGCGGCATGGCCGCGCTGGTGGCCGTGGTGCTGGGCATCGTGCTGGGCAGCACCGCCGCCCTGATGCGCAACAAATGGCCCGACCGCCTGATCGTATTTCTCACCACCCTGTTCACCGCTATGCCCAGCTTCGTGCTGGCCACGCTGCTTCTGTATTTCTTCTCCCTGAAGCTTCAGCTGGTGCCGGTGTGGAGCCCCGGCAGCCCGAACTATCTGCTGCCGGTGATCTCGCTGGCCGCCTATCCCACCGCCTACATCACCCGCCTGACCAAGACCAGCATGCTGGACGCCCTGGGGCAGGACTATGTGCGCACCGCGCGCGCCAAGGGCGTGTCGGGCGTGAAGGTGATCTTCAAGCACGCCCTGCGCAACGCGCTGATCCCCGTCATCACCTATGTGGGCCCCATGGTGGCCTACATCCTGGTGGGCAGCATGGTGGTTGAGAGCATCTTCACCATCGGCGGCCTGGGCTCTCAGTTCGTCACCAGCATCACCAACCGCGACTACACCGTCATCATGGGCACCACGATTTTCCTGGCTTCCCTGATGGTCACCGCCAACCTGATCACCGACCTGGTGTATAAGCTGGTCGATCCGCGCATCAAGCTGGACTAAGAGGAGGATGGGAAACATGAACGACGAAAAGACCCTGCGCAGATCCCCCCTGTCGCTGCAGGTGGATCTGTCCAAATTCAGCAGCGCCGACTTCGAGCCTGCCAGCGAGGAAGAGAAGAGTCAGCAGGAAGTGATGAGCGAGTCGGTCACCTTCTTCCGCGACGGCATGCGCCGCCTGCGCAAGAACCCGCTGGCGATGGCCAGCGTGGTGGTGCTGGTGCTGATCCTGCTCACCATCATCATCGCCCCGATGATCGTGCCCTACGGCTACGACGAGATCATCACCGTCAACGGCCGCCGCGACAAAACCGCCGCCAACATGGCGCCCTTCACCTGGTCCCAGATGGAGCAGCAGTACATCGACGACGGCGGCAGCCTGTTCCCCCACATCTTCGGCACCGATTCCACCGGCCGCGATTACTTCATCCGCGTCATCTACGGCGCCCGCGTGTCGCTGAGCGTGGGCCTGTTCGCCAGCATCCTGGTGCTGATCATCGGCATGCTGTACGGCTCCATCGCCGGCTACTTCGGCGGCAAGGTGGACCTTGTGATGATGCGCATTGTCGATATCATCTATTCGCTGCCGGACATGCTGATGGTGATCCTGCTCAGCGTGGTGCTCAAGGAAGTGCTCGGCACGGCGCTGCAGGGCACCGTGCTGGATAAGCTGGGCAGCAACATGGTGGCGATGTTCGTGGTGTTCGGCCTGCTGTACTGGGTCGGCATGGCGCGCCTGATCCGCGGCCAGATCCTCACCATCAAGGAGAACGAGTATGTGCTGGCCGCCAAGTGCCTGGGCGCCCCCAGCAGCCGCATCATCCGCCAGCACGTCCTGCCCAACTGCCTGTCGGTCATCATCATCACCACCGCTTTGCAGATCCCCTCGGCCATCTTCACCGAGAGCTATCTGTCCTTCCTGGGCCTGGGCGTTTCCGCCCCCATGCCCTCGCTGGGCAGCCTGGCCAACGAGGCGCGCCAGGGCCTGCAGAGCTATCCGTATAAGCTGATGTTCCCCGCGCTGGCCATCTGCCTGATCGTGCTTGCGCTGAACCTGCTGGGCGACGGCCTGCGCGATGCCTTCGACCCCAAGCTGAAGAGGTGAGTTGAGATGAGCGAAGAGAAAAAATATGTTTTGCAGGTGAAAGACCTGCACACCACCTTTGTCACCGATTCCGGCGAGGTGCAGGCCGTCAACGGCGTGTCCTTCAACCTGGAACCGGGCAAGATCCTGGGCATCGTGGGCGAGAGCGGCTCCGGCAAATCGGTCACCGCCTACTCCATCATGCAGATCCTGGCCGAGAACGGCCGCGTCACCAGCGGCGAAGTGCTGTACAACGGCGAGGACATCACCAAGTGGAGCAAAAAGCAGATGACCGGTTTCCGCGGCAAATGCTGCTCGATCATCTTCCAGGACCCCATGACCAGCCTGAACCCGGTGTTCACCATCGGCAACCAGCTGGAGGAGGCCATCCGCCTGCACACCGGCAAGAGCAAGAAGGAAGCCAAGGAGCGCGCCGTTGAGATGCTGAAGCTGGTGGGCGTGAACGAGCCGGCCAAGCGCGTGAAGCAGTATCCGTTCGAGCTGTCGGGCGGTATGCGCCAGCGCGTGATGATCGCGATGGCGCTGGCCTGCGAGCCGGACATCCTGATCGCCGACGAGCCCACCACCGCGCTGGACGTGACCATCCAGGCGCAGATCCTGGAGCTGATGCAGGAGCTGCAGCACAAGCTGGGCATGGCCATCATCATCGTCACCCACGACCTGGGCGTCATCGCCGACATGTGCGACGAGATCATCGTGATGTACGGCGGCCGTGTCTGCGAGCGCGGCACCGCCGACGACATCTTCTACGAGCCGGCCCACGAGTACACCAAGGGCCTGCTGCGCAGCATCCCCACCGCCGGCAACACCCACGAGCGCCTGCAGCCGATCGGCGGTACCCCCATCAACCTGCTGAACATGCCCGAAGGCTGCGCCTTCTGCACCCGGTGTGACAACGCCATGAAGATCTGCCTGACGCAGGTGCCCGAGGAACTGCAGGTGGGCGAGCACCACCGCGCTTCCTGCTGGATGAACGTGAAACAGGCGATGGAGGAGGCTGCAAAATGAGCAACGAGTATCTGGTAGAAGTCAAAAACCTGAAACAGTACTTCCCCGTGCGCAACAGCAAGGGCAAGCTGGTGCCCCTGAAGGCGGTGGACGACGTGTCCTTCGCCATCAAGCCGGGCGAGACGCTGGGCCTGGTGGGCGAGAGCGGATGCGGCAAGACCACCGTCGGCCGCAGCCTGCTGCGCCTGTACAAGCCCACCGCCGGTGAGATCTGGTTCGACGGCCAGCTGGTCACCGACAAGAACATGCACGAGCACCGCAAGGAGATGCAGATGGTGTTCCAGGATCCGTATTCCTCCCTGGACCCCCGCATGACCGTTGAGGACATCATCGGCGAGCCTCTGGACATCCACAAGCTGTGCAAAAACAAAGCCGAGCGCCGCGAGCGCGTGCTGGAGCTGATGAAGACCGTGGGTCTGAACGCCGAGCAGGCCACCCGCTATCCGCACGAGTTCTCGGGCGGCCAGCGCCAGCGCATCGGCATTGCCCGCGCCCTGGCCGTGAACCCCCGCTTCATCGTCTGTGACGAGCCGGTGTCCGCGCTGGACGTGTCGATCCAGGCGCAGGTGGTGAACATGTTCGAGGACCTGCAGCAGCAGCTGGGCATGGCCTACCTGTTCATCGCCCACGACCTGCTGGTCGTGCACCATATGTCCGACCGCATCGCCGTGATGTACCTGGGCAAGATCATGGAGGTGGCCGACTCCGACAGCGTCATCAACCACCCCATCCACCCCTACACCGAGAGCCTGCTGAGCGCGGTGCCCATCCCCGATCCCAAGATCGCCCGCACCCGCCAGCGCATCGTGCTGGAGGGCGATGTGCCCAGCCCCATGAACATGCCGCAGGGCTGCCCCTTCCGCACCCGCTGCCGCTACGCCACCGAGCAGTGCGCCGCCGAGTGCCCCACCCTGACCGACCGCGGCAACGGCCATTTCGTTGCCTGCTGGAACCGCTGAGTGTTTCCAGAGCGCCCGCGCCCTTTGCAAAAAAGGCGCGGGCGCTTTTTTCGTCCCGCAGGAGCGCCCGGGGACACTGTCCTTGGCGGGGGAACAGATTGGGCGAAAGAGGGGGGAATTGGCACACTTTTTCACAGTAAATCAACAAAGTGTTTGTCACCGGCAACGCTTTGCATAAAATTATGTGTTGTAATTGTGAATTTTTTGGACGGTTTGCAAACAATTTGTAGCTTTTTTTTCATTGACAGAGAGGGCGTCGGGGCTTATAATGTTACACATACCCTGACAAACGCAGGGATGTGGAATTTCACAGTGCGCAGAGGTGTGTTTCATAGAGGGGCACTTTTGGGTGCGGCGAAATTTTAACCAAGCTCGCTTTGGCGGGCAGAGAACGGAGGATAAACATGAAAAGAGCTCTTGCACTCGGCATGGCTGCTGTGATGGTGGCCGGCTTGGCGGCCTGCGGCGGCTCCGGCAGCAGCAGCACTCCTGCCAGCGGCAGCACCAGCAGCGCCGGCAGCACCACTGCCACCGGTACCGGTGCCCTGAACACCGACACCACCACTCTGTACATCTACATGGCTTCCGAGCCCGAATCGCTGGATCCCGCGCTGAACAGCACCGTGGACGGCGGCTGTCTGGCCAACAACAGCTTCGTGGGCCTGTACACCTACGACGAGAACGCCGATATCGTTCCCGCCCTGGCCACCGAGACCGAGATTTCCGAGGACGGCCTGACCTACACCTTCACCGTTCCCGAGACCAAGTGGTCCGACGGCACCCCCCTCACCGCTGCCGACTTCGAGTACAGCTGGAAGCGCGCTGCCAAGGCTGAGACCGGCGCCTCCTACGGCTACCTGTTCGCCATGTTCGAGGGCTACGACGGCGGCGAAGGCGAGATCAACGTCACCGCCGAGGGCGACAAGCTGATCTGTAAGCTGGCTACTCCCTGCCCCTACTTCCTGGAGCTGATGGCGTTCCCCACCTTCATGCCTGTTCCGCAGGCTTCCGTTGAGGCCGCCGATCCCGACGGCACCAACCCCAAGGCCTGGGTTTCCGAGGCCGGCTTCGTTTCCAACGGCGCCTACACCTGCACCGAGTGGAAGCACAACGAGAGCATGACCTACACCAAGAACCCGAACTTCTACCGCGCTGACGAGGTGAAGATCGAGAAGCTGCAGATCATGCTGAGCAGCGACGACACCGCCACCTTTGCCGCCTACAACGCCGGCAACCTGGACTTCATCGACAGCGTGCCTGTTGACGAGACCCCCAACGTGAAGAACAACAGCGACTACTATGTGGCCGACAGCATCGGCACCGTGTACAGCTGCTTCGACGTGACCAGCGAGCTGTTTGCCGACAAGACCGCCGAGCAGGCTGCCAACATGCGCAAGGCGATCAACATCCTGATCGACCGCCAGTACATCGTTGACACTGTTGGCCAGGCCGACCAGGTTCTGGCTACCTCCTTCATCCCGAAGGGCATGCTGGACGGCAACGGCGAGGAGTTCTGGGAAGAGGACCGTTACTTTGACGCCGACGGCATCAGCACCGACTATGAGGCCACTCTGGATGAGGCCCGCAGCCTGCTGGAGAGCGCCGGTTACAAGTTCGACGAAAACGGCATGCTGAGCGCCGAGACCCCGCTGACCCTGAACTACGCCACCAACAACTCCGACAGCCTGATCAAGACCGCCGAGTGCATCCAGCAGGACCTGGCTGCCATCGGCATCGATATGAAGATCGAGTCTTCCGAGTGGAACGTGTTCCTGAACGAGCGCAAGGTTGGTAACTACGACATCGCCCGCAACGGCTGGATCGCCGACTACAGCGACCCCATCAACATGCTGGATATGTGGCTGCCCGAGTCCGGCAACAACGACATCCAGTTCGGCCGTGACGGTTCCGGCGCGACTGAGGCCGGCACTGTGCCTTCCTACGCTCCCGATTGGACCGAGTACACCAACCTGATCTACGGCATCTACGCCGAGACCGATATGGCCAAGCGCGCTGAGATGATGCATCAGGCCGAGGATATCCTGATGAGCACCTGGGCGATCATCCCCATCTACTACTACAACGATCCCTACATGCTGAAGGACAACGTGACCGGCGTGTACACCACTCCGACCAACATGAAGTACTTCATGTACGCCGAGAAGACTGCCGGCTGATACCAGCAGCGCAGCCTGTCTGACAGGGAAACTTTCCGGCCCGGACCCTTTGTGGGTCCGGGCCATTTTTTGCATGCGCGCCCGGCACAGCGGCCGGAATGAACGGATGTATTTTTTTGTGAGAAGCGTCGAAATACGGCGGAATTTGTAGACAGCGGTGGGACGCGCATGGTATACTATCTTCTATCTTTTGGCAAAGGAGAGCAAGGAAGAATGCAGCGATTGTCGGCGCGAAATACAGTGCTGGTGGGACTGACCTTATTTTCCATGTTTTTTGGCGCGGGAAATCTGATTTTCCCGCCGTATCTGGGTGCGATGGCCGGGCAGAAGCTGCTGCCGGCGCTGATCGGCTTTGCCGTCAGTGCCATTGGCCTGCCGGTGCTGGGGGTGGCCGTCGCCGCGCGCGCGGGGGGCCTGCCTGCGCTGGCCGGACGTGTGGGGCCGCGGTTCGCCGCCGTCTTTACCCTGTTGATCTATCTGTCCATCGGGCCGTGCGTGGCCATTCCGCGCACCGCCTCCACCTCGTTCGAGATGGCGGTGGTGCCGTTTCTGGGCGAGCCGTCCCCCGCGATGCGGGTGGGCTACGCTATGATGTTCTTTGCGGTGGCGATGGCGGTGGCGCTGCGCCCCGACCGCATCAGCGGCTTCCTGGGCCGCATCACCGGTCCGCTGCTGCTGGGCCTGATCCTGATCCTGGTGGCGGGATGCCTGGTGCAGTTCCCCTTCGCGCTGGACCCGGCCCGCGGCGTCTACCAGAACAACACCGCCGTAGAGGGCTTTTTGTACGGATACCAGACGATGGACACCATCGCGGCGCTGAACTTCGGGATCGTCATCGCGCTGAATATCCGCCACCGCGGCGTGCAGGAAGACTCCGGCGTGGTGAAGGCCACGGTGCGCGCCGGATGGATCACCGGCGCCGTTCTGCTCCTGGTGTACAGCGGTCTTGCCTGTGCAGGCGGTCTGGCCGGAGCGGGGGCCGAGGAACCGGCAAACGGCGCGGTGCTGCTCAGCGGGATGGCCGGCCGTCTGTTCGGCAAATGGGGCACCGTGCTGGTGGGCGTGATTTTCGTGATCGCCTGCCTGAATACCTGCATCGGCCTGCTGAGCTGCTGCGGAGAATATTTCCACAGCATCTGCCCGCGCCTGGGCGTGCGCGGATGGATCGTGGTATTTTCGGCGGCCGGGCTGTGCATTTCGGTGGCCGGGCTGGATATGATCCTCGCGTTCTCCACCCCGGTGCTGAACATCGTCTATCCGGTGGCGATCGTTCTCATTGCGCTGGGCCTGGCCCACGCGCTGGTCCGGAGGATCCCCGCGATCTACCCGGTGTGCATCACGGTGGCCGCCGTCTTTTCTGTTCTGTGCGAGCTGCGGCGCCTGGGGGTGCCGGTGCTGCTGGTGGAGCATCTCCCGCTGTATCCCCAGCAGCTGGGATGGGTGGTCCCGGTGGCTCTGGCCGCCGTGGCAGCTGCGGTGGCCGCGCTATTCCGGCGCAGGACAAAAGTGTGAAAAAAACGCGGTGTATCTTTTGATACACCGCGTTGGATTGCCGGGAAAGCCTCGACCTCATCCGACGCCAGGGGAAGACTTGCCGCACCGTTGGCTTCCCCCTGGGGGGGAAGCTGTCCCCCGCAGGGGGACGGATGAGGGAAAGTCTTTGCGCCATGCACAGACTTCTGCAAAAACATTTTTTCCAACAAACCAAAGGGGCTGTTGCAAAACGAAAGTGGAGCAACAGCCCCGTTTTCTGTGGAAAAGTGGTTCTGTGCAGTATTTTGGGGAACAAATTGTAAAAAAGTTTGTCACCAAAAG
>NZ_NFJT01000001.1 GCF_002160015.1 Anaerofilum sp. An201 | reverse complement strand
GTGGCGAGAGTCGAACTCACGGCCTCTTGAACCCCATTCAAGCGCGCTACCAAACTGCGCTACACCCGGACAACGTTCCCGGCTCTTGGGAACGTATGTTATTATACAGGGTAAAGATCTATTTGTCAACTCTTTTTTCCAAAATATATGCAAAAAATCTCGGCCTGTAAAACGGGTGGGTTCGACATCAGACATAGAACAGCAGATCGGCATAATCCGGCATCGGCCAGAAGTTCTTGGCCACCCGGCCTTCCAGTCCGTCTGCGGTGACACGGGCTTCGTCCATGACGGGCAGCACATTTTTGCGATAATAGAGCGCCGCCTGCTCCAGATCGGCGGGCACCTGCTCCAGCACCTGCTCCAGATGCTCGGTCTGCTGGACCAGAAGGGTGATGCGGCGGGACAGATCAGTTGCCAGCTCCTTTTCGGGCAGGTCGGGCAGGCCGATGCTCTGCTTGGCAGCGGCGCCTTCGGCCAGTGTGCGGCCATAAGCCATGCAGGCGGGCAGGATCATCCGGCGCAGCATATCCACGCTGGTGGCCGCCTCAATGCGCACTGTCTTGGCGTATTCTTCCAGCACGATCTCCAGGCGGGAACGCATCTCGCTCTCGGAATAGACGCCGTGACGTGCGAACAACTTCAGGTTCTTCTGATCCACATAGTGGGGCAGTGCCTCCGGGGTGGACGGCAGGTTCAGCAGACCGCGGCGGGCAGCTTCTTCCGGCCATTCACTGCCGTAACCGTTGCCGTTGAACAGGATGCGCTGGTGGGCAGACAGCTCCCGGCGCACCAGAGTATCCAATGCGGCGGCAAAATCGGACACGGACTCCAGCTCATCGGCGAACTGGCGCAGCTCCTCCGCCACTGCGGTGTTCAGCATGATATTGGTGCAGGCGATGTTCAGTGAGGAACCCGGCATGCGGAACTCGAACTTGTTGCCGGTGAAGGCAAAGGGACTGGTGCGGTTGCGGTCGGAGTTGTCCAGCGGGATGGGCGGGATAGCCAAAACACCCACATCCATCGTGCCGGGGGTGGTGTTGGCGTGCGGCTTACCGCTGACCAGTTCGTCCACCACTGCCTGCAGCTCGTCACCGATGTACATGGAAACGATCGCCGGCGGCGCTTCGTTTGCACCCAGACGATGGTCGTTGCCGGCAGTCGCCACCGAGATGCGCAGCAGATCCTGGTACTCGTCCACCGCCTTTACCACCGCGGTGAGGAACAGCAGAAATTGGGCGTTGGAAGCGGGGGTCTTGCCGGGGTCGAGCAGGTTCTCGCCGGTGTCGGTGGAGATGGACCAGTTGTTGTGCTTGCCGGAACCATTGATGCCCTCAAACGGCTTCTCGTGCAGCAGGCAGACAAATCCGTGCCGTGCCGCCACCGTCTTCATCACTTCCATCGCCAGCTGGTTGTGGTCGGCCGCGATGTTGGTGGTGGAGAAAATGGGGGCCATCTCATGCTGACAGGGGGCCACCTCGTTGTGCTCGGTCTTGGCGTGGATGCCCAGCTTCCACAGCTCCTCGTCCAGCTCGGCCATGAATGCCTTCACACGCGGACGGATCGCGCCGAAATAGTGGTCCTCCATCTCCTGTCCCTTGGGTGCGGGAGCACCGAACAGGGTGCGTCCGGTGAGGATGAGGTCGGGGCGCTTGGCGTAGGCGGCGCGGTCGATCAGGAAGTATTCCTGTTCGGGGCCCACCGTGGTGGTGACGCGGCACACATTCTTTCCGAACAGCGCCAGCACGCGCACGGCCTGGCGGCTGATTGCCTCCATGCTGCGCAGCAGCGGCGTTTTTTTATCCAGCACTTCGCCGGTGTAGGAGCAGAACGCCGTGGGGATATACAGGGTGTCGTCCTTGATGAAGGCGTCGGAGGTGGGGTCCCAGGCGGTATAGCCGCGTGCCTCAAAGGTGGCGCGCAGACCGCCCGACGGGAAGCTGGAGGCATCCGGCTCTCCCTTGGTGAGCTCCTTGCCGGAGAACTCCATGATCGCCTTTCCTCCCGGCTGGGGCGACAGGAAGGAATCGTGCTTTTCAGCCGTGATGCCGGTCATCGGCTGAAACCAGTGGGTGTAGTGGGTGGCGCCCTTCTCCACCGCCCAGTCCTTCATCGCCGAAGCCACCACATCGGCCACATCCGGCGCCAGCGCTGCGCCGGTCTGGCGGGTGTTTTCCAGCGCGCGGAAGATCGCCTTGGGCAGACGCTCTCGCATCACGCTCTCGTTGAATACCATACTGCCGAACAGCTCGGGTACCTTTTTCATAACCTTTCCACTCCCTCTTTTTGTGTGACAAACAAAACAGCGAAGGCGCCGCGGAGACTGCCCGACCGGGCTCTCCACAGCGCCTTCGCTGTTTGCATGGGCCAAGTATAAGCCGCCGCGGCGAATTTTTCAAGTGTTTTTTGTGATTTTGCGCATTTTTCCGTTTTCAGGCGGGAAAACAGGCCTGCCTTTTGGGCAAAACTTCCGTTTACTTTCGGCGCCGCGGCGGGTATAATGGAAAGGACAGAACAACAGACAAAGGCGTCTGCTGTGCCGGGAAGCACCGGTGCGGCAGGCGCCTTTTTTGCGGAAAAGGAGAACCGATATGGAACTGAACACCCGTTATCAGGCACTGGCGCCGCAGTATCTCTTCAGCGATGTGGCGCGCAAGGTGGCGCGTCACCGCGCCGCGCATCCCGAAGCAGCCATCATCAGTCTCGGTATTGGGGACGTCACCCAGCCGCTGGCGCCGGCGGTGGTGCAGGCGCTGGAGCAGGCCGCCCGCGAGATGGGCTGCGCCGACACCTTCCACGGCTACGGTCCCGAACAGGGCTACCCCTTCCTGCGGCAGGCCATCCTGGACTACTATGCGGGGCGCGGGGTGTCGCTGCAGTTGGCCGAGGTGTTCGTATCGGACGGCGCGAAATCGGATCTGGGCAACATTCTCGATCTGTTCAGCAGCGAGAACACCGTCTTTATCCCCGACCCGGTCTATCCCGTCTATCTCGACACCAACCGGATGGACGGGCGGGAGATACGGTTCCTGCGCGCCGACGCCTCCAATGGATTTCTGCCGATGCCTCCCCAGCGCGCCGAGGCGGACATCATCTACCTGTGCTCGCCCAACAACCCCACCGGCGCAGCCTATAACCGCGCACAGCTGCAGCAGTGGGTGGACTACGCACTGGACTGCGGGGCGGTGATCCTGTTCGATGCGGCCTATGAGCGGTTCATCACACAGCCAGACATTCCGCGCTCGATCTACGAGATTCCCTGCGCGGCACAGTGCGCCATCGAGTTCTGCTCCTTTTCCAAGATGGCGGGATTCACCGGTCTGCGCTGCGGCTGGACAGTGGTGCCCCTGCAGCTGCGTGCCAGCGGGATGTCGCTGAACGAGATGTGGCTGCGGCGCCAGTCCACCAAGTTCAACGGGGTGGCCTATCCGGTACAGCGGGCAGCCGAGGCTGCACTGTCGGAGGAAGGCATGCAGCAGACCGGCCGCGCCATCGCGGTGTACCAGCAGAACGCGCAGCTTCTGCACGAGGTGCTGGTGAAAGCAGGCATCTACCACACCGGCGGCGTAAACAGCCCGTATCTGTGGATGCGCTGCCCGGACGAGATGGACTCCTGGCAATTTTTCCACTATCTGCTGGAAAAGGGTGGAATCGTAGGCACACCGGGCGCAGGCTTTGGAGAAAACGGCGAGGGTTATTTCCGCCTGACGGCATTTTCCTCGCCGGCCGACACCGCCGAGGCCGCACAGCGGCTGGGCAAACTGCTGGGCGCACTGTAAAAAAGGCGCCCCATCAAGAGGGGGAACGAGTATGTGTACTGTACTGGGATTTCAGGGAAGCGGCATGACCCGACCCGAATTTGAGGCGCTGCTGCCGCGCACACAGCGGCGCGGTCCCGACGCGGCGCGCCTGGCCGAGCTGCCAGGCGGCGGATTTCTGGCCTTTCAGCGACTGGCCATCATGGGCCTGAACGACAAGGGAATGCAGCCGTTCTCGCTGGACGGCAACCTGCTTGTCTGCAACGGCGAGATCTACGGGTTCCGCACACTGCGCCGCCGTCTGGAGCAGGAGGGCTGCCGCTTTGCGGGCGAGTCGGACTGCGAGGTGCTGCTGCCACTCTACCGCAAGCTGGGACCTGCCATGTTCCGCACGCTGGATGCCGAATTCGCCTGCATCCTCTACGACGCGCAGAGCGGCCGTCTGCTGGCTGCGCGCGACCCCATCGGCATCCGTCCGCTGTTCTACGGCTATGCAAAAGGCGGCATTGCCTTTGCCAGCGAAGCGTGCAGTCTGGCGGGGTGGGTGGACGAGATCCGCCCCTTCCCTCCGGGGCACTACTATGACGGCGAGCGGTTCGTGTGCTACCGCAACATCGCCGCGGCCGATTCCCCGGTGCACAGCTCGCTGGACGAGATCTGCACCGGCATCCGGGAGCGTCTGGTGGCGGCGGTGGAGAAGCGGCTGGACGCCGATGCACCGCTGGGCTTCCTGCTTTCCGGCGGACTGGACAGCTCGCTGGTATGCGCCATCGCGGCGCGCCGTCTGGACAAGCCGATCCGCACCTTTGCCATCGGCATGGAGGAGGACCCCATCGACCTCAAATACGCCCGGCAGGTGGCCGACTATCTGGGCGCCGAGCACACCGAGATCCGCATGACGCCCGCCCTGCTGCGGGAGAATCTGGAGGAAGTGATCGGCTCGCTGGCCAGCTACGACATCACCACGGTGCGCGCCAGCATGGGCATGTACCTGCTCTGCCGCGCCATCCACGAGACCACCGACGTCCGCGTGCTGCTGACCGGCGAGGTATCGGACGAGCTGTTCGGTTACAAATACACCGACTTCGCCCCCGATGCGGCCTCCTTCCAGGCCGAGAGCCAGAAGCGTATGCGGGAGCTGTACGCCTACGACGTGCTGCGCGCCGACCGCTGCATCGCCGACAACAGCATCGAAGCACGGGTCCCGTTTGGGGACCTGGAATTTGTGGACTATGTGATGAACATCGACCCGGCGCTGAAGATGAACCGGTGGGGCAAGGGAAAATACCTGCTGCGCCGCGCCTTTGCCGAGGGCGGCTGGCTGCCGGACGAGATCCTGTGGCGCGAAAAGGCGGCCTTCAGCGACGCGGTGGGCCACAGCATGGTGGACTATTTGAAGGAGATGGCCGAGATCGCCTTCCCGGACAAAAACTGGAAGGACAAGTGCGCGTCCTATGCCCCCAATCCCCCCTTCACAAAGGAATCTCTGCTCTACCGACAGCTGTTTGAACGGCGCTATCCGGGACAGGGCAGCATGATCCCCGGCTTCTGGATGCCGAATCCCGCCTGGGAGGGCTGCCGCGTGGACGATCCGTCGGCGCGTGTGCTGTCCAACTACGGCGCCAGCGGACAATGAACCCCGGTTCGTTGCGCTGTTTACATAAAAAAAGCCGCAAGGCGGCCCGGGCCGTTCCCTCCTCGAACAGCCCGGACCGCTTTGCGGCCGGCGGAAAAGACTCCTCTTCTTTTCCCCTATATCTCAATTCCCTTTTTACAGCGCCCTCGTCGGCGCTCTTTCCCTCTTGCGGATATTGGCACAGGTTACAGGGCGGCCACAATGGCGTCGCCCATCTCGGAGCAGGTCACCTGGGTGCAGCCCGCGGCCATGCTGTCGCCGGTGCGCTTGCCTGCATCCAGCACAGCGTGCACCGCGGCCTCGATGGCGGCGTATTCCTCCTCCATCCCAAAGCTGTATTTCAGCATCATGGCGGCGGACAGGATGGTGCCGATGGGGTTGGCTTTGTTCTGCCCGGCGATGTCGGGCGCGGAGCCGTGGATCGGCTCGTACAGGCCGCGGGTGCCCTCGCCCAGGCTGGACGACGGGATCATGCCGATGCTGCCGGTGATCATGCTGGCCTCGTCGGACAGGATGTCGCCGAACATGTTCTCGGTGACCACCACGTCGAACTGGGACGGGTCTTTCACGATCTGCATGGCGGTGTTGTCCACCAGCATGTCGGCGTATTCCACGTCCGGGTATTCGGCGGCCAGGCGGTGCATCACGCTGCGCCACAGGCGGCTGGTGTCCAGCACGTTCGCCTTGTCCACGCTGGTGACCTTGTGGCGGCGCTTGCGGGCGGTCTCAAAGGCGATGCGCCCGATGCGCTCGATCTCGGCTTCCGAATAGGGCATGACGTCGGTGGCCACCTGCTGGCCGTCCACCGTTTCGGTCTTGTGCTGGCCGAAATAGACGCCGCCGGTGAGCTCGCGCACCACGATGAAGTCGATTCCCTTCGCAACGATGGAGGGCTTCAGCGGGCTGGCGTCGGCCAGCTGCGGCCACAGCTTGGCCGGGCGCAGGTTGGAATACAGGCCCATCCCTGCGCGCAGGGCCAGCAGGCCCTTTTCCGGGCGCTGTGCGCCGGGCAGGCCGTCCCATTTGGGACCGCCCACCGCGCCCAGCAGCACGCTGTCGGCGGCCAGGCATTTGTCCAGCATGGCGGCGGGCAGCGGCTCGCCCCACTTGTCGATGGCGACGCCGCCCATGTCCACCTCGTCGTAGGTAAAGGTGTGGCCGTATCTGGCGGCCACGGCGTCCAGCACCTTGATGGCCTCGGCCACGATCTCCGGGCCGATGCCGTCGCCGCGGATGACTGCGATCTTCTTTTCCATCGCTCTTTCCCCCTTATCCCTTGATGGCCTTCATCAGGCCGCCCTTTTGGATGATGTTCTGGATGAAGGGCGGGAAGGGCTGGGCCTGGTAGCTCTCGCCCCTGGTCAGATTGGTGATGACGCCGGTGTCGAAGTCCACCGCCACCTCGTCCCCCGCCTTGATCGCCTCGGCGGCCGGCTCGCACTCCAGGATGGCCAGGCCGATGTTGATGGCGTTGCGGTAGAAGATGCGGGCGAAGGTCTTGGCGATGACGCAGCTGACGCCGCTGGTCTTGATGGCGAGCGGCGCGTGCTCGCGGGAGGAACCGCAGCCGAAGTTCCAGCCAGCCACGATGATGTCGCCCTCCTTCACCTTTTTGACGAAGTCGGGGTCGATGTCCTCCATGCAGTGGGCGGCCAGCTCCCTGGCGTTGGGGGTGTTCAGGTAGCGGGCCGGGATGATGACGTCGGTATCGACGTTGTCGGCGTATGTATGTGCGATGCCCTGTGCTTTCATATTACAGTACCTCCTCGGGAACGGTGATGCGGCCGGTGATGGCGCTGGCGGCGGCAACCGCCGGGCTGGCCAGATACACCTCGCTGTCCACGTGGCCCATGCGGCCCACAAAGTTGCGGTTGGTGGTGGCCACACAGCGCTCGCCCTCGGCCAGGATGCCCATGTAGCCGCCCAGGCAAGGGCCGCAGGTGGGGGTGGACACAACGCAGCCGGCCTCCACAAAGATCTCCATCCAGCCGTTGCGGATGCACTCGGTGAACACCTTCTGGGTGGCGGGGATCACGATGGCGCGCACATTCCTGGCCACCTTTTTGCCCTTGAGGATGCGGGCGGCCACCTCCATGTCGCTGGTGCGGCCGTTGGTGCAGCTGCCGATCACCACCTGGTCGATGGCGATGTCGCCCGACGCGGCGGCGGGGTGGGTGTTCTCGGGCAGGTGGGGGTAGGCCACGGTGGGCACGATGGCCGACAGGTCGATGGTGTGCTCGGCCTCATACTCGGCGTCCGGGTCGGCTTCATAGACGGTGTAGGGGCGCTGGGTGCGGCCGTCCATGTAGGCGCGGGTGACCTCGTCCACCGCAAAGATGCCGTTCTTGGCGCCCGCCTCGATGGCCATGTTCGCCATGCACAGGCGGTCGTCGATGGACAGGCTGGCAAGCCCCGGGCCGGAGAACTCCATGCTCTTATACAGCGCGCCGTCCACGCCGATCTTGCCGATGATGGAGAGGATCACGTCCTTGCCGCTGGCCCAGCCCTGCAGGCTGCCCACCAGGTTGAACTTGATGGCGGCGGGCACCTTGAACCAGCATTTGCCGGTGGCCATGCCGGCGGCCATGTCGGTGCTGCCCACGCCGGTGGAGAAGGCCCCCAGCGCGCCGTAGGTGCAGGTGTGGCTGTCGGCGCCGATGACGCAGTCGCCCGCGCCCACCAGGCCTTTTTCCGGCAGCAGCGCGTGCTCGATGCCCATGCTGCCCACGTCGTAGAAGTTCAGGATGTCGTATTTGTTGGCGAACTCGCGGCTCTGCTTGGTCTGCTGGGCGGCCTTGATGTCCTTGTTGGGGGCAAAATGGTCCATCACCAGGCTGATCTTGGTGCGGTCGAACACCGAGGTGAAGCCCGCTTTCTCGAACTCGTTGATGGCCACCGGGCTGGTGATGTCGTTGCCCAGCACCATGTCCAGCTTCGCCTCGATCAGCTGGCCGGCCACCACCTTGTCCAGCCCCGCGTGGGCGGCAAGGATCTTTTGTGTCATCGTCATTCCCATGGTTGTTCCCTCCCCTGTTGTGCGTTCAGCGCTTGTTGTTGATCGCGCTGGCCAGCGCCTTGACGCTGGCGGTCATGATGTCGGAATCGGTGCCGGCGCCCCAGGTGACCGCGCCGCTGGCCCACTGCAGCCCCACATAGGCCACCGCCTGGCTGGTGCTGCCGGTCTCCAGCGCGTGCTCGGTGTAGGTGATGACCGTGAAGTCCATGCCGGTGCCCTTGCGGATGGCGTTGGACACGGCGTCCAGGCGGCCGTTGCCCTTGGCGGTGAACTCCTGCGTCATGCCGCCCGCCTGCACCGTCACCACCGCGTGGATGCCGCCCTGCTGGACGTAGTGGGCCTCGGTGATGTGGATGGGGGCGGTCTTGTTCATATAGGCGCTCTGGAAGATGTCGTGCACCTCCTCCACCGACAGCTCCTTGTGCGCGTGGTCGGACACCGATTTGACCCGGTAGCCGAAGTCCTCCCGCATCTTGGGGGGCAGGTCGTAGCCGTAGTTTTTCTCCAGCAGATAGCCGATGCCGCCCTTGCCGCTCTGGCTGTTGATGCGGATGACGTCGGTCTGGTACTGGCGGCCCACGTCGGCCGGGTCGATGGGCAGGTAGGGCACCGTCCACTCGTGCAGGCCCTTTTCCTGCCGCCAGTTCATGCCCTTGGCGATGGCGTCCTGATGGCTGCCCGAGAAGGCGGCGAACACCAGCGCGCCGGCGTAGGGGGTGCGCTCGTAGACGTGCATCCGGGTGACCTTTTCGTATTCGGCCACCACCGACGGCATATCCGAGAAATCCAGGCCGGGATCGACGCCGTGGCTGTAGAGGTTCATGGCCACCGTGATGATGTCCACGTTGCCGGTGCGCTCGCCGTTGCCGAACAGGGTGCCCTCCACCCGGTCGGCGCCCGCCAGCAGGCCCAGCTCGGTGTCGGCCACAGCACAGCCGCGGTCGTTGTGCGGATGCAGCGACAGAACCACATGCTCGCGGTATTTGAGGTTGTCGCTCATGTATTCCACCTGGTTTGCGTAGACGTGGCTCATGCTCATGGCCACCGTGACCGGCAGGTTGATGATGACCGGCTTTTCGGCGGTGGGCTGCAGGATGTCCAGCACCGCGTTGCACACCTCCAGCGCGTATTCCGGCTCGGTGCCGGTGAAGCTCTCGGGGCTGTACTCGAACCGGAAATCGCCCTCGTATTCCGCCGCCAGCTGCTTGATGAGCGCCGCGCCGTCGGTGGCGATCTTCTTGATCTCGTCCTTGCTCTTTTTGAACACCTGCTCGCGCTGGGCCACGCTGGTGGAGTTGTAGAAGTGCACCACCACCGGCGTTTTACAGCCGGCCAGCGCGTCGAAGGTTTTGCGGATGATGTGCTCGCGGCTCTGGGTGAGCACCTGGATGGTGACATCGGACGGGATGCGGTCTTCGTCGATCAGGGCGCGCAGGAACTCGTATTCGGTCTCGCTGGCGGCCGGGAAGCCCACCTCGATCTCCTTGAAGCCGATCCTGCACAGGAAGGCGAAGAAGTCCAGCTTTTCCTCCAGGCTCATGGGGACCATCAGGCTCTGGTTGCCGTCGCGCAGGTCCACGCTGCACCAGACGGGGGCTTTTTCGATGTGGTCCTTTTTGGCCCAGCGCATCTCGCAGGCCGGCGCGGGGTAGTATCCCACATGGTATTTGCTCGTGTTTTTCATGGCGTTTGTCCTCCCTTTTCTGCGGCAGGGAGAGGGGATACAAAAAGGCCCCCGTCTCCCAGGATGTTTTCCTGAGAGACGAGGGCCTGTATCATCGTATGATCGGCTCCCGCGGTACCACTCTCGTTGCCGTGCTGCCTGCACGGCCTCTCTGCCAGTCGGCGTTTGGTTCGCGAACTGTTCCCGCTGTAACGGACAGGCTCCGTCCGCGCCTACTGCCTGTTCAGCGCGGCTGCTCAAGGGCCAGTATACACGGCCTGCCGCCCGCTGCCTTGCACCATCCGGCAGCTCTCTGTGTGCGTGCGTTTGCCGTGCTTTCTCCCTTTCCTCGCATTTGGGTTGTTTGGATTGCTGTTATCATATACGAAACAGCCGGAAATGTCAAGCATTTTTTGTCTATTTTTCCATTTTGCTGTATCGCGCGGGCCTGGAGGGAGCAGATTTTCAGCGTTTTGCCGCAGAAACTCCTTATTCCTCCTGCATCTGGCGGGGCAGCTGCGCGGCGTCCGCGGGGGCGGTGTAGGCGGTGCACTCGTCCACGCCGGGGAAGAATTTGCGGATGCCCTCGTCCCGCACATGCCAGCCGTCGAAGAAGTCGGCGCTGGTGCAGCCGGCGGCGTCGGGGTCGTAGGAACCGTACAGCGCCAGACCGTGCTCGTCCGCGTACCGGCGCAGCCACGGCTCCACCGCCAAAAAGCCGCTGTACCGCTCCTGCTGCTCCATCACCTCGTCGTAGACGATGGGGTGATAGGGGGTGAGCACCAGGATCACCTCGCTGCCCTTTCGCTGCATATACTGGATGAATTCATCGAACAGGCGGCATTTTTCCTCGTCCAGCTCGTAGAAATCCTCGCAGTTCAGCAGCGACGCGCTGATGGCGGCGGTGGCGGTGGCGTCCACGTCCTCCTGCGGGCGTTCCCGGGTGCCCACCGCATACAGCACGCTGCCGTCCGGCAGCTTGACGTCCATCTCCTGCTCATACAGCTCCCCGGACGGGACGGTGGGGTACGGATCGGCATAGCCATTTTCGGCGGCGTATTCCAGGTTTTCGCGGAAGAAGCTGGGGTTGGTGAGCGACACCCACTGCGCGATGTTCTCGGTGTTGTCCAGCGGCTCCATCACGTGCTCCAGGCCGTAGCGCAGGAACTCGTTGTACATCTCCCAGTCGGTGCGGTTGCCGCGGTTCGCGTCGGGGCCGTCGCTGAAGATCCACGGGTCCACCCCGAAGATCACCGTTTCGGGCAGGCGGTCGGCGCGGTCGAACAGGTAGTAGCTGCTCATCACGTCGGTCTGCTCGGCGCCGATCATGCCCGCGTTGAAAAAGCTGTCGCTGCCGCTGGTGGTGGTGGTCATCTGCAGGATGCGGCTGGAGCCGATGGCGATGACCTCCTTGGATGCGGGCAGGTTCTGGGCGTACAGCTTGACGATCTGCCGCTCGTCCATCTTCTCATACCCGCCGATCGAGTTGCCCTCCAGCAGGCCGATGGCGATCTCGCGCTCGGTCTGTTCGCCCTGGAACCAGCCGTTGCGGTCCACCGTATAGCTGAACCACACCATAAATACCGGAATGGGCGCCAGCAGCGCAAGGCACACCGCGATGCGCACCGCCAGCACCGCCCGGTGCAGCACCCAGCGCACCGCGCGCAGAAAGGGGTTTTTGCTCTTTTTGTTCACGTTCGCCTGCCCCCTTTCAGAATGTGCCGTAGACCGATCCCGACGCGCCCAGGTTGCCGAACACGAGGATCACCGCGATCATCAGATAATACAGCGGCCAGCGGCCGATGAACCAGATCTTTCGGATGACGAGATCCGGGCGGCCCCATTTTTCGCCCAGCTCGACAAACAGCGCGCTGAGCGCCACCGCCCACACAAGCCCGGCGGACAGGCCCAGCTTGCCGAAGACCAGCTGCGAGAGACCGGCGCCGGACGCCCCCAGATGGCCCAGCAGATAAAAACCGTCGGCCAGGCCGCCGCCGTAGAAGCTGGCGGCGAAGAACACCATGCACACCGAGAACAAAAGATACACACAGCTGCACTGGATGAGCGCCTTGACAAAGCGCAGTTTATACAGCGGATTGTGCGCGGCCAGCGCCTGGCGCTTTTTGCCGGTGAGCTTGCCCACGCAGACGAACACGCCGTTCAGCGCGCCCCACACCACGTAGCCCGTGCTGTCGCCGTGCCACAGGCCGCTCACCAGAAAGGTGACCATCAGGTTGGCCATGTGCCGGGGCGTTGAACACCGGCTGCCGCCCAGCGGGATATACACATAGTCGCGGAACCAGCTGGACAGGCTGATGTGCCAGCGCGCCCACAGCTCTCCGTAGCTGCGGCTGGCAAAGGGGCGCTTGAAGTTCTCCAGCAGCTCGAAGCCCAGCACACGCCCCGCACCGATGGCGATGTCGCAGTAGCCGGAGAAGTCCATATACAGCTGGTAGCTGAAGGCCAGCGCGCCCAGCGCCAGCACCAGGCCGTTGTAGCGCTGCATGTGGGTGAAGATCTCCTTGGTGAACAGCGACAGGTTGCCGGCGATCACCAGCTTTTTGAAAACGCCCCACAGCATCCGGAACAGCCCCCCGGCCACCCGGTTGTAGTTGAAGGGGACGGGGCTGCGCAGCTGGGGCAGCAGATGCCCGGCGCGCTCGATGGGGCCGGTGACGATGCAGGGGAAAAAGCTGACATACAGCGCGTAGTAGAGCGGATTTTTTTCCGGCGCGATCTTGCCTTTATAGACGTCGATCACATAGCCCAGCGACTGGAAGGTGAAATAGCTCAGACCCAGCACGGCCGGGATGTCCAGCATCGACACGCTGCTGTCTGCACCGAAGAGGCCCGCGATGTCGGCGGCGGTGCGGCGCAGGAAATTGGCGTATTTGTAGAAGCCCAAAATGCCCACGCTGGAAAGCACCGCCAGCCACAGAAAGGCCCGCCTGGCCCAGAGGTTCTGCAGGCGGCCCACCGCGATGCCAGCCAGATAGGTGATGACGGTGGCCCCAATCAGAACCGCCACCAGCTGCACGCCGGTGCGGCTGTAGAGGTAGAACCCGTAGCTGCACACCAGCAGCCACAGCGGCCGGGTGACGCGCGGCAGCAGATAGGAAAAGAAGGCGCAGATGGCCAGAAACGCCCAGAAGGTGAAGGTGGTGAACTCCATATGGCCGTCGCGCGGCCACAGGGAAGCCCACAGCGCCTGCCAGAAATCGGCGCTGTGCAGCGGAAATTTTGCCCAGAAGGCCTCAAACTGGGCGGTGGTGGCGTTCTGGATGAACTGCCACAGGGTGGTTATCAGCTCCATGCGTCCTCCTCACAGATCATGTTTCGTGGGACGGGGGCGTGCTCTCCCCCTCCAACCGGCGGATGCGCTCTTCCAGGATGGCCACCGTCTGGGTGAGACGGCGGATGCGCTCGGCAAAGCTGGTGATCGCCGCCGACAGGCTGAGCAGGATCAGCAGCATAAAGCCGATCACCATCGCGAACACAAGGTTCGACGGCATCTCCACCGACAAAAGGTCCCGCAGCACATACACCACATACGGCACCGCCGCGAACACCACCAGCACAAAGCCCGAAAGCAGCCATACCAGCGCATATTTCACCGTCAGCTTGCGGGTTTTGAGCATAAAGAAGATCACGGCCAGATAGGCGGCGCTGCCCAGCAGCAGCCACAGCTGCAAAGGTTCCGGCATTTTATCTTTCCCCCTTTTTTCGGGATACCGTCATGCGGTATACGATCAGCGCAAGGCTGACCTTGATCATATAGTATATGCTGGAAAACGCCCGGATCGACGACACGCCGCCCTGGCGCTCCTTCATCTCCACCGGCACCTCCCGCACCGTGAAACCGCCCAGCACCGCCGCCACGATGGCTTCGGGTTCGGGATAGTCCTGGGCGTAGTGGTCGGCATAAAAGGCGGTGAGCCGCTTGCCGCAGGCGCGGTATCCGCTGGTGACGTCCAGCACCCGGCTGCCGGTGAGCAGGCGGATGAGCACGCTGAGGAACCGGATGCCCGCACGGCGCGCAAAGCTGGTCTGGAAGCCTTTTTTCTCGAGGAAACGGCTGCCGATGCACATATCCGCCTCCCCTGCCTGGACCGGCGCGATGACAGCGCGCAGATAGGCGGGGTCGTGCTGGCCGTCGCCGTCCATCTGCACGGTAATATCATATCCGTTTTCCCGCGCATACATGTACCCGGCCTGCACACCGCCGCCGATGCCCAGGTTGCAGGGCAGGTTGATGTGGTGCAGGCCGTTTTTGCGCAGCACCTCGAGGCTTTGGTCGGTGGAGCAGTCGTTCACCACCAGATAGTCGGCCTCGGGGCAGTCGGTTTGCAGCTGGCGCACCGTTTGCAGGATGTTGTCCTGCTCGTTGTAACAGGGGATGATGACCAGAGTTTTCAGAAGGTCCACCTCTTTCGTGAGAATTGCGTCCGGGCAAAGGCGCTTACTCGGCTGTGCCCTCCAATGTAAACCGCAGCAGCTGCTCCAGCAGCCTGTCGCGGCGGTAGTGCTCGCGGTACCAGCGGCGGGCATTCTCGCCCATCTGCCGGCGCTCCTCCTCCGGCGCATGGCAGAGCCGGACGATGTTCTCCGCCAGCGCTTCGGCGTTGCAGGCGGGGGAAGCATAGCCGCACTGCGCGTTCTCCACCGCTTTGGCCCCCTCGCCGGTGATGCTGGCCAGCACCGGGCGCCCGCTTGCCATATAGCTGGCCAGCTTGGCCGGCACCGTCATGCCGAGGTCGGGGCTGTCCGACAGCGGGCAGACAAGGCCGCTTGCCAGCGCGCAGAACTCCGGGATGCGGGTGGGCGGCACGCTGCCGTAGAAGGTGATGAAATCGCCCGCCCCCTCTTCCTGCACCAGCTTCTCCAGCGCGGGGCGGCTCATGCCGTCGCCCACCAGCAACAGACGCAGATTTGCAAGGCCCTGCTGCCGGGCGATGCAGACGGCCCGGATCACCGTTTCGAGGCTCTGGGCCGGGCTGAAATTGCCGGTGAACACCAGCCAGAACGCCTCGCCCAGCTCTTTTTGCAGCGCCGACGGGTCGGCCGGCCGGGCGTAGAAATCCTCGCAGTACTGCGGGATCACCGCGATCTCCTCCTCCGGCTTTTTGCCCACCTGGGCCAGGCGGCGGCGGAGCGAACCGCTCATGGCGATCAGGCGGTCGGCGCGGCGGTAGTGCCAGTTGCTCACCGCCTGCGCGATGGCGCGCAGCGGGCGGCTCTGGATGTTCAGCACCGAATAGAGGTTTTCCGGCCAGATGTCCAGCACATAGTTGGTCAGCGGCACGCGGCGCAGCTTCGCATACAAAATGGCGGGAAAGCTCATCAGCACCGGGCTGGTGTTATAGCACAGCACAGCGTCGTATTTCCCCTTCAGGCGCGGCAGGCTGAACAGCGCCAGCAGCGGCCACGACACATAGTTGAGAAAGATCATCGGGCCGGTGTTGCCCTTGCGGGGGATCTCGCCGGCGCGGATGAGCTGCACACCGTTGCGGGTCTCGCGGCGGGGGGCGGTGTAGGAATAGCCCGGGAACCAGTTGCCCAGCGGATAGTTGGGCAGACCGCACAGCACGTCCACCTCCACCCCGCGGGAGACGAAGCCCTCGCACAGGTCGGTGACGCGGAAATTTTCAGGCCAGTAGTGCTGGCTCACAACAAGGATACGGGGCATATCCGCCCTCCCTTTCAAACTCAGTATTTGCGCCAGACCATCTTGTTCACGACGCCCACATAGCTCTGGATGATCTTGACCACCTTATTGGACACGTCCTCCACATAGTTGGGCACGGGGATGCCGTAGTCGCCGTTTTCGTTCATGGCCACAGCGGTCTCCACCGCCTGCTCCACGCCGCCGGCGGTGATGCCCGCCAGGATGAAGCAGCCCTTGTCCAGCGCCTCGGGGCGCTCGGTGGAGGTGCGGATGCAGACGGCCGGGAACGGCTTGCCGATGCTGGTGTAGAAGCTGGACTCCTCCGGCAGCGTGCCGGAATCCGAGATCACGCAGTAGGCGTTCATCTGCAGGTGGTTGTAGTCGTGGAAGCCGAGCGGCTCGTGCAGGCGCACCCGCTCGTCCAGCACAAAGCCCAGCGCCTCCAACCGCTTGCGGCTGCGGGGATGGCAGGAGTAGAGGATGGGCATATCGTATTTTTCCGCCAGCGCGTTGATGGAGGTGAACAGCGCGGTGAAGTTCTGCTCGGTGTCGATGTTCTCCTCGCGGTGGGCGCTCAGCAGCATATATTTCTTCGGCTCGAGGCCCAGGCGCTGCAGCACGTCGGACCGTTCGATGGCGGGCAGGTTCTCCCGCAGCACCTCGGCCATCGGGCTGCCGGTGACATAGGTGCGCTCGCGGGCGGTGCCCTCGGCGTTCAGATAGCGGCGGGCGTGCTCGGAATAGCACATGTTCACGTCGGAAATATGGTCCACGATGCGGCGG
Organism: Anaerofilum sp. An201; assembly: GCF_002160015.1. GTDB lineage: Bacteria > Bacillota > Clostridia > Oscillospirales > Ruminococcaceae > Anaerofilum > Anaerofilum faecale. Next base: position 291,476 of record NZ_NFJT01000001.1, on the reverse strand, counting down.
TTGGTCTCCTCGGGCAGACACTCGTCGAAGCAGCGGTTGCCGGCCTCCATGTGGAAGATGGGGATGTGCAGCCGCTTGGCCGCGATGGCGGACAGGCAGCTGTTGGTGTCGCCCAGGATCAGCAGCGCGTCCGGCTGCAGCCGGACCATCAGCTTATAGCTTTTGGCGATGATGTTGCCGATCGTCTCGCCGAGGTCCTCGCCCACCGCGTCGAGATAGTGGTCGGGCGCGCGCAGGCCGAGGTCTTTGAAAAAGATGCCGTTCAGGGTGTAGTCGTAGTTCTGGCCGGTGTGGACCAGGATCTGCTCGAAGTATCGATCGCATTTCTTGATGACGGCCGCCAGGCGGATGATCTCCGGCCGGGTGCCCACGATCGTCATCAGCTTGAGTTTCTGTGCCACGGGTGTTTCCTCCTCAGACCTTCTCAAAATAGGTGTCGGGACGGTTCGGGTCGAAGGGTTCGCTGGCCCACATCACGGTCACCATCTCGCCCTCGCCCACGTTCTCGATGTTGTGGGTGTAGCCGGTGGGGATGTCCACCACCCGCAGTTTGTCGCCGCTGACCCGGTACTCGATCACCTTGTCGGTGCCGATCTTGCGGAACCGGATCACGCCCTCCCCCTTCACCACCAGGAACTTCTCGTTCTTGGTGTGGTGCCAGTGGTTGCCCTTGACGATGCCCGGGCGGGAGATGTTCACGCTCACCTGCCCGCGCTCCGGCGTGCGCAGGAACTCGGTGAAGCTGCCGCGGTCGTCGGTGTGCATGGTGAGATCGTAGGCGAAGCCGTCCTCCGGCAGGTAGGATAGGTAGGCGGCGTAGAGCTTGGCGGTGAACGCATCGCCCATGTCGGGCACGGCGAGGGTGGCGCGGCTTTCTTTAAAAGAGCGGATGGTGTCGGCCAGCTGTCCCAGCGTGACGGTATATACAGGGCTTACACGGCAGACCGGATACCTGCCGCGGTCGGCGAGGACCTCGCCCTGCATCGCATTCACAAAGCAGCGCACCACATCGTCGATATACACCAGCGGCAGCGGATAGGCGGGGTCCCGCACCTCGATGGGCAGGCCGTGCGCGATGTTGTGGCAGAAGGTGGCCACCACGCTGTTGTAGGCCGGGCGGCACCATTTGCCGAACACGCCCGGCAGCCGGAACACATACACCGGGCTGCCGGTCTCCTCGCCGTGGGCATACACCAGCTGCTCGGCCTCGGCCTTGCTCTTGCCGTAGTCGTTGTCCAGCGCGGCCTGGGTGCTGGAGGTGAGCAGGACGGGCGCCTTGTTGCCCGCCGTGCGCAGCAGATGCAGCAGCTGTTCGGTGAGGCCGCGGTTGCCTTCGTAGAACTCGCTGGGGTCCTGGGGACGGTTCACCCCCGCCAGATGGAACACAAAGCCCGCTTTGGCGGCGTACTCGGCCAGCTTTTCTTTCGGGGTGTCGATGTCATAGCGCAGAATCTCGGCAAAGCCCCGGGCGGCCAGCTCGGCGCACAGGTTCTTGCCCACAAATCCGCCCGCTCCGGTGACCAGAACGGGGGTGGTTTTCTCAATGCTCATGATGGCGCAGCTCCTCCTGAATATAGTCCAGCTTCACCAGCTTGTCCACCACGCCCTGCACGTCCAGGCGCACGGTGTTGTGGCTGGTGTAGGCTTCCTCAGCCTCGGTGGTCACCTGACCTTTCACAAAGTATTTGTCGTAGTTCAGGTCGCGCCCGTCGGCGGCAACGCGGAAATAACCGCCCATGTCCTCGGCTTTCAGCTTCTCCTCGCGGGTCATCAGGGTCTCGTACAGCTTCTCGCCGTGGCGGGTGCCGATGATGCGGGTGCCGGTATCGCCGAACAGCTGCTGCACGCCCTTGGCCAGGTCGGCGATGGTGCAGGCGTCGGCCTTCTGGATGAACAGGTCGCCGGGACGGGCGTGCTCGAAGGCGAACAGCACCAGGTCCACCGCCTCGTCCAGACTCATCAGGAAACGGGTCATGTGGGGGTCGGTGATGGTGATGGGCTCGCCCTTCTTGATCTGCTCGATGAACAGCGGGATCACGCTGCCGCGGCTGCACATCACGTTGCCGTAGCGGGTGCAGCAGATGGTGGTGTGCTCGGCGGGGACGTTGCGCGCCTTGGCGCTGATGACCTTCTCCATCATCGCCTTGGAGATGCCCATCGCGTTGATGGGGTAGGCCGCCTTGTCGGTGGACAGGCAGACGATCCGCTTCACGCCCGCGTCGATGGCGGCGGTGAGGACGTTGTCGGTGCCCTCCACATTGGTGCGCACCGCCTCCATCGGGAAGAACTCGCAGGACGGCACCTGCTTCAGCGCCGCCGCGTGGAAGATGAAATCCACCCCGCGCACCGCGTCGCGCAGGCTGTCGATGTTGCGCACGTCGCCGATATAAAACTTGATCTTGCCGGCGTCCTCCGGCCAGAGCGCCTGGTATTCGTGGCGCATGTCGTCCTGTTTTTTCTCGTCGCGGGAAAAGATGCGGATCTCGCCGATGTCGGTGTCGAGGAAGCGGTTGAGCACCGCGTTGCCGAAGCTGCCGGTGCCGCCGGTGATCAGAAGGGTCTTGCCGTGAAAGATAGACATACGAATGCTCCTTTTGGTTTGATATACAGCGCCCCGCACCGGCGCGCCGGCGGGCGAAAATGGTCACAACTATTGGAATTATACCACATCCTGCGGCCGATTCCAACGCCGGGGACACTTTTCTATAAGAGTTTTTCCTCCCGGCATGCAAAACATGCGGCCGATGCGCCCCCCTTCAAAACCGGCGCGAAACTGTGTATAATAAAAGACAGATACTGTGGGGAGGATCTTCCCGCTTTGAAAAGGAGAGGATTTTTCATGCGCGCATACGAACGCCTGATCCGATACGCCCGGGTGCACACCACCTCCAGCGACCGCACCGGCACCCATCCGTCCACCGCCCGCCAGTTCGACCTGGCCCGCCTGCTGGTGGAGGAGATGAAACAGCTGGGCATCGCCGACGCCCGCGTGGACGAGCACTGCTATGTCTACGGCACCCTGCCCGCCACCCCCGGCTGCGAGGACAAGCCCGCGCTGGGCCTGATCGCCCATATGGACACCGCCCCCAGCGCCAGCGGCGAGAACGTGCAGCCGCAGGTGGTGGAGTACACCGGCGGCGACATCCCCCTGCCGGCCGGCGGAAAGGTGCTGAGCCCCCGGCAGTTCCCGGTGATGGACACGCTGGTGGGGCACACCCTCGTGACCACCGACGGCACCACCCTGCTGGGCGGCGACGACAAGGCCGGCATCGCCGACATCCTCACCGCCATTGAGCATATCCAGACCGAGCAGCTGCCCCACGGCAAGCTGTGCATCGGCTTCACCCCCGACGAGGAGATCGGCGAAGGCGCCGACCTGTTCGACGTGGAGGGCTTCGGGGCCGATTTCGCCTACACGGTGGACGGCGGCGCGGCCGGTGAGATCGAATACCAGAACTTCAACGCCGCCTCCGCCAAGCTGGAGATCACCGGCTTCTCGGTGCATCCCGGCTCGGCCAAAAACCTGCTGGTGAACGCCCTGACGGTGGCCACCCAGCTGCACGGCCTGCTGCCCGCCAGCGAAGCGCCCGAGCACACCGAGGGCACCGAGGGCTTCTATATGCTGGAGGAGATCAGCGGCACCCCCGCCAGGGCGCACATGGAGTATATCCTGCGCGACCACGACGCCGCCAAGTTCGCCCGGCGAAAAGAGACGATGCGGCGCGCGGCCGATTTCCTCAACGCGCGCTGGGGCGAAGGCACCGTGCAGCTGACCATCACCGACAGCTACTACAACATGGAGGAGAAGATCCTGCCCCACTTCCATCTGGTGGAAAACGCCCGCGCCGCCACCCTGGCAGCGGGCGCGCAGCCGGTGACCGTGCCGGTGCGCGGCGGCACCGACGGCGCACGGCTGTCCTTTATGGGGCTGCCCTGCCCCAACCTGGGCACCGGCGATTTCAACTGCCACGGCGAGTGCGAGTTCGTCAGCGCCCAGCAGATGGACCAGGTGGTGCAGATCCTGCTGAACATCATCGAACTGTATTCCAAATGACAAACGGAGGACATGTATGCCCTGCAAAGCTCTGATCTTAGACATCGACGGCACCCTGATCATGCACGGCGCCCCCTGTGCCAGCCCCGCTGTGGTGAAGGCGGTGCAGGCGGTGCAGAAACGCGGTATCCCGGTGATCCTGGCCACCGGGCGCACCTCGTTCGCCGCCACCCCCGCCATCCTGGGCGGCATCCGCCCCGACTACGGCGTATACACCAACGGCGCGCTGATCCTGGACGGCGCCGGCAAGGTGCTGTTTGAAGATTTCTTCACCCCGCAGCAGATGTACACGCTGGTGGATTTCTGCGAGGACTACGACTATTCGCTGGCCTTCTGCTTCAACGACGCCTACTATGTGTATGTGGAATACCAGCAGATGCACGACATCTACGCCACCCTCACCGGCCACAACGAGTATGTGCTGGACGGCGAGGACCAGGACCGCCACCTGAAAAGCATGCCCTACGCCGCCTTTGTGTCGATGCCGCTCGAGGCGGTGAAGGCCTATGGGGAGAAATATCCCGGCCTGCGCTTCACCCCCTACGACCCCACCCTGTACGACGTCTACAAGCCGGAGAACACCAAGGCCGACGGCCTGCGCCGTCTGCTGGGGCAGCTGGGCATCGACCCGGCCGACACCATCGCGGTGGGCGACGGCCTGAACGATCTGGAGATGCTGGAGATGGCCGGCTGCGGCATCGCGATGGCGAACGCTTCCGATGCACTGAAGGCCGTGGCCGACCGCGTTGCGCCCGACGTGCGGGAGGACGGCCTGGCCACCATACTGAACGAGATCTTCGGAGGCGAGGCATGAGCTTTGCACCGGTGGCGGGAGAGAGCGCCCGCGCGCTGATTCTGGGCACCTGGCCCAGCCCCGAGAGCTGGCGAACCGGCTTCTACTACGGCCACCCGCGCAACCGGTTCTGGCCGCTGCTGGCGCACCTCACCGGCCGGGAAACGCCCCGCACGGTGGAGGAGAAAAAGGCGCTGATCGTGGAGAGCGGCCTGGCCCTGTGGGACACGCTGGAAAGCTGCACCATCACCGGGGCGTCCGATGCCTCCATCCGCGACGCGGCGCCCCACGACGTGGCCGGTCTGTGCAAACAGCTGGGGGTGCAGGCGGTGTTCTGCAACGGGGCGGCGGCCCATCGGTTCTATGTCAAATTCCACCAGCCGCTCACCGGCATCGAGGCGGTGCAGCTGCCCAGCACCAGCCCCGCCAACGCGGCCTGGAGCTTTGAAAAGCTGTGCAGCGCCTGGGCCGAGGTGGGCGACTGGGCGCGCGGGCTGCCGCTGCACACGCAGGCGCTGCGCGGCATCGGCATACACCAGCACGGGATCGTCCGCCCGGCCGAGATCCCGTTCGACGAGAGCGTGCGCCGCATCTGCGAGGGCAATGCCTGCCGGCTCTACGGCAAAAGCTGGGCCTGCCCGCCGGCCGTGGGAACAGCGGAGCAGTGCCGGGCGCGCTGTCTGGCGTATGCGCACGCGATGGTGTTCAGCGCGGTCTATCCGCTGGACGACCCCTTCGACTACGAGGGGATGCAGGCCGGGCACCGCGCTTTCAAGGAGCTGTGCGACCGGCTGTATGTGCTGGCGAAGCCTGCGGTGCCCGCGTTTCTTCTCCTGTCCAACGAGGGCTGCCTTCGCTGCAAGCCGTGCACCTTCCCTCACGCTCCCTGCCGGATGCCGGAAACCCTCTTCCCATCGCTGGAAGGGTTTGGGATCCAGGTGTCGGAGCTGGCTGCCCGCGCCGGGATCGCCTACACGAACGGCCCCGGCACCGTCACCTACTTCGGCATGCTGCTGTATTGAGCGCAGACGGCGGATGAAGTCGAAGCGCCCCGGCCGCACACGCCCGCCGGTTTATGGAAATGTGCTTTCGCAGAGGTTTGTGGATACCGGAAGCTTTCCCCTCATCAGTCACCCTGCGGGTGACAGCTTCCCCCCAGGAGGAAGCCTTTGGAGAACCTCGCCGGTGTTGCCGCCGCTCCTCTGCAAGCCTCTGCAAACACTCCTTTTCCACAAAACGAAAGGCCCAGCCATCGCACGGATGGCAGGGCCTTTTTTCGTTTGCCTCGCAGCGGCTCAGCGGGAATACTTCTCGCCGAACAGATTGAAGCGGAACAGCTTGCGCTCGTCCTCGGGCAGCTCACATTCGATCACGGCATGCGCCACACGTCCGTTCTCAAGCAGGCGCGCGATGCCGATCAGCTGGCAAAGGGTACTTTTCAGGTTCAGCCGGTCGCCTTCGGGCGTGACCATATAGACGTTGCCCTTGCAGTCCGCCAGCACGTCCATAAAATCGGTGATGTCAAAATCGTGCAGATTGATGCGGTCCATTCCGGTTCCCTCCTGTGTACAGAGTAAGGCCGCAGCATTTCGGCCTTCCGATTACAGTATAGGCAAAGCTGCTGGCATTGTCAACAACTTTTTTGGGGCACAATTGTTGATTTTAACTAAATGTTTTGATTTTTCTTTTCTGTTTTGCTGTAAAAGGCAACGGTTCGGCAATCTGGCACTTGAAAAAAGCGGACAGGTTCTTTATAATTGTAAGAGGTTACCCCCGTTAAAAATCTATCATTCTGTAAAGGAGTGCTACTATGAACTATTCGCATGAAGTAGAGCATATGTGTCCTCTGACCAAGGGCCCCAACCACGGCCCCGCGCCCATCCCCGAAGAGGGCCGCTGGGTGAAGGCCTATGAGATCAAGGACATTTCCGGTCTGACCCACGGCGTGGGCTGGTGCGCCCCGCAGCAGGGCACCTGCAAGCTGAGCCTGAACGTGAAGAACGGCATCATCGAGGAAGCCCTGGTGGAAACCATCGGCTGCTCCGGTATGACCCATTCCGCCGCGATGGCCGGCGAGATCCTGCCCGGCAAGACCCTGCTGGAGGCTCTGAACACCGACCTGGTGTGCGACGCCATCAACGTGGCCATGCGCGAGCTGTTCCTGCAGATCGTCTACGGCCGCACCCAGACCGCTTTCTCCGAGGACGGTCTGCCCATCGGCGCCTGCCTGGAAGACCTGGGCAAGGGCCTGCGCAGCATGACCGGCACCATCTTCTCCACCCGCGCCAAGGGCGTGCGCTATCTGGAGCTGACCGAGGGCTACATCCTGAAGGTTGCTCTGGACGAGAACAACGAGGCCATCGGCTATCAGTTCGTGCGTCTGGGCAAGATGCTGGAGGACATCCGTCACGGCAAAGATCCGAAGGAAGCCTTTGAGAAGAACATCGGCACCTACGGCCGCTTTGACGGCGCCGCCAAGTACATCGACCCGCGCGAAGAATAAGAGAGGAGGAGCATAACTATGGCTAAATTTGAAGGTCAGGAGCGCCGTATGCCGAAAATCGAGGCTTGCCTCGCGGCCAACGGCCTGGAATCTCTGGACGCCTGCCGCGATATGCTGCTGGAAAAGGGCATCGACGTGGAGGCCATTGTGAAGGGCGTGCAGCCCATCTGCTTTGAAAACGCCGTGTGGGCCTACACCCTGGGCACCGCCATCGCTGTGAAGCGCGGCCTGAAGAACGCCGCCGACTGCGCCGCCGCCATCGGCGAGGGCCTGGAGGCCTTCACCGTGCCCGGCTCCGTTGCCGAGCAGCGCGCTGTTGGTCTGGGCCACGGCAACCTGGGCGCCATGCTGCTGCGTGACGAGACCCAGTGCTTCGCCTTCCTGGCTGGCCACGAGAGCTTCGCCGCCGCCGAGGGCGCTATCGGTATCGCCCGCACCGCCAACAAGGCTCGTAAGACCCCGCTGCGCGTGATCCTGAACGGCCTGGGCAAGGACGCTGCCTACATCATCAGCCGCATCAACGGCTTCACCTATGTGGAGACCGACTACGACTTCGCCACCGGCGAGCTGAAGGTGGTGCGCGAGGTTCCCTTCTCCACCGGCGAGCGCGCCGCTGTGAAGTGCTACGGCGCCAACGACGTTCTGGAAGGCGTTGCCATCATGAAGAAGGAGGCCGTGGAGGTCTCCATCACCGGCAACTCCACCAACCCCACCCGCTTCCAGCATCTGGTTGCCGGCACCTACAAGAAGTGGGCCATCGAGAACGGCAAGAAGTACTTCTCCGTTGCTTCCGGCGGCGGTACCGGCCGTACCCTGCATCCGGACAACGTGGCCGCCGGCCCTGCCAGCTACGGCCTGACCGACAGCATGGGCCGTATGCATGGCGACGCCCAGTTTGCCGGTTCCTCTTCCGTGCCCGCCCATGTTGAGATGATGGGCCTGATGGGCATGGGCAACAACCCCATGGTTGGCGCCACCGTTGCCTGCGCCGTTGCCGCTTCCAACGTATAATCTCAAAAAATTGCAAACCGGAACACTTGCAATCGCTCTGCCGTCCCGCCGCTTTGGCGGGGCGGTTTTTTTGCACACAAAAAGCCGCCCGTCTCCCAGGGAGACGGGCGGCACAGGCCGTCCATCAAGTGATTCCCCTTGTGCAGCGGGGCAGCTTCCCCTGCCAGGGGAAGGCATTCCGTCCTGCGCAGCCCTGCACTTTTCCGATCGACCCGCGGGCCGTGTATACGGCCCGCAAGAAAAGTTTTACTCGATTTTTTTCAAAAAATCGCGGATCGCAAAGGCAGAGCCTTTGCACAGCCTCGGCGCAGCAACCGGCCTTTCCCCGGCTCACTGCACGCGGCGGCGCAGGATGCTTTTGGGCGGGATGTTCTTGCCGCAGGGGATGGTGAACTCCATCTTCGGGTGCGGCGTGCTCTGGATGGGACGGCCATCCGCGCCCAGGATGAACACCGGGTCCAGTTCAAAGGTCTGCCCCGACGGGGTGAGCGCCTCCAGACGGTCGCCCAGCTCGAACTTCCCGCGCTGGGTGCAGCGCAGCAACTCGCCGTCGCAGCTCTCGCACACCGCGATCACTTCCCAGTCGCGGATATAGCCGCCCTTTTTGGTGTTCTGAATGGCGTGCTCCGGCCCGAAATAGAAGCCCGGCGAATACCGGCGGTGACTGGTGCGGGTGAGCTCCTCCAGCACGTCGTCGGGGCACTGGTATCCCTCGCCCATCCGGATGGCGGCATCCAGCGCGCGGCGGTAGGCGCTGGTGACGCTGGCCACATAGTAGAAGGTCTTGCCGCGCCCCTCGATCTTCAGGCTGTCCACGCCCGCCGCCAGCACCAGGTCGAGGAAGGGCGCGGCGCACAGGTCGTCGGCGTTGAGGATGTAGCTGCCGGTCTCGTTTTCGCCGATCTCGAACAGCTGCCCGGGACGGCTCTCCTCCACCAGATGATATTTCCAGCGGCAGGGCTGGGTGCACTCGCCGCGGTTGGCGCTGCGGCCGTTCAGCGCGTGGCTGAGCAGACACCGGCCCGATACGCTCATGCACATCGCGCCGTGCACAAAGGCTTCCAGCTCCAGTTCGGCGGGGGTGTTGTCGCGGATGATGGCGATGTCCTGCAGGCTCAGCTCCCGCGCCAGCACCACCCGCTTTGCGCCCATCTCCCACGCCGCCTGCGCCGCCATGTAGTTGGTGATGCCCACCTGGGTGGACAGGTGCACGTCGGTGTCCGGCGCGTATTTTTTCACCATCGCCAGCACGCCCAGATCGGCCACGATGAAGGCGTCCACCCCGGCCTGCACCGCCAGGCGGATGGCGTCCGGCATTTTGGCAACGTCCTCGTTGGTGGGGGTGGTGTTGAGGGTGAGATACAATTTTTTGCCCATGCCGTGCGCCAGCGCGGCGCCCCGGGCAAGCTGATCGGGGGTGAAATTCGGAGCGGCGGCGCGCATCCCGAATTCGGGCATACCGGCATACACCGCGTCGGCGCCGTAGGCCAGCGCGTATTCCAGGCGTTCCAGGTCCCCGGCGGGGGAAAGCAGTTCAGGCATATTCGGTTCCTTTCTGTTCACAAAACAGCCGCCGCCCGGCAGCCGGACGGCGGCGCAAAATCAGCTGTTGTTCACCCGCTCCATCTCCACGATGTTCTGCTGGTGCTGCTCGTAGGTGTTGGCGTAGTAGTATTTGCCGTTCTTGTCGGTGAGGAAGAAGTAGTAGTCGGTGTCCGACGGATACAGCGCGGCGTGGATGGCGTCGCGGCCCGGGCTGGACAGCGGCCCGGCCGGCAGGCCCACGCGGGAATTGGGGTCGGAGTCGCCGGTGAAGTAGGCGTACTTGATCTCGGTGGGGGTCACGCTCTCGCCTTCCTCGTCCGACACGCCCGCCTGCTTGGCGTAGTAGGGGAACACGAAGTCCTCCAGGTAGTACCAGGTGACGTCGCTGCCCATGCGGGGATAGGGGGAATCCGGCTGCAGGCGGTTGTGGAATACGCTGGAGACGTCGGCCTGGTTGGCGGGGTCGCCGGCCTCCTCCTGGATCAGGCTGGCCAGCGTGATGACCTCGCGCAGGCTCATGCCCAGCTCGTCCATGCGGGCGTACATGTCGGCCGTGATCTCGTCGTTGAACTGCTCGTAGAGCTTGCGCACGATGTTTTCGGGCGTATCGTCCTTATAGAACTCGTAGGTCTCGGGGAACAGATAGCCTTCGCCCAACATGAAGGTGTTGGGGTCGGCCTCGATGCGGCTCCAGAACGGGATGTCGGCATAGGCCTCCACGTTGTTGGCCGCCTCGATGAATTCGTCGGCGGTGCACAGGCCGGCCTCCTCCACCCGCCTTGCGAACTGGAAGATGGTGCTGCCCTCGGGGAAGGTCACCCGCACCGTGTTGCTCTGCGGCTGGGTGAGGACCTCGATCAGCTCATCGTAGCCCGCGCCCACGCGCAGCTGGAAGGTGCCGTACTGCAAATCGCCGGCTTTGTCGGTGATGGCCAGATACCCCTTGAAGAAGAGCGCGTGCTCGATCACGCCCTGGTCCTGCAGAAGCTGGGCGATCTCGCTGGTGCGGGTGCCCTGGGGGATCTCCACCGTCACCTCCTGCCCGGTGAGGCTGCCGTCGCCGGCGATCTCGTCCATCGCACTCATCAGCATGGCGGCGCCGCCCAGCAGCAGCGCGCCGAACAGCAGCGCGATGATCAGCCCGGCCCAGCTGCACCCGTGGCGGCGGGCGGGGGCGTCGTCCTCGTCCTCGTATTCAGATTCGTCCTCGCCGTATTCGGCGTCGCTGTCGGCGTCGAACTCCGCCTCGATGCGCGCGGCGGGCTCGGCAGCCTGGGCCTGTTCGGCGGATTCGGCCCGCTCGGCGGGTTCGGCAATTTCGGCGGCCTGGGTGTTCTCGGCTTCGGCGCCGGTTTCATCCAGCATGCGCTTTTCGTTGTTGTCCATCCGTTTGTCTCCTTATTCCAGCATCAGGTTCATATAACTCTGGTACAGCTCGGGCTTTTCGGCCCAGAAGCTGGCCATTCCATAGGGTCGGGCCTGTCCCTCCCCCAAAAACAGCTCGCTTGTACCCGCCAGCGTGATGGTCGCCCGCTCGCATCCGGTGCGGTCGCGGGCAGCTTCCAGCAGCAGCTGGGCGTCGGCGTCGCTGTCTGCAAACAATTCAACGAAGCGGAGGGTGTCTCCTTCTTCAAAATAGATGCCGTATCCGCGGCTGGTCTCCACCGTGGTGGCGCCTTTGGAATACAGCTGCAGGATCTGGCCGGTCATGGCGGCGTCGGGCAGCTGCACCGCATCCGGCGCGAACCGGCGGCGCACCTGCGAAAAGCGCACCCCGGTGATGGTGTCGAAATCGGCCACCGCCCACAGGTTCCGCCGGATCGTGCGGCGCACCGTGCGCAGGGAAAAGGCCGGTTCAAAGCCGCGGGCGGCATAGAAACCGCGCAGGCTTTCGCTGGCCGGCACCAGCACCGCAAAGCCCCGTCCCTTCTGCATCTGCGCATTGCGCGCGTGGGACAGCAGGGCGGTCATCCTCCCCTGCCCGCGCTTGTCGGGCGCGGTGGCGGCGGCGTAGAAATACGCGCCCGGCCGCCCCGAAAGCTGCACCGGGATAGCCGTCAGCATGGCCGAAACACCGTCCTCGTCGTCGAGATATACATTGTCCAGCCCGGCGAACTCCCGCATCACGCGGGCGGAATACGCGGGCTCGTCGCCGAACACCTGCTGCCACAGGGCAGACAGGGCCGGCAGGTCCTGTTCGGTTGCCGTGCGAACCATCGCACATCTCCCCTTTTCTTTTACAGATTGCGGCGCACCGCGTCCCACACGTCGGCCGCGATATCCTCCACCGCGCGCATCGCCTCCCGCTCGCAGCAGGCGATGGTGTCCCATCCGAGCACACCGGCGCACCAGTGGGCGGCCTCCCGGCTGCGCGCCAGATAGGCGGCGTCCTTTTCGTGGATGTCCTTTTTGCCCTCGTCGCCGTGGTACCGCCCGGCCAGCAGCTTCTGGCTGACCTTCGGGTCCACATCCAGATAGATCACCTGGTCGGGGCGCGGGATGCCCACCTTTTCATACTCCAGGTCAAACAGCCAGTCGGTGAACTGCTTCCACTGCTCCGGCGGCAGCTTGGAGCACTGGTGCACCGCGTTGGAGGTGGTGTAGCGGTCGGCCACCAGGATGCCGCCTTCCCGGTAGAACGGCTTCCAGTCCTGCTGGAAGCTGGCGAAGCGGTCGATGGTGTAGAGCACGCTGGCGGCGTAGGCGTTCACGTCGTCCGGGTGGCTGCCCAGCGCACCGGCCAGATACTGCTCCACCGGCTGGCAGAAGGGGCTGCCGTAGTTGGGAAAGGTGATCTTGCGGCAGGAATATCCGGCGGCGCACAGGGCGTCGGACAGGCGCGCGGCCTGGGTGGCCTTGCCGCTGCCGTCGAGCCCTTCGATCACGATCAGCCTGCCCTTCATCCCTGCGCCTCCTCTTTCAGCGCGGCGTATTTTGCGCGCATCTCGGCGGCCCTGCCGCAGTTCATCTTCCCTTCGGGGCAGGCCCCCTTCACGCAGGAAGGACCTGCCTGCTCGAACAGCGCGGGCGCAACGCCGCACACCAGGCGCAGCATCTCGTCGGCCAGCGCGCGGATCTCCCACTGGGCCCGGCTGCAGCAGCGGTGGCGGAAGAAATTGTGCAGGCTGCGGGCGTTCATCGTCACGATCATCTTGGTGGTGCAGGCGTTGGGCAGCACAAAGCGCGCGTCCTCGATGGCCAGCTTTTCGGCGCGGCGGACGGCCTCCTTTTCGGGCACGCCCTCCTGCATCAGGCGGCGGATGTGGCCGTCCTTCAGCACGGAGGCGATGCGGCGGTATTCCTCGCCCGCGGCGTCCATCGCCTCGGCAAAGGCGGCGGCGCCCGCCTCGTCGTTCTGCACCGCGTCGGGCGTGACATATTCAAAGTGATCCAGCCGCACATACCGCTGGCTCTGCACGCTGTAGCTGGCCAGGCGGTGGCGGGTGATTTGGGCCAGCAGCGCGCGGCTGACCCCCTCGATGCCAAAGGTGAAACTGACGTGTTCGATCGGGCTTTCGTGGCCCATCGAAGCCAGCTTGCGCACGAACTCCCGGCTCTTTTCGGGGGTCATGCCCTCCAGCAGGGTGTCGATGCCGGTGTCGGAATAGCACAGGCGGGCGGCGGCGGCCACCACCTGCTCGGGATTGGGGGTATAGGCGATCAGACGTACTTTCATGGTTTTTCTCCGGGAATCTCACTCGATTTTTGTGATGGGGGTGTAGTTGGCCATCGTCTTGCGCAGGCCGGCGGCGTCGAACTGGATCTCCAGCAGCATGTCGCCCGCCATCGGGGTGACCTTGCGGATGGTGCCCTTGCCCCACACCTTGTGCTCCACCCGGTCGCCGGGCGCATACACACAGCGGGCGGCGGGCTTCTGCGCGGCGGCCGCGCGCGGGGCGGCGGCGGGACGTCCGGCGGTGGCCGCTCCCCAGGCCGCCGGGCGGGCGGTGCGCCCGGGCGCGGGACGGGCGGGCGCGGCCCCCCACGAGGGTGCGCCGGCAGACGGCTGCGCGGTGCGCTGACCCCATCCGCCGCCCCAGGCCGGGGTGCGGCCCCCCTGCTCGTCCAGCAGGTTCGGGTCGATCTCCTCCAGGAAGCGGGAGGGGCAGTTGCGGCGGGTCTGGCCGAAGATCAGGCGGGAGCGGCTGGAGCACAGCCACAGCTCCTTTTTGGCGCGGGTGATGCCCACATAGCACAGGCGGCGCTCCTCCTCCAGATCCTCGTCGGAATACCGGCTCAGCTCGCTGGGGAAGATGCCCTCCTCCAGCCCCAAAATAAAGACATAGGGGAACTCCAGGCCCTTCGCGGCGTGCATGGTCATCAGCACCACGCGGTCGGCGTTTTCGTCGTAGTTGTCGATGTCCGAGATGAGGGCGACCTCCTCCAGAAACCCGGACAGGGTGGCCTCCTCGCCCTTCTGGTCGGCGTAGGTGCGCATGCTGGACACCAGCTGGCCCAGGTTCTCCAGACGGGCCTGGCCCTCCTCGCCCTGGCTTTCCAGCATGGCGCGGTAGCCGGTGACGTCCAGCGCCTGGGCGGCGAATTCGCCCAGGTCCCCGCTTTGCAGCAGGTCGCGCAGCTGCTGGATGATGCCGTAGAACTTCGCCAGCGGCTGGGCGGAACGGCCCAGCTCGGCAAAGGAGGCGGCCTGCCCGGCCACGTCCAGCATGCTCATCCCGCGGGCGGCGGCGATGGCGGCCACCTTATCGACGGTGGCCGCGCCGATCTTGCGCGCCGGCTCGTTGATGATGCGGCGCAGGCGCAGATCGTCCTGGCCGTTGGCGGTCAGCGCGAAGTAAGACAGCATGTCCTTGACCTCCTTGCGGTCGTAGAAGCGCTGGCCGCCGATGATCTTATACGGAATGCCCGAACGGGCAAAGTAGGTCTCCAGCGGGCCGGACTGGGCGTTCATGCGGTAGAGCACCGCGTGGTCGCGCAGGGCGGCGCCCTCCCGCAGGTTTTTGCCGATGACGGCGGCCACATGCTGGGCCTCGTCCGCCTCGCTGTCGGCTTCGTAGTGGTGCACCTGCGCGCCCGCGCCGTTCTCGGTCCAGAGGGTCTTTCCCTTGCGGCCGCGGTTGTTGCGGATGACGCAGTTGGCGGCGTCGAGGATGTTGGAGGTGGAGCGGTAGTTCTGCTCCAGCCGGATCACCTGCGCGCCGGGGAAATGCTGCTCGAAGCTGAGGATGTTCTCGATGGTGGCGCCGCGAAACCGGTAGATGCTCTGGTCGTCGTCGCCCACTACGCACACATTGTTGTGCGCGCAGCCCAGCAGATACACCAGGCGGAACTGCGCCACGCTGGTGTCCTGGTATTCGTCCACGAGGATGTAGCGGAAGCGGTCGCGGTAGTACCGGCGGCACTCCTCCACCTCCTCCAGCAGGCGGACGGTGTTGTAGATGAGGTCGTCGAAATCCATCGCGCCGGCGCTTTTCAGTTTGTTCTGGTAGGCCTCGTAGACCCGCGCCACCAGGTCGGCCCGGCTGTCGGCTCCGGCTTCCAGCGCGTCGGCCGGGCTGACCATCTGGTCCTTCAGGCGGCCGATGGACCCCAGGCAGTTTTTCAGCGGCAGGAATTTCTCGTCGATCTCCAGGTCCTTGTACACCTGCTTCATCGCCCGCTGCTGGTCGTCGGAATCGTAGATGGTGAAGCTGGACGGGTAGCCCAGGCGGTCGGCCTCCCGGCGCAGGATGCGCACGCAGGCCGAGTGGAAGGTGGAGGCGTTCACGTCCGCCCCCATCGTCTCGCCCAGCATCCGGGCCAGGCGCTCCTTCAGCTCGCCCGCCGCCTTGTTGGTGAAGGTGATGGCCAGCACGTTCCAAGGGCGCACAGCGCCGTCCCGCAGCATGGGTTCCAGACCGGGCGCGAGGGGACCGCCCTGCAGCGCGGACTGCAAAGCGGCACAGTCGTCGGCGGTGGCCGGACGGGGCAGCCAAGTGGAATTGTAGGCGCTGCCGAACCGGATCAGGTTGGCGATGCGGTTGACCAGTACGGTGGTCTTTCCGCTGCCTGCGCCAGCCAGAATAAGAAGCGGGCCGTTTGTATGGAACACCGCCTGCTTCTGCATGGGGTTCAGGCGGCCAAACTGGGCCTCGATGTATTGTTTGCGAAGGGCAAGAAACTGCTGGTCGAAGGTCTGCATGCGTTTTCCTTTCCTGTATGGCAATGGCAAAGGCGGGTACGCCTGTGCCTCTGGTGGTCATAACTGGTTTTAGTATACCACAAACCGCCTGAAAACAAAATAACCCAGACGGGAAAAAAGCAGCTCCGGAAAACCGGAGCTGCTTTTGGAAGATACAGGATCTGCTGGCGCGGCGATCAGCTGAACAGGTTGATCAGGATACCGGCCGCAACCGCAGAGCCGATCACGCCGGCCACGTTGGGACCCATGGCGTGCATCAGCAGGAAGTTCTGCGGGTTCTCTTTCTGGCCAACCTTCTGGGACACACGGGCAGCCATGGGAACGGCCGACACACCGGCGGAACCGATCAGCGGGTTCACCTGGCCGTGGGTCAGGAAGCACATCAGCTTGCCCAGCAGCACGCCGCCGGCGGTGCCGAAGCAGAAGGCGATCAGACCCAGGAACACGATGAATACCGTCTGCTGGGTGAGGAAGGTGTTGGCGCTGGTGGTGCAGCCAACCGACAGGCCCAGGAAGATGGTGATGATGTTCATCAGCTCGTTGCCGGCGGTCTTGTTGATGCGGTCGACCACGCCGGACTCCTTCATCAGGTTGCCCAGCATCAGCATACCGATCAGGATGGCCGAATCGGGCAGGATCAGGCTGATGATGATGGTGCACATGATGGGGAAGATGATCTTCTCAGTCTTGGAGACGGTGCGCAGCTGCTTCATCACGACCTGGCGCTCTTTCTTGGTGGTGAGAACCTTCATGATGGGCGGCTGGATGACCGGCACCAGAGCCATGTAGCTGTAGGCCGCCACGGCGATGGAGCCCAGCAGATGGGGAGCCAGCTTACTGGTAACGAAGATGGCGGTGGGGCCGTCGGCGCCGCCGATGATGCCGATGGCGGAAGCCTCGGGGCCGGTGAAGCCCAGCCAGCGGGCGCCCAGGTAGGTGGTGAAGATGCCCAGCTGCGCGGCAGCGCCCAGCAGCAGGCTCTTGGGATTGGAGATCAGCGGACCGAAGTCGGTCATGGTGCCGATGCCCAGGAAGATCAGCGGCGGATAGATGCCCAGCTTGACGCCCAGATACAGCATGTCGGCCAGGCCGCCCTTGTGCAGGATCTCGCTGAACATCGGGTAGGCGGAGGGGTCGGCGCCGGCAGGCGCAAGGAAGTATTCCATGTGGATGATGCCGCTGCCGGGCAGGTTGGCCAGCAGCATGCCGAAAGCGATGGGCAGAAGCAGGAGCGGTTCAAACTCGCGCACGATGGCCAGGTACAGCAGCACGCAGGCCACCACGATCATCACCAGGTACAGCGGCTCGGCAGCGATCCTGGCAAAGCCGGACGACTCGATGATCTTTTGGATGGTTTCGAAAAATGCTTGCATTCCAGTGTCACTCTCCTATTCCTTAAAATGGTTCGGTCGTCGAGACGACACCGGCAAGGCTCCAGGCGCCGCGGCCCTCTTTTTTGCGGGTGAGCGAGCGCAGGGTGTAACGACCGCCGTCCATCGAAGCGATGGCAGCAGCAATGGCAGCCACAACCTCATCGGGGATACCATCCTCGATCACCGGTGCAGCCGCGGGAGCAGCGGCAGACGCTTTGGGCACAGCGGCGGCGGCGGCAGCCAGCGCGGCTTCCCGCTCGGCGGCGGCCTTGGCAGCCTTTCTCTTGTCCAGCGTAGTGAAGATTGCGCCCTGCAGGTTGATGATGAGCATCAGCAGCACCAGAATGGCGAACACGAGCACCAGACCGGTGACCACCACGACCGCATTGGACGGCCCTTGTGTGGCGGCATCAGCGGCAACGAGAAACAGGGATGTTCCCATAGAACAGCCTCCTTTTACAATATCTTTTTTTATTATAGTGGAAATCGCGCCGCGTTTCAACACCAAATTTGCAAATTGTTAATTTTTTCGCAATATTCTGCAAGGGCTATGCACGTCTGTGCAAGCGGGTTGGGAACATTCGGTTCAGACCGTGCGCCGCTCGCGGTCCACCCAGCGGTGCAGCACGCCCGAAATGCGCTTATACACCACGAAGGTGATCAGCGCAACCAGCGTCCCCTTGATGAGATTGAACGGCACAACGCCAAACAGGATGTATCCGGCCAGGCTGTCGATGGCGGGGTTGATGGCCTGGCAGGCCGAGAGGATGGCGTCGTAGGGCATATAGGCCGCGGCGTAGAAGGGCAGCAGGATGAACCAGTTGGCCAGCGCCCCCACCACCGTGATGACCGCGATGCTGAGGCCGCAGGCGGCCAGTGCGCCGCGCCGGGTGTGCCACACGCGGTAGACAAGGCCGGCGGTGAGCGCAAAGCTGCCGGTGATGAGGAAATCGGCCAGCTCGCCCACACCGGCGGTCTGGGTGGACAGCAGGTGCACCAGCGCCTTCAGCAGCGCCATTGCAACGCCCGACGCCGGACCAAAGACAAAGCTGCCCAGCATGATGGGCACCGCCGAGATGTCCAGCTTGAGGAAGGGGGGCATCAGCGGCAGCGGCATCTCGATGTACATCAGCGCGGCCGATACGGCGGCCAGCATGCCGGTGGCGACCAGACGGCGGGTGGAGATTTGTTTTTTCATGACAAAACGACCTTTCTGTACGGGGCACTTCGCCCCTTTTTTGCAAAGCCCCTTTTCACGGTGCGGCCGGGCGTATGCAAAAGGCGCCCTTTTCCTCCCTGCCAAAGGGAAGAAAAAGGGCGCCGTACAGATGCGTTGCTCCTGCCGTTTCTTTCATCCGGACTATACCGTCGGCTTTGGAATCTCACCAAATCAGCGCATACCAAGGTATGCGGTCGCGGGCTGTACCGCCGGTGGGGAATTGCACCCCGCCCTGAAACTGACTTTTCTTTATTATACGCTCTGCCGCTGCGGATTGCAAGGGGGAGCGGCCGGGCCGTCCAGCAGGCGCTTCCAGGTGGCGTCTATCGCCAGAGCCCCCAGCGGAGCGGTGAACAGGATGGCCAGCACCGCCACCGTGAGCACGATATCGCCGCAGCCCAGCCCCAGCGCCAGCGGCACGCCGCCGATGGCGGCCTGCACGGTGGCCTTGGGCATATAGGCCAGCACACAGAACAGGCGTTCCTTCGCGCACAGACGGGTCCCGGCCACGCAGACCAGCACGCCCGCCGCACGGAAGAGCAGCACCAGCGCGATGAGCAGCAGCGCCAGCGGACCGGCCTCGACGGCATACCGCAGATCCACCGCCGCGCCCACCAGCACGAACAGCAGCACCTCCGCCGCCACCCACAGCCGCGCGTATTTGGCCGACAGGCGCACCGCCGCCGCCGGGCGGGAGCGATAGAGCGCCGCGCCCATGCTCATGACGGCGATCAGGCCGGAGAAGGGGAAATCGCCCTTGCAGGCATTTTCCAGCGCCACCAGCAGAAAGCTGAAACTGAGCAGGACGAGCACCTTGGCGGAATCGCGCATGTGCAGCTTTTTCCAGACCCAGGCCAGCGCCGTGCCCAGCACAAAGCCGGCCGCCGCGCCCAGCGCGATGGAGACCGGCACCCCCGCCAGGCTGGACGCGCTGGCCGACTGCCCCTGCGCAAGGCCGGTGAAGGCGGTGAACAGCACGATCACGAACACGTCGTCCACCGACGCGCCGGCCAGGATCATCTGCGGGATGCTTTTCCGGGTGCCGTAGCCCGCCTCCATCAGCCGCAGCATCCGCGGCACGATCACCGCCGGGGACACCGCCGCGACCACCGCGCCCATGATGGCGGCGTCCAGCGTGCTCACCCCCAGCAGGCGCGGCGCCAGCAGCACCATGCCCGCGATCTCGAAACAGGCGGGCAGGAAGCACAAAAGCACCGCCGGGCGCCCGGCGCGGCGCAGGTCGCCCAGGTCCAGCGAGAGGCCGGCTCGGGTGAGGATGATGATGAGAGCCAGCTGGCGCAGGTCGGCCGAGAGGGCGAGGATGCCGTCGTCCAGCAGGTGGAGGGCGCAGGGCCCCAGCAGCATGCCGGTGAGCAGCATGCCCACCAGCGCGGGCAGATGCAGCTTTCGGGCAAGGCCGCCCAGCAGCAGCCCCACCAGAAATACCAGAGCGAAACTTGTCAGCATAGTTGCAGCATTCCTTTCCGTTTGCACATAAAAAGGCCGACAACCCCTGTACCCGATCGCGTACAGAAGTCATCAGCCGATGAGGGCGGTTTGGGCCAACGCCGCGGGGAGCACTTCATTCCCCTGTTTGATTCTGTAGACAGTATAGCAGATCCGCCGCTGGAGTGCAAGTTCAACTTTGCGCCGGCTGCGGTTCCATGCCGAAGTAGTCGCACAGGGCGAGATAGTAGGCCTCGGCCGCTTTTTCACAGCCCTCCTGTCCGGTCCAGGCGGCGCGGTCGGAGGAATTGCTCAGAAATCCCTGCTCCACCAGCACGGCGGGGGACATCGCGCTTTCCAGGATGCCGAAGCTCTGGAGGGTGCGTTCGCGGGTGTCGGTGGCGTCCACGATCAGTTTGCGCTTGCCGCTGTAGTAGGCGAACCGAACCCCGTTGGCGCCCCGCAGGCGGTGTCCCGCCTCGCCCATCCGCGCGGCGATGCAGCGGGCCAGCACCAGCGAGTTCTCGCTCCAGTCGCGGCCAGGCGGGGTGGGAAAGCATTCAAACCCGTGCGACTGCGCGCAGGACGGGTCGCTGTTGAAATGGATGCTGAGCAGCACGTTTGCCTTTGCCTCAGCTGCACGGGCGGCGCGCTCCTTGATCCGGCAGCCCTCGCCGTTTTCGCGGGTGCGCACCGGGGTGAAGCGGTCGTCCTTTGCAAGGCGGGCATACAGGGCGTCCACCGCCCGCTCACACGCCTCCACCTCCTCCAGCTGGCTGGAGTGGGCGCCGGTATCGCTGCCGCCGTGCCCCGCGTCCAGCGCGATGACATAGGGCGGCGAGGCCGGCAGCGGATAGGGCATCGGGCCGGACGAAAACAGGTCGCCCACCGCCGGCAGCGCCTGCGCGCCGCCCGTCAGCAGGCACATCGCCAAAATCCCCAGCGCACACGCCGTCCCCACGCCGCGGCGGCGGGAAAACACCGCCCGCATCACGCGCCCTCCCCTGCCAGCTCGGTGAGGCTGCCGAAGGTATAGCCCATCTGCTCCCACCGGGTGAGCAATTCGTCGAGGATGGCCGCGTTGGTGGAGCTGGTGGAGTGCAGCAGCACGATGGCACCGTCGTGGGTGCGGGGGATCAGCTTGTCAAACGCCTGCTGGGCGGTGGGCTGGGCGTCGGTGTTCCAGTCCACATAGGCCAGGCTCCAGAAAACGGTGCAGTAGCCCAGCTCCTTGGCCCACTGGAGGTTCTCGTCGCTGAATTTTCCCTGCGGCGGGCGGAAGAACTTCTGCATCGGCTGGCCGGTGGTCTCCTGGTAGAGCTGCTCCACCCGCGCCAGCTCGCTTTCAAACTCCTCGCGGCCCTTGGACGACAGGTCCGGGTGGCTCCAGCTGTGGTTGCCCACGATGTGCCCCTCGGCCGCCATCCGCTTGACCAGCTCGGCGTTGTCACGGATGTAGGGCCCCACCACAAAAAAGGCGCCGGGCGCGCTGTGCTTTTTCAGCGCGTCGAGGATGGCGGCGGTGTTGCCGTTTTCATATCCGGCATCAAAGGTGAGATACAGGTGTTTGCCGGGATTCGGCGCGCAGTAGTAGGCGTTGTAGGGCGCCAGCTCCTCGGCCGACAGGTTGGGCACCGGCGCCTGGTTCTCCCCCTGGAAGGACAGCCCCCATTCGTGGGTGGCGGCGGCGACGGCGACAGGCTGGCGCGGGCGCAGCGCGGCGGCGGCGGTGAACAGAGCGGCCGCTGCCAGCATCCCGCCCAGCACACGGCGGCTGGCGGTGCGGCCTATACAACAGAACATATCCTCTCCCCCTCTCTGCTGCCATGGTATGCGGCGAAAGGCGGGAAAATGTGCGCAGAAAAACAGCGCGCGGGAGATTTCCCCCGCGCGCTGTGCGGATCGTGGAGACCCGGGCCGCTCACATGCCCTGGCACACCAGCGTTTTGCGCTCGCCGGCCATGTTGAACCACTCGGCGCTGATGCGGTCCATGTACACCATGCCCAGCACATTGCCGGTCTTTTCGTTGTACAGGTCCCGCAGCTGGGGCATCACGGCAAACGCCTTTTCTCGGGCGGCTTCGCTGTTGTCGAAGTCCACCGTGCCGCGCACCCGCACCCACTCGCCCTTGTCGTTCGCGGTGCAGACCTCGATGTTGGTGTTGTCCAGCAGCTGTTTATAAGCGGCCTTGTGCTTGCCGATGGCGAAGTACAGGCGGCCGTTGTACTCCATCGCAAAGCCGAACGGACGCACGCGGGGCAGATAGCCCTCCACGGTGGCAAAATAGAAGGTGGGGTTTTCGGCCAGGAATTTCATCAGTTCTTCCATACGGGGTTCTCCTTTCTCAGTTGGCGTCGGTGCTGAACATGTACACGGTGGTCTCCCGCAGCACATCGCCCGGGCGCAGGATGGTGCTGGGGAAGGACGGGCGGTTCGGGCCGCAGGGGTAGTGCTGGGTCTCCAGGCACACCGCCGCGCGCGGGCCGTGCACAAAACCGGGCTTCTGGTCGCCTTTGTCCTTCACCCAGTTGGCGGTGTAGAGCTGCACGCCCGGCTGGGTGGTGCGGCATTCCATGCAGATGCCGGTCTTTTCGCTTTTCAGCCGCGCGGCCAGCGCAAGGCCCTGCCCCTTGCGGTCGATGACATAGTTGTGGTCGTAGCCGCGGCCCCACTGCAGCTGGTCGAAGGGCTGGTCGATGTCCCGGCCGATGGCGTGGGGGGTGGTGAAGTCCATCGGGGTGCCCTTCACCGTCACCTCGGTGCCGTAGGGGCAGGACACCTCGTTCGCGGGGGTATAGCGCGAGGCGTGCAGCAGCAGGGTGTGGTCCAGCACGCTGGCGCTGCCGGGGCCGTCCAGGTTGAAATAGCTGTGGTTGGTGAGGTTGATGGGGGTGGCGGCGTCGGAGACGGCGGTGTAGTCCAGCACGAGGGCGTTCTGGTCGGTGATCTCATAGCGCACCGTCACATCCACCGCGCCGGGGAAGCCGTCCTCCCCGGCGGGGCTGTGGTAGCGCAGCACCAGCGCGTTTTCCCCGTCCGCGGCGGCGTCGAACACCTTCCGGTGCCACACGCCGTGGTTGTGGTTGGGGCCGTTGTTCACCTCCAGCTGGTAGGACACGCCGTCCAGTTCAAAGCGGGCGTTCTCGATGCGGTTGGCAAAGCGCCCCACGAACGCGCCGAAGAAGGTGTCGTCGGCCTCGTAGGCGGCGAGGTCCTTGCAGCCCAGCACAACGTCCACCGGCCTGCCGGCGCGGTCGGGCACAAAGAGGCTCACGATGCGGCAGCCGTAGTCCAGCACCTGCACCTGCATGCCGGACTCGTTCTGCAGCGAAAAGCAGGTGACGGTCTGTCCGTCGGCAGTGACGCCGTAGGGCATTTGAGTAATCATGAAAAGTCCCCCTTTTTGTTATTGTACGGTGATGGTTCCTTCAAAGACGGTGACCGCCGGGCCGGTCATCCAGACTGTTTCGCCGGTGACCCGGATGGAGAGGTCGCCGCCCAGCAGGTGGACGGTGATCTCGGTGTCGGCCGGGCACAGGCCGCGGCGCACGAACGCCGCCGCCGCCGCTGAAGCGCCGGTGCCGCAGGCGAGGGTCTCGCCGCTCCCCCGCTCCCACACCCGCATCTCCAGCTCTGTGGGCGAGACAAAGCGGATGAACTCGGTGTTCACGCTCTCGGCAAAGGCGGGATGGGTCTCGAACGCGCGGCCGATGCCGGGCAGGTCCATCCCCTTCAGGTCCTCCACCTGCACCACGCAGTGCGGGTTGCCCATGCTGACCAGGGTGGCGGTCCAGGTCTTGCCGGCGGCGGTGAGCGGCACGTCCACCGCCGGGCAGGCAAAGCCCGCGGCGGGCAGGCTGGCGGGGTCGAAGCTGGCGGGGCCCATATCCACCCGCCACAGGCCCGGCGCGGCGCGGTGCAGCACCTTGACGCCGGCCAGCGTTTCGATGCACAGCGTGTCCTGTTCCAGCCCGTGCTCGTACAGCCACTGGGCCACACAGCGCACCCCGTTGCCGCACATGCGCCCCTCGCTGCCGTCGGCGTTGAACATCCGCATGCGGGCGTCGGCATCGCCCTCGGCGGCGCAGATGCAGATCACGCCGTCGCCGCCCACGCCGAAGTGGCGGTTGGCCAGGAAGGGGATCTGCGCGGGCAGGCCGGCCGGAAAACCGGCGCGGCAGTCGATGTAGACATAGTCGTTGCCGCAGCCCTGCATTTTGGTGAAGGAATAGGTGGTGCTCATAAAAAACCTCGCTTTCCTGTGTGTCTTTCTTTATTATACTCACCCCCCGCCCGCCGCACAAGCGCGCATGCCCCATTCGACAAGAAAAATTTCCCCGCAAAGCCTTGACAACGGCCCTAAAAAACGCTATAAAAATTATATGCTAATCACTGCTTTTACAAGGAGAGAATGATTCAATGGACGTTTTCGAGCGAATCCGCGCCATGCTGGCCGAACAGCTGGACATCGAAGAGGATAAGATCACGATGGAAAGCGATATCCTGGAAGATTTCGAGGCCGACAGCCTGGACGTCGTGGATATGGTGATGACCCTGGAGGACGAGTTTGGCATCGAGATCCCCGACGAGGAGATCGAGAACCTGCACACCGTTGGGGATGTCGTGCGCTACGTAGAGGAAAACAGCTGATTTTTCATTTGTCTGTTGGGCAGCCCCCGCACCGGGGGCTGTTTTTCTGTCAACACTGTTTTGGAGGAAATTATGAGCGAAAAGAAAAAACTGGTGGAGGCCATCACCCCCATCGACCAGGACTTTGCCCAGTGGTACACCGACATCTGCCTGAAGGCCGAGCTGGTGGACTACTCCAGCGTCAAGGGCTGTGTGATCCTGCGTCCCTACGGCTATGCCATCTGGGAGAACATCACCCACATCCTGGACGGCATGTTCAAAAAGACCGGCCATGAGAACGTGGCCATGCCGCTGTTCATCCCCGAGAGCCTTTTGCAGAAGGAGAAGGACCACGTGGA
The DNA here is from genome assembly GCF_002160015.1 of Anaerofilum sp. An201. Classification (GTDB taxonomy): domain Bacteria; phylum Bacillota; class Clostridia; order Oscillospirales; family Ruminococcaceae; genus Anaerofilum; species Anaerofilum faecale. Next base: position 266,401 of record NZ_NFJT01000001.1, on the reverse strand, counting down.
GGGCTTTGCCCCCGAAGTTGCCTGGGTGACCCACGGCGGCGAGGAGAAGCTGGAGGACCGCCTGTGCGTGCGCCCCACCAGCGAGACCCTGTTCTGCGACCATTTTGCCCATGTGCTGCATTCCTGGCGCGACCTGCCGATGAAGTACAACCAGTGGTGCAGCGTGGTGCGCTGGGAAAAGACCACCCGTCCCTTCCTGCGCAGCCGTGAATTCTGGTGGCAGGAAGGCCACACCATCCACGAGACCGAGGCGGAGGCCGTTGCCGAGACCGAGCAGCAGCTGAACACCTACGCCGAGCTGTGCGAGAAATACCTGATGATCCCGGTGGTGAAGGGCAAAAAGACCGACAAGGAGAAGTTTGCCGGCGCCGAGGCCACCTACACCATCGAGGCGATGATGCACGACGGCAAGGCGCTGCAGAGCGGCACCAGCCACTATTTCGGCGACGGGTTCTCCCGCGCGTTCGGCGTGCAGTTTGCCGGCCGCGACAACACCCTGCAGTATCCGTTCCAGACCAGCTGGGGCGTGTCCACCCGTCTGGTGGGCGCCATCATCATGACCCACGGCGACGACGAGGGTCTGATCCTGCCTCCGGCCATCGCGCCCTACCAGGTGGTGATCGTCCCGGTGGCGGCCCACAAGCCCGGCGTGCTGGAGAAGGCGCAGGAGCTGGCCGAGCGCCTGGGCAAGTTCTGCCGCGTGAAGCTGGACGATTCCGACAACAGCCCCGGCTGGAAGTTTGCCCAGTGGGAGATGAAGGGCGTGCCCCTGCGCCTGGAGATCGGGCCCAAGGACATCGAGAAGAACCAGTGTGTGCTGGTGCGCCGCGACAACCGCGAGAAAACGTTCGTGAGCCTGGACGAGCTGGAGAGCGCGATCCCGGCCCAGCTGGAGGCGCTGGCGCAGGCCATCTTCCAGCGCGCGCTGGACAACCGCGAGAAGCGCACCTTCGCCGCCGCCACGATGGACGAGGTGGTGAAGCTGGCCTCCGAAAACAACGGCTACATCAAGACGATGTGGTGCGGTGACGAGGCCTGCGAGGAGAAGATGAAGGAAGTGGCCGGGCTGTCCAGCCGCTGCATGCCCTTCGAGCAGGAGCAGATCGGGGATGTGTGCCCCTGCTGCGGCAAGCCTGCCAAGGTGATGGTATACTGGGGCAAGGCGTATTGATTTGCCGATGAAGATATGAAAATGGGCCGCTCTGGGCATCTGTCCGGAGCGGCCTTTTTTTGCCGACCCAAAGGCTCTGCCTTTGGAATCCGCGATTTTTTGAAAAAAATCGAGTAAAACTTTCCTCGCGGGCCGTATACACGGCCCGTCTGGCCGTCCGTCCAGCGATTCCTTTGTGCGGCAGGGCAGCTTCGACCTCATCCGGCTGCATCCGCAGCCATCTTCCCCTGCCAGGGGAAGGCTTGCGGTGAGGACAGCGCAGACAGTCCTTGGCAGCTCCGGCCTCATCCGGCTGCTGGCTTGCGCACATCTCCGCAAGGCGTAAAAAACGCCGGCTGCGATGCGCGCACAGAGGATGCGCACCGCGGCCGGCGGCGGGAATGGCGTTGCAAAAAGCGCCTTTTTTCCTCACAGCACCTTGCTGAGGAATTCCTTCAGGCGGGGGTTCTGCGGATGCTCGAAGAAGTCTTTCGGGTTGTTGTCCTCCTGGATGACGCCCTGGTCGATAAAGACCACCCGGTCGGCCACCTCGCGGGCAAAGCCCATCTCATGGGTGACCACCACCATCGTCATGTGCTCCTTGGCCAGCTGCTTGATCACGTCCAGCACCTCGTGCACCATCTCGGGGTCCAGCGCGCTGGTGGGCTCGTCGAACAGCATCACGTCCGGCTGCATGGCCAGGGCGCGCGCGATGGCCACGCGCTGCTGCTGCCCGCCCGACAGCTGGATGGGATAGGCGTCGCCGCGGTCGGCCAGGCCCACGCGGCCCAGCAGATCCAGCGCCAGCTTTTCGGCGTCGGCCTGCTTCATCCCCTTCACCTTCATCGGGCCGACGGTCATGTTCTTCAGCACCGTCATGTTGGCGAACAGGTTGAAGCTCTGGAACACCATGCCCATCTTCTGGCGCAGGGCGTTGATGTTGGTCTTGCGGTCCATCAGGTCGGAACCTTCAAAGATGATGTGGCCGCCGGTGGGCTGCTCCAGCAGGTTCAGGCAGCGCAGGAAGGTGGACTTGCCGCTGCCGGACGGGCCGATCACGGCCACGACCTCGCCCTTGTGGATGTCGATATCGATGCCTTTCAGCACCTGCACATGCTTGAAATGCTTTTCAAGGCCCTTGACCTGGATCAAAACTTCGTTGTTAGCGAGTGACACTGCGGCTCATCCTCCTCTCGAATGCGGCTACCAGCTTGGACAGCGGGAACACGACGGTGAAGTACATAAGGGCGGCGATGATGTAGGGCTCCACAAAGATGTAGGAGGCAGCCGACACCGCGTTTGCCTGGAACATGATTTCGGCGATGCCCACCATGCTCAGCACACTGGTCTCCTTGATGATGGTGACGAACTCGTTGCACAGCGCGGGCAGGATGTTGCGGATGGCCTGCGGCAGGATGACGTTCACCATGGCCTGGCGGTAATTCATGCCCACACAGCGGGCCGCCTCCATCTGGCCGCCGGGCACCGCGCCGATGCCGCTGCGGATGACTTCGCTGAGGTAGGCGCCCGAGTTCAGGCCCACCGCCACCAGGCCCCACAGCATGCGGGTGGCAGTGCCGTCGGACAGCTTGAGGCCGATGCTGGTACAGCCGAAGTAGATGACCATGACCTGCACCAGCAGCGGGGTGGCGCGCAGCACCTCCACATAGGCGGTGCAGATGAATTTGAGGACGGATTTGATGACTTTGGACACCACATTTTCATGCGGCTTGATGGTGAGCATACGGCCGGACGCCACCAGCAGGCCCAGCACGCTGCCCAGCACAACGGCCAGCGCCGCCACCCACAGGGTGTTGCCGAGGCCCTCCCAGTAGAAATCGCCGTAGACGTTCCATACTTTGGCGATCTTTTCAAACGAGATCATGAAAGCCCTCCTTTACAGGGTTCGACACAAAGGCCGGCGGAAGGACGCAGCGTCCCCCGCCGGTATTGGTCTATATGGTTTTTCTGCTTACAGCACACCGGCAGCCTCGGCGGCCTCGGTGGCGGCATCGTACCACTCCTGAATCTTGCCGCTCTCGGTGTACTCGGCGATCTTCTCGTTCACCCAGTCCAGCAGATCGGTGTTGCCCTTCATCACGGCGATGGCGTTGCCGTTCTCGGAGGGATCGGTCTCAACCGGGACCTGCGCCACAACCAGGCCTTCCACCGACTTCATGTAGTTCTTGGCGCTCTCTTCGTCGATCATCACGGCGTCACAGTTGCCCAGCTTCAGCTCCTGGATGCACTGGGGGAACTTGGGCAGCAGCAGAGGCTCGGCATCGGGGAACTGCTGCTCCATCAGGGTCTGCTGGATGGCGCCCTTCTGGGTGGCGATGGTGGCACCGGCCAGGCTCTCGGCGGTGGCGAACTTGTCGTAGTCCTCCTCACGCACCAGCATCACCTGAATGCCGCCGTAGTACAGATCGCTCATGTCCACGCTCTCTTTGCGCTCTGCGGTGGGGGACAGACCGGCGATGGCCAGGTCGGCGTTGCCCGCCTGCACCTCAGACACCACCATCTCGAAGGTGATGTTCTGCATCTCCAGCTCCACGCCCAGGTCCTCGGCCAGAGCCTTGGCCAGGGAAACGTCCAGGCCGGTCAGCTCGCCGTCCGGCGTCTGGAACTCGAAGGGGGGATAGGTGGCCTCGGTGGTCACCACCAGCTTGCCCTTGGCCTTGATGGCCTCGACGGTGTGCTCCTCCGCCTTGCCGGCGGTCACAGCCGTGCTGCTGGAACCGGAGGCCGGGGTAGAAGAATCGCCGGTGGCGGCGGAAGAACTGCTGCTGCCGCAGGCAGCGAGACTGACGGTCATCATGGCGGCGGCGCCGAGCGCCAGCATCTGTTTCATTTTCATGGTTGTTTCTCTCCTCTGTGCTTTTGTTCGCGCCCCTTCCCGCGGGGGCGGTGCCGTTTGGCTATGTGCTAAGTATAATTGCATAATTTTCATTTGTCAACGAATTTTTATGCAATTTTTGCAGTTTTCACATTTTGTATATACCTGTGCATTTTTTGGCTTTGTTTTTGTGGATATTGTCCCTGTCCTTTTCTGACTTGTCCAAATAAATCCAAGTTTTGCGGGAGACGGGCCGCCCGGCGGCGCTGCCGGCAGACGACGGGCCGGTTGGTTTTGGCAACTTATATTCATGCATTTTTGCATATTTGCATACCGGGCGCCGGCATTTCTTGACAAAAAGCGCGCTGAGGTGGTACTCTAACAGCGCAAAGACATATTAGTTTCAACTAACGCACTGAGGAGATACCCTATATGACACTCAACGAACTGCCCATCGGCCAAAGCGCCGACATCGTGGGGGTGGACGGCGCGGGCGCACTGCGCCACCACCTGTTGGATATGGGCCTGACGCCCGGCGTGGAGGTGACGATGCGCAAGGTTGCGCCGATGGGGGACCCCATCGAGCTGCATCTGCGCGGCTACGAGCTGACCATCCGCCTGGACGACGCCAAAAACATCCGCATCGAAAACCCGCGCCCCTATTCCCCGGCCCCGGCCGTTCCCCGCCCGGGGCACATCCCGCATCCCGGCCACGGCGAGAGCGGGCATCCCACCATGCGCACGGCCGGTCCCGAGCTGGCGCCGGGCGCCCCGCTGACCTTCGCGCTGGCCGGCAACCAGAATTGCGGCAAGACCACCCTGTTCAACCAGCTCACCGGCTCCAACCAGCATGTGGGCAACTTCCCCGGCGTGACGGTGGACCGCAAGGACGGCCAGATCCGCAAGCACCCCGAGGCCACCGTGGTGGACCTGCCGGGCATCTATTCGCTGTCGCCCTATTCCAACGAGGAGATCGTGACCCGCGACTTCCTGCTGAAAGGAAAGCCGGACGGCATCATCAACATCGTGGACGCCACCAACATCGAGCGCAACCTGTATCTGACGATGCAGCTGATCGACCTGAACATCCCGATGGTGCTGGCGCTGAACATGATGGACGAGATGCGCGCCAACGGCAACAGCATCTCGGTGAACCAGCTGGAGGCCCGGCTGGGCATCCCGGTGGTGCCCATCTCGGCGGCCAAGAACGAGGGCATCGACGAGCTGATCGCCCACGCCATCCAGGTGGCGCGGCGGCGGGAGATCCCCACCCACGACGATTTCTGTTCCGGCGCGGTGCACCGCTGCATCCACGCGGTGGACCATCTGATCGAGGACCACGCCCAGCGCCTGGGCATCTCCAGCCGCTTTGCCGCCACCAAGCTGGTGGAGGGCGACAAGCCGATGCTGGAGCAGCTGGCGCTGTCTCAGAACGAGGCCGAGCTGATGGAGCACGCCATCACCGAGATGGAGGACGAGACCGGCACCGACCGCGAGGCGGCGCTGGCCGACATGCGCTACACCTTCATCACCGAACTGTGCCGCCGCAGCGTGGTGAAAAACGGCGAGAGCAAGGAGCACGCCCGCAGCGTGAAGGCCGACGCCCTGCTGACCCACAAATATCTGGCCATCCCCATTTTCCTGGGGGTGATGGGGCTGGTGTTCTGGCTGACCTTCGGGGTGATCGGCGCGGGGCTGAGCGACCTGCTGGCCGCCGGCATTGACTGGTTCACCGGGGTGTGTTCCGACGCGCTCACCCGCTACGGCCTCAACCCGGTGGTGCACAGCCTGGTGATCGACGGCGTGTTTGCCGGTGTGGGCAGCGTGCTGAGCTTTTTGCCCACCATCGTGACTTTGTTCTTCTTCCTGTCCATTCTGGAGGACTCGGGCTACATGGCCCGCGTGGCCTTTGTGATGGACAAGCTGCTGCGAAAGATCGGCCTGTCGGGGCGCAGCTTTGTGCCCATGCTGGTGGGCTTTGGGTGCAGCGTGCCGGCCATCATGGCCACCCGCACCCTCTCCTCCGAGCGCGACCGCAAGATGACCATCCTGCTCACCCCCTTCATCAGCTGCAGCGCCAAGCTGCCCATCTATGCGATGTTCACCCAGGCGTTTTTCCCGCGCGAATACCGCGCGCTGGTGATGATCGGGCTGTATCTGTTCGGCATGGCCACCGGCATCCTGTACGGCCTTTTGCTGAAAAACAGCCTGTTCAAGGGGGAGCCGGTGCCCTTTGTGATGGAGCTGCCCAACTACCGCCTGCCCAGCGCCCGCAGCGTGTGGCAGCTGATCTGGGACAAGGCCAAAGACTTCCTCACCCGCGCCTTCACCGTGATCTTCCTGGCCACCATCCTGATCTGGTTCCTGCAGACCTTCGACGCGCGCCTGAATGTGGTGACCGATTCCTCTGCCAGCCTGCTGGCGCTGCTGGGCAGTGCGATCGCGCCGCTGTTCGCGCCGCTGGGATTCGGCAACTGGCAGGTGTCCACCGCCCTCATCACCGGCTTCACCGCCAAGGAGGCGGTGGTGAGCACCCTGGCCGTGCTCACCGGCTCCTCGCTGACCACCCTGCCTCAGGCGCTGGGCGCCCTGTTCACCCCCTTCACGGCGGTGGTGTTCCTGGTGTTCACCCTGCTGTACACTCCCTGCGTGGCGGCCATCGCGGCGGTGAAGCGGGAGATGAACAGCGGCAAGGCTGCCGCTGTGGTGGCGCTGACCCAGTGCGGCATCGCCTGGGTGATGGCCTTTGCCGTGAAGCTGATCGGCATGGCCTTCGGCCTTGCCTGAAAGGAGAAGCAGATGGGCGTTCTCGACTGGATCGTACTGGGACTGGTGACGGCTGCCGCGGCGGGCGCGGCGGCGTGGATGCGCCGCCGGCGTGCTGCCGGAAAGGGATGCTGCGGCGATTGCAGCCGCTGCTCCGGCTGCCGGCACTGAACCCTGTTCCCGTACAGGATCGATTCTACGGCAAAGCGCCGCCTTCCGGAAACCTTCCGGGGGCGGCGCTTCTTTTTTGCAGGGTTTGTGCGAAGGGATGGATTCGACCTCATCCGGCTGCATCCGCAGCCACCTTCCCAGCCAGGGGAAGGCTTGCCGTGCCATTGGCTTTGCCGTCTGAACATGCGGGTTACAGATAGCTGCTGAACTCGTCCACCCGCCAGCCGTCTTCCGTGTTCACAAGGCGGACCGGGAAGGACAGCTGTGCGCCGACAGCGTTCTCTGCGGCGGTGTCGCTGTTGTCGTACAGCGCCACCAGCTCGAACTCCACCCTGTTTGCGCTCTGGCTCACAAGGCGATAGCCCAGGAGCTTCTGAAAATCGATCCGGGTGCCCCGGCTGCCGGACCGGCACAGCACCGTGCCGTCGGCGGCGGCAAGGAAACGAGGGGTCCCTCCCTCATTGTTGATGCGATCAAAGCAGTTGGCGGTGAAGATCTTCAGCATATCGGCGTGGAACTGTTCCCACGGGATTTGCGTGCCTTCGTAGTAGTCGAAAGATCCGTCCTCCTGCTCCACCTTCACCGTTTCGCCGGTCCAGAAATACCAATTGTAGAAGAACTGGAGATTGACCGCATCCACGAACAGCATCGAGCGCACATTTTCGGCCTGTTCATAGGCCTCCATCTGCTCGTTGGTCAAAAAATCGGGCTGCGCTGTGATGCCGTCCTCCGGTGTCTGCCCGTCTGAGGCGGACGGCTTTTGCAGTGCCAGCAGGTCGATGGTGCGCTCCTCGCCCTCCAGCTCCACATACATCGTCAGCTCGGTGCAGGTTTCGGGGATCGTAAAGTTGTAGCGGTTGCCCGGCGTCCAGCTGCGCTGCTCGTTCACCTCCTCCAGAAAATGCAGGCTCATGCTCATGCCGTCCTGCTCGGCGCGGCCGGTGATCTGGATGTTCCAGTTTTCGGGATGCGGATAGGCCCCCGGGATCAGCATCCGCACCTTGCCGTCCTTCACCTGTATATTTTCTTCCAGCAGATCCAGCGCTTCGGCGGCAGAATCGACTTCTCCCATCACCACCTTTATATCGGTGTTGCCGACTTTGACATAGATGCACTTGAAAGGATTATTCTGCAGCGGCATGTACGCAGTGAATCCTACGTCCTCGATGACATACTCCTGTATTCCCTGCGAATTACGCCGTACATAGCCGTTCGTGGTGTCCACGCCGCGTACATACTCTCCCAGCGTTTCGGCAGCCTGCTGGGGGGTATATTGCTGCTCTACCGGCTGGTCCGGCATCATGGCAATCTCTTCCGCCATCCGGCGCAGCCGGCCGGACGGCAGAACCTCGTCCATCCAGACTACCACATAGGTGAGCAGATCGGTGCTGTGAGCCAGCACTGCGTTGTGGTTGTCGTCCTGCACCACCACCGGACGACAGGTGGCCGTGCCGAAGGTTTCGGTCTGCACCACCGGGGTATATTCGTTTTTCCAGTCTGTGGAACTCATCGTGTACATTACGCTGTAGATCGCCTGTTCCTCATCGCTCTGCCACGGAAACCAATTGAACGAATAGGCGTTGATCCTTCCGCGCTGCTCGCCGTTTTCAAGCAGCACATAACCCCCCTCCTCCGGCTCGGCTGTCCAGCCCGCCGGAAGCGGCACCGACAGGGTGAACGCAGGGCGATCCGGCGACTGCGCAAAGTGCAGCTGGGTGCTCTTTTCCCGGCCCAGCAATGCGCCGGCCAGCACGGCGCACACCGCCAACACCGCCAGCGCGCCCCAGCCCGCGGCCTTTTTGCGGGTGTCGAACAGATTGGCAAACCGGCGCCGGAGCGCGGGTTTTCCGCCCTGAAAGGCGGTGGAGAGCGCCGCGGGCGCGCTGCCGGGACGGATGCAGGAGAGGATGGTCTCGGCGTAGGCCCGACGGGACGGGATGCTCAGATCGCGCACCACCCGGTCATCGCAGGAGAGCTCCAGATCGGCCGACGCCTGGCGGCTCATCCACCACACCAGCGGGTTGAACCAGTGCAGCGAACAGGCCAGCGCCAGCAGCAGCTTATACCACAGATCGCGGCGGCGGTAGTGGCACAGCTCGTGGCGGAGAATGAAGTCCAGCTCCTGCCGGGTGAAACTCTGCTCCGGCAGCACCAGCACCGGGTGCACAAAGCCCAGCAGCAGCGGACTGTCCGCCGCCGGGCACACCGCCAGGCGCACACGCCCGGATGGCTCCAGCAGATGCAGCGCCTCGGCCGCCGGGCCGTCCTGCGGATACTGCGCGTTTCGCAGCAGTCTGCGCCGCGCCCGCAGATATCCCGCCAGCTGCACCCCCAGCACGGCCGCCGCGCCGGCAAGCCACAGCGCCGCCGCCAGCTGTGCCGGGTCGGGCAGGACGGGGGCAGGCGCGGGAGAGGCGGGCAGGGTGGGGGCGGCAGGCGACGTCGTTTCCGGGGCGGCCGGCAGCGGCGTCTGCACCAGCGCGGTGTCCGGCGTGCGCGGTGGGACGCGGATCGCCGCGTTGGGCAGGATGTTCCACGGCAGCACCAGGCGCACCGCCAGCACCAGCCACACCCAGTATTTCCAGCGGGCGGCATAGCGCGCGTCCAGACATCTGCCCAGCAGCCACAGCGCCAGCACCACAAGGCCCACGCCCGCGGAGGTGGACAGGAGAGAAAGCAGAGTCATGGCTTCATTCCTCCTCCTTGCGGCCGCGCTGTTCCAATTCGTCCAGGAAGGCGCGCAGCTCGCGCACGTCCTGCCCGTCCAGCATGCGGCTGTCGTACAGGGTGGCCATCATGCTCTGCACCGAATTGCCGTACAGCCGCGCCAGAAAGCTGCGGCTTTCGCTGGCCTGGTAGTCGGTTTTGGCCACCAGCGCGGCGTAGCGGTTGGGCTTTTCGGTGCGGATGCACTCCACAAATCCCTTGTCGGCCAGGCGCGCCAGCACCGTCATCAGGGTGGACAGCGCCCAGCTGCGCTGCCCCTGCAGCGCGGTGTGGATCTGCCCTGCCGACAGCGGCGCGTTTTCCCGCCACAGGATCTGCATGATCTCCAGCTCGGCGTCGCCCAGGCGTTTGAACCGCTTGCACATATGCTCCCGCTCCCTTCTTATTATACAGTTGTATAATCTTCTTTCGATTTCATTATACACATGTATAACAGGCGCTGTCAAGCGGGCGGCCGCCGGTTTTGTGCACAAAAAAACCGCCCGATTTCCGTCATTCCGGAAACCGGGCGGGATGCTGTGTTTGTCCGAGCCTGTTTCAGGTGCCCATCGTGCTGGTCTCGGGCAGGGTGCTGCCGCCGTCCACCACGAACTGGGCGCCGGTGAGGTAACTGGCCTCGCTGCTGGCCAAAAACGCCGCCAGCTCGCCCACCTCGCAGGGGTCGGCCAGGCGTCCCAGCGGGATGGCGGCCGCAATGCCGTCGATGACGCTCTGGGGGTTTTCCGGGCAGGACTGGCGCGCCATGCCCTGCACCATCGGGGTGAGCACATAGCCGGGGCAGATGGCGTTCACGTTCACATACGGCGCGAACTCACGGGCCAGCGCTTTGGTGAGGCCCACCAGCGCGGCCTTGCTCATGGCATAGGCGGCCTCGCCGGGGTCGGCCACCATATCGCCGGTGACCGACGACATGATGACGATCTTGCCCTCCTTGCGCTCTACCATGCCGGGCAGCACCGCCTTGCAGGTGTTCCACGCGCCCTTGACGTTGATGTCCAGATGCAGGTCGCGGTCGGCGTCGCTCTGCTCCAGGAATCCACCCAGGCGGCAGACGCCCGCGTTGGACACCAGGATGTCGATCTGCCCGAAGGCCTCGCAGCCCGCTTTCACACCGGCCTGCACACTGTCCATGTCGGCCACGTCCATGCGCACGGCGATGGCGTTTGCCCCCTCGGCGCGCAGCGCGGCGGCCAGCTGTTCGGTTTCCTCGCCGCGGGCCGCCAGCACCAGGTTGGCGCCGTGCTTTGCAAATACCCGCGCGATGCCCTCGCCGATGCCCTTGGAAGCGCCGGTGATGAGGGCGGTTTTGCCTGTGAGTTTTGCCATGATGATTCTCCTTTGCTGCGGATGGCTCAGCGGCGCGGCTGGCCCAGATAGACCAGCGCGATGGCGTCGGGGCCGGTGTTGCTGGCCACGGCGGCGCCCAGCTTGAAGATGCACAGCGGCGCGCAGCCCAGCTCCTTTTTGCACAGCTTGGCCAGCTCCTCGCCGCGGGCGTCGTCGGTGGTGCCCACCATATACTCGGGCTCTTCGCCGCGGTGCTCCTTGGCGAATTTCACCAGCGCCGGCAGGACGCCGGCGTCGCCGCGCACCTTCGCCACCACCTTCGACTCGCCGTCGATCAGGCTGATGACCGGGCGCAGGCCCAGCAATTCGCCCGCAAAGGCGGCGGCAGCCGACACACGGCCGCTCTTTTTCATCACCTTCAGGCTGTAGGCGGCCAGCACCGCCTCGGCGCGCGCAAAGACGCTGTCCAGCCAGGCCGCGATGGGGGCCACCTCGGCGCCGTTGCGGATCTTGCGGGCGGCTTCGCAGACGTACCAGCCATACACCATCGAATAGGTGTGGCTGTCGATCAGGTGGATCTTCAGCTTGTGGCCGGGGCGCTCCTCGTCCAGCATGCTGATCGCCATCCGGGCGGCGTCGTAGGTGGCGCTGCCGGTGGAGTTGATGGTCACATGCAGCACCTCGGTGTAGCCCTCGTCCACATATTTGCAGTACTGCTCGCAGAATGCCAGGTGGGTGACATGGGCGGTGCTGGGGATGCCCTTTGCATTGCGCAGCAGGTCGTAGTATTCTTCAAAGCTGAAATCTTTGCGCTCGGTGTAGCTTTTGCCATCCAGCATGATGGAAAAGCACAGGATGTCGATGCCGTATTTCCGTTCCAGCTCGGGCGGGATGTCGCAGGCCGAATCGGTCAGGATTGCAATTTTGCTCAAACTCACGTTCTCCTTCACTCCCATTCATAATTCCGCAGGTGCCCTTCGGCCAACAGGCCGTCGTAGTCCCATTGGCGCAGCACCTCATACACGCCGATGGCGACCGTGTTCGACAGGTTCAGGCTGCGGGCGTCCGCCCGCATCGGCAGCCGCACGCACCATTTCCGGTTTTCGTGCAGCAGCTGTTCGGGCAGGCCTCTGTCCTCCCGTCCAAACATCAGGTAGCAGCCGTCGGGATACTGCACGTCGCAGTAGCGCGCCGGCGCTTTGGTGGAGAAATAGTAGTAGGGTCCGCTGTTGCGGGCGAAAAATTCCTCCAGTCCATTATAATATGTTATATCAAGCAGGTGCCAGTAGTCAAGCCCGGCGCGCTTGAGTTTTTTATCGTCGATGGCAAATCCCATCGGCCCCACCAGATGCAGGCGCGCCCCCGTGGCGGCGCAGGTGCGGGCGACGTTGCCGGTGTTCTGCGGGATGCGCGGCTCCACCAGCACGATGTTCAGCACTTTTTTGGGCGCGGGCGGCGCCAGCAGATGCAGATACGGCTCGAACCACACCCCATACCGGGTTTCCTCGGGGCTGGCGAACACCGCTTTGCCCACAAAATCCGCCGCCGTTTCCACCGCCTGGCACAGACTTGCGCCGCCCAGCACGCCGCCGGTGAGAGTGGCGGCAAACAGATCGCCGGTGCCGGGATAGCTGCGCGGGCAGCGCGGCGTGTACAGGCAGCCGCTGTTCTCCCCCTCGGCCCAGATGTTGCCCAACCGCTGCCCGAACGGCACGCCGGTGAGCACCACCCGCTGCCCGGGGCCGGCGAGGCTCTGCGCCCAGCGGCGCGCCTCGGCCTCGTCGGCGGGGACCGACGCGGGGTCTTTGCCCAGCAGGAAGGCCGCCTCGGTGGGGTTCGGTACAAGGATGTGGGCGTCGGCGCACAGGCCCTGCATCGCGCGGCAGACGCCGTCCGACAGGCCGCTGTAGATCCTGCCGTGGTCGCCCATCACCGGGTCCAGCACCCGCAGTGCGTCCGGCCACAGCTCCCAGGCGCGGCGCACCAGCGCGGTCTGCTCCTCGTTGGCCAGATAGCCGGAATAGATGCAGTCGAACTGCACGCCCAGACGGGCGTAGTCCTCCAGCGCGGCGGGACCGTAGCTGCCCAGATCCTGCACGGTGGGCGTGCCAAGGCCCCCGGTGTGCACCGACAAAAGCGCGGTGGGCAGCGCCACCGGCTGGCATCCCATCGCCGCCAGCACCGGCACAATGGCCGACAGGCTGGCGCGGCCCAGCGCGGCCAGATCGTGGATGCAGAGCACCCGTTTTGGCTGTATCATCGTTTGTTTCCCTCTTTTCTGCCGGCTGCTTTCTGCCACAAACTGGAACGGATACCCCGCCCGGCTCCGGCGCATACTGGGGGTGAGCCTCGCGGCGGGCGAAACCGCCGCGGCCCATCACAGCGAAAGGAGCGAGCGTTTTATGAAAAAAAGCAGCATGTCTGCCGGCCTGGCGGTCGGCGCTGTGGCGGCCACTGCACTGAGCGCCGCCGGAATGTATCTGGCCTACACGCATCCGCGTCAGACCAAGCGGATGATGAAAAAGGCCGGCCGCACCGTCGAGAAGGCGATGGGCCAGATGGAAAATATGATGGCCCAGTATTTCTAAGCGGGCCGCCGCGCCGTCCCCCGCAGGCTGTGCTGCCTGCTGCGGAGGACGGCGCGGTGCTTTTTTTGTGCGAAAGGCGGTCTCCTGCACGGAAAGCGGGGCGATAAGGGGCAGATTCGACCTCATCCGGCCCCGTCCGGGGCCACCTTCCCCTGCCAGGGGAAGGCGTTCGGCGCCAATGGCTCCCGGTCAGGCGCGGGGCGCTTTCATGGTGAGGCCGATGCGCTTTTTCGCCGCGTCCACCTGCAGCACCCACACCGTCACCACGTCGCCCACCCGCAGCACCTCGCCGGGGTGTTTGATGTAGCGGTCGCAGATCTGGCTGATGTGCACAAGGCCGTCCTGGTGGACGCCGATGTCCACGAACGCGCCGAAGTCGATCACGTTGCGCACCGTGCCCTGCAGCTTCATGCCGGGGCGCAGGTCGGCGAGCTGCAGCACGCTGCTGCGCAGCAGCGGCGGCGGCAGCTCATCGCGCATATCCCGCCCGGGGCGCAGCAACTCGGCCACCATGTCCCGCAAAGTGGGCAGACCCACCTCCAGCGTCTGGGCCAGCTTGTTTTCGCCCGCCGCCTTCACCGTGTCGGCCAGGTGTGCGATCTCTCCGGTGCCGATCTGGGACGGGGTATAGCCGCATTCCTCCAGCAAACGCCGCGCGGCGGCATAGCTTTCGGGATGGACGGCGGTGGAGTCGAGCGGGTCGGCCGCGCCCGGGATGCGCAGAAAGCCCGCGCACTGCTCGAACGCCCTGGGGCCCAGCCCCTTCACCTTCAGCAGCTGCTTGCGGCTGGAAAACTCTCCGCTCTCCTCGCGGTATTTCACGATATTTTTGGCGGTGGATTTGGTCAGACCGGCCACCCGCTCCAGCAGCGGGGCGCTGGCGGTGTTCAGGTCCACGCCCACCGTGTTCACGCAGTCCTCCACCACGCCGTCCAGCGCGGCGGCCAGACGGGCGGGCGGCATGTCGTGCTGGTACTGGCCCACGCCCACCGCTTTGGGGTCGATCTTCACCAGCTCGGCCAGCGGGTCCTGCAGGCGGCGTGCGATCGACACCGCGCTGCGCAGGTTGACGTCGTATTCCGGGAACTCCTCGGCGGCCAGCTTGCTGGCGGAGTAGACGCTCGCCCCCGCCTCGCTCACCACCATATACTGCACCGGATGCCCCGCCTTGGGCAGCAGGGCGGCGGCAAACTGCTCGGTCTCGGCGCCGGCGGTGCCGTTGCCGATGGCGATGATCTCCACGTGGTGCTTTTCGATGAGGTGCAGGATGGTCGTTTCGGCCTGCGCCACCCGCTTGAACTCGGGCAGCGGATAGACCACCGCCGTGTCCAGCACCTTGCCTGTGGCGTCCACCACCGCCACCTTGCAGCCCATCCGGTAGCCGGGATCGAGGCCCATCGCCACCTTGCCCTTGACCGGCGCGGCCAGGAGCAGCTGGCGCAGGTTTTTGCCGAACACCTCGATGGCCCCCTCGGCGGCTTTGGCGGTGAGGTCCGCCCGCAGCTCGCGCGCCAGGCTGGGATGCAAAAGGCGGGCATAGCCGTCCTCCACCGCCTGCTTCACCTGGGCGGCGGCGGGGGTGGTGTTCTTCACGAAGGGCGCGCAGCACAGCGCCAGCGCCTTTCCCTCCTCCACCCGCACCCGCACCCGCAGCCACTCCTCCCGCTCGCCGCGGTCGATGGCCAGCACCTGGTGCCCGGCCAGTTTGGCCGCCGGGCGGGAGAAGGCATAGTAGCCGCTGTAGACGCTGTCGCCCTCCCTGGCGGCCTCGGTCTCGAGGACGGCGGTGCGGGCATAGAAGGCGCGCAGGCGGGAGCGGAGGGTGGCGAGGTCGGCGGAGGTCTCGGCGATGATGTCCCGCGCGCCGGCCAGCGCGGCGGCGGCGTCCGGCACCTGCTCGGTGATATAGTCGGCGGCCAGCGCTTCGGGGTCGTCGCCCGGGCGCTGGGCCAGCAGGCGGTCGGCCAGCGGGGCGAGGCCCTTTTCCTTGGCCATGCCCGCGCGGGTGCGGCGCTTGGGTTTGTAGGGGCGGTAGACGTCCTCCACCTCGGCCAGCGTGGCGGCCTTTTCCAGTGCCAACGCCAGCGCCGGGCCGTATACGCCCTGCTCCTCCAGCGCGGCGCGCACCGTCTCCTTGCGGGCGGCAAGGCCGCGCAGATATTCCAGACGGTCGGCCAGCTGGCGGAGCAGCTGGTCGTCCATGCTGCCGGTGGCCTCCTTGCGGTAGCGCGCGATGAATGGGATGGTGTTGCCGGCGTCGATCAGCTCCACCGCCGCCTGCACACGGGCAAGCGGCAGCTGCAGCTCGTCGGCCAGCTGCCGGTTCAGTTCGGTCATGTGGTCTCTCCTTTTTGTGCCGGGAGTTTCCGGCGTTTTCTGTGCACCAGTACGAGATAGACGGCAAAGACGGCGGCGGCCCCTGCGGCCACCCAGATGCTCTCCTCAAAGAGCGGCGTTTCATACAAGAAAACGATCGTGCTCTCGCCGGCCGGGCATTCCACCGCCATCAGGCCGTGGTCCACCCGCAGCACCTCCGCCGGCTCTCCGTTCACCGTGGCCGAGAAGCCGCTGTCGTAGGGGACGGTGAACAGCACGAGGCTGTCCCGGTCCAGCGAGATCCTGCCGCCGAACCCGCTCTGGTCGGCCCAGACATCGGTCATCGCATGGGCGCGGCGGGCGTCGATGTCCTCCTGCAGCGCGGAGGCCGACAGCCCCCACTCCGTCTGCGGAAGCTCGCCGGCCAGATCGCCGTATTCCGCCGCCTGCTCGTCGTCCAGCACGATGGCGCGCAGCAGCATCCGCACTTTTTCGCCGTCCGACAGGCCGTCGAACTGCTCCATCGTCACATAGCTGTCGAAGGCGAAGCCGATGGGCAGGGCGTTTTCATTTTCCCAGATCGCGTAGGCGCCCTGGTCCTCCTGCCGGGTCCAGCCGATCTGGCCTTCGATCTGCTCCAGCGCCTTGCCGGTGTCGTCCAGCGGCGCCAGCAGATACCGGCAGCCCAAAAAGCTGCGCAGGGCGTTCAGCGTCTCGCCGCTGAGCTGCTCGGCCGGCTTGGAGGACACGTCCCGCTTGACCCCGATGCTGGGGTAGAATTCCATGATGCTGGGCGCCACCGTGCTGTTGAAAAATCGGAGGTTCGATTTGTCCAGCCAGATGCCCACATTGTCCTGTGCGCCGGCGGTGTCGATGCGGCAGAAGCCGTCGTCCTCCAGCTGCACCTGGGTCTTGGCCAGGTACATCTCCTCGCGGTAGCCCTTATCCCCTTCCCACTGCGGGAACTTGCCCATCGCGATGTGCAGCACCGAATAGAACACCGAAAATCCCATCACCGCCGCCAGCAGGGCATTGGTGAACCGGCGGTGCCCCTTCCAGAAGGTGACCACCATCCAGAACAGCGCCAGCGCCAGCAGCGCCTGCAGCATGGTCAGCCAGAACTTGCTGGCGTACTCGGCCACGCCGAGGCTCCAGCTGCCGTCCTCCTGCACCGGCACAAGGCCGAACACCGCAAAGGACAGGGTGATGGCCAGGGTGGCGCGCATGCCCCATTTGAGGTCGATGTCCGGCTGCTCGATGGCCTGCACGGTGGCGGCGCACATCAGCAGGATGGGCATGTAGTACCAGCGGGCGTAATAGCTGGAATTGAGCGCGTAGAAGCTGGAATTCAGCACCGGCACCATCGCCATCAAAAAACAGAGGAACAGCAGCCGCCGCAAGGCCGTGCGGGGGCGGCTGCGCAGATAGGCCAGCACGCCGCACATGCTGACCACCGGCAGATAGGCCGTCATGCTGGTGTGGCGAAAGACGCCGTCGGTGAAAACGTTGGGCATATAGCAGGGGTCCGGCGGCAAAAACAGCGAATAGAAGATGCCGAAATACTGCTGCACCTTGCTGTACAAAAGGAAGCCGAAGCCGCTGGAAAGATCGACGGTGCGCGGATTTTCCGACAGCGACAGCATCGCCGGCCACAGCAGCACCGCCCCCATCAAAACGCCCAGCACCGCCTCCAGCGCAAGGCAGCCGAAGTGGGAAAGCGACAGGCTGTATTCGCCCGACAAAAGCTTCACAAAGAAATACAGCAGCAGGAACACGACCTGCCCGGCAAAGAAGAAATAGTTGTTGACGAGGTTCAGCGCCACGAACACCGCGAACCATCCATACCGCTTTTCCAGCACCATCTCGTCCAGCGACCACAAGAGGAACGGGAACAGCGCGATGACGTCCACGAAATGGTTGAAAAAGACGTTGTAGATGGTGAAGCCCGAAAAGGCGTACAGGCAGGCGCCGATGATGGCCATGTTGCGCCCGCGGCTGTACCGGCGCAGCCACAAAAACGCGCCCGCTCCCGCCACCGCAAACTTGAGGCACAGCAGCGGGCACATCAGATAGGGCAGCCAGGACGACGGGAACAGCAGGCTGAACCAAAAAAACGGCGAGCCCAGCAGATAGAACGAATAGCTGTTGACAAAGCTGGAGCCGAGGTCGGTGGCCCAGCTGAACTGTCCGCCGCCCTGCTTGACGAAATCGTTGGCGTACTGCCAGAAGCTGATCTGCTGGCTGTTGAAGTCGCCCGCGTAGATGAACAGCCCCCCGTCCACGATCTGGAACGGCAGAAAAATCATCGCCGATCCCAGCAGGCAGAACCAGAACGCGGTCCACACCCCCCGATAGCGGCCCTTTCGCTGCAGCGGCAAGGTCATTGCAAATCCCTCCGTTTTGGTGAAGATCGCGGCGCAGGCTGCACCGCAATATGGTTATTTTTATGCCCTTTTTCTCCCCCCTTGCGGGGGAACCGAAAAAGACGGCCAATTATACCATTCCGCTGTCGCTTCATGGTATAATACCGGCAGAACATCCCGAAAGGAGCCTGCCGCATGAAATTGTTTCCGTTCAGCGCCCTTCTGGCGCGCATGAAATACATCCAGCGCTGGAGCCTGATGCGCACCGCCCGGCCCGAGACCCTCAGCGAACACACCGCCGAGACCGCCCAGCTGGCGCATTTGCTGTGCCTGCTTGCCCGTGCGCGGTACGGCGCGCCGGTCCGCCCCGAAGCGGTGGCGGTGGCGGCGCTGTATCACGACGCCGCCGAGATCCTCACCGGCGACATGCCCACCCCCGTGAAATACAAGAGCGAGGGGATGCTGCGCGCCTACCGCGCCATCGAGGCCGAGAGCCTGCACACGATGCGCCGGATGCTGCCGCCCGACATCCAGCCCGCGCTGGCGCCCTATCTGGACGAGAGCGGCCTGAACGAGGAGGAGCGGCGTCTGCTGAAGGCGGCCGACCGGCTGTCGGCCATCATCAAGTGCACCGAGGAGTGCCGCACCGGCAACCGCGAGTTTGCCAGCGCGCTGGAGCAGCAGATGCAGGCGCTGGCCGACATGCACTGCCCGGCGGCCGACGATTTCGTGCGCACCATGCTGCCCTGCTACGAGCAGAACCTGGACGAGCTGACCCGGATGGCGCTGTGAAGGTTCAGCGGTCGGGGTTTTCGCGCAGGATGCGCTCGATCAGCGCGTCGAGGTCGGCCATGCTGGACAGCTGGCAGCAGGCGCGGCGCAGCGACGGCGCACCCGGCAGCCCCCGCATATAATAGATGGCGCTGCTTCGCGCCTGGCTCATGGCCACATACTCGCCCTTTTCGGCCACCATGTCGGCCACCTGCCCGCGCAGGAGGCTCATCCGCTCGGCGAGGCCGGGGGCGGGCGGGATCTCCCTGCCCTCCAGCGCCGCTTTGATCTGCGCGAACAGCCAGGGGGCGCCCAGCGCGCCGCGGCCCACCATCACGCCGTCGCAGCCGGTGGCGGACAGAAGATCCAGCGCCTGCTGCGCGGTGGAGATATCGCCGTTGGCCAGCACCGGGATCCGCACCGCCTGCTTGACGGCGGCGATCCATTCCGGGTGGATGCCGGGGTGGTACATCTCGGCGCGGGTGCGTCCGTGCACCGCCAGCAGCGCCACCCCCGCGTCCTCGCAGCGCTTGGCCAGCTCGACGGCGGTGATGGTGTCCTCGTCCCAGCCAATGCGCATTTTCACGGTGACCGGGCGGCTGCCGGCCGCTTTCACCACCGCCGCGGCGATGCGACCGGCCAAAGCCGGGTCCTTCATCAGGGCGCTGCCCGCGCCGCTGCCGGTGATCTTGGGCGCGGGGCAGCCCATGTTGATGTCGTAGAAATCGAATGCATATCCGGCGATCAGCTCGGCGGCCTGTGCCATCGTGTCCGGCTCGGCGCCGAACAGCTGCACACCGTAGGGGGCGCAGTTTTCGCCGTTCTCGATCAGGCGCGGGCTTTTCTTGTCGCCCAAGGTCAGGGCCTTGGCGCTGACCATCTCGCTGACGGTGAAGCTGGCGCCCCAGCGGGCGGCCAGGCGGCGCTGGGCCGCATCGGTGAAACCGGCCATCGGCGCAAGGGCCGCGCCCGGTGCAAGGGCCAGCGGCCCGATGTGGATGCGTGTGTTCAAAATATCCCTCGTTCTCCTCTGCGGCGGGCGGCGGACGCCCGCGGTTGAACCGTATACAGCATTTATTGTACCATAAATCCTGCCGATGTGGTATACTAAACCTGTCTGTATTTCACTTTCAAAGGAGGCTGCCCCGTGAAACTTCTGGTATTGGACGGCAACAGCATCGTCAACCGCGCATTTTACGGCATCAAGCTGCTGACCACCAAAAACGGCCAGTACACCAACGCCATCTATGGCTTTTTGAATATTCTGCATAAGCTTTTGCAGGACGAGCGCCCCGACGAGGTGGCCATCGCCTTCGACCGCAAGGCCCCCACCTTCCGCCACAAGCTGTACGACCAGTACAAGGGCACCCGCAAGGGGATGCCGGAGGAGCTGGCCGCCCAGATGCCCCTGCTGAAGGAACTGCTGGCGGCGCTGGGGTTCGTGATGGTGAGCCTGGAGGGCTACGAGGCCGACGACATCCTGGGCACCCTCGCCGCCGCCGCCGAGGCGCGGGGCGACGAGTGCCGGCTGGCCACCGGCGACCGCGACAGCCTGCAGCTGGCCGGCCCGCACACGGCGGTGCTGCTGGCCTCCACCAGGGCGGGGCGCAGCGAGACGGTCGTGATGGATGAGGCCGCCGTGACCGAAAAATACGGCGTGTCCCCCCGCCAGCTGATCGAGGTGAAGGCGCTGATGGGCGACACCAGCGACAACATCCCCGGCGTGGCCGGGATCGGAGAAAAGACCGCTCTTGCGCTGATCTCCGCCTTTGGTTCGCTGGACGGCGTGTACGAGAACCTGGACGATGGGCGCATCAAACCCGGCCAGCGCAAAAAGCTGGCCGAGCACGAGGCCGAGGCGCGCCTGTCCCGCACGCTGGCCGAGATCGACTGCCATGTGCCCATCGACACCGCGCCCGGCCACTACCGCCGCACCGGGGGCGACCCCGCTGCCGCCGCCGCGCTGCTGGCCGGGCTGGAGATGCCCGCGATGCTGGAGAAGTTCGGCATGGAAGCGCAGGCCGCCCCCGCCGCCGACCTGCCCGCCGTTTCCGCCGCCCCGCTGGAAGGGCACCGGGTGGAGGGCGCCGCCTGCATCCTGCCCGCCGAGACCGGCTGGGCCGTGGTGGACGGCGATGGCGTCTGGCTGGCCGCCGAGCACAGCGAGGCGCTGACCGCCCTGCTGGCCGACCCGTTCGTGCAGCTGCGGGTGTTCGACGCAAAGCCGCTGTACAAGCAGGCGCTGGCCGCCGGCGTGCGCTGCAAAACCATCGCCTTCGACGGCGCGCTGGCCGCCTATCTGCTCAACCCCTCCGCCAGCGACTACTCCCCCGCCCGTCTGGGCGCGGAATACGGCATCCAGCCGGCGTTTGCCTGCGAGGAATGCCCCGCCGCGGGCATGGCCGCCGCCCTGCTGGACAAGCTGGACGCCGCCTGCCGCGAGGCCGAAATGGACAAGCTGCTGGCGGAAATCGAGCTTCCGCTGGCCGCGGTGCTGGCCGAAATGGAGCTGCTGGGCATCCAGGTGGACGAGGAGGGTCTGGTGGAGTTCGGCGCCGAGCTGCGCGCCAAGCTGGAGACCCTGCTGGCCGAAATCTACGATCTGGTGGGCTACACCTTCAACCTGAACAGCCCCAAACAGCTGGGCGAAGCGCTGTTCGACAAGCTGGGTCTGCCGCCCCGCAAAAAGACCAAGAGCGGCTACTCCACCGACGCCGACACGCTGGACAGTCTGCGCAGTTATCATCCTGTCATCGACAAAATTCTGGAATACCGCGTGTACCAGAAGCTCAACTCCACCTATGCCGAGGGCCTTTTGAAGGTGATCGGAGAGGACGGGCGCATCCACTCCACCTTCCGCCAGACCGAAACGCGCACCGGGCGCATCTCCTCCAACGAGCCGAACCTGCAGAACATCCCCATCCGCACCGAACTGGGCAGCCGACTGCGCCGGTATTTCACCGCGAAGGAGGGCTGTGTGCTGCTGGACGCCGACTACAGCCAGATCGAGCTGCGCATCATGGCCCACATCTCGGGCGACGAGGCGATGCGGGAGGCTTTCCGCCACGGCGCCGACATCCACCGCGCCACCGCCAGCCGTCTGTACCAGCTGCCGCCCGAGGAAGTGACGCCCCGGATGCGCAGCTCGGTGAAAGCGGTGAACTTCGGCATCCTCTACGGCAAGGGAGCCTACAGCCTCAGCCGGGATCTGGGGGTGTCGGTGAAAGAGGCCGACGACTTCATCAAAGCCTATCTGGGCGCCTATCCCAAGGTGAAGGAATATATGGACCGGGTGGTGGCCGAGGGCATCGAAAAGGGCTATGTGACCACCCTGTACGGACGCCGCCGCCTGCTGCCGGAGCTGTCCAGCTCCAACCGCAACATCCGGGCGCAGGGCGAGCGGATGGCGCTGAACACCCCCATCCAGGGCACCGCCGCCGACATCATCAAGCTGGCGATGGTGAAGGTGGCGAACCGTTTGGCCGCCGAGAGCCTGCAGGCGCGTCTGATTTTGCAGGTGCACGACGAGCTGATCGTGGAGTGCCCGCTGGAGGAGGCCGACAGGGCCGCCGCCATCCTGAAAGAGGAGATGGAGCAGGCCGCGCAGCTGTCGGTGCCGCTGACCGCCGAGGTGCAGCGCGGGCAGAACTGGCTGGAGGCGCACGGATGAGCTGGACAGTGGAACCGATGCGGCCGGAGGAGCTGGCCGTCTGCGCCGCCATCGAGCGGCACGCCCCCGACCCCTGGACCGAGGCCCAGCTGGCCGAGGAGCTTTCCTTTGAGGGGGCGCGGCTGTTCGTGGTGCGGCGGGGGGACGCCATCGCCGGGCTGGCGGCGTTCCAGCTGGCGGCCGACGAGGCCAGCCTGAACACCGTCACCATCCACCCCTCCTTCCGGCGGCAGGGGGCCGCCAGAGCGCTGCTGTGCGGGGCGCTGGAGGCGCTGAAGGCCGAAGGGGCGGCGGTCTGTTTTCTGGAGGTGCGCAGCCGGAACACGCCCGCGCTGGCGCTGTACGACGCGCTGGGGTTTTCCCGCGCCGGGCTGCGCAGGCGTTTTTTCACGAATCCCCCCGACGACGCCATCGTGATGAACAGGCTGCTGTGAGCGGGGCAAACCCCCATTTTTCTGTATAAAACGAAAGGAAATTTCCGGAATGTATATTTTAGGAATTGAATCGACCTGCGACGAGACGGCGGTGGCGGTGGTGGAGGACGGCCGGAAGGTGCTGTCCAGCACGATTGCGTCCAGCGCCGCCGAGCAGAACCTGTACGGCGGTGTGGTGCCCGAGATCGCCAGCCGCCGCCACATTGAATCGATCAGCGCCACCGCGCGGCTGGCGCTGGAACAGGCCGGGCTGCCGCTGTCCGCCATCGACGCGGTGGCGGTGAGCTTTGCGCCGGGCCTGATCGGCGCGGTGCTGGTGGGGGTGAACTTCGCCAAGGGGCTGGCCTATGCCGCGGGCAAACCGCTGATCCCGGTGCACCATCTGCGCGGCCATGTGGCCGCCCTCTATCTCACCCATCCCGCGCTGGAGCCGCCCTTCCTCTGCATGGTGGCCAGCGGCGGGCACAGCCACATCGTGCAGGTGGAGAGCTACACCCGCTTCCGGGTGCTGGGCCGCACGGTGGACGACGCCGCCGGCGAGGCGTTCGACAAGGTGAGCCGCACGCTGGGGCTGGGATACCCGGGCGGGCCGGCCGTCAGCCGCGCCGCGCAGAGCGGCGACCCCAGGGCCTACAAGCTGCCGGTGCCCCATGTGGACGGCCGCTACAACGTGAGCTTTTCCGGCCTGAAAACCGCCGTGCTGAACGTGGTGAACCAGGCCAAAATGAAGGGCGAGGAGGTCAGCGTGCCGGACCTGGCCGCCAGCTTCGAGTGGCGCATCACCGACATCCTGGCCGAAAAGCTGCTGCTGGCTGCCGCAGACACCCACGCCCCGGTGATCTGTCTGGCGGGCGGTGTGGCCGCGAACCGCCAGCTGCGCAGCCAGCTGGAAGCGGGCGCCAAAAAGCTGGGTATCCGGCTGCAGCTGCCCGCTTTGCAGTACTGCGGCGACAACGCCGCCATGATCGCGGCGCAGGGATACTACGAATATCTGGCCGGGAATCTGGCCGGCCCGGACCTCAACGGCCTGGCCACTTTGCCCATCGACTATCAGTGACCGCGCAGAGCGCCCGCAAATCTGTACCCTATTCAAATACATATTGTCCCGGTTCTGCAATTTGTGCGCAGAATCGGGACTTTTTT
The DNA here is from genome assembly GCF_002160015.1 of Anaerofilum sp. An201. GTDB lineage: Bacteria > Bacillota > Clostridia > Oscillospirales > Ruminococcaceae > Anaerofilum > Anaerofilum faecale. The sequence continues at coordinate 242,179 of NZ_NFJT01000001.1, read as the reverse complement.
TGCTTTGTGTGTGCGCTCCTCGCACACATTTGTATGTTCTGTATATTTTTCGTTCACTTTTTGTTAAATAATTATGAAAATTAGCCCTGTTTTTTATCCGCACGATTCGCTATAATTAGTAGCAACACTTTGGTGTGTTAAAGCAACTGTTTCAGGAGGGAGTACAAATGGCAAGAGTATACAACTTCAGTGCAGGTCCGTCGATGCTGCCCGAGCCCGTTCTGCGCACCGCACAGGCGGAATTGATGGAGTACGGGTCGTCCGGCCAGTCTGTGATGGAGATGAGCCACCGAAGTAAGGTATTCGACGCCATTGCCAAAGACACCGAAGCCCGGCTTCGCCGTGTGCTGAACGTCCCCGACAACTACCGCATCGGCTTTTTCCAGGGCGGCGCCTCCACCCAGTTCGCGATGGTGCCGCTGAACCTGATGATCACCGGCGCCGCCGACTACCTCGTCACCGGCAACTTCTCCAAGCGCGCCGCCAAGGAGGCCGCCAAGTTCGGCAGGGTGAACATCGTGGCCAACACCGCCGACTGCAACTACACCGCCATCCCCGATGTGGACGCGCTGGAATACTCCAAAGACGCCAGCTATATCCATATCTGCGAGAACAACACCATCTTCGGCACCCGCTTCACCAAGCTGCCCCAGGTGGAGGGCATCCCGCTGGTGGCCGATATGTCCAGCTGCATCCTGTCCCGCCCCACCGACGTGAGCAAATACGGCCTGATCTATTTCGGCGTGCAGAAAAACGTTGCCCCCGCCGGCATGGCCATCGCCATCGTGCGGGAAGATCTGCTGGGCAAGGCTGGGCCCGCCGTGCCGGATATGCTGAACTACAAGACCATCATCGACGCCGACAGCATGTACAACACGCCGCCCTGCTGGTGCATCTACATGACCGGCCTTGTGCTGAAATGGATCGAGGAGGAAGTGGGGGGTCTTGCCGCGATGGAAGCGCGCAACAACGAAAAGGCCGCGCTGCTGTACGACTATCTCGACAGCCAGGACTTCTACAAAAATCCCGTCAACAAGCCCGACCGCAGCATCATGAACGTGACCTTCACCAGCCCCGATCCCGAGACCGACGCGCTGTTCTGCGCCGAGGCGGCCAAGGCGGGCTTCGTGAACATCAAGGGGCACCGTCTGGTGGGCGGCATGCGGGCCTCCATCTACAACGCGATGCCGCGCGAGGGCATCGTGGAGCTGGTTGCATTCATGAAACAGTTCGCCGCACAGCACGGCTGACCATCGAGGGGGAAACATATCATGTATACCATCAAAACGCTGAATTCCATCGCGGCGGCGGGTCTGGCACGGCTGCCGGCCGCCCAGTTCGCGGTGGACAACAACGCCGACGCGCCGGCCGGTATCCTGGTGCGCAGCGCGAAGATGCACGAGATGCCGCTGCCCGATTCCCTGCTGGCCATCGGCCGCGCGGGGGCGGGCGTGAACAATATCCCGGTGGACGCCTGCTCGGAAAAGGGCATCGTCGTCTTTAACACCCCCGGCGCGAACGCCGGCGCGGTGGCCGAGCTGACCATCGGCGGCCTGGTGCTGGCCAGCCGCAATGTGGCCCCCGCCATCCGCTGGGCCGACGCCCTGAAAGGGCAGGGCGACGCGGTGCCCGGCATGGTGGAAAAGGGCAAAGGCCAGTTTGTCGGCCCCGAGCTGCGCGGCAAAAAGCTGGGCGTGGTGGGGCTGGGCGCCATCGGCGTGAAGGTGGCCAACATGGCCCTGCACCTGGGCATGCAGGTGTACGGCTACGACCCGTATATCTCGGTGGAAGCGGCGTGGAACCTCTCCGGCGAGGTGATACACTGCGCACAGCTGGGCGAGATCCTCTCCCAGTGCGACTACATCACCCTGCATCTGCCGGTGAACGCCAGCACAAAAGGCTTCCTCAATGCGTCGGCGCTGGCCTCCTGCAAACAGGGCGTGCGCGTCCTCAACTTTGCCCGCGGCGAGCTGGTGGACAACGAGGCCCTGCTGGCCGCGCTGGCAGCCGGCAAGGTGGCCGCCTATGTCACCGACTTCCCCTGCGAGGCGCTGCTGGACCAGCCGGGCGTGACCTGCATCCCGCATCTGGGCGCCTCCACCCCCGAAAGCGAGGAAAACTGCGCCGTGATGGCGGCCGACGAGCTGGCCGACTACCTGCTGAACGGCAACATCACCAACAGCGTGAACCTGCCCGCCGTCACCCAGGCGCGTGCCGGCGACAAGCGCATCTGCGTGATCCATAAAAACGAGCCCGGCCTGATCGCCGGCATCACCGCCGTGACCACCGGCGCGGCGCTGAACATCGAGAACATGGTGAACAAATCCCGCGGCAATATGGCCTACACCATGCTGGACGCCACCGGTGCCCTGCCCGCCGACCTGCAGGCCCAACTGGAAGCGATCCCCGGCGTGATCCGGGTGCGCATCCTGTAAACGGCCTGCTGCGGATCTTCCGTTTTCCCCCGCCCGTCTTGAGCCGCGGGCGGGGGGCTCTTTTTGCCCGCCGCGCCTGTGGAAAGGGGTGAGCTTCGTGCGGACGAATCTGGTTCGAGGTAACGGCCCGGTGCAGCCTTTCGGCGGATGACCCTCTGCATCGGGCACAGGAACAGGGCGTCCGTCCGGCTGCGCCGTCCGATCGATATACCATCGACTGGCGAAAGGAGCCGAACCAAATGAAAACGATCGAAGAGATGAAAACCGAGTGGCTGCGCGAGGAAGCGGCAGCCGTGATGCAGGGATGGGATTTTTCCCATATTCGCGGCCGGTACGAGGAGGAACAGGACCTGCCGTGGGACTACGAGCGCGAGGTGCGGCGATATCTGCGGCCGGACAGCCGCATTCTGGACATCGACACCGGCGGCGGGGAATTTCTGCTGTCGCTGGGGCATCCCGCCGCTCTCACCAGCGCCACCGAAGGGTACGCCCCCAATGTGCAGCTGTGCCGAAAGGTGCTGGGGGCACGGGGCATCGACTTCCGCCCGGCCGAGAGCGGCGGGGCGCTCCCCTTTGCGGACGCGAGCTTCGACCTTGTGCTCGACCGCCACGCGGACTTCAACATCCCGGAGCTGCTGCGGGTGCTGAAACCGGGCGGCGTCTTTGTCACCCAGCAGGTGGGCGGGCAGAACGACCGCGACCTGGTCCGGCTGCTGCTGCCCGGCCTGCCTGCCCCCTACCCCGACCTCTGTCTGGACAGGGTGCGCCGCCGCTTTGAACAGGCGGGCTTTGCCGTACTGCGCGGCGAGGAGGCCTTCCGCCCCATCCGGTTTTACGATGTGGGGGCGCTGGTGTGGTTTGCCAGGGTGATCGAGTGGGAGTTCCGCGGATTTTCGGTGGAGCGCTGCCTGCCCGGTCTGCTGACAGCACAGCGGACGCTGGAACAGACCGGATGCGTGGAAGGCACCATCCACCGCTTTCTGCTGACCGTGCGCAAACCCTGATCTCTCTGCCCGACGGAGAAAACTCCGCCGGGCTTTTTTCTGTTTTGCTGCAAAACGCATCCGCTTCTTTGGGGAAATCGCAGATTGACAGCGCCGGTCTACATATTGTAAACTGAAACTGCAAAGAGAGTCTACACCATGTAGACCGAAAAGGGGGACATCCTATGGAAACCTATCAGCTGGGCGAAGTGGAGCAGCGCTTTGCCGACCTGATCTGGGCCGAGCAGCCACTGACCAGCAGCCGTCTGGTGGAGCTGGCGGCCGCGGAACTGGGCTGGAAAAAGTCCACCACCTATACCGTTCTGCGCCGTCTGTGCCAGCGGGGGCTGTTTGCCAACGAGAACGGCACCGTGCGCGCGGTGCTGTCGCGGGAGGAGTTTTTCAGCCGCCAGAGCCGGGCCTATGTGCAGAACAGCTTCGGCGGATCGCTGCCGGGATTTATCGCCGCCTTCACCGGAAACCGCAAGCTGCAGCGGGAGGAGATCGAGCAGCTGCGGCGGATGATCGAGCAGGCCGAAAAGGAGGAGTGACTCATGGAAGAGCGCATCACCGAAATTTTCATCTCCGTTCTGAACATGAGCTGGACCGGTGCGCTGGTCATCGCGGCGGTGCTGTGTGTGCGTGCGCTGCTGCGAAAAGCGCCGCGGCAGGCGGTGTGCTGGCTGTGGGCCGCGCCGGTGTTCCGGCTGCTGTGCCCGGTGTCGGTGACCAGCGCGCTGTCGCTGCTGGGACTGCTGGGGGCTTCCTCCCACCGCGGACGGGTGGAATACATCCCCTCCGACATCGGCATGGCGGCGAAACCCGCGGTGGATCTGCTGGTGCCGCCGGTGACCCAGGCGGTGAATGCCGCGCTGCCCGCCGCACGACCCGAGTTCTCTGCCAATCCGCTGCAGATCTGGCTGTTTGTGGGCGCCTGTGTGTGGCTGGCGGGAACGATCGCGATGCTGACGGCGGCGGGAGTGCAGCTGCTGGGTCTGCGCCGCCGGCTGGCCGAGGCGGTGGAGCTGGAGCCGGGGGTCTATCTGGCCGACCGGATCGACGGTCCGTTCGTGCTGGGTGTTTTCCGCCCGCGCATCTATCTCCCTTCTCACCTTCCCGCCGCGCAGCGCGGGTATATCCTGACCCACGAACGCGCGCATATCCGCCGCCGCGACCCTCTGTTCAAGCTGCTTGCCTTTGCGGCGCTCTGTCTGCACTGGTTCAATCCGCTGGTGTGGGTGGCCTGGCGGATGCTCTGCCGCGACATCGAAACCGCCTGTGACGAAAGCGCACTGCGCACTGCCGGTGCCGCCGAGCGCCAGCGGTATGCGGCGGTACTGCTGGAGGCGGCGGGCACAAGCCACGGTTTTCCGGCTCTGCTGGCCTTTGGCGAGAGCGATGTGGCGGTGCGCATCAAGCACACGCTGCACAGCCGTCCGGTATCCCGCGCGGCACTGGTCGCAGCGCTGGCGCTGGCGGTGGGACTGACCGCCTGTTTTGCCGCCAACCCTGCCGCAGAACCGCAGCGTCCCACCCAGGCGCAGGCAAAGGCGGCGCTGGAAAAATATATGCAGTATGACGAGCGGCGGTTTGCGCTGTTTGAGATCGAGGAGCTTTCCTATGTGGAACCGGAAGACTGGGAAGCGACGGGAATGCTGGACGAAATGATCGACAGCCAAACGAGCTGGGGGGACTGCCTCAAGGCCGATCCCGACTGCTGCCTCTGGTTTGCGCGCACGGCAACGCGGTATCAGCCCGAAACAGCGATCACCGCCCCGCAGACCAGCGACGGAGGCTGGGAGAGATACTTGCTGCTGGAGCCGGAGGGGGACGGATACCGGGTGGTCAGCGAGCGGGTGAGCGGGGGCATGGAGATGCCCGAACCGCCGGCCGAACACACCCAAACCGAGCTGGGCCTGACGAGCGACCAGTGGACAATGCTGCAGCACCAGATGTCGGCGCTGGTATTCAGCGGCATCCGGCGGGACTTCGACTCCCCCAGTGAATGGACGGCGGACGAGCTGGCCGGCTGGGTCAAATATCGGCTGCTCTACTGGCCGTCGCAGTACGAAGAGGACCCGTTCCCGCTGAGCCGCCTTTCCATGCTGCTGCAAGCGGATTTCTCGCCCGAGAACGAACAGTGGGGCAATTGCCCCGATCTGCTCCCCGCCGCGCTGGAGGGAAAAACCGAGCTGCCGCTGGGCGATCCCCCCACGATGCCGCAGGACGAGCAGGTATCGGTGCAGTACCGGCGCGAGGGAGACACCGTGGTGGCCGAAGCGGTGGTTACCGACGGCAACGGAGAAGAGATGTGCATACAGTACACCTTTGGTCTTGTGCCGGACATCGGGCCGGTGAGCCGCACATGGGTGCAGTCGGCCCGTGTGGTGTCCTCCAAATGTCCGGTGGGCGAGAGCAGCTCGTCTTCCCTGCCCGGCTGACCACGCCAGTACCAAAAAAAGCCCGGCGGGCAAGGAAACCGAGATTTCCGCCCGCCGGACTTATTGTTTTATTCTTCCGCCAGAAGCTGCGGCAGCTGGCGCAGCCGCCCGATCACCGGGCAGCCTGCCTGCGCCAGGCGGGACGGCGGCTGGTGGCCGCCCGCATACAGCACACACCGCACACCCATCGCGGCGGCGACCTCGGCGTCGTGCAGCGAGTCGCCGACCATCACGGCCGACTGCGGGTCGATGCCGCTCTGCTGCATCCAGTCCACGCCCAGCTGCACCTTGCTGACCGCGTAGATGTCCGAAAGGCCGAGCAACTTTTCAAAGAAACCTTCCAGACCCTGCGCGCTCACCTGATGGCGAAGCAGGTCCAGCGGCGAGGCCGACAGAATCACCTGCCGCATCCCCTGTTTTTGCAGCTGCGCAAGCACATCCTTTGCGCCGGGGCTCAGCCGGCAGCCTTCGGAGGCGGGGATATACATCTCCATATAGCGCTGCGCCAGCCGGTCGTAGGGGTGGCGGGAAAAGTCGAAGCCCGCCCTGCGGTAGTAGTCCTGGATGGGGAACCCGAAGATCTTCCGATAGGCGCGGGTGTCGAACTGCTGCGGATAGCCGTTTTCGGCCAGCAGCCGGTTCAGCGCCTGGATGGACAGCTGCAAATCGTTCAGCAGCGTGCCGTTCCAGTCCCACAGGACAAGTTGTGTCTGTGCCATCGGTGTTCCCCCGTTCTGTATGATATCAGGAAGTGAAGGCTTTTTTCAGCGCGGGATTTCGTTCGATCACCCACACGAGCAGCACGCCCAGCAGACAGGCCGCCAGCTCGCCCACACCCACCGTGACGGCGTTGAAGGCGAACAGGCCGGCGGTGAAGGTGTTGGAATACAGCGCGGTCAGCTCGGCGCCGACGATCAGGGCGTTGCACAGCACCGGCGGGATCATGCCGGGCAGCGCCAGCCCTGCGATGCGGACATTGGCCAGGCAGCGGGTGAGCAGCGCGGCCAGCAGAGTGGCCAGCGTGCCGAAGAAGATGTCCACCGCCATAGTGGTGCCCAGCAAAGTGCCGATCAGGTTGGCCAGAAAGCAGCCCAGCACAACGCCGGGGACGGCCTCAGGCATCAGGACGGGCAGCAGGGTGAACGCCTCGGAAAAGCGCACCTGCACCGGGCCATAGCTGAGCATGGGAAGCGCCAGGCAGACAGCCGCATAGACGGCGGCGATCAGAGCGCAGCGCACGATCCTGTGTGTGTTGATCTTTTTCATATACAATTCTCCCGCGGCGAGATTTTACCCCTCCGGCGCCGCGAGGTCCGGCAGGGGTGGGTCTGGATTGCTCCAGCGAGCCTAAAATCCTAAGTTGCTCTTTTGCCCGAAACGGGCGTTATTTATTGTATACCATCGGGGCGAAACATGTCAAGGCGGAGCGGAGTGCGAACGGGAAAGTTCCCAAAGGCTCTGCCTTTGGAATCCGCGATTTTTTGAAAAAAATCGAGTAAAACTTTTTCCCGAAAGAGACGAAAGCCGCCCGCACAGCGTTTGCCGTGCGGGCGGCTTGTTTGTTCGCTTACTGCTGCTTTTTCTTGGCAGCCAGGTCGGCCAGAGCGTCCTTGCGGGACAGGTTGATGCGGCCCTGCTGGTCGATCTCGGTGACCTTCACGATCAGCTCGTCGCCCACGGCCACAACGTCCTCCACGCGCTCGACACGCTTGGTATCCAGCTTGGAGATGTGAACCAGGCCTTCCTTGCCCGGAGCGATCTCCACGAAAGCGCCGAAGTTCATCAGACGGGTCACGCGGCCCTTGTAGATGGCGCCGATCTCGGGGTCCTCCACGATGGTCTTGATGGTGTGCACGGCGCGGCGGGCGTCGTCGATGTCGATGGCGGAGATGAAGACGTGACCGTCCTCCTCCACGTCGATCTTACAGTTGCAGTTGGCGCAGATCTCCTGGATCACCTTGCCGCCCTTGCCGATGACGTCCTTGATCTTGTCCACGCTGATCACCATGCTCAGCATCTTGGGAGCGTACTTGCTCAGCTCGGCACGGGGAGCGGGAAGGACCGGCAGCATGATCTCGTCCAGGATATACAGGCGGCCCTTGCGGCACTTCTCGAAGGCCTGCTCGATGATCTCATAGGTGAGGCCGTCGATCTTGATGTCCATCTGGATGGCGGTGATGCCCTTGTGGGTGCCGCCCACCTTGAAGTCCATATCGCCGTGGAAGTCCTCCACACCCTGGATGTCCAGCATGGTCATCCAGCGGTCGCCCTCGGTGATGAGGCCGCAGGAGATGCCGGCGACCGGAGCGCTGATGGGCACACCGGCGTCCATCAGAGCCAGAGTGCTGCCGCAGATGGAAGCCTGGCTGGTGGAACCGTTGGAGGACAGCACCTCGCTCACCAGACGCATGGTGTAGGGGAACTCCTCCACGCTGGGCAGCACGGGCAGCAGAGCGCGCTCGGCCAGCGCGCCGTGGCCGATCTCGCGGCGGCCGGGGCTGCGGGGCGCGCGGGCCTCGCCCACGGAGTAGGGCGGGAAGTTGTAGTGGTGCATATAGCGCTTGGTGTCCTCGGTGCCCAGATCGTCCAGGATCTGCGCATCGCGGGTGGAGGCCAGGGTGGCCACCGTCAGCACCTGGGTCTGGCCGCGGGTGAACATGCCGCTGCCGTGTGCGCGGGGCAGCAGGCCCACCTCGGCGTTCAGGGGACGGATCTCGTTGATGCCGCGGCCGTCCACCCGCTTGCCCTCGTCCAGCAGCCAGCGGCGCACCACGAACTTCTGCATCTTGTACATCAGTTCCTCGATGATGCCGTCGCCCCACTGCTCGGCGTACTGGGCGGTCAGCTGCTCACGAATGGGCAGCAGGCGCTCGTCGCGCACGTTCTTGTCGTCGGTGTCCATGGCGGCCTTGAAGGCGTCCAGATACTCGGCTTTCACGGCCTCGAACAGGTCGTGGTCCAGCTCCATGGAGGGGAATTCCTTCTTGGGCTTGCCGATCTCGGCCACGATGTTGTTGATGAAGGAGATCATCTTCTTGATCTCCACATGGGCGGCCTTGATGGCATCCAGCATGGTGACCTCGTCCACCTCGTTGGCGCCCGCCTCGATCATGACGATCTTCTGCTCGGTGGCGGCCACAGTGAGCTGCAGGTCGCTGACATTGCGCTGCTCCAGGGTGGGGTTCACGACCAGCTGGCCGTCCACCAGGCCCATGAACACGCCCGCGATGGGGCCGTTCCAGGGGATGTCGGAAATGGACAGCGCGATGGAGGTGCCGATCATGCCGGCGATCTCCGGGCTGCAGTCCTGATCCACGCTCATGACGGTCATCACAACGGCCACGTCGTTGCGCATGTCCTTGGGGAACAGCGGGCGGATGGGACGGTCCACCACGCGGCTGGTGAGGATGGCTTTCTCGCCGGGACGGCCTTCGCGGCGCATGAAGCTGCCGGGAATGCGGCCCACCGCATACAGCTTTTCCTCAAAATCCACGCTCAGGGGGAAGAAGTCGATGCCCTCGCGGGGTTTCTCGCTCATGGTGACGTTGCACAGCACCACGGTCTCGCCGTAGCGCACCAGGCAGCTGCCGTTGGACAGGCCGCACATCTTGCCGGTTTCCACAACGAAGGGACGGCCGGCCAGCTCGGTGGTGAAGGTCTTGAAGTTTTCAAAGGTTTCCTTGCGGGAAGAAAATTCCAGTGCCATGTGTTTGTTTGCCTCCTTTTTTCGGGGGCCGCGGCCTTAGCAATCATCCCGGCGGGCCTTGCGGGAAAGCCCGCCCGGATCGTTGCTAATCACCGCGCGCACCCAGCTTTTTTGTGTTGTTTGGATTTTGCTGATATGGAAAAGCAGACGGCGCTGCATACGAAGCGCCGTCTGCGTCCCAGTCTCTTATTTGCGCAGGCCCAGCTTGGCGATCAGAGCACGGTAGCGCTCGATGTCCTTCTTCTGCAGGTAGGCCAGCAGGTTGCGGCGGCGGCCAACCATCTTCAGCAGGCCACGGCGGCTGTGGTGGTCGTTCTTGTTGGCCTTCAGGTGCTCGGTGAGGTGGTTGATGCGGGCGGTCAGCAGAGCGACCTGCACCTCGGGAGAACCGGTGTCGGTCTCGTGCACGCGGGCGGACTCGATGATGTCGATCTTCTTTTCCATTGTTCATACTCCTCGTTGTAAAATATGCCCGAAACGCAGTGTAAGGTAATCGTTGAGGATACGCCAGACACCGGGTTTGGGTACGCCTTGCGGCATCCCTGATAGTATACCACAATCACAGTGGATAAATCAAGTTCTTTCCCCGCTTGAGGGGAGAAATATTTTTGCGCGTCCCCTTGGCGCGCAGCATCAGGCCCATCACGCCTGCCAGCCCCAGCGCCGCGATGGGCAGCAGCATCGGATAAAAGCTGATGGCGTACTGGCTTTTGCCCTCCGAAAAGGTGAGGTAGAAAAAGCCGCCGAAGAACACCAGCGCCGGCAGCATGCGGATGGGGTTGCCCCACACCACCAGCAGCAGCACGCCCACCAGCCCCGCGATATACACCGCCGTCTGCAGAAAGCCCAGAAACTGGTTCAGGCCCTGGTCGTAGCCTTGGGTATAGACGGTGTTCAGATACTCGGTGCAGCGGCGCGGCGTGGTGTGCACGCTGAGATACAGCCAGCTGCCGAAGCCGGGGTCCAGCCACTGGCTGACAATCTTGTCCCGGAAGAAGGCCTTGGCCTCGTCCGGGTGCTGGACGAAATACTCCACACTGCCCAGGATGCTCTCGATCTGGTTGGCGTTCATCACGTCGGGGTCGTAGCCGGCGGCGGCATAGGCCTCCACCGGGCGGCCGGTGTACCAGCCGGGCGCCATCGTGCTGGCGCCCTGGATGTCCAGCCCCATCGCCACATACACGAGGTTGGACACGCCCGGGTTCTGCGGCACGCCGCTGCGCTCGCTGTACCAGGCGTTCAGCGCCTTGCCCGGCAGCCAGGCCAGCGCCAGGATGAGCACCACCGCCAGAAGCTCCCGCCAGCGCCGCACCCAGATGGTGTGCAGAAACAGCACGATCACAATGGCAGCCAGCGCGATGAGGGCGGTGGCCTTGGCGGTCATCGCCAGCGCCAGCAGCACCGCCGTGAGGAGGGCGCTGCGCCACCGGCGGGTGTCGATGTAGACAAGGGCGCTCCACACCGCCGCGTAGGCGAAGGCGTTGGACAGCATGTTGCCGTACAGGAAAAACACATACCGCGCCACCGGCACGCTGGCCGCCAGCAGCACCGCCGTGAGCATGGCCGCCGCACTGCCGAACAGCCGCCGCGCGATGGCGGTGAGCGACACCGCCAGCAGCCCCAGCGCCGCCAGGTTGAGGCAGCGCAGCGCGGCCAGCGCGCCCTCCCAGCCAAACAGGCGGATCATCGCCTCGTCCAGCGCCACCAGGCCGATCTGGTAGGGGAACAAATACAGATACCCGCCCTGCTGGAAATCGACCCAGTTGCCCGCGATGGCGTTGGCGGCAGCCTGCAGGCAGGCCATAGAATCCGCGGCAGGCGTGGGAGCGGTGGCCCACAGCCAGAACGCCGCCTCGGCCATCACCAGGCACAGCGCGATGACGGTGGTCCAGCGGCGAAACTCCTCATACTGCGCCGCCCAGGCGAGCGCCAGGCCCGCCCCCAGCAGCGCCAGCACGCCGTAGATGCGGCTGGAGAAGGTGATGGGGAGGAACTGTACCGCCTCGCCTGCCCCCATATACGCGATGTATGAAAAACTCCCCACACAAAGCCCCACCAGGACCAGCGAGCAGAGCAGCATGGCCGCCCGGCTGCAGAAGGTCATAAAGCGGTGTTTGTGTTTGTTCAATGGTTTGCCTCCCCTGTTTTGCTCTGCCCGCCGAACCAGGCCAGCGCCGCGTCGGCTGCGCCGGACACATAGTCGGTCAGCTGGGCAAGGGTGTCGAACTTGACGGTGGGCTTCAGCCAGCGGCAGAAGCGCAGCCGCACCCGGCTGCCGTACAGCTGCCCCGAAAAGCCGGGCAGGAAGGTCTCGCAGGTGATCCCCTCGCCGCCCACCGTGGGGCGGCTGCCCAGCCCGGTGGCGCCCGGATGCAGGCTGCCGTCCTCCAGCATCACCTGGGTGATGTAGACGCCGCTCTTGGGCATCTGCATCCCGGCCGGATAGATTTGGTTGATGGTGGGAAAGCCCAGTGTGCGGCCCAGCTGCCGGCCGTGGCGCACCGGGAAATCGATGCAGTAGTCCTCGCCCAGCATGGCGTTCACCTGTTCGATCTTCCCCTCTGCCAGCGCCGCCCGGATGCGGGTGGAGGAGACGGGCTGCCCCTCATACTGCGCCATCGGCAGGATGTGGGCCTCGATGCCCCGCTGTGCGCACAGCTGCACCAGCAGCCGGGCGGTGCCCGCCTTGTTTTTGCCGAAGGTGAAGTTGTCGCCGCAGAACACGGCCTTTGCATGGCAGACGCCCACCAGCAGCTCGTCTACGAACTGCTCGGGGGAGAGGCCGCGGAAGGCCTCGAAGGGGGGCTGCACGCAGTGGCGCACCCCCACCGACGCCAGACGCCGGTGCTTTTCGTCGTCCGACAGAAGCCGTCCGCCCGCCTTCACCCGGCTGCCCAGCGGCAGGTCGAAGGTGAACACCGCCGTCTCGGCGGCGTGCTCGGCAGCCCATCGATCCGCCGCGGCGATCACCGCCCGGTGCCCCAGGTGCACCCCGTCGAAAAATCCCAGCGCCGCCGCACAGCGTTCGGCTGCCACCGGCACGGTGCCGTCGTACAGCTGCATGGTGTTCACCCTCTTTCCAGAAACAGTTTTTCGGTTTTCAGCACGCCCTCCTTCACCTGCGCAAGGCCCAGGAACTGCCCGCCGCAGCGCACGCGATAGCGGCCGTCGGGCGCCGGGAAGCGCGAGGTGGGGGCGCCGTTTTCCAGCCGCCTGCGGGCGGCTTCGTCCACCTCCACGCAGGGAAGGCCGGTGAACACCGTCTCCACGTCCAGCAGCAGCGGCTGCACCGTCTCGGGGCCGCCGCCTTCGCGCAGGGCCAGGATCTCGTCCATCGTGTGGGCATCCTCCTCGCCCCACACGCCCGCGCGGATGCGCCGCAGCCCCGACAGGGTGGCCGGGCAGCCCAGCGCCGCGCCGATCTCCTCGGCCAGCACCCGGATATAGGTGCCCTTGGAGCAGGACACCTCGATGGTGTAGTCGTTCTCCGCCGCCTTTTCCACAAAGCGGATGGAGTGGATGGTGATGGGGCGCGGGGTGCGCTCCACCGTTTTGCCGGCACGCGCTGCCTTGTACAGCGGCACGCCGTTGATTTTCACCGCCGAATACATCGGCGGCAGCTGCATCCGCTCCCCCGCAAAGGCAGGCAAAGCCGCCCGGAAGGCGGCTTCGTCGGCAGCGGGGCCGGTGCGCAGAACAGCGCCGGTGATGTCGCCGGTGTCGGTGGCCACGCCCAGCCGCACGGTGGCGCGGTAGGCCTTGGTGTGGTCCAGCTGGAGGTCCACCGCCTTGGCCGCGCCCCCCACGAACACCGGCAGCACGCCGGTGGCCATCGGGTCCAGCGTGCCGGAATGGCCGATCCTGCGGGTGGCCAGCACGCCGCGCAGTTTTGCGATGACGTCGAAGCTGGTCCAGCCCGCCGGCTTATCCACGATCAGGATTCCCTGCATATCTCTCGCTCCACTTCTGCCAGCACGGCGGCCTTTGCGTTGTCCAGGCCGCCCACCAGCTCGCAGCCGGCCGCCTGGTCGTGACCGCCGCCGCCCAGACGGCGGCAGATGGCGCAGGCGTCCACGCCCGGCACGGTGCGCACGCTGATCTTATAGCTGCCCGAAGGCTGCTGGCGCAGCGTGACGCCCACCTGCACACCCTCGATCTGGCGCGGCAGACTGGTGATGCTCTCGAGGTCGCTGGCTTCCACGCCGGTGCTCTCGATCTGCTCGCGGGTCATATAGATCAGGGCGCAGCGGTCGTTAAAATGATATTCCAGATTGGCCAGCGCGATGCGTTCGATGGCCAGCCGGCCGCGGCTCTTGGTGCCGAACAGCAGCATGTTCAGATCGCGGATGTTGGCGCCCGCCTCCATCAGCGCCGCCGCGATGATGTGGGTGCGCGCGGTGGTGTTGCCGAACTGGAAGCAGCCGGTGTCGGTGGACAGGCCGGTGTAGAGGCAGTCGGCCAGCAGCGGGTCGATCTCCACCCCCATCTTGCCGATCAGCTCGTAGATGATCTCGGCGGTGGCGGCGGCGTCTGCATCCAGGTACAGCTCGCCCGCATAGCCCGAGTTGGAGGCGTGGTGGTCGATGCACAGATCCACCCGCTCGGAGTATTTGCGCACCTCGTCGCCGAACAGCTGAATGCTGGCCACATCGACGGCCACCACATAGCCCGGCTCGAACTGGCCTTCAAACCGTTCGATCTTCATATAGTCGTAGCGGGCGGGGATAAGGTCGGCGCAGAGCACCGCCACCTCCTCCTTGCCCAGCTTTTTCAGCGCCCAGTACAGGGCAGCCGCACTGCCCAGCGTGTCGCCGTCGGGGTTCTTGTGGCACAGCAAAAGGATGCGCTCGGCTTTCAGCAGACGGCTGAGCACGCCCGCCAGGTCCAGCAGTTCATTCATCGTCCGTCTCCTCCCCGTCTGTGTCTGCGTCCTGCTGGTGCAGGCCGGCCAGCAGCTCGTTGATGTGAGCGGCATAGGCTGCGCCGTCATCGGCCACGAACACGAAGCGGGGGGATTTGCGGATGTGCATGCGGCGGCTGATTTCGGTGCGCACAAAGCCTGCGGCCTTGTTCAGGGCCTGCACCGCCTCCGCGGTGCCGCCCTGCTTGCCCATCATGCTGATGTGTACCTTTGCAACGTCCAGATCCGGGGTCACCTCCACCCGCATGACCGTCAGCAGGCCCTGCGAAAGGCGGGGGTCTTTCATGGTGGAGATCACTGCGATCAGCTCGCGCTTCATGTCCTCGGCCAGACGCCCCTGATTTTTATTTGCCATACTGTCTCCTCACTTTTGCGATCAGTCGCGGTATTCTTCCAGGATGTAGGCTTCCAGAATGTCGCCCTCCTTGATATCGCTGAACTTCTCGAGGCTGATGCCGCACTCGTAGCCCTGGGCCACTTCCTTCACGTCGTCCTTGAAGCGGCGCAGACCGGCGATCTCGTCGTCGGCCACCACGATGCCGTCGCGCACGACGCGCACCTTGGAATTGCGGGTGATCTTGCCCTCCTGCACGTAGCTGCCGGCCACCATGCCCACGCTGCTGATCTTGTACACCTGGCGCACCTCGGCATGGCCCTGCTCCACCTCGCGGATCTTGGGGGCCAGCATGCCCTTCATGGCGTCGGTGATGTCGTTGATGGCGTCGTAGATCACGCGGTACATGCGCATCTCCACCTCGCACTGGGCGGCCTCTTCCCTGGCCACCGCGTCGGGGCGGACGTTGAAGCCGATGATGATGGCGTTGCCGGCGTTGGCCAGCATGACGTCGGATTTGTTCACCGCGCCCACGCCGGCGTGGATGACCTTCACGCGCACTTCGTCGTTGGACAGCTTCTCCAGGCTCTGCTTCACGGCCTCGGCGCTGCCCTGTACGTCGGCCTTGACGATGATGTCCAGCTGCTTGCGCTCGCCCTCGGCGATCTGGCTGAACAGGTTGTCCAGGGTGACCTTCTGGTAGCTGCTGAACTGCTTCTCCTTGGCCTCGGCGGCGCGCTTGTCGGCCAGCTCGCGGGCCAGGCGTTCGTCCTCCACGGCGTCGAACAGGTCGCCCGCCACCGGCACCTCGGTGAGGCCGGTGATCTCCACGGGAGTGGAGGGGCCGGCGGTCTCGATGGACTGGCCCTTGTCGTTCTTCATGGTGCGCACGCGGCCCACGCTGGTGCCGGCGATGATGACGTCGCCTTTGTGCAGGGTGCCGCGCTGTACCAGCAGGGTGGCGATGGGGCCCTGGCCCTTGTCCAGGCGGGCCTCCACCACGGCGCCGCGGGCACGGCAGTTGGGGTTGGCCTTCAGCTCCTTGACCTCGGCCACCAGGTTGATGTTCTCCAGCAGGTCGTCGATGCCCATGCCGGTCATGGCGGAAACGGGCACGCAGATCACGTCGCCGCCCCACTCCTCGGGGACCAGCTCGTACTGGGTGAGCTGCTCTTTCACGCGCTCGGGGTTGGCGGTGGGCTTATCCATCTTGTTGATGGCCACGATGATCGAAACGCCGGCGGCCTTGGCATGGTTGATCGACTCGACGGTCTGGGGCATGATGCCGTCGTCGGCGGCCACCACCAGCACGGCGATGTCGGTGAGGTTGGCGCCGCGGGCACGCATGCTGGTGAACGCCTCGTGGCCCGGGGTGTCGAGGAAGGTGATCACACGGCCGTCGGCCACCACCTGATAGGCGCCGATGTGCTGGGTGATGCCGCCCGCCTCGCCGGCGGTGACGTTGGTCTTGCGGATGGCGTCCAGGATGCTGGTCTTGCCGTGGTCGACGTGGCCCATGACCACGACGACGGGCGGGCGCTCGGCCAGGTCCTCCTCGCGGTCCACCTCCTGCTCGAACAGGCGCTCCTCGATGGTCACCTGCACCTCGCGCTCCACCTTCGCGCCCATCTCCTCGGCCACGATGGCGGCGGTGTCGAAGTCGATCACCTGGCTGATGTTGGCCATCACGCCCAGGCCCATCAGCTTCTTGATGACGTTGGCGGCGGTCTGCTTCAGGCGGGTGGCCAGCTCGCCCACGGTGATCTCGTCGGGGATCTGCACCTTCAGCTGGGCCTTGCGGGCCTTTTCCAGCTGGATGCGCTGCAGGCGCTCGGCCTCGGTCTCGCGCTTTTTCTGGTACTGCTGGCGGCCGCGGTTCTGGCGGCCGGAGAACTTCTGCTTGTTGCCGGCGGGCGTGGGGCGCTTGCGGTTCTCCACCTGGCGGGTGGCGGCCAGATCGCTGTATTTCTCGTTGAACTTATCCAGGTTCACGTCCACGCTGCGGGTGTCCACCGTCACGGTGACGGTCTCGCGCTTCACCACCACGGGGGCGGGCTTTTCGGATTTGTCGGCCTTGTCGCCGCGGCCGGCAGACCGGGCGGGGGCGTCCTTTTTCTTGGGCTTCTTCTTGGGCATCTCCACCACGGTGCCGTCGGCGCGCTTGAGGACCTCGCTCTCCCTGGGCTTGGGCTTCGGCTTGGAATCCAGGTATTCGTCCATGCTGCTCTCGCTCTTCTGGGCGGTGATGCGGTCGAAGATATAGTTCAGGTCGGCCTCGCTCAGCACGGTGGTGTGCTTGGCGCCGGCCTCGCCTTTCTCTGCAAGCAGATCGATGATGGTTTTGTTGGGCACGTTCAGCTGCTTGGCAACGTCGCCCAGTTTCTGTTTGATCTCCATCTTACTCCTCCTTTGGAAGCTTGGATTTGCACAGGTTTGCAAGATTCGGGTCGGTCACGGCGAAAACGCCGGCCGGTTTGCGTGTGACGGCGGACAGCTGCTCCATCGTGCAGGGCAGCGCCGCGCATTCCACGAAGTCTTCGCAAAAATGCTGCACGCGCTGTGCGGTTTTGGGGGAAAGGTCGCTTGCCAGCAGAACCAGCCGGGCCTTTCCGGTGAACACGCTGTCCTTCACCGGGTCGAAGCCGGCGACCAGTGCGCCGGCCTTGCGGCACAGCGACAGCGCGCTGATGAGCGGATCATACATCGGGCGTTTCCTCCTTCAGCTGCTCTTCCAGCTGGGCGTACACCTCGTCGGGCACCGCGCATCCGAAGCTGCGCTCCAGCCGCTTTGCCTTGCGGGCCTTGGCAAGGCAGGCGGGGCTGGGGCACAGATAGGCGCCGCGGCCCGGCTTCTTGCCGATGGGGTCCAGGCTGATCTCGCCGGCGGCATTGCGCACCACGCGCACCAGCTCTTTTTTGGGTTTGCTCTCGCCGCAGCCGCTGCAGCGGCGCACGGGGATCTTTTTGGGCTGCATGGCACAGCCTCCTTTCCGGGGGCGAAGGGGATCACTCCTCGTCTTCGCCGTAGTAGCCGCTCTCGGGGCGGATGTCGATATTATAGCCGGTCAGGCGGGCGCACAGGCGGGCGTTCTGCCCCTTGTTGCCGATGGCCAGGCTGAGCTGGTGGTCGGGGACGGTGACGCGGCAGGCGCGGCTGTCGCCCTCCAGCAGTTCCACCTTCAGCACCTTGGCGGGAGCCAGGGCGGCGGAGATGAACTCGGCGGGGTCCTCGCTCCAGCGCACGATGTCGATCTTTTCGCCGCCCAGCTCCTCCACGATGTGGGCCACGCGGGCGCCGTGCGCGCCGATGCAGGCGCCCACCGGATCGACGTTGGGGTCCTTGCTGTAGACGGCCATCTTGGTGCGCATGCCGGGCTCGCGGCTGATCGCCTTCACCTCGACGGTGCCCTCGAAGATCTCGGGCACCTCCATCTCGAACATGCGCTTGACCATGCCGGGATGGGTGCGGCTGAGCAGCACGCGGGGACCGCGCTCGGTGACGGTGACGTCGGAGATATACACCTTGACGTGCTGCCCCTCAAAGAACTCGTCGCCGGGCAGCTGGTCGTTCTTGGGCAGGACGGCCTCGCCCTTGCCCATGTCCAGCACCACCAGGCCCTTGCGGTCGTCCACGCGGGTGACGGTGGCGGTGACCAGCTCGTGCGCCTTCGACTGCATCTCGGCGTACATCTGGCTGCGCTCGGCCTCGCGGATGCCCTGGCGGATCACATGCTTGGCGGTCTGGGCGGCGATGCGGCCGAAGTCCTTGGTCTTCAGCGGGGTGATGACGCGGTCGCCCAGGCTGTAGGTGCGGCGGATCTCCTGCGCCTCGGCCACGGTGAGCTGGGTGTGGGGGTTGGTGACCTCCTCCACCACGTCGCGCACCAGGTTCACATTGAAGCGGCCGGTGGCGGGGTCGATGTCCACCTGCACGTTGTCGTCCTCCACCTCGTAGTCCTTCTTCACGGCGATCACGATGGCGTTCTTGATCTTTTCCAGCAGGTAGTCTCCGGCGATGCCGCGCTCTTTTTCCAGAACGGCCAGCGCCTCAAAAAATTCCGTATTCATTTTTCCGATCACTCTTTCTTTTTGTATTCAAAGGGAAGGCTTTTGTCAGAACAGGTCTTCGTCGTCGCACAGCTTGACAAAGCTGGCGGCGGTGCGGGCGAACTGCACGGGGCCCGCGGGCGTTTCGAGGGTGACGATGCCGCCTTCACAGCCCTGCAGGATGCCTTCCAGCTCACGCCGTCCCTGCTCGTCGGGGCGGATCAGGCGGGCGGCGATCTTCTGGCCGGCCAGGGCGGCGTAGTGCTCCTCGCGGGTGAGGCGGCGGCCCAGGCCCGGGCTGCCCACCTCCATATAGTAGCTCTGGTCGATGGGGTCGGCCTCGTCGATCACCGGGTTGATGGCGCGGGTGGCCTCCTCACAGGTGACGATGTCCAGCCCGCCCGGCTTGTCGATATAAATGCGCAGGAACCAGTCCGGCCCTTCCTTTTCGAACCGCACGTCCCACAGCGAAAGGCCCATGCCCTCCACCACCGGGCGCACCAGCGCCTCCACCGTCGCAACTGTATTGTGGCCGCTTTTTGCTTTTGCCATCTGCAAACCTCCCCAAACAAACAAGAAAAGCGGACCTTGCGGCCCACTTTCCATTCAACATCATAGCGTACAATAACAATATACCACATCCGGGCGGGTTATGCAAGCCCGGCCCGCCCGGGTGTGATATTTCCGGCAAAATGGCCAGTTTTGGGCGTTTTCCACCGCGTTTTTGCGGCCGGACGGCTCAAAATGCCCACTCGCCGTCCCGGAAGATCTGCACCGTCTCGCCGCTGCGGGTGAGGCCGGTGATGTTCATCCTCTCGCTGCCCACCATCACGTCCTCGTGGATGGCCGAGTCGTTCAGGCCCTTTTCCAGCAGCTGGGCGGTGGTCATGTCGGCGCCGCCGCGGATGTTGGTGGGATAGCCGCGGCCAAAGGCGATGTGGCAGGCGGCGTTCTCGTCGAACAGGGTGTTGTAGAACAGCACGCCGCTGCGGCGGATGGGGCTGGAGGCAGGCACCAGCGCGATCTCGCCGATGCTGCGCGCGCCCTCGTCGCTGTCCAGCAGCTTGCCCAGCAGTTCCTCGCCCCTGCGGGCCTCGTATTTCACCACGCGGCCCTTCTCGAACCAGACGGTGAAATCCTCGATCAGCTCGCCGTTGTAGACATACGGGCGGGTGCTCTTCACCACGCCGTCCACCTTGTCCTTGTGCGGGGCGGTGAAGACCTCCTCAGTGGGGATGTTGGCGATGAAGGGGATGTGGGTGCCCTGGGTGTACTCGCTGGCGCCCTCCCAGGTGGAGTCGTCGGCCAGACCGATGACAAGGTCGGTGCCGTTCTCGCCCTCGAGGTGCACGCTGACCAGATCCAGCTGGTTCATCTGGTCGCGGCGGGCGGCGGTGCGCTCCACATGCCGCTGCCATTCGGCCACCACGTCGCCGCCCGCTTTCACACGGCAGACGTCGAAGATGGCGTCCCACAGCTTTTCCACCGCCTCGTCGTCGGGCAGGCCGGGGAACACCTTGCGCGCCCAGCCCACGGTGGGGATGGCCGCGATGCACCACTGGATGCGGCTGGCCATCGTGTATTCCCGCCAGGGCTGCAGCGCCGCGCGGGAAGCCAGGTTGGCCTTCTGGATCTTCTCCCCGTCCAGGCCCTTGTAGATCTCGGGATCGCGGGAGGAGATGCTCAGGGTGCACACGCCGCCCTCGTCCTCGGCGTAGTCCAGATAGCTGCGCAGCTGGTGGGGCTTGATGTCGCACAGGACCTCCTCGGCGCAGTGCTCCATCGTGATGCGGTCGATCTGCTCATCGCCGTAGCGCACGATCACCCGCTTGGCTCCGGCGGCATAGCCGGCACGCGCGCAGGCGCGCGCCATCTCGGCGCCCTCCACCGGGCAGTGGATGAGGAAGTTCTGGCCGGGGCGGACGTTCACGCCCACCCGCACAATGAAATCGGCATACTGCTGCATACGCGCAAGATCCATATTGTACACGCTCCTTTACTGGAAATAGGGCCCGGCGGATAGGATGCGCCGCCGGGCCGGGATTATGGGATGGGAATGTTTGGGGGCGGGCCTTCCCGCACGCGCCTGCCGCCTGTGTGCGGCGCGGCGCTTGGGGTAAGATTCGGCCTCATCCGGCACTGCGTGCCACCTTCCCCTGCCGGGGGAAGGCAGGCCGTACCGTCGGCTTCCCCCCCTGGGGGGGAAGCTGTCGCCGCAGGCGACTGATGAGGGGAAAGCCTATTTTCACCGCCGCGCATCCGGGAGAGCGCGCT
Organism: Anaerofilum sp. An201; assembly: GCF_002160015.1. GTDB lineage: Bacteria > Bacillota > Clostridia > Oscillospirales > Ruminococcaceae > Anaerofilum > Anaerofilum faecale. The sequence continues at coordinate 221,038 of NZ_NFJT01000001.1, read as the reverse complement.
GCCCTCGCCGGCTCCGACCTCATCCGGCACTGCGTGCCACCTTCCCCTGCCGGGGGAAGGCAGGCCTTTTTTTAGAATTCGATCTTCTTCTGGATGTAGGCTTCCAGCTCGCTGATCGGCAGGCGCACCTGCTCCATCGTGTCGCGGTCGCGCACGGTGACGCAGTTGTCGGCCGGGGTGTTCTCGTCGCCCACCGTCTGGAAGTCGATGGTGATGCACAGCGGGGTGCCGATCTCGTCCTGGCGGCGGTAGCGCTTGCCGATGGAGCCGGTCTCGTCGTAGTCCACCATCATGGTCTTGCTCAGCTGCTGCCAGATCTCAGTGGCCTTGTCGCTCAGCTTCTTGCTCAGCGGCAGCACAGCGGCCTTATACGGGGCCAGCGCCGGATGCAGGTGCAGCACCACGCGCTTGTCCTCCTTGCCCTTGTCGTCGGTGAGGATCTCTTCGTCGTAGGCGCCGCACAGGAAGGCCAGCGCCACGCGGTCGGCGCCCAGGGACGGCTCCACCACGTAAGGCACATAGTGGGTGTTGGTCTCGGGGTCGAAGTAGTCCTGCACCTTGCCGGAATGGTCGTTGTGACGGCCCAGGTCGTAGTCGGTGCGGTCGGCGATGCCCCACAGCTCGCCCCAGCCGAACGGGAACAGATACTCGATGTCGGTGGTGGCCTTGGAGTAGAAGCTCAGCTCCTCCGGCTCGTGGTCGCGCAGGCGCATGTCCTCGGGGCGCATGCCCAGGTCCAGCAGCCAGTTCTTGCAGTATTCCTTCCAGTAGGCGAACCACTCCAGATCGGTGTCGGGCTTGCAGAAGAACTCGCACTCCATCTGCTCGAACTCGCGGGTGCGGAAGGTGAAGTTGCCCGGGGTGATCTCGTTGCGGAAGCTCTTGCCCACCTGGCAGATGCCGAAGGGCAGCTTGCGGCGGGTGGTGCGCTGGACGTTGGCGAAGTTCACAAAGATGCCCTGCGCGGTCTCGGGGCGCAGATACACCTCGCTCTTGGCGTCCTCGGTGACGCCCATGAAGGTCTTGAACATCAGGTTGAACTTGCGGATGTCGGTGAAGTTGGCCTTGCCGCACTCGGGGCAGACGATGCCGTGCTCCTTGATGTAGTCCATCATCTGCTCGTTGGTCATGCCCTCGGCATGGCCGCCGTTGTCCTCGATGAGCTTGTCGGCGCGGAAGCGGGCGTGGCAGTCCTTGCAGTCCATCAGCGGGTCGGAGAAGCTGGCCACGTGGCCGGTGGCCACCCAGGTCTCGGGGTTCATGATGATGGCGGAGTCCAGGCCCACGTTGTAGGGGGATTCCTGCACGAACTTCTTCCACCACGCCTTTTTGACGTTGTTCTTGAACTCGACGCCCAGGGGACCGTAGTCCCAGCTGTTGGCCAGGCCGCCGTAGATCTCGCTGCCTGCATAGATGAAGCCTCTGTTTTTGCACAGGGCGATGATCTGTTCCATTGTCTTTTCGCTGTTTTTCATTTCCGTTCCCCTTTTCGGTTTGTTCGGGCGCCGGCTCGGACGGGCGCGCAGTCTTTTCTTATAATAAGACAGGAACGGGCGAAAGTCAATGCTTTGCCGGTATGCGGAACACCGGTGTGCGCGCGGCAGGTACAGATCCTGCGTCATTCGTACCGCAGCGCCTCGATGGGGTCCAGCTTTGCCGCTTTGTTGGCGGGATAATAGCCGAAAAACACGCCGATCACCATCGAGAAGCCGGCCGCCAGCAGCATGGCGGCCACGCTGGGCCGGGCGGGGTAACCCAGCATCGACGCGCCCGCTGCGCCCAGCCCCACGCCCAGCGCGATGCCGACGGCGCCGCCCACCAGGCAGATCACCACCGCCTCGGTGATGAACTGGACGCGGATGGCGCTGTTGCGCGCGCCCAGCGCCTTGCGCACGCCGATCTCCCGGGTACGCTCGGTGATGGACACCAGCATGATGTTCATCACCCCGATGCCGCCCACCAGCAGGCTGATGGAGGCGATGGCCGCCACCGCCAGCTTGACGGTGGACATCATCTCGGCCATCGTGGACAGCATGGTTTCCAGGCTGCCGGCCGCGACGGTGTAGGAGTCGTTGTGGGTGTAGTAGCTGGCGAAGAAGGCCTCGGTGTCGTCCAGCAGGGCGGTGCTGTCCTCGGTGGAGGCGCCCACCACCGTCAGGCTCTGGTAGCCCTCGCTCTCGCCCAGCACGCGGCGGGCCGCCTCGATGGGGATGTAGACGGTGGTGACCGGGTCGCTGCCGTCCACGCTGACGGTGCCGTCGTCCTGGTATTCATACACACCCGCGATGTACAGGCGCAGCAGCCGGCCGTTCACCTCCACGTCGAAGGTCTGGCCCAGCACCTCCCGCGCGGTGGGAAAAACACTCTCCACAAACACGTCGCTCACCACCGCCACCATCCGCTCGCCGTCCTCGTCGCGGATGAAGCGGCCGCTGGTCATGGTCACGTTGTCCACCGCCTGGCAGTCGGCGTTGACGCCGGTGACGGTGACGCTGGCGCTGTCCTCCCCGCTGGAGACGGTGCCGCTGCCCACCTGGCGGGACAGCGCGATGCTCTCCACCCGGCTGCCCAGCTGGGTGCGGTAGTCCTCGATCATAGCGGGGGTGATGAGGTCGTCGGAACCGGGGGTGCTGCGCCCGAACATCAGCGCGCCGTCCTCCCCGCTGGATTTGCGCTGGAGGCTGACGGTGATGTTGGAGGCGCCGATGCTGTTCATGCTGTCGGTGAGCGAACCGGTGAGCGAGTCGCCCACCGTCACGATGCCGATCACTGATCCGATGCCGATGATGATTCCCAGCATGGTCAGCAGCGCGCGCAGCTTGTTGGCAAACAGGCTTGCAAACGCAAGGCAGATATTGTCAATCAACCCGTCCGCCCCCTTTCTCCTCCCGCGTGATGCGGCCGTCGATCAGGGTAATGACCCGGTCGGTCTCGGCGGCCAGCTGGGGATTGTGGGTGATGAGCAGGATGGTCTTGCCCTGCTCGCGGTGCAGCGTGTGGAACAGGTCCATCACACTGCGGCTGGTGGCGGTGTCCAGCGCGCCGGTGGGTTCGTCGGCCAGCAGCAGCGGCGCGTCGCAGGCAAGCGCCCGGGCGATGGCCACCCGCTGCTTCTGCCCGCCCGACAGCTCGGCCGGGCGGTGGCGGGCGCGGTCCTGCATGCCCACCAGTTCCAGCAAGCTTTTGGCGCGCTTTGCCCGCTCCCGCGGGGGGACGCCCGCGTACAACAGCGGCAGCTCGACGTTTTTCTGGGCATTGGAGCGGCCGATCAGGTTGAAGTTCTGGAACACAAAGCCGATCTTGCGGTTGCGGATGTCGGACAGCTGGCGGCTGGACGCGCCCGACACATCCACCCCGTCCAGCCGGTAGCTGCCGCGGGTGGGGCGGTCCAGCGCGCCGATGAGGTTCATCAGGGTGGATTTGCCGCTGCCGCTCTCGCCCACGATGGAGACGAACTCGCCCGGCTGCACCACCAGGTCGATGCCGTGCAGGATCTCCAGCTCGTTGGGACGGCCTTCAAAGTAGGTTTTCACGATGCCGTGCATCTCGATGATGGGAGTGCTCATCCGTTCATGCCTCCCCCCATGTCGCCGCGGCCGCCTTCCATCCCGCCGGGACGTGCGCCGCCGGCTTCACTTCCCATGTCCGGCGGGGTCGCGCCGCCTTCTCCGCCCATCATGCCACCCATCATCCCGGGCATCTGCTGGGCCTGCTGGGTGGTGTCGGTGGTCTCCTCCAGCACGCTGGCGCTGTCCTGGCTGGTTTCCAGCTGCTGGGAGGCCTGGGTCACCTTCTCCTCCAGCTGGTCCAGCTGCTGGCGCGCCTGCTCCACCGCCTGCTGCGCGGCCTGATACTGCTGCTGCAGGCTGTCGTAGCTGCACTGCTGGCGGGCGGTTTCCAGCCGCTGCCTGGCGCTTTCGGCCTGTTCGCGGGCGGCGTCGTATTCCTGCCGCGCGGTCTGGATGGCGGCGGCGTCGGTGCCCTGGGCCTGCAGCGCGGTGAGCGCCGCGCCCTTTGCCTCGCAGTCTGCCTGGGCCTGGTTGTACACCTCTTCATAGGGAGCCACCGCGCTCTGTGCCGCCTGCCAGCCACTTTCCAGTGCGGCCAGATCGGCCTGTGCCTGTGCCAGCACGCTCTCCTGCGCGGCGGCGTCGGCGGTGGCGGTGTTCAGCGAATCGGAGGCGCTGGACACCTGGCTGGCGGCGCTCTGCGCCTGCTCGGTCTGGTTTTCCCGCGCCTTTTCGATGCTCTCCTCCAGCTCGCTGGTATCCAGCGTGCAGATCACGTCGCCCTCCTGCACCGTATCGCCCACCTGCACCAGGATCTCCTTCACGGCGTATTTCTGGTCGGTGGTGACGGTGGAGGTGATGCCGCTCTGCACCGTGCCGGTGACCGTCACCGCGTCGTCCAGGCTGGTTTTTTGCAGGCGGGTGGTGCGCACCAGGCCGCTTTGCAGCATGTCCACGGGGACGGCGGCGCGGCGGCGCAGCCAGAAAAAGGCCGCCCCGCCCAGCACGGCCAGCACCACCGCCAGCGCCAGCACACGGCACAGCCAGCGGTGTTTCCACAAATTTTGCAGGTGTTGTTTCATAACTGCTTTCTCCCCTGTTCCGTTGGTTTTTGGATTTTCCGCTGCAATTCTATTGCCAAACTGTGAACAAGGGCGGTGCAACCGGTGAAAAGGTTGTGGAAATCCTGCGCAAATTCTGTGTGCGGGCCGCGGCGGGGCGGCCGATTGTGTGAAAAGATCCTCACACCATGCTTTTTTCCATCCGCATCACCTGCACCGTGATGTCGTCGGGGCGGCGTCCGGCGGTGCAGTCGGCCGCCGCACGCGCCAGCTTTTCGGCCAGCGGGCCGGGCGCCATCCCCCCGAACGCCTCCAGCTGGGCCGCCATCCAGTCCTCGCCGGCGGCCAGCGCGCCGTCGCTGCACAGCACCAGCAGGTCGTCCTCATACAGCGTGATGCGGTGGACGCCTCCCACCACGCCTTCCAGAATGCCCACCGGCAGGCTGCCGCCGGTCAGGCAGCGCACCTTGCCCGCCCGCAGCAGGAAGCTGGTGGCCGCGCCCGCCTTGAACAGCTGCAGCTGCCCGGTGTAGAGATCGACGCTGGCCACGTCCAGCGCCGCCGCCGAGTCCTCGTCGCTCTTCAGTTCCAGCGCCACGTTCACCAGCCGGGCGGCCTGTTCGCCCCCGAACCCCGCCTGCACCAGACGGGAGGTCAGGCTGGCCGCCATCGCGCCGTCCAGCGCCGCCGCCTTGCCGGTGCCCATGCCGTCGCACAGGATGAGATGGAAGTTGCCGCGGGCGTCGCAGAAGTGCTCGGCGTGGTCGCCGCACAGCTCGCCCGGTTTTGCCGGCAGCGAAAATTCGGAGCAGGAGGGGCTGAACACCGCTTTCTCCCCAAACTCCAGCTGGGTGAAGGCGCCGCTGGTGGTGACCCGCGGCAGCTCGAAGCTGGTTTTGCAGCAGCGCCCCGCCTCGATGGCCAGCTGGGTGGCCTCGGCGTCCCCGATGGGCATCCGCTTGACGAGCACGTTCGCGCGCACCCGCCCCACACGGTCGGCCAGCACCGACACCCGGGACGGCTCCAGCCCCAGCGACCACAGCATCTGGGACAGCCGGGCGGCCGATTCCTCGTCGGCGCTCTCCCCCGCGCCCAGCTGCTGGCCGATGGCGGCCAGCGCCGACGCCACCGCGCCGAACTGTTCGGTGAGCGCGGCGCGCATGGCGCGGCTGCGGGCGGCGGCTTCCCGCCTGCCCTGCAGGAGGGCATAGCCCCGCCCCAGGCTCTCACACAGCGCGCCCGGGCGGGCGCACTGGCTCAGACCGGGCGGGATCTGGTGCACCTGCACCACCCCGCTGTTCTCCAGCAGCGGGCGCAGGGCGTCCAGCTGGGCCAGGGTGTCCTCCTTTTTCTCGCCCCAGCAGATGCTGTAGCGGGAGCACCCGGCGCACACCTGCCCCACCACGCGCTGCACCACCCATTCGTAGCCCTCCTCCCGGCGGGGAAGGCGCTCCACCACCTGCTGCACCGTCTGGCCCACCGCCTCCAGCGCGCCGGCCAGCTGGTTCAGCCGCACCGCCGCCTGCAGCTCGGCCGGGTTCATCCGGGGCGGCAGCTGCGGGCGGGAGAGCAGCCGGGACGGGATGCAGAGAAAGGCCGCCGCCGCACACCCGAACGACACGATCATCTCCACCGCCGTGGTGATGTCGGGGGCGGCCGCGGCGCCCAAACATCCGGCCGCGAAATACACCGCCGCCATCCCGGCCTTCTCCCCCGGCAGCCAGCTGGCGGCAAGCGCTCCCGCCGCGATGCAGACGCCCGCAAAGGCCTGTCCGCTTCCGGCCAGCGCAAGGCCCGCCGCCGCTGCCACCGCCGCCGGCAGCATCTGTCCCCGGCGCGCCCGCCATCCATCGGCCAGCAGCCAGACCGCCGGGACGATCCACGCCGCCCGCACCGGGCCGAGCCGCACCGGCGACAGCGCCGCCGACACCGCCGCAAAGACCACCAGCAGCCCCAGCTGGCGGGCGGGCGTTCCGGCCGGGCGGCTCCACACCGTGCACACGGCGGCCGCCAGACCGCAGCACAGCGCCACCTCGCTGGCGGTGAGCAGGAGCTGGTCCAGCCCGCCGATGCCCGCCGCCGTGAGGATGGCCTGCACCAGCAGCAGCACGCCGCCCCCCGACACAAGGCTCAGCCACAGCCCCGGCGCGCGGGTGCGGACGGTCCCCGCCAGGCGCGCCGCCGCCAGTGCCCCCAGCGCACCCAGATACCGCGCGCACACCTCCCCGGGCAGCACCAGCGCATATCCCACCGCCGCGCCGGCCGCCGCATAGAGGCCGCAGGGGAAGTCGAGCCCCATCGCCAGCGCCAGACCAAACGGGTGCATCCCGCCCAGCACCGGCGCCAGCGCACCCAGAAATCCCGCTCCGCCCCACATCGCGGCGTCCCGCGCGGGGGACGGCCCGCGCGGCTTCGTGCGGCCCTGCGCGGGCCTTGTCTTTGTCAACATGATGTTTCACATCCTTTCCGGCTCCATCTTAATCCGGCGGGGCGGCGGATTGTGCCGGTTCCTGCTGTTCGCGTTCCTTCGCTGCCCTTCGTTTTTTTGCGCGGCGCGATTGCGCCGGGGCGCGGTATATGCTATGATAAAGGCAACACCGCCTGCCTGGTTTGCCGGGCGGGCTTTTTGCAGAAAGGGAATGTCTTATGGAAACAAAAAAACGCATCTTGAGCGGCATTCAGCCCACCGGCACCTTCACGCTGGGCAACTACATCGGCGCGGTGCGCAACTGGGGGCTTTTGCAGCAGGAATATGAATGCATCTATATGGTGGCCAACATGCACGCCATCACCGTGCGCCAGACCCCGGCCGACCTGCGCCGCCAGACCCGCGAGGCCGCCGCGCTGCTGCTGGCCTGCGGCATCGACCCCAAGACCAGCATCCTGTTCGTCCAGAGCCATGTGCCCGCCCACGCCGAGCTGAACTGGGTGCTGGCCTGCAGCACCCAATTCGGCGAGCTGAGCCGCATGACCCAGTTCAAGGACAAGAGCGCCCGGCACGCCGACAATGTGAACGCCGGCCTGTTCACCTACCCGGTGCTGATGGCCGCCGACATCCTGGTCTACAACGCCGACCTGGTGCCGGTGGGCGCCGACCAGAAGCAGCACCTGGAGCTGGCCCGCAACGTTGCCGGGCGGTTCAACGGCGTCTACGGCGACACCCTCACCGTGCCCGACCCCTACATCCCCCAGACCGGCGCCCGCATCATGAGCCTGCAGGAGCCGGACAAGAAGATGAGCAAGTCGGACACCAACGCCAACAGCTTCATCCTGATGCTGGACGACCCCGACACCATCCGCCGCAAGTTCAAGCGCGCCGTCACCGACAGCGAGGGCCGCGTCTACGCCAGCCCCGAAAAGCCCGGCGTGACCAACCTGATGAGCATCTACAGCGTGTTCACCGGCAAGGACATGGCCGCCATCGAGGCCGAATTCGACGGCCGCGGCTACGGCGACCTGAAGAGCGCGGTGGCAGAGAGCGTGGTGGAGACCTTCGCCCCCATCCAGGACGAGTACCGCCGCATCCTGGCCGACAAGGCGTATCTGGACGAGGTGCTGAAGGACGGCGCCGAGCGCGCCCGCCGCATCGCGGACCGCGTGGTGAGCAAGGTATACAGGAAAGTGGGCTTTTTGCAGCTGTAAAAAAGCGCTTTGTTTCGTGTGGTTTTGCGCAATGTTCCACCGGATAGCCAGCTTTATGGAATTTTTTCCAGTTATTGACATTTGCTGACAGTTCCTGTATACTGTACTTGACCAATCCCACTGGGAGAGCGATCGTACAGGGAGGCAATGGAACCGATGAAATCAACTGGAATCGTGCGCAGGATCGACGATCTGGGCCGCGTGGTGCTGCCCATCGAGCTGCGCCGTGTGCTGGAGATCGACAAGGACTCTTCGTTGGAGATCTATGTGGAGAACGACAGTATCGTACTGCGCAAATACCAGCCCGCCTGCGTGTTCTGCGGAGAAGCGAGGGACGTTCTTCCTTACAAGGGCCGCAACATCTGTGCGGCCTGCCGCAAAGCCATCGGCGCGCTGTGATCCTCAAAACCAACAGCGGCCCTGTTCGCACACAAACCGTGCGGACAGGGCCGTTTTTTTCTTCTGTTGATCCGCAAAACAAAACCGCCGCATCCCGGTGCGGGGCGCGGCGGAGTGATTCAGGAAGCCTCGATGCGGCTTTCGCAGGTTTTGATGAGATTCAGCAGGCTGGTGGCGTACAGCGGATACTCCTGCGTGATGGTGGCGGTGGTCATCGCGAAGGGGCCGGCGTCCTTCACGCCCTGCCCGGCCTCGGTGTTCTCCCCGGCCAGCATCCCCTGCACATTCGCCTCGGCCCGCAGCATCGCGGCGGTGGAATAGCCGGCGCTGGTGGCGGGCGACACCTTGAACAGGTCCTCGGCGTTTTTGGAGTTGGAGGCGTACAGCAGGCGGAACATCTTGTACACCGCCAGCATCAGGTAATCGCTCACCTCGCCCACCAGGCTCTTGTTCTGGCTGGCCGCCAGCTTGTCGTACAGGATGTTCAGCGCGCCCATGATCAGCCGCTTTTTCATCACCGGCACCACCGCCAGCACGCCGCCCCGGATGCGGGTGTCGGCGCGATTGTCGGTCTCGGGGAGGTCCTCCATGTTCAGCGTGAGGCCGTTGCGGTCGGCGCTGCGGCCCAGCAGATAGTCACAGGAAACGTTGTAGTAGTCGGCCACCTTCACCACAAATTCCAGCCCGCACTCCCGGATCCCCTTTTCATAATGCGACAGCAGCGCCTGGGACACCCCCAGGTCGGCGGCAGCCTGCTTTTGCGTGATCCCGCGTTCTTTGCGCAGCAGGGTGATGATACGGCTGAACTCCGAAGTCATACGCCAACGTTCCTTTCCTGTTCGTATGGATACGGCCCTCGGGCCGTTGATTACGTGTCGTAAATTATAACCCACAAAAAACACTTTGTAAATACCCAAATCGACAAGAATCGGAGATTTTTTTGGGCAATTTGGCATATTTTCCACGGCGGCACAAGATGTGGGCTTTGCCGTCCGGTGAGCTGTACAAAATACAGTGTTTACTTTTTTGATTTTTTCGGGTAAAATTGGGCAGGTAGCCTGCCTGAAAGGAGCTGTTTGCCTTTGAAAAATTACACCTTGTACCTCATCCGCCACGGCATCACACGCGCCAACCTCGAGGGGCTGTATGCCGGCGGCGGCACCGACCTGCCGCTGTGCGACGAGGGCCGGCAGGACCTGGCCGCGCTGGCGCGGCAGTTCCGCTATCCCGAAGCCGGGCTGGTGTTCACCTCGCCGCTGTGCCGGGCGTCCGAAACCGCGCGCATCCTCTTTCCCGGCGCGAAGATGGTGGAGCTGCAGGACCTGCGCGAAAACCATTTTGGAGAGTTTGAGAACCGTCCCCTCGCCGAGCTGGCACAGGACGAGCATTTCAAGCAGTGGATGGACCCGCAGGCGCACTATCAGCCGGTGGGCGGCGAAGCTGCGGCCGATTTCCACGCCCGCTGCGGCAAGGTGCTGCTGGGGATGTTCGAGTACATGATGAAGTCCGGCTGGGACACCGCCGCCTGCGTGACCCACGGAGGGGTCATCATGAGCATGCTGGCCCAGAAAGCGCTGCCCCGCCGCCGCCCCGAGGACTGGATGGCCGATCCCGGGTGCGGGTATCAGCTGCAGACCAGCGCCGCCATGTGGATGCGGGACGGGCTGGCCGAAGCGGTGCGCATCGTTCCGTTCGGGTATCTGGAGGAGACCGAAGACGCATGATTTTTCGAGGACGGGCCATTGGCTCCCCCCCCTGGGGGGAAGGCGTTCCATTGGGGGCAGCACCATCCACCGCTTTTTCCACGAGCGACAGGCTCCGGCATTTGCCGGGGTCTTTTTTTATTCGGCGGCACAGCGCTGCCAGCCCTGCGCCGTGCAGACCCACAGCGTTCGGACCCCTGCGGCGGCGGCGCGGGCGGCGGCCCGCTCATAGCCGAACCGCAGCGCGGCGGTCTCGTGGGCGTCGGCGGTGAGAGTGAGACGGGCGTCTGCCTGTGCCATCCGCCGGAGAATCCAGTCGGCCGGGTAAGCGTCCTTCCGCCAGCCGCGCCAGACCGCGCCGGTGTTCATCTCAAAGCAAACCCCCAGCTCGATGCAGGCGTCCAGCGCTTCGCCGGCGATGGCGCGGTATTCCTCGCCGTCCTCGTCGAACAGGCAGCCGTCCCGGTTGGTCTTGACGATCAGGTCGAAATGGCCCAGCACATCCGGCCGCATTTGCGCCACCTCCACCACCTGCCGGTAGTAGGCGCGCAGCATCGCGGCGGTGTCGCCTTCAAAGCCGTCCCGGATGCAGGCCTGCATCTGCCGGGTGGACTCGTCCACCTCGTAGAGCCTGCCGTTGGCCGGACCGCGCAGGATGTGCGTGCTGCCGATCCAGTAGTCGAAGCCTTCCGGCCGCCGCGGGCCGGTGCACCAGTCGTATTCCAGGCCCAGCAGGATGTCCAGCCGTCCGGCCCATTCTGCGCGCAGGCGCTCGACCTCTGCGCGGTAGCGCGGGAGGTTTTCTTCCGTCATCGACCATTCGTTTACATGCGGCAGCGGCTGGTGGCCGGAAAAGCCCAGCGTGCGAAGCCCCTGTGCAGCGGCCGCGGCGGCCATCTCCGCGGGGGTGTTCTTGCCGTCGCAGAAGGTGGTGTGGGTGTGGATACTGGATGTATTGTACAATTTCATTGGTTTCTCCCTGTACAGAATGCACATATGCAACGGCAGGCCGCCCGGACAAATGCTGCCGGACGGCCTGTATGCTTCGTTTATTCACTGCGATCCGGCGCGGACAGCGGGTGTTCAAACTGCACCCGGCCCATGCAGAAGCCGTTCTGCTCGAGGAAATCGCGGCTGCGCAGGTTGACGCGGCTGCAGGTGGCCAGCATCTGGCGGCATCCCATGCGGCGGGCGGTCTCGGCCAGATGGATCAGCGCCGCGCGCCCCGCGCCCCGGCTGCGGTAGGCGGGGCGGATATACAGCTCGGCAAGGGTGGCGGTGAGGCCGGGCGACATCATCGAATAGCTGATCTCCAGCTCGCCCCAGCCGGCGGGAAGCTCGTCCATCATCACCAGCACCGCCCTGTGCTGGGAGCTGGACAGGCAGCTTTTGAACATCACATCGAACACCTGCCGGTCCAGACGGACGCCGGCCGCCTCGCAGCCCAGAGCATACATCGTGTCGGCATCCTCGGGGCGCACGGCGCGCACCACGGTGGTCATTCGCCGATCACCGCCCCCTGATAGCCTTCCTCTTCGGCTGCTGCGCGCAGGTCGTCGGCCGGGGTCTGCCCGCTTTCCATGCCGAACACCACCGTCTCGGCCGCGCCGGCACAGCTGTGCAGGACGGCGGCGGGGTCCTCCGCGTCGTCGGGCAGCAGCACGAGCAGGTTTTCCATGCCGAAGGTGGAGACAGGCGCGCCGGTCAGGTGCAGATCCTCGCCGGAAACGCTGGCCGCCGGATAGGCAAACCAGCACACCGCGTTCTGTTCGGCCAGGGCCGTCTGCAGCGCCTCCACCGTCTGGGTGAACAGCGCGCCCGGCTCCAGGCCGGTGGTGTTGCCGAAGTTTGCGCTGGAGGTGCTGCGCACATCGGGCAGGGTCATGTCGGTGAACAGCACCTGCTCAAAGCCCAGCTCCACCGTTTCCAGCGCGATGGCCTGCACATAGGCGCGCGCGGTCTCGGAATAGGGGTTCAGCCAGGGCTTGCCGTTGTTGGCGGGCGAATTGTCCAGCCACAGCACGCCCTCCTCTCCGGCGTACTGCACCGCCATCGACTTGTCGGCGTAGGGAGCCAGCGGGTCGCGGTAGGCGCACACACCGGCCACCGGCGTCATGCCGGCATCGCGGATGGCCTCGGCGGCCGCCGCGGCGTCGATGGGCGTTTCTGACAGGCTGCGGGCGGCGCTTTCCACCGCCGAGGCGTACCACACGGTGCCCTCGCTGTCCTTCAGCTGCACCACCACGTGGGTCACGCCCTTTTCCGCCAGCGCCTGCGCGGTGGTGGCGGCCTGCTCGGGGGTGGACATCTGCGGCGCCGTCACGATGGCCCAGTCCCCGCTTTCCTGCGGCGCCGGGGTCGGCGTCGGGGTGGGGGCGGCGGTGGGCTGCGGCGCCTCGGGGCTGGACGAGGAGGGCTGCGGCTGGCTGGAGCTGTCGGCCCCGCCCAGGCCGAAATACCACAGGTGCGCCCCTGCATCCAGCAGCGGGCGGGCGATGAAGTATCCGCCCACAAACAGCAGCGCAATCACCACGATGGCTGTCAGCACGCGGCGCACCCGATGGCCGCGCGTATCAAAAGCGCCCTTATAGCGCTTGATCTTTTTTCCTTTTTGTTTCATTGGTCCCGCCGCCTTTCGTCAAAATGCCGCCGTGTGTCCGGTGAATCCATAGATGGCCAGTGCAAGGATGCCGATGTACAGCAGCGTCACCGGCAGGCCGCGGAACACCGCGGGGACGGCGCGCGCCTGCAGCTTGCGCTGGCCCTCGGTGACGGCCAGCACCGCCAGCGTATAGCCGGCGCCGGAACCCACCGCAAAGCCCAGCGTCTGCACCAGCGTGAAGTTCTGGATGGTGGTCACCAGCAGGCAGCCGATCACGGCGCAGTTGAAGGTGGCCATCGGCAGCAGCTGCGCCACCCGCGAGGTGGAGGGACGGCGCAGTGCGCTGCACACCACGATCACGATGCCCAGCGCCGCCGCGCTGCACAGCACCAGCACCAGCGGGCGGACCGCCGCGCGGAAGGACAGCGGCGTGAGGATCCAGCGGTTGGCCATCCAGGCCAGCGGGGCGCTGATCACCTGCACCAGGCACAGCAGGCCGCAGAACAGCAGGTTGTCGGAGGACGCCTCGCCCACCATCTTCACCAGGCGGGACACGCCCAGCGAACGGCTGAACACCGCGTTCTGGGCGAACACCGCGCCCACCGCATAGAGGAAAAAGGTGGATATGGTCTGTACTACGATATTCATTGGTATTTTTTCGCCTCCATATTCACCCGCTTTTTCACAAGGTTCACCGCGCCGCGCCACACCGCGCACAGCACGCCCACAACGATAAAGCCGCCGGCGGCCAGCTGGGACAGGGGCAGGATCGAGCCGTCGAACAGGGGCTGTCCGAACAGCGCGCCCTGCGCCAGCAGCTCGCGCAGCATGCCCACCAGCAAAATCACCAGCACATAGCCGGCCGTATTCAGCAGGCCCTTTTTCAGCGCGCTGGAGATCTTTTCGGGCGCCGGCTGCTCATAGCGGCGGATCACGATCGGCTCCACCACCAGCAGCGGCAGGTACATGCCCAGATAGGTGACCTCCACGCTGAACCACGCCTGCATGCAATAGTATGCCCCGATATACACCACCGCCGCCGACAGGCAGTACACCAGCGCGCGGAACCGCACCCAGCGGCACACCAGCGCCGACAGCACCCGCGTGGGGGTGATCATCAGCAGCACCGCCACCGACAGCATCAGCGCGTTCAGGCCGGTGGTGGCCGCGATGACCAGCGGCGCAAGGCCCACGCCGTTCATCACGACGGGGTTGTTCAGGAACACGCGGTCGCGCCGGGAGATCGCCACGAAATTCTCGTTCAGATGCACGATGCGCTTAGCCCACATTGCCACGGCGGATCACCCCCTTGCGGTTTGCCAGGCGGATGACCGCCCGGTCGATATAGCTGGAAGCAGCGTTCATGATGAGCAGCGCGAAGCACACGCCCACCTCATAGCTGCCGAAATAGCGGTACATCATGCTCAGTACGCCCAGCAGCAGCCCGTAGATGAGCTGTGCCAGCAGATTTTTGGGGCAGGTGGACGGCTCGCAGCACAGGAACACCGCGCCGAACAGCATGCCGCCGCTGAGCATCTCGAACTGCAGCGCGGACAGGCGCAGCGAAACGTCCTGCCACAGCCAGCCGGACGCATTGCCGATGCGGGGGAAGCACCACACCATCAGGCCCGCCGCCAGCAAAAAGCTCGCCGGCACCACCACATTGATGCGGCGGCGCAGCAGCAAAAGCAGGCCGCAGGCCAGAATGATCAGGGCGGGGCCGGTGCCCATCGCGCCGGCATAGTTGCCCAGCAGCAGGTCCAGCCGCTCCACCGCCGGCGTGCCGCCGGTGCTCATCACCTGGCTGATGCCGTCGCTGTACAGCACATTGTCCATGCCGCCCCACAGCGGCAGCGCGCCCTGGAAGGGGGTGGGATAGCGCAGCAGATACTGCGGCCAGCTGATGACCGCCGCCACATACCCCACCGCTGTGGGATGGAACGGATGCGCCCCATAGCCGCCGAACGCTTCCTTCGCGATCAGCACCGCCACCGCGGTGGACACCACCACCACATAGTAGGGCACCGTGGCGGGCATCAGCATCACCAGCAGCACGGCGTACAGCAGGCTGCTGTTCTCGGTGGGATCGTAGCGGTGGCTCAGCAGCTTTGCGCCCAGCCAGTCGCAGATGCGGGCGGTGACCAGCGCCGCCGCACACAGCGCCACCGGACGCCAGCCGTACAGGAACACCGGCCAGGCCATCAGAGGCACCATCATGGCCAGATAGTCCCGGTTCAGCGCGTGGCCCTCATGCACCACGCGCACAGCACGTTCAGGCACGCTCGACCCCTCCTTCCCGCAGTTCACACAGGGCGGCGGCGGGGTCGGCCGCCAGGAACACGGCGCTGCCCGCCACCAGCACATCCGCCCCCGCTTCGCGGCAGGCGCGGCCGGTGGCGGCGTTCACGCCGCCGTCCACCTGCACCATCAGCTGCTTCCGGCCGCGGCGGTCCGCTTCGGCGCGGATGGCGGCGATCTTGTCCAGCGCGCCGGGCAGAAAGCTCTGGCCGCCGAAGCCCGGCTCCACGCTCATCACCAGCACCATGTCCACCTGCTCCAGCAGCGGGAACACCGCCTCGGCCGGGGTGCCCGGCTTGATGGACACGCCCACCGCGCAGTTTGCCTCGCGGATGGCGCGGATGGTGTCGCCGGCGGGGCTGTCGGCTTCCAGGTGGAAGGTGATGAGATCCGCGCCCACCCCGGCGAACGCCGGCACATAGCGCAGCGGATCGGTGATCATCAGATGTACGTCGTAGTATGCCTGGGGCAGCGCGGCGTGCAGCGACTGCAGCACCGGCACCCCCAGCGAGAGGTTGGGCACGAAATGGCCGTCCATCACGTCGATGTGCAGCATATCGGCCCCGGCCTCCAGCACCATCCGGCACTGCTCCCCCAGCCGCGCAAAATCCGCGGCCAGGATGGAAGGACTGATCTTGGTCATATTGGCCTCCTGAAAAACGGGAACTTGCCCCTTACTATCCATTGCAAACGGTGCCCGTTTTGGGCATTCTGCTTTATTTTACCCCAATTTTCCCAAAAAAGCAACTCAGCGGTGGGAACCTCTGCCGTTTTTGGGCGGCGCCGCGGGCGCTTCGCAGGGCAGCGTGAAGCTGAACTGGCACCATTGGCCCTGCTCGCTCTCGGCCCAGATCTTGCCGCCGGACAGCCCCACCAGCACCTTGCAGATGTGCAGGCCCAGCCCGTTGCCGCGCCCGTGCAGGCGGCGGCTCTTGTCCTCTTTGTAGAAGCGGTCGAAAACAAAGGGCAGCGCGTCGGGGCTGATGCCCGTGCCGGTGTTGCGGATGCCGACGGTGACCATGCCGCCCGTCTTTGTGACCGACAGCGAGATGGTGCCGCCGTCCGGCGTGAACTTGAGGGCGTTGTCGAAGATGTTGTACACCACCTGGTACACGAGGTCGGCGTCGGCGTAGACGATGGTCCTGGTGGGCGCGAGGCCCTCGATCTGGATGCCGTGCTCGGTGATGCGCTGCTCGGCGCTGAGCACCACCGAGGTGATCGTCTCCCACACGTCGTAGCTGGCGGCGTTCACCTTATATTCGCCCGCCTCCAGCTTGGTGATGTCCAGCATGCTCTGGGTGAGCCGCGCCAGACGCCCCACCTCCTGCGACACCAGCGACAGGTAGTGCTGCTGCATTTCGGGCGGGATGGTGCCGTCCAGCATGCCGTCGATGAAGCCCTTGATGGTGGTCATCGGGGTGCGCAGCTCGTGGGCGATGTTGCCCATGAAGCTGGAGCGGGAGGAGTCGATCGTCTCCAAACTGCGCGCCATGTTGTTGAAGGTCTGGGCCAGCTGGGCCACCTCGTCGTCCCCCTCCACCGGCACGCGCACCGAGAAATCGCCGCTGCCGAACTTGCGCGCAGCCGCCGCGATGCGGCGCAGCGGCGTGGTGAGGCGGGAGGTGAGCAGGATGGACAGCACGCTGGCCACCAGCAGCATCAGGCCGGCCGACAGCACGAAGGACGAGAACATGTCGCTGACGAACACGCCCATCGCCGCCGAATCGGCCGAGGCGAACACATAGCCCACCAGCTGGCTGTCGGCGTCGTAGAGCGGGCGGGCGTAGGTGTAGTAGCGCTGGCTGCACACGCCGCCCAGCGTGCCCAGCTCGAAATAGCTGCCGTTCTGGCGGATCTGGCGCAGGATCTTGTCCGACACCGTGCCGGTGTGCGCGCAGGTGTCGCCCTCGCTGCACAGCACCACATCGCCGACGGTATCGGCGGCAAACACCAGATTGCCCGAGCTTTGGGCGATCAGGCTGATGCTGCTCTGCATGCGCAGCAGCGGCTCGGCGCTGGCCCAGATGGCAAGGCCCCCGCTCTCCTGTGCGGCACGCGCGGCGGCCACCGCCGAGATGTCGGCAAGGGTCTGCTTTTTGTCGTTTTTGAAATATTCCATCGACAGATACATCTGCAGAAAGCCCATCGCCAGGATGCTTGCCACCAGCACAAGGGCCGTCATGCTGAAATATGCCGAACTGATGCTTTTGCGTACCGACACCGGCGGTTACTCCTTCACTTCAAACTTGTAGCCCACGCCCCACACGGTTTTCAGCGTCCACTGGTCGCTGGCGCCCTCCAGCTTTTCGCGCAGGCGCTTGATGTGCACGTCGATGGTGCGCGAGTCGCCGTAGTATTCAAACCCCCACACCTCGTCCAGCAGCTGGTCGCGGGTGAACACGCGGTTCGGATGGCTGGCGAGATAATACAGCAGCTCCAGCTCTTTGGGCGGCGCATCGACGGTTTTTCCCTTCACCTTCAGCTCGTAGCGGGACAGGTCCACCGACAGGTTGTCGAAGCGGATCACGCCGCCCTCCGCCTCCTCGCCGGGCGCGCAGCGGCGCAGCACCGCCTTGATGCGCGCCACCACCTCCTTGGTGTCGAAGGGCTTGACCACATAGTCGTCGGCGCCCAGCTCCAGGCCCAGCACCTTGTCGAAGGTCTCGCCCTTGGCGGTGAGCATGATGACGGGGGTGTCGCCGGCGGCGCGGATGCGGCGGCAGACCTCCCAGCCGTCCATCTTGGGCATCATCACATCCAGCAGCACCAGCGCGGGATGCTGCTGCTCAAAGGCAGCCAGCGCGGCCTCGCCGTCGTAGGCCAGCACCGTCTCGTAGCCTTCTTTATTCAAATACAGGCGCAGAAGCTCGCAGATGTTCTGCTCGTCGTCCACGATCAGGATCTTCTCTTTGGGCATGGCGGGTTCCTCCTTGTATGTTGCATACTTATTAATATCATACCAGATAATTGTGGACAAAAAAAGAACGCGCGGTGATTTTTTGGGGCACAACCGTGATTTTCACCGGGGATTCGGGGCGCGCCGTCCTTTTCCTGCAACTGCCTGCTTGTAAACGCCCTCTCTTTGTGGTATAAATACGGTGCAATACGGAGGTGGCGCCTTGAAAATATACGATTTTGACGGCAAAAAGAACATTTCCGGTGAGCGTATCCACCAGGCGCGCACCGCCCGGCGGCTGTCACAGGCCGAGCTTGCCGCCCGGATGCAGGTGCACGGCGTTCTCATCGAGCGCGAAGCCATCAGCAAGATCGAAACCGGCGACCGGTTTGTGACCGACTACGAGCTGCAAACCTTTGCCAGCGTGCTGGATGTGTCGATGGTATGGCTGACCGGCGCATGAAAGTCCCGAAGGCTGCCGCTTTCGGGGCTGTTTTTTCGCCTTGCGCACCGCCCGGCTTTGCGATATAATAATTGTGTATGTGATTGCATCGCCCCAAAACGGGGCCATTTTTGTGATAAAGAGAGGTTCATCCGCCATGAAATTAGGTATCGTAATTTGCGTTCTGAATTTCAAAAATCTCTAATTCTCTATAAAACCTCGCAAAGCCGCATGGCTACTGGGTTTTTGCTAATCTGATAAGTATAAACCACCATATTGCCCCATATAGCTCCATGCGAAAATGGTGTAAAAATGGTGTAGAGAGAAAATCCCTTGAAAAAAGCCAATGCAACTTTTTATGAGGATTAACACGATTTGGGGCCGATGCCTATTATGGCACCGGCCCCTGCTAATAAACCGGGAAATTTTCTCATTTCCCCTAATAAGGAGAGTCAACGATGCCAGAATATCAACTTGAAATCAAACAAATCGTGGATTACCCACGATGCCGGATCTACCGGCAATTTATACGAGCACTGATGGAAGACCGGAGCATTCGCGTAAGCGGCGGCTCCGGTCTTTTTTATTTCGTGGTGCTTTCCAGCTACGCCAACTTTCGCACTTCGTACCGGCGGTTGGATGGCATTAGCTATACTATTTACCCGGGCGAATGGATCTGCTGCTTATCTGAGATGCGCAGTTGGTTCCGGGTTCCCTTTCAAAAGCAGGTAATCTCCGTTTTGGATGAACTGCAAAAACAGCACCTCATTACTTATACCCTGCTGGGCCGGGGGAACATCGTCAAATTTCGGATTAAAGGCTGGCGCAAATACAACACTGTTTTAGATTATAATGCGCCCTGCCAGAAAGACAGCGGATTTTTCTTTCTGCCCATATCGGTGGCAACGGAGGTTGTCAGCACAGATCGATGCTCTGAGATGGACTGTCTGCTGGATCTGTGGATCAACACTATCTACAACGATGAGCAGGTACAGGGCTCAGATATAGGACCGGTGGTATATATGCGTAACGGCACCGGCAACCCATTGATTTCCTATTCTGAGCTTGCTGCCCGATGGGGTCTGTCAAAGGCTACTGTAGGACGCATGCTCAAACGCATGGAGAAAATGGGCTACATCTCGCTTGTTGCCTTCCCGGGGAATCGGGGCAGCGTTATTTATCTGCAAAACTATCTCTCCACCATGTTCCAGATATCGGATGTGATGATAGACAAAGAAGAGGTCGCCATGTCTCTTAATATCAAAATCACCTTGCCGGAAGAGCAGCCAGACGATGCCGGCGCGGAGCAGAACAGCGGTTCAAAAACGGCTTTTCGCGTTTCAAAATCCGCAGTGGAAATTATCGCTCAAAAAGTGGGGGAAATCCTTACAGCACAGGGTTTTTCCTGCTTCTCATGTCCCAAAGTTCAGTATAAGTTATATCCATTATCCGACGACTGCAAGGGTGTATTGAGGGGTACTGCCTCAAGTCAGCGACTTTTTCTCTGCGTTTCATGTAAAGATACCGAGCTTTTCCACTTTGAGCTTAATTTGATGCTCATTTCTCAACATACAGGAGGATCAAAACGATGAAAAAGAAGAACCAGGAATATGATGTCACTCAAAACCCGCTGTACCACGACACATGGAAGCTGCTGAGAAAATACCGTGATGTGGTCTGGTCGCTGGAGCTTTCGGTGCAGCAGGTTCGCAGTAAATTCCAGATTGAATATGGCAGCAGCATTGAGGATTTTTTGGAGTCCATCTACCTTGCCGGGGCAGATCTGTCCGGCAGTGAGATCGAGCACCATGCCCGCTGCATTGAGCGAAGCCACAAAATGCTCAAACTGATGGAAGCTGCGTTGGAGCTGCTGCGTGCCAAACACAAAAACGGCGAGAGTTATTACTGGATTTTATATTACTCTTTTCTTTCCCCGCAGCAGATGCGGAATGTGGAAGAAATCATTGAGAAACTGCGCCCCCACATTCGGGATATCAGCTATCGTACCTACTACCGCCGCCGAAAAGAGGCCATTGACGCCTTCAGTTCAATCCTTTGGGGGTATACCTCCGCAGATAGTTTCAAGATTTTGGAACAATTTTACCCAGACAAAGAAATTGGCATGTGAATGGCACTAAATCGGCAGAGCTTTGCTATTTCGCCGTAAATCATGATGTGCTACAATGGATATGCTCAATATTGTGCAAAAATCGAAAAGGACAGTAGGATGCACCTTCATTCGGGGGTGCTTTTTTGCTGCTTAAACGGCGTCCGATAGATTTGGACGCCGTTTCCTTTTCCGCCTGCAAATCAAAATTAGGAGGTATTTCGCATTGAAAAAGCTGAGGCAATTTTCTCACAAATCGGTTTCACCCGCCTGGGGCCGGCTCCTCTACACCCTGTTTTTGGTAATGACCCTTTCGATGGTCTTTGTCCAACCGGCTTTTGCAGCCGATACGATCTGGAGCAAGGCGTCTGAGATTATGCAGGATGTCTACAACCAGATCCTGCTCATTTCCACCATCGCAGCCATTGTGACCGCTTCAGTTGCGCTGTTGCTCATGAACTTTTCCCGCAGCGGCCGCACTGTAGACGAGAGCCGGGCCTGGCTCAAGAGAATTATTATAACTTGGGCAATTCTGAACAGCCTGGGTTTCATCATGTCGTATGTCGTCCCCTTCTTTGAGGGTGGCAAGTGGGTCGCATCATGACCTGATTTATAGCCCGCTGACGGAAGGAGTGATGATGTGGGTATTTTAGATGGAATTGTAGCTTGGATCGCAGAACAGGTGATGAATGGCCTTGATTTGATTACCACATCTGTCTTGGGCGCCTTGGGCTGCGATATGTCGGTGTTTCTCCGCTATTTCCCCGCAGCAGAGACCATGTACCAGGTCTTCGTGGCTCTGGGAGTCGGCCTTATCCTGCTCAACTGGGTGTGGCAGCTTTTCAAAAATTATGGACTGGGCATCGGGCTGGAGGCCGAAGATCCTCTGAAACTTTCCATCCGTTCGGTTCTGTTCCTTATGCTGGTACTGTTTGCCGATGAAATTGTAGCAATGATTATGACGATAGGCGGTACGCCCTATCAGTGGATTATAACCTCGGAGCTTCCGCCTCTTAATTTTGCGGACTTCAATTCAGTAGTCATTACCATCCTGGGTGTATGCGCCAGCGGCTCTGTTGCAATTATTGCATTGATCCTGCTGCTCATTTTGGCATGGAACTATATCAAACTGTTGTTTGAGGCGGCGGAACGGTATGTTTTACTGGGTGTACTGGTCTATACGGCGCCGGTCGCCTTTGCAATGGGATCTTCCCAGACCACCTCCAACATCTTCAAGTCATGGTGCAGGATGTTCGGAGGACAGGTTTTTCTTCTTCTAATGAACGCATGGTGTCTGCGGCTATTTGTAAGTATGGTAGGCGCGTTTATTTCCAATCCATTATCTTTGTAAAGGAGGCCGATTCCATGAAAAAGCATCGAAAACTTCTCATGCTGCTTGTCCTGTCGGTCATCTTCGTCTGCCTGTTTGCTACGCCGGCTTTTGCCATAACAGAGAGCGAGGTTCAGACGCAGGTGGATAGTGCAGGACGAGAGGCAGTTACTGGAAATCTGTTTATCTGGTTTCTGTGCGCCATTGCATTTCTCAAAGTATCCCAAAAAATCGACAGCTTTATGAGCAGTCTGGGGATCAATGTCGGTCACACCGGCGGCTCCATGATGGCTGAAGCCATTATTGCGGCCAAAAGCCTCGGTGCGGTCAAAGGAGCGGTCAGCGGTTTCCGGAGTGGCGGCCATACCCCATCAGGCGGTAAAAGCACCGGCACAGCGGTCGCTGCCGGTTTCATGTCAGGCGGTTTGGCCGGAGTTGTCAGCCGTCACTTTACCAGCGGCGCCGTCAAAAATGCAACTGGTGTTTCCGGCGGCGGTCTGGGTGGGATGCGCTTTGCTTCGTCGGTCAGTAAAGGCGGCGATTTTGCCAACCGCGTTATCGGCTCAGTGGCAAGGGGTAGTATCAGCACGATGGGGAGCATGACGGGTGCCAATGCAGAAGCTGCCCTGCTCTCCTACATGGGTTATGCCGGTATGGACGGCGAGGACATTCCGCATTACTCTGGTGTAGAGATCGGCGGCGGCCGCATCATGGGGACAGAAACGACAACTGATTACCCCAACGGCATCGCCTTTGGAATGTATAGCACAGAGCAGTACACCGCACCAAAGGGGGATTATACCACAGTCACCGCCGTAGACGGTTCCCAGTGGTACAAGCAGTATGCTGTTGATACCGTTGAAAAAACTCCCTATATGGCCCCGGATGGCTCGATTGCCTACAATGAGGCGATTACCAAGCGGTTGCCTGATCCACCCCGCAGAAAGGATAAAATCTGATGGCCGATGAAAACAGAAGTAGTTTGTCTGAGAGCCTTGAGCGAGGGGCTTCGGCGGCTAATACCATCCGTGGTGCTGCCAAGACCGGGAAGGCGATTGCCGGCGCCGCCAAAGGAGCAGCGGCCGGACCTTACGGCGCGGCTGCCGGGGCGCTTTGGGCGAGCAGGAAGCACCTTGGGAAGATTCTCTGTGCCATTTTGGCCTTATTGCTGCTGCCCGTCCTGTTTATCCTCATGCTGCCGGGCTTGATTTTTGGCGGCCTGATTAACGCTTTTACCCCGGATGACCCCACTTCCCCGATTTTGAATGACAGCGCCTACATAGCGGAAACTGCTCAGGAAATTTCATTTTGTGTCAACGGGGTGCTGTCTGAAGGTCTGGAGGATGTCTATGCCCGCATTGAGGACGATTTTGCCACCACCGACGGCGACGGTATGGAAGTCATCAATCCCTACGAAGCGGCTCCAGTCTATAATGTCAACCTCTTTATCTCACAGTATTGTGCGGCCAGGGATCAGGACTTTGAAAATATTTCGCTTTCGGATATGGAGCGCGTTCTGCGGGATGCAAAATCACAGCTTTACTCTTACACCCGAACCGAAGAAACGAGGACATCTACAATCACCGATGAGGAAACCGGTGAAGAGAAAACAGTTACAGAACAGTGGTTTATCTACAAAATAATCTATAACGGCGAGTCCTACTTTGCCGACAACATTTTTCATCTGAGTGATGAGCAAAAATCCCTTGCCGGTGACTATGCACAGAACTTGAGCCTGTTTTTAGGCGATGGTATGTTCCAAGGGCTTCTGCCGGATGAGTACAAAACGATTGTGGCGCTGGGCGATGTCCGCTTTACCGACGGACAAACCGAGGTCGTCTACTTCAATCAGCTGGATGAGCAGTATGCGAACGAACCCTATGGTACGGATAATATCGGCGGCTATGGCTGCGGTCCAACCGCAATGTCCATTGTGGTGTCTTCATTGACCGATAAAATCGTAGATCCGGTCGCTATGGCGCAATGGGCCTATGAGAACGGCTACTGGTGCAAAGGCAGCGGTTCCTACCATGCGCTGATACCCGGCGCCGCCGAAGCGTGGAAGCTGCCGGTAGAGGGCTGTACTGCTTCTGAGCCGCAGCGCATCGCAGACGCGCTTTCCGATGGCAAGCTGGTTGTGGCGATCATGGGGCCCGGCCATTTTACCAGCAGCGGCCATTTCATTGTGCTGCGCGGTGTAAAAGACGGAAAGATCCTTGTGGCAGATCCGGCAAGCTATAAGCGCAGCCAGCAGGAATGGGATCTCTCTATCATTGTTGATGAAGCAAGTAAACGGGCGGCAGCCGGAGGTCCTTTCTGGATTATCGGGTGAAGCCCACCGGAAAAGAGGCTACCTATGAATAACAAAAACGAACATGATACCTATATCATCCCGCCGAATTTCATTGACAGCGGCACCTTTTTCGGCGGGATGTTCAAGGCGAGAAACGCTATCGAAGCAGGGGCAGTCCTGCTGCTGGTGGGCGTACCGGTATTTTCTCTTGGCCTGTCCCTTACCGTAAAAATCATCATTCTGTGCCTGACCGCGTTGCCGCTGGCGCTGTTGGCATTGATTGGTGTGTCGGGCGAATCGCTGACCTCCTTTGCGTACATTTTTCTCTGTTATTTGAAAAAGCGCAGGGTAATCGGCTCTGTGTCTGAGGAAATCAAGCAGGAAAAACCGGGCCGGCACAAGAAAGCGGCTAAAGCTGCCCGCCATAAGGTCAAACCGGCCGCCAAGCAGCGGAGAGCAGAAGCAGACTTTCCCGCTGAGTTCAGTGAAGTGGGCCGCTACGCCCGCCGGCAGTCAATGCGGGATCGGCTGCCCCGTACCCGAAAAGAAAAGGCCAAACCGCAGCGGCACAGGCAAATTGAAAAAACACCCGACCCGCCTGCTTTTCTCAATCCGGTCGCGGAGTATTTGCCCATTGACCGGATTGAGAACGGCATCATCTATACGAAAGACCGGCGGTTTGTGAAGATTATCGAGATTGAACCTATCAACTTCCTTCTCCGCAGCGCCTGGGAGCAGAAGGGCATCATCTACTCCTTCATCTCCTATCTCAAGGTGGGTCCAATCAAAATTCAGTTTAAGGTGCTGACAAAAAGGGCGGATATCAACCGTCATCTGAAGACAGTTGAGACAGAACTGGAACAAGAAACAGACGAGGGCTGCCGGATGCTGCAGGAGGACTACCTCAAGTTGGTAAAGCAGATCGGTTCCAAAGAGGCCATTACCCGGCGCTTTTTCATTATCTTTGAGTATGAGCCATGGGCCGGCGCCCGGCGCGGAAATGAGGAGGCCGAAGCCATATCCGCTCTGCAAACCGCCACCCGTACAGCGGAAAACTATCTGCACCAGTGCGGCAACAAGGTCATATCGCCGGACAATGAAGACGAGTTTGCCGTAGAAGTGTTATACAACCTCCTGTGCCGCAGCCAGAGCGTCGTAGTTCCCATAGCAGAACGCGCACAGGCGGTTGTAGCAAAATACGTTGCAGCAGTGAAAGATGTGGATCGTATTCCTGTCAGTGAATTTTTTGCACCAGACAGCATTGATTTTACCCATGGCCGCTACATCCAAATCGACGGGGTGTACTACTCTTATCTGTTGATTCCCTCTGCCGGTTACAAATCCCAAGTGCCTGCCGGCTGGCTCAGTCTCATTGTCAATGCAGGCGAAGGGATTGATATGGATATGTTTCTTACCCGGCAGCCCAAGGAGCGCATCATTCAAAAGCTGGGCCAGCAGCTGCGCATCAACCGAAGCAAAATCAAGGAAACCTCGGATACCAACACTGACTTTGACAATCTGGATGACGCCATTCGCAGCGGATATTTTTTGAAGGATGGGTTGAGCAACAACGAGGATTTCTATTATCTGAACCTCCTGCTTACCATTACTGCCAGCAGTGTGGAAGAGCTGGAATGGCGCCAGGCCGAGATGAAAAAACTGCTTTTGTCACAGGATATGGATGTTGTCACCTGTTCTTTCCGTGAAGAGCAGGCTTTTTTATCGGCATTGCCTCTGGCAGTGTTAGAGAAAAAGCTCTATGAACGCTCTAAACGGAATGTCCTGACGCTGGGTGCGGCAAGCTGCTATCCCTTTACCTCTTATGAGCTCTGTGATGACAATGGCATTTTGTTCGGCACCAATAAATTCAACAACTCTCTTGTCATCATCGACATCTTCAATTCCCAGATCTACAAAAACAGCAACATGGCGATTCTGGGAACCAGCGGCGCAGGAAAGACCTTCACGCTTCAACTCATGGCCCTTCGGATGCGCCGCAAAGGTATCCAGGTGTTTATCCTGGCCCCCCTCAAGGGCCACGAAATGCACCGGGCCTGCACCAATATCGGCGGTGAGTTCATTCAGATATCCCCGGCATCCAAAAACTGCATCAATGTGATGGAGATCCGCCGAGTGGACAAGTCTGTGGATGACCTGTTGGACGGGCCGAGCATTGAGCGTTCGGAACTGGCTGCAAAAATCCAAAAGCTACATATCTTTTTTGCACTGCTGATACCAGACATGAGCCATGAGGAAAAACAGCTCCTCGATGAAGCGCTGATCAAAACCTATGCGCTCAAAGGAATCACCCACGACAACAGTTCGTTGGAGGATCCGGAAAACTATGCTGATCCCGGCTGTTATCGGGAGATGCCTGTTCTGGGGGATCTGTATGAAGTGCTGAAGCAGTCTGCCGAGACCAAGCGCCTTGCAAACATCCTAAACCGGATGGTCAACGGCTCCGCCTCCACCTTTAACCAACAGACCAATGTATCTCTGGAAAACAAATACACGGTACTCGACATTTCCGAGCTTTCCGGGGATCTGCTCACGGTAGGCATGTTCATCGTTTTGGATTTCATCTGGGACAAGGCCAAAGAGAACCGGACCCAGGAGAAGGCGATTTTCATCGACGAATGCTGGCAGCTCATCGGCGGCGCCGGCGGTATCAACGGCGCTGGCACCACTGGATCCCACCTCGCCGCCGAATATGTCCTGGAATTGTTCAAGACCATCCGTGGATACGGCGGCAGCGCCATCTGCGCGACTCAGGACCTCAACGACTTCTTCTCCCTTGATGAAGGTCGTTTTGGGAAAGGCATCATCAATAACAGCAAAACAAAAATCGTTCTCAACCTGGAAGATGAGGAGGCGCAGCGTGTCCAGTCGGTCATGCACCTCTCGGAAGCTGAGGTCATGGAGATTACCCATTTTGAACGCGGCTCCGGCCTCATCAATACCAATAACAACAATGTCACCGTGGAGTTCCGCTGCAGCCAGCTTGAAAAGGACCTCATTACCACAGACCGCCGTGAACTGCAGGAACTGATCCGCCGCGCCCAGCAAAAAGAGGACGATGCACCGCCGGCTTAATACGGCGCTAATACGCATTCATAATGTATACCGCGATAATACGGACTTAATACGCATTAGAAAGGAACAGAACCGTGAAAACAAGGGATCAAATTTACGGGCAGGAAGCAGCCCGCCTGCTGCGGGATGTAACAATGTACCGAGCGCTTACCAAGCCGCAGCTGCTTGCGCTGTACCCCGGAAAAAAAGAAAAAATCGCGGCGCTGCTCAACCATCTGGTCCGGCAAGGCCGTATTTTTTATGACAGCACCAACGATTGTTACCATGCCGATGCCGAGATGAAACAGGATGCCGGCATGATGGCTGCGGTCTGGGTTTTGATCGATTTCATTGAGGAAGTGGAGTTTCACTCCGTCAGCGATTACCCGGCCAAGCTGCTGTTTTTTGCCGGCGGCGAGGTGTACGAGGTCATCTATGTTCCGCTGAATCAGGAAGCCCTTATCAATCAGCTTTGGGTACAGAAGGAGGAACAGCCGCCCCGCCGCATTGTCCTTGTGGATATGCCTGAGCAGATCCCGCGCATCCATATCCCGGGCTGCAGCGGGTACTGCACGGTTTCCCCCGCCGGAAGCGTGACTTATTTTCAAAAAGAAGCGAATTGAGGTGTTAAATGGACAGACAAGTTATTTCTCAGCGCATCACCTCCATTTTAGGTGATATCAGCCGTCTTCAAAGCGCTCTGTATGCGATGAACACAACAGACATCCAGCGTTATCCTGACAACTACGAAGTTCTTTCCACCGACGCGGCCCTCCGCAGTGAAAGTATTGCCTGCCGTCTGCGGCATTTGATATATGCAACAACAACTGTAAAAAAGGCGGAGTATCTGCAATCGGCCAGTGTCATGCACGGCATTGAGATTCGTTATGAAAACGGCGTTTTGGAGGTAATGCTCCCGTCCCTGCTGCCCAAAAGAAAACAGCGGCAGAGCACAGAGTTTTTGATTGATCCGGTGTACTTTGCGCTCAACAACTACGCCGACCACCATCCCATGCCCAAGTTCAGCCATTGTGTTGTCTGCTTTTCTCATATTTACAGCCGGGAACTCCCAGCCAGACGGGTGCGGGATTATGACAATCTGGAACTCAAGCAACTTTTGGATGTCATCTCCACCTTTATCATGGCAGATGACTCCGGCCTTTTGTGCGACGCCTACAACACGACGGAACTGGGGGAACAAGACTGTACCTGTATTTCGGTTATGGATCAAAAGTCCTTTTCAGAATGGCTTTCCAAGCGCCAAGACCACATGAAATCCATATCCGATTTTTAGCGGTTTTACGGCCCAAAAATCGGGACAGTCCACCAGAGGCCCGAAACTGCCGGACGGCG
Organism: Anaerofilum sp. An201; assembly: GCF_002160015.1. Taxonomy (GTDB): domain Bacteria; phylum Bacillota; class Clostridia; order Oscillospirales; family Ruminococcaceae; genus Anaerofilum; species Anaerofilum faecale. Next base: position 192,331 of record NZ_NFJT01000001.1, on the reverse strand, counting down.
CGGCTTTCGCAGCCCCGGCAGCTACCTAAAAATACCCGGGTTATATGCAGCCTCGGTAGTTTCCCGCACAAGGGGGTGATTTCTTGAATCCCACCAGCCGCACATTGCCCAAACGCTCAACCAAGCCGTATCTGCTGCTGACCCTTACCGCACTCTCCGGCGAGTTCCCAGCCGGTCAAGCCGACAGGCTCGGCAGTCCCACCTACTTTGAGAGCGTTGTCAAGTCGCTCAAAAAGGCGGGCCTGTTGCGCACCTACTACAAAAACGGTCACCGAGGCTATCGGCTGACCCTCAAAGCCAAGGAGCTGCTTTTGGCAGACCAGCCCGCACGGTTTTCCTTTTTTCTTACCGGCAGCAGCGAAACCAACCACCCCAAGAGCGAGGTGACCCGCCGCCTGCGCCTACACAGAATTGCAGAGAGCATCGTCACCATGATTGGGGCGGATGTGGCGATTTTCCGGGATGAAAAGCCTCATGTCTTCTTCCCGGAGGGCGCTTCCGCGCCGCAGGCGCTGGATATGCCAGCTCCTGCCTTCTATACATCCAGAGAGATTAAAGAGGTCGGGACCGAACTTGCCCAGATTCGCGGCGCCCGCGCCGTTGGGGTACTGCTTACCACGGACCGGATCTTCTTGACCTATAATACCGGCGGTGCCGCCGAAATGAAGTGGGAGTATAAATCGGAGATGCGGGCCAAGGCGCTGATGAAGACTATCCTCTGCCAGCACCGCCTGCCATCACAATACGGCCCGGATGCGGTGCAGGCCCTGCTGATGGGAAGAGATATGGAAATCGTCAAACAGATTTTGATGGGACAGCGCACCGGCAACCACAATTATTTCATTTTTGATGGCAACTACGACCACTTTTACTACATTCCCAACAACCACGCCGGCGAGATCATGCTGAAGCTGCTCTGCAGCGAAGCCCTGTCCGCCGAACTGGACGGGATTCTGCGGCAGAATCTGATGCCCCGGCAGGCGGGCGGTGTAATTGAAAATGACGCCACCGACGCCCAGGGCGATCCGGTCCTGTTTGCTTATCTTCTGGATCTGCCCCGCATCCTGCGCTTTGACAGGGCGCTGGAGCTTCAGGACCGGCAAGGAACCGTAATCTGTTTTGACTTTCAAGCGGAGGTATTGAGGCAGTTCTGCTGTAAGAATATTTCCTTTGAAGTCATCAATCTGCAAAAATATGAAAGGGGGATCCTCCATCAAGCATAAAAAAATGCTGTTGGTACTGCTGGCCGGACCGCCGGTTCTTTTGGCGCTGCTTTATGCCGGCGGCTATTTGGCCCAGTTCATCGCCAACTACAATGCGTGGAAACAGGCTGGCGGCTATCCGGGAGACGGCACCTCGCCCATGATGCCGTCCGCCTCTTTTCTTACCTGTATCCAGTCAGTATTTACCCCGCCGTATGGCGTGTTCGGCATTTTTATCTGCGCCGGCCTGCTGTTGTTGCTGATCGCACTGGTGATGAAAATGGGTTTCAGTGACAATGGCGAGTACGACCGGGAGCGAAATCTCATCTACTCCCGCAAAGGCACCTATGGTACAGCGGGGTTCATGAGCCGCAAGGAGATGGCCGGCGTACTCGATCTGGTGCCGGATATCCGCCGTCACAAGGGAACAATCCTTGGGATGCTGGACAAGCAGGTGGTGTGCATCCCGGAAGATACGCCATTTAACAGTAATATCGCAGTGTACGGGGCCAGCGGAAGCAAGAAGACCCGGGCCTACTGCATCAACCGGATCCTGCAGAGCGCAGCCCGCGGCGAATCTCTGGTGTGCAGCGATCCGAAATCCGAGCTTTATGAAAAGACAAGCGAGTACCTGCGCAGCAAGGGCTATGTCGTCAAGGTATTCAACCTCGTTTTGCCGGAGAACTCCGACTCATGGAATTGTCTGGCTGAGATCGAGGGGAATGAATTGATGGCGCAGCTTTTCTGCGATGTGGTGATTAAAAACACCGGAAATGAACATGGGGATCATTTTTGGGACGCTGCCGAAATGAATCTACTCAAGGCATTGGTCCTCTATGTGGAGCAGGGATATCCGCCTGAAAATAAAAACATCGGCCAAGTGTACCAGCTTTTAACGCTCAACTCGGAAACAGAGCTGAACCATTTGTTTGACCTGATTCCGGCGACCCACCCTGCCAAAGCGCCCTTCGCCCTTTTTAAGCAGGCGTCTGATACCGTCCGAACCGGGGTCATCATCGGGCTGGGTTCCCGGCTGCAGGTGTTCCAAAACCAGATGATACGGGAAATCACCGGACATGATGAGATCGATCTGGAGCTGCTGGGGCAGAAACCCTGCGCATACTTCCTCGTGGTGAGCGATCAGGATTCGGCGCTGGATTTTCTCTCATCGCTGTTTTTGTCTTTTGTTTTCATCAAGCTGGTGCGCTATGCGGATAAAAATTTTGAAAATGGCAAGCTGCCGGTCCCAGTCCATGTCCTTGGAGAAGAGCTGACCGCGTGCGGCATCATCAATGACCTGTCCCGAAAAATTTCAGTAATCCGTTCGAGAAATATCAGTATGTCCTGCGTGTTTCAAAACCTCGCGGGCCTTCAAAACCGGTATCCGGACAACCAATGGCAAGAAATTTTGGGATGCTGCGACTTTTCTTTGGCCTTGGGCTGTACCGATGAGCTCACCGCCAAGTTTTTAAGCGACCGTACCGGCGAGGTTTCCGTCCACGTTTCCAGCAAGGCCAAGCAGCTGGGGACCTGGCGGATCTCCGACTACACCCCGGAATACCGTGAAACCAGCGGCGTCGGCAAGCGGAAGCTGTTGACGATGGATGAGGTGCTGCGTATGCCCATTGATAAGGCTCTCGTCATCATCCGTGGGCAGAAAGTACTGCAAGTCGATAAATATGATTACAGCCTGCACCCGGAGTCCAAATACCTTCAACCCTGCAAAGCTTCCGCCCACCTCCCAGAGTGGCGCAAGCAGCAGGCGCATCCGTTTTCTGCATCGTCTGCCTCATCAGCGGAGCCCACCACACCCAAATCATCCCGGCGGCGCAAGCCCAAGGCAGCAGACGGGCAGCCATCAACCGTCCGTAAGGCCGATAAACGGTCTATCATGGACAACTAAATAAGGAGGAACACATTTATGCCGAGAAAGAAAAATGATTTGTTGGAAGTTTTAGAACCCATACCCCAAGAGCAAATGGAGGATCAGGCTGATATGGCATCGGCAGCGGGTGCTTCTGGACAGGAAGACATCAGCGAGATTTTGGCGTCGATGGACGGCACCACTCTTGGATCGGACACGTTGCCGGAATCCGCCCCGCCCGCAGATGAAACACCTGAAGACACCCCTGCCCCTGCCGATACCCCCAATGCCGCTGAAGATACAGAGCCGGATCCGCCCAAGCCCAAGCGTGCCACTCGAAAGAAAAAGACCGCGCCCGCTGTACCTGTGGAAACATCTCCGCCTCCCGCTGCCCCTCCGGAAGTTCTGGAGCCGAAACCAGCTCCCAGACCATCGTCCCGCCGTATTCCGGTGGATGACTCAATCCTCACTGTGGATGTCCGGGGTGAGGCAGAGACTCATGAGAGCATCGAGGATACCATCTGGCATGAGATACACAATGCCTACCGCACCCATAAAATTCTGACGGGGACCCTCAGCGGTATTGAGCAGACGGACTCCGGCAAAACCTTGGTGGTGGCGGACTATAAACATTTCCGTATTATCATCCCGCTGAAGGAGATGATGATTAGTCTGGGTCGCAGCCCTTCCGGCGAGGCGTATACCGATTTGGTCCGCCGTCAGAACAAGATCCTTGGTAATATGCTGGGGGCCGAGATTGATTTTGTTGTCAAGGGCATCGACTCCAAGACCCGCAGCGTGGTTGCCAGCCGTAAAGAGGCCATGCTCAAAAAGCGGCAGCTCTTTTATCTGGACACCGACGCATCCGGGCGCTACCGCATTTATGAAGGGCGCGTCGTCCAGTGCCGCGTAATTGCAGTGGCCGAAAAAGTCATCCGGGTCGAGATATTCGGTGTAGAGACCTCCATTATGGCCCGCGACCTGGCTTGGGACTGGATCGGTGACGCGCATGACCGTTTCTCTGTGGGCGATCAGATTCTGGTGCGTATTACCGGCGTTTGGCGGGAGGGTTTGGAAGATGTCGGCGTAAGAGCCGATGTCAAGAGCGTATCTCAGGCAACGGACCGCAGCAACTTGCAGAAATGCCGGATCCAGAGCAAGTACGCCGGCACTGTCACCGACGTGCATAAAGGCATCGTTTACATCCGCCTGATGAACGGGGTCAACGCCATCGCGCACTCCTGCTATGACCGGCGGATGCCCGGAAAAAAAGATGATGTCAGCTTTGCCGTGACAAAGATCGATGAGGAGCGCGGGGTAGCAATCGGGATTATTACCCGCATTATCAAGCAGAACTTGTAATTGGCACAGGCCTGTCACAACATTGGCACGGTTTTGCGATGTTCAAGTAAATCCATATCTGCTATAATCAGTACAGTGAAAATTATGGACAGCGGCTGCCGGCCTCCCCGATTTGCAGTCGCTTTTTTGTAAAGGCGATGATTTCAATTTTACAAAAGCGTATTCGCAGGCTCTTACATTCCGAGGCCGGCGACGCCAATTATCTGAGCACGCTTCTGTTCATCTTCATCGCGGTCATCCTGCTGGCTTTCATCTTGAATGTTTTCAGCATCATCAGCACAAAACAGCAGCTCGACCATGCAGCCGACCAGATGGTAAAGCAAATCCAGCTGGCTGGAGGCGTCAACGATGACACAGATGAACTTTTCGACTTCCTGTGTTCTGAGATAACCGGAGCCAGCGATATTGATTACACAATCTCTACCAGCTACCATACTCCACGGCCTGCCGGGATGCAGAAGGCCATCCAGCTTGGTACCCCGTTCTATATCACCATCACTGGACGAGCCGAATTGGGCGGTTTCTGGAACTTTGATCTCATCAACATCCGTGTGGTCGCCCGGGGCTCCGGTGTGTCAGAGATCTATTGGAAGTGAGGTGGATGGATTGCGCGAACTGATCAGCCGTATAAAACGGCCGCTGAAAAATGAACGTGGGGACACCCCGCCTTATCTCTGCAAATTTATCACAGACTGTTTGCAGGTGGACAAAGAGGATGTGGTGGCAGATTTGACCTTTGGAATGGGCAGCTTTTTTAATTTCATGCCCTCCGAAGCGAATCTGTATGGGTGTGAGATCGACACCAAGGCTTATAAGGTGGCTCATTACCTGTACCCCGCCGCAAATCTGGAAAACAAGGACATCCGGCTCTACCAGCCGCCCATGCGGTTTGACATCGTTGTGGGCAATCCGCCATTCAATCTGCGGTGGTGGATCGAAGATAAGAAAGAAATGCCGTCCCAGCTCTACTACTGCCAGAAAGCAGCCGAGCTGCTCAAGCCTCTGGGCATTTTGGCACTCATCGTACCCATGTCCTTTTTGGCAGACGATTTTACTGACAGCGGCGCCATTGCCGAGATGGAGCGGCAGTTCAGCTTTTTAGGGCAACTCGCCTTGCCGGAAGACGCTTTTTCCGAAATAGGTGTGGCCGCATTCCCAATCAAATTGCAGTTTTGGCAAAAGATTGCGGAAATAAAAGGCTGGACTCCTAACCGGTACTACGCAGAAGTGACGCCGGTACAGCCCTCAGACTGCTATAATGAACAGTTTGCCAAACAGATCTATGTGAACATGCTGTTGGAGGCGAGGGGCCTTTTGCAAGGCAACCGATCCCGCATCCTGCTGGAGCTTGCCAAAGGCCGCAATATTTCAGAGGACTTCCAGTTCCAAGCGCAGAAGCTGCTGTACCAGATCAAATGCCATCCCCGGCTGCGAGAGAAATACGCTCGATGCTGTGAGCATCTGCACCAGCTTTATACCCAGCAGAAACCCGACAGCATGGAATACGAGGAGTGGTGCCGGGTACGGTTGACAGAGGCGAAGGTGCTCTCCTATTTGAAAAAGGTGGTGTCCAATCAGCATCCCCGGCCAGTCAGAGATGAAATCAAGTTGGTAAAGCGCGACTATGATTTTGTTTATAAAGGATACAGTCCTCTGGTTCGGCGTCAGATGAGTAAGGCGATGAAGACTCCTATCCCTACCTATGCAGCCGCCTCCACAGACGGCTTGGCAGCCTTCCCCGGCTATGAACGGTTGATGCGGCGCAAGCAGCTGGAATATATCATCCAGAATCAACAGTTTTCCGATATGGCGGAAGATGCGGGCATTGCAGCATGGCTGGCCGATTTTCGGTTATGGGATGACGAGAACGAGGAGGAAATCCGGCCCAACGAGATTCAGCGACATGACCTCAACCTCACCATCCAGAAACGCTATACCCTGCTTCAGTGGGAGCAGGGTACCGGGAAAACGCTGGCCGGCATTGCTGTCGGTCTCTATCGGATGCAGCGGCGGGAGGTCTATCACACCTGGGTGGTCTCCACGGCCATCTCGATCCGCAACAACTGGGATCTGGTGCTGCCAAACTATGGGCTGTCCTATGTGCTGGTGGAGCGGCTGAGTGATTTGGAACGCATCCAGCCCGGCGACTTTGTGCTGATTACACTCAATAAGCTGGGCGAATACCGTCGGCAGATCAAACGGTGGGTGCGGATGCACAATCGAAAAGTGCAACTGGTCTTTGATGAAAGCGATGAGATGAGCAACCCGGCCAGCATCCGCACTAAGGCGGTACTCGCCTGTTTTCGCCGGTGCCGGTATAAGCTGTTGGAGACGGGAACCAGTACAAGGAACAACATTGTGGAGTTTGCGCCCCAAGCGGAGCTGCTCTACAACAACTCGGTCAATATGCTGTCCTGGTGCAAAACACTTTACCGGCGTGACAGGAAAACAGGGGATCTCAGTGAAGAGTACAACCCCTTTTACGGAACCCCCATTCCAGCCTACCGCAACGGTTACAATCTGTTCTCCGCCTCACATTTGCCGGAAAAGATTACTGTTTTCGGTGTGGGCCAGCGGACACAGGACATCTATAACGCAGATGAATTGGACGAATTTTTAGGCAAAACCGTTATCACAAGGACCTTTGAAGAGGTTACAGGGAAAGAAATCAGGCGGATCCATCAAGTTCCCGTCCAGTTCTCTGATCCGGAGCGGGCCGTCTATCAACAGGCAATCGATGAGTTTTATAAGCTGCGCTGGAACTATTTCTCCACCACCAACAACTACCGAAAAGACGCTATGATGCGCCTCATCCAGCAGATTGTCTTGCTGCTGCGCATCAGCGCGGCGCCGAACACGATGGATGAGTACACCGGCGGTCTGCCGGTCAAGCTGCAAAAGGTTGTGGATATGATAAACCAGTGGCCGGATGAGATTGTAGCAGTCGGTGTGCGCCACAAGATTGTGGTGGACGCCTATGCGCAGGCCATTCAGGAACACTGCCCTGACCGGCCCATCTTCATTGTCACCGGCACAACAATGAGCCTTGCCAAGCGGCGTAAGCTGCGGCATACACTGCGGGAAAGCGGAAACGGCATTTTGATCTGCACCCAGCAGAGCCTGCCGTCCAGCGTGAACTTCGAGTATGTGAACAAAATCATCATCCCGGAGCTACATTACAACAATTCCAGAATGAGCCAGTTCTATATGCGGTTTATCCGCTATACTTCAACGGAATGGAAGGACATCTACTTTGTTACCTATGCCGGCAGCATCGAATCCAACCAGATGCAGATGGTGCTGGCGAAGGAGAAAATCAACCTCTTTATGAAAGGGCAGGATGTGGATCTCGACGAAATCTATGAGAAGTTTGGCGTGGACTACGATCTGCTGGCCTTGCTCATGTATCAGGAGGAAGATGAAGAAGGTCATTTCAAAATCCGCTGGGGCGAACAAAAAATAAGTTAAAGGAGGTCAGGAGCAAATGAAATTGAGTGATTTAACTGCCCCTTACACAAAATGTAGGGTTATCACCTATGGACGGGATCATAACACCGCTGTTGAAAAGCGTGTCGAGCTTCAGCAAATCAGCGGCTATCTTTACCGAGGTGAATCTAAAAAGGATTCAGCGAGCCAGCCTTATTGCCGCTTTTATCTCTATTACAGAGATTTGGGAATCGGCATGGATATTGGCCGTACCTGCTACCCGGATGAACATACCGTTGAAGAAGTGACAGCTGCCCTGCCGCCGAAGTATTTGAATGGGCCTCAAGCCTTTATTGATAGTCTTGATGCGGCAGTCACCAATGAACAGAGGATTTTTAATGCAGAAATCGCACTGGCTCGCTATCTTGTGCCGGAGAAAGCAGATACTTATGCCGAAGCCCGTCAGCGGTATCTGGATAAGGATGCTGCGGAACACGCAGCCAAGGTATCCAGACGGCAAGCTGAAGACGCAGCCTACTGTGCAGAGCGAAATGCCGAGGCGCAGCAACAGCTTGATGCAGCAATCAACACAATACGCACCGGCGGGGAACTCAAGAATGAGGCCATCTCTATTTACCGCGGGCGCTATGATTGCCGCAGTTACAGCATCATCAACCATTTGGCTCGTCAGTTCGGTGTGCAGATCCCGTTAAAAGTACAGGGTTGGATCAATAAAAGGCTGATTCATGTAGTCGTTCGGAATGGAGCTGTGGCAAGTGTCTGCTACTCCGGCAGCCCCTCCCGCACCTTCCATGCGCGGATGAATGAGTTGATTGCCTCTGTTTTGAAACAGCAACAGGACGAAGAAACAAGATGACTTTGGTGTTCGGCCCACATCGGCAGAGCCTTTAGCCGGCGGTGCGGATCTTCAATAGGATGCACAATAAGGTCAAACACCGTGATTTTATCATTGGGAAAGGATTTCAAATGGACTACAAAAAAGATAAGAGCTCCCGCTTGAAGGGCGCATATCCTCCGGGGACAAGAATTGAATTGATACATATGCCCGATTGTTCGCACCCCGTCCCGGATGGAACGACAGGAACCGTTGAATATGTTGACGGCCATTCCTGGATCCACATGACATGGGATAATGGACGAACGGCACCCATTGATCCGGAAATAGATACCTTTCAGGGGATCAGTGCTACTCCACCTGCCAGCAGCGGCACACTGCCGCAAGCTCTGGTGGTTAAAGAACAGGAGGATGAACATGAGTTATCAGTCATGGCATAATTATGGCTATGGCATCTGTGCAGATGACATCGGCCATGTCCCAGTCGAACGGCTCCAGGCACTGATTCGCTTGGTGCCCGAACTGGAAAAACAGATCAACAGCTGGCTTCAAGAATGTGAAATCACAAAGCCGGAAGTTGGCGACTATTTTGAGTATGACAACGAGTACCACGGCGGTTTCGCCACCATTTTGCAATGGGTTATCAAAGAAGCGGAAGGCATCGAACTTCTTTACTGTGATGACCTGAATGGGAAAGACTATCTGATCTACCCGCCGCAATACCCATGGCAAATTACCGACGCCGACAGAGAGATGACCGAGGAGCGGCTGCGCACAATTTACGCGAAGTATGTCTCCATACTGACCGACCGGGCCGTCGCTGTGGATTATCAATCTGTAGAGAATGGCGGATAAAAGAAATGGGCTCTCGAAACGGAGCCGCTTGTGAAAGAAGGCTGGTAGAATGCGGTTGCACTCTATCGGCCTTCTCTTTTACAGACCATAGAAAGGATGAACAGCTTGAGAAAAGAAATCAAAACGCTCCAAGACATCGACGCAGCATCCTTCACTTTTGAAAACCTCAGATGGAAATACGGCGTGTTCCGCCCCATGAGCAGCGGCGCAGGCCGCAACAAAAAACACTGGGGCTGGTGCGGTGTTGTAACAGCACTGGGGGAAGTTGAAGAAAAGGTCTGGTATCAGCTGACGGAACAGCTGATTAAAAATGCAGGTGAACAGCAGCTTTTGGCTCATCTCATAGAGTGGGAGTCGGAGTGTGGCTATACGAAAAGCTCTTCTGATGAGGTGCGAAAAGAGGCCATACACCTTCATGTGTCCCGGATATTCGATGATCCAGAGTGGATTCACTATCTTCCATTCAACAAGAGATACCGGCCAGAAATCTGGGAAGCGGCCCATATCGTCTATGTGCGGAACGAGTGCTGTCAAAAGGTTAGCGCCGTCACACAGGAACAGATTGACCGCAGCAGCTACAGTATCATTTACTGCCCCCACTGCGGCAGATGGAGCCGCTTTACCATTTTGGGGCGCCGCGTGAAACCAGAGGGTCCAAATCCCTGCTTGGACTGTGACTGCTACGACCCCGACATGGGCTGTACTATGCCGGGCATCGACAAAAGCTATGCCTGCCCCTTGGAAGCCCCGAATGGTGGGCAAAGGAGGGCTTCGGATGCGTAGGTATCTGAAGCCGCGGGACAACGGCTATTTGATGGAGGCGGCAGCCTGCTCCAAGCTGCTCAAGGAACTGCGGCGCATTGAAGCCAAATTCGTTCGAGCCGTCGAAAAAGAAACAGCCATCCGGCAGTCGGAGTTTGAGACAGTTATGCGATATAGTAGCGAACAGGAAATCTTAGATGACTATGGCTGGGGTTTTCTCACAGAGGCCCAATACGACCGCTATCGGGAACTGTATGAGAAAGGCAGAGCAGCATTGGAAGACCTGCCGCCTACGCAAAATAAGCTGACGCTGCAGCTGGTGCGCCGTATTATCGCAGATCTTGATGCAGAGCGCCGGGAGTGGGAGTTTTCCGCCCTATCACCAGAAGACCAGCGTGCGGAGTTGGACCGGGCGCAGCGCGCCCAGAATGAGTGGAAAGAGAAAATTGCGGAACTCAAACGCCAGCTTGACTGGGACGATCCGCAGGAACAGAAAGAAGGTGTGAAATGAACATCGGAAATTGGCGCATTGCTTTTACGATTACTTTCAAGGGTATCGAAATTGATTTTATGGAGCTGCCGGACGATGCCCGCCTTCAAATTTTGAAAAGTTTGATTGCCGGTGAAACAGAAGGAGTCCTGTATGAAGAAACCGGCCATGAGCGAGCGGCTTCTTAATGAGGGGGATGAATGCAGAGATGAGAAACGAATATCTCGATAGAAATGGCCGCACGATCCAGCGCATGGACATTTTAATGAATGAGCTGGGCGAACTTATGCTGGTTGTGGATAATGGCGATGATTTGGGTATCAACGCATCCCGGCCCAGTTACATAGAGAGGACGAGCTGCAAAGAGGTCTACCCGCTCTCCAATTTCGGCGGGCAGGCTCTGATGGATATGAAGTACCATCTGCGGGAGTGGGAGGTCGTCGGCGTTGGCGGCAAGTTAAACTGCCATAAATGCGGCTCTTGGCTAGCCGTACCGCACGAGGCCTATCCAATCTTGGTCTGTTCCAGCGATTATGTGGGCAGCACCCTCTGCCGCTGCTGTGTCGAGGAAGAAAATGCCCAAAAACTGATGGATGGCATTTGAGCGTCTACAAAGGGCAGAAAAAGCGCCGGGACTCCGGCGCTTTTTCATTTCACCATCTCATCGGCTGCCGCAAGGCATCACGGCTTACTGCTCTGCTGCAAGGTAGACCGTCGATAAAGTATCAATGATCTGCTGCTGGGTTACTCCAGATACTTTCAGAGCTTTTAAATCCACCGGTTCCTGAGCCATTTCCCGCAGGAATACAGAAAACTCTTCATGCACAGTTTTTGGAAGCTCGCAGCGTTCATTTCCAGTCAGCAGGGTTGACAGTCTTAAAACATCATTTTTATGTTTGCGGATATCCTTTTCGTCCACATGGTATCCCTGCGCTTTCTTTTCTCGAAGGTCCAGCCACGCTTTCGCTTTGAACGGAATCAGGTAAGTATGAGACAACACGGCAATATCTGAAAGCACCGTCCGTCCCTTGAGCAGCATCCCATAATACTCCTCATTCAGCAGGATAGCTGATAAACTGGATAGCTCATCCCCCAAAGGCAGCGGCACACAAGGGCCGATATTCTCACTGGCGAAGGCATCCCCGGCGCGGGAGAATAGCTCCAACATATATGGAAAGCCCGGCGCCTTGGGCTTGTCGAACCGATAGAATTGCGGCGCACCGCTGCTTTTGGCACGGTGTTCGTAGCCGCCATCCCGGACAAACTGCCAAAAGCGGTGGCCAAAAGCAGGGGTAAGCGCCTCAACAATCAGTACAAGGTCTAAATCCTTTGTTGCCCGGAAAGCGGTGTCCTGTTCTTCAAATATGATGTCACAGGCGGCCCCGCCGATGAGAACATATTGATCTTGATAGCCCATGAAATACTCTTTGAATTTATCCAGTCCAATCATAAAAATTCCTCCATGATTTCTTCCACCGCGCTCTCAACACGCGGATCATTGGTTTCCTCCGGGGTGAGTGATAAAATTGCAGAAAGCGGATCGATTACCAGGGAATCGTCGCCTTCATATAGTAGGTCATAGCCCATGACTTGAATGATGGCTGCCGGCAATTCATCTTGCGGGACCTGCGGCAGTTTTTCGGGCTGAAGATCCTTCAGTGCTTTTTTGGAGATTGCATAAGTGGGGTAGGTATTATCGCCCAGCATGGAGAAGTGGCTGACAGCGGACAGACCACTCATAGGCAGCGGCCATGGCGGTAGGCAGTCAAGGCGCAGTTCTTTTTCCACAGGGTTACGCAGGTACGGCCGAATCAGTTCCCAAAACTCTTTTTTGCTTTTTCCCCATTTGAAATATCGACCGGCTGTTTTATTGTCATCAATGAGGTTCATCTGAAAGCCATCCAGTTCATCAAAGCAGCGCGTCACCGACATTTTGCTGACCCCCAGCAGCTTTGCCATCTCGGTAACAGTCATCTGAGTAACATTGTGGTACAGAGCAGACAGCAAAAGCTTTTGGCTCATGAACGAGAGACGGACTGGGGGCGTTCTCTCCGACTGAACATTATCATTCAGCACCACACCTAAAAAGGGCAGGTACACTTCTTTTCCTACCAGCACAAAAGGGATCCCTTCTTCCAGCATTTTGTTCTTGGTGTAAGCCGAGATGCTGTTTAGCTGAAATGCACACGCCATACCAGACAGTTCCATGAGCTTGAAATAGTGTTTTCGCATTGCTGCCAGATTGATTTTTTCGACCGGCTCTGCTGCCAAAAAGCTGGTGCTCAAGATCTCTATAACACGAAACCGATACGCCCCTCGCAGGAATAAAGGAAGCTGATTGATTTTGGGGAACTCCATCTCCCAGCACTGGGTATGCAGCAGTTTTTCGATTGTCGCTTTCATACGCCAACCCCTGTAACATATTTTTTTCATTGTAACATATTATATGTTGCAATTCAAGTATTATTCGCGTTACAGGAAATAATTGCCCTCTACTTAAATAAACAGAGCAGACAGCGGGCCAATTCCCCGTAAATAGAATGGTAAATATAGAAAAAGGTGCCGGTACCGGCACCTTTTTCATCCCTTGACCATACTCATTTCATTACTCGTACTAATCTCCCCATGGCAGGTGCTTTGATGGCTGAGAGCATGAGACTTTTCCACTTAACTCATCGCAGCTTCCAGCCATTTACGCGCCTGTTCTACCTCTCCTGTCTCCATGAAGATTTGTGTCATGCAGGTTGCGACAGTGCGCTCCGCGGTTTTCTTCTCATATCCGGGCGCCACTGTCTTCGGCACTTCCCACTTTATAGAGTGTCCAGAGTAAGAAAAATGGAAGCGGTAACAACTCGCCAATTCTTTGGGACTATCGATAACCGCACCTTCCGGCAGGGCATCTTTAACAAAATCCAGCATGGTTTTCAAATGTGCCACCTCCTTCGGTAATGGTATTGTAGCGAAAAAGGGCAGACAGCGCAACTGGATAGAAATTAACTCCCGTTGCAACAAGGAGAAAAGAGCCAAGGCGGATTGTCCATAGGAGAGAAAAAGCGGAGAAATTTGTGCGGATCGTATAAAAATCAGCAACTAATATGTGCAAATAACAAAATTTTTCAAAAGCTAAAAATCTTATTAAGCGAGTCAGAAGAGGGAAGGTCTGTTTGCGGAAAGTGATAAAAGTCTACTTCCATGCCTGGCATCAGGGTAATCTTCCCGGCCAATAAAGCCCGTTCCAGAGACGGTCACAGCGAATCGGTGGCTCCCAAGGGGTTTCTGTCGGAATGGGGAACTCACCAAAATATTCTGAGCAAACCTCCATTCCGTACAGCTTACTTTCTATTAAGGACTCAAACACCAGTTTGACTGGGATGATCTGCAAAAGCAGAAAGAAGGTGCAAGATGATAACCAAAGATTGGAGCGTTGCCTTTACGATCACATTCAAAGGACTTCAGATTGATTTTATGGAGCTGCCGGACCACGCCTACCTTCAATATTACAGAGCCTGATTGCCGGCGAAACTGAAGGGATTTTATACGGAGAAACCAGTTGCGAGCAAGTGGCTTTGTGACTGGGAGCATCTCTTGAAATAGCTGATATACACAACATAGTATTGATATTTCAAATTATGTTGTGTATAATAAAAGCGGTGATGAGGATGAATTTAATAATAACCACCATCTTACAGGAAAAAGACCGCATTGACCGGATGCTGAAAAAATACCAAGAAGAACTGGAAAAGCTTCCAAAAGGAACGATTTCTGAAAAGAAGGTCAGACAGTCCACCTATTTCTATTTAAAGTACCGTGATGGGAAAAAGGTCATCTCACAATACGTTTCCCAAAAGGATGTAGGAGATGTTCGCAAACAGGTAGAAAAACGTAGACATATCGAAACGATGATCCGTTCCTTGAAGGAAGAACGTGCGATTGCCGAGCAAGCATTGGAGGGACACATATGATTTTATATCATGGCAGCAATGTGGTTGTTGATCAGCCTACACTGATTCAGCAAAACCGTTTTCTTGATTTTGGATTTGGCTTTTATACCACAACGAACAAAGCTCAAGCAGTTAGCTTTGCTGCCAAGGTCACAAAGCGCCGAAGATCCGGCCAAAGGGTAGTAAGCATGTACAAAATTGATGAGGCCGTTGCTTTTTCGGAATGTACAATCTTGCGCTTTGATCAACCGGATGAACCGTGGCTGGATTTTGTATCAGAGAATCGCTCCGGCAATTACAATGGAGATTCCTACGATTTTATCTTTGGACCTGTAGCCAATGATGATGTGTACCGGACCTTCACCCTTTATACTGCTGGTGTATTGACAAAGGAGCAGACATTAGAACAGCTTAAAATCAAGAAATTATATAACCAGTTGGTATTGACTTCGGAGAAAGCACTGTCTTACCTGCGCTTTATAGTACTGTGCCAGAGGAGGAATTTTAATGGCAGATAAAAAATTTGAAGCGATTCTGACCTTGCTTGTTCCGCAAATTATCAATCTGGTTTGTGAAAATTACCCGATGGATGAAATGGAAGCATCCAGGGAGTTTTACGAGTCGAAGGTCTATTCTTTGCTGGAACAGGAGGATACGAAGCTGTGGCATTTCAGCCCGCTTACCTTGTTCAATATGTATGATGAGGAAAAAAGAACAGGAGATTTCCAAATACCGGAGGATGTGTAATGATGAGCAGAGAAGGGAAATTTCTCATTTACTGTGTGGAAACCTATAAAGTCGCCAAGAATTTGACAGGTAAACAGGTAGCAGAGCTTTTTACTCGTTATCGGGTATGGGAATATGTGTACTCCTGCTTTGAGGCACTGCATACCACTGGAGCCAACTATATTGTAGAGGACATTGACCTCTACATTGAGGCAAGACGGCCATCTATGGTATGATTCATTCTTGTGGACTGAATTTCTCTGCACAAAAGTATGCGTAAAGAAGCTGATTGGGCGATCCGATCAGCTTCTTTATAGCCAGTTACCGCAAATTGAGCAGAGATTTTACAGCCATTAAAAGAGAATCGTTCTACCCTGCTTAAAAAACAGAAAAATACTGTAGCCTGAACCAATATTCATACATGAATTCAGTTTGCAAGGAACTACACACAGGCCGTGAAACAGGTAGCTAACAACAAAACTCACGATTCACAAATCAACTCTACACTGATAATTTCGGGTCTGTTGTTAAATCGTATCGGGATGATGCTATTTCCTATGCCCCTACTTACAACCATAGTTGTATAATTTTCTGAGTATATCCCGGCATCGTACTTTGGAAACAATCCTTGATTAGGCGCCACTATTCCACCGATAATAGGTAAGCGAAACTGTCCTCCGTGTGCATGGCCACTCAAAACAAGGTCAATATTTTCGGATACATAGTCTTCAAATGCTTCTGGTCTGTGTGAAAGCAACACACAATAATTGTCAGTTAGATTCATATTATTGATTTTCGTTTTTATCATGCTTTGCTGAAGGGGGGCTCTATCTGTAAAATCGGGGTCATCTAAGCCAGCAAGCTGTATGCTTTCCGTGTTTTTTATCAATTGTACTGCTCTATCATGGAGAATAGCAACACCTTCATCAAGCAATATACTTTCTAATTCCTGATATTGCTCACCAAGCCATGCCTCATGATTTCCTGTTACATAATAGCAAGGTGCAATCCCTGTAAGAGTTCCCACGAGTTTTTGGGCTATATCAATATTGGTCTTGTTGGAATCTACCAAGTCCCCAGTTATTACTATAATATCAGGCTTTTCTTTTTCTATCAATTTTATTAATTGACTGTTGTTTTCACCGAATTCGGCATTGTGTAGGTCAGAAACGACAACAATACTATAATGATCAAATGAAGCAGGGAGCTTATCGCTTGCAACCGTATAGTGCGTAATCCCCACAGTTGTATTGCTCCAAGCGGTCCATATTACGAGAAGAACCACTATTACTGTTACTATATAAAAATGCCTTTTTGATTTTTTCCTTAACATAATGCTTCCCTCGCTTAATTTCCCGCTCGATAAACCTGAGTACTTGCATGAGAAGGCTGTCCGACAACCACAAGATCCCTCGGGAGGCCCAGTCCTACATCATCGACTCCACCGGCGCCCCAGTCTGCGCTCTGCTGCCCTTCTCCACATGGGCGGTCTTCTTCGCCGGTCTGTTCTACGCCGAAGCCGGTATCCCGGAACTGGGCTACGGCAGTGCTATTGACACCTTCTACCACATCATCCCCTTTACCTTCTACGCCATCGCCGCCGTAATCATCGTCCCCCCTGTTCGCCTATGGCCTGATCCCCAAGTGGGGGCGAATGCGGAAGGCATATCAGCGAGTGAAGGAAACCGGGCAGGTCTACTCTCCGGAGAGCCGGGATCTGAATCTGGATGAGGAGGATGAGTCCCCCGACATCAAAGGTAATATCTTGGATTTCGTCCTGCCCATTGGCGTGCTGATTGCCTTGACCATCGTCACCGGCGAGCTATTCCTGGCCCTAATCGCCGCTATAGCCGTGTGCTTCCTGCTTTATATCCCCAGGAAGAAAATGACCGCCGCCCGTTTCTGCGACCTTGCCATGCATGGATTCTGCAACATGATCCCCACCGTTGCCATCATCTTCTTTGTCTTTGTCATGCAGCAGGGCATGACCGACATCGGAATCGCCAGCTATGTCATTGACGCCGTGCGGCCCGTGATCAGCCCCGTACTGCTCCCGGCCATCACCTTCCTGCTGGTAGCAGCGCTGAACTTTGCCACTGGAAGCACCTGGGGCATTCCTGCTCTGGTCAGCCCCATCATCCTTCCGCTGACTCTGTCCATCGGCGTCAACCCTCTGGTGGTCATGGGTGCCATCGTCTCCGGTGCCACACTGGGCAGCCATGCTTGCTTCTACTCCGATGCAACTGTCCTGACCTCCAGCTGCTGTAAGATGAACAATATGGATCACGCGCTCTCGCAGTTGCCCTATGCTATGTGTGCGGCCGGGATTGCAACGGCGGGCTACCTGATTTGCGGTTTTCTTCTGTGATGAAATATGGTATGATTTCGATGGAGGTGTTTGCATATGCGTATCGTACTTGGGGATATTACTAAAATGGACACGGACGCCATCGTCAATGCCGCCGTTTCCGATCTCTCCCCCTGTCCCGGAATATGCAGCGCAATCTTTGCCGCAGCGGATACGGAGGAGTTGAAAAAGGCCTGCCGGAAGATTGGGCGATGCCGAATCGGCCACGCTGTGGTCACGCCCTCCTGCGGACTTCCGTCCAAAATCATTTTCCATGTGGCTGGCGCTGGCTGGTATGGCGGGGTCCAGCGGGAGCGAATGCTCCTGGAGGAATGCTACCGCCGGGCGTTGCAGAAAGCTCTGCTCTACAATTGCAGGACTGTGGCAGTTCCACTGATCTTCTCCGGCGACTGCCATATGCCTCGGGCCGAGTCTATCCGCATCGCGGGAAAAGTTATCCGGGAGTTTGAGGTTCGCCATCCGGACATTGAGGTCACTCTGGTTCTCTACCGAGAGGGGGTCTATGAGATGGCCCGCCGTCTGCTGGCTCAAGATAAGCCAGACTCTACTGAAGCTGATGTTGGTCGCTCGGAGCCGGAGCCTGGCAAATCACCGGATCGCCCATCTATATAACACAGTAAGCAGGAGGCTGGTCGATACCGACCGGCCTCCTGCTGCTTTGAATGGCTTTGCCCATAGATAGAGGCGAAGACATTTTCAGGTCTTTACAAAGAGGTTTCATTGAATCATAGTTATGCCGCCGGCATACGCCTTTGCAGGCCCCGAATCTTTTTGAAACCTCGTTTCCAAGGATAAGAGTCACCGTCTATGCGATTGGGCTTGTGTAGGTAAACCGGTGCCCGTTGAGCTCCATGTCCAGCACGACGCTCGTCTTGGCTTCAGCATAAACAGACGGAGGGAGCAAAGCGGTGACAACTGTGATATATTGCGTTATAGTCTGACGTTCATCCGGATTATCCCAAGAGGAAATCTCGGTTTCCTCCGTTTCACCGTCAACTGCGTAGTTTTCCTGAGGGATGGGCTGACCATCCGCCAGCACCGTCACACTGACAGTTTTACCCACCGCGTCTTCCGGCGCACCGCACACCACGGGGAGGAAGTCCTCTCCTTTAAACTCATACAACCGGATTTCCACCATACCAGTATCCGGGTCATAGGAGCAGCGAAACTCGGGGCTTCCGCCCATATGCTCGGCCACATAGGTTTCCGTTTCTCCATCGGTCCGCTCAATGGTCAGGGTGATCTCAAAATCCGGATGGCTCCCCTCGCCGTTGGCCGCCCAATATGCTTCGAAATCGGGCACAAAATTATCATACATCGCGCTGTAATGCCCGGTATCGATCTCCTCCCTGGAAATGCCTTCACCAAAGATGTCTTCATAGAAAGCCTTTTGAGAAACTAAATCAAACACATCGATCCTGGCCGATGAAATGGTCTCCGGATTGGCCAGAGTCGCGTCTATCAGCCCATAGGAGCTGTTTATGATGGCAGTGTAGATTTGGCATTCCTCCTGCGCATCCGGTTCCTCCGCATCAGAGGATGGCACTTCATGCGGGTCAGAAGCCTGCAGTTTCGGAGAGCCTGTCGAGGATTCCACGACAGATCCTGTATCCGAATTTTCTGTTATTTTTTCTGCCGACTCTCCACACCCAGCCAGGACGGTCAGACACAGGAGAACGGGAATGAATAAACTCCATTTTGGTTTTCTGCGGTCACTCATTGCGGCCCACATCCTTTCCTTCTGTTTTTTCTAAAGCCTTTTTCCTGCGAACCAAAACGAAAAAAGCCATTGTCACTACTGCGGCTAAGAAAATGGCGGCGGCAATGGAGAGCACTGTCCATCCGTTTTCATACTCTTCCGGCAGGTCTGCCGGCGGGGAAATGGATTCCCCGTCAGCCGGGTCGACGGGATCTACATTTTCCCTTCCGGCTGAAACGGCGGCGGCATCTCCAGATGGGGATATCTGAATCACATCATTTGTGCAGTAATAACTATACATACCTGTTTTTTCAATTTCAGGCCGATAATCCTCCGGAACCGCGCTTTGATCGGTGGTGAGGTTCCTTAGACCGTCCACAGGAACTACAAGCTTTGCAGGTGCCGTCTCGCCGCTCCATGCATCTGTGATTGGGATTTCCATGATGCTCCGATAGACGGAATACATGTACTCCTTAGGATACTCTTCGCTTTCTTCCAAACCGTCCGTGCCCCAAAAGAATATTTCTCCATCCTTTTCAATGGCCCCCATGCTGGATAACTCAGACTGTCTTAGGGTCATCATTTTGTTTTCAGGGTCTTTGGTGTATTCCTCCGGCCATCTGTCTTGACGGAGGGTAGCGACGCTGACAGCGAGATACTCATTTCCACTTGGAAGCCCGGCGGCAGGGATCAGTTCAAAAATATCCACCTGCCCTTCGGTAATGACCTCATCAGGCTCAAGAACCCGGATACCATAGAGCCGATTATCGCCTTTTTTGGAAGCAAGTTCAACGTCGGCGGTGTATTCGCTTTCCTTTATGACTGTTTCTCCAAGCCAGGCCTCTTCTTCCATGCCGGAGTCATCTGTCAGAATTGGTTCTGCTGCCAGCTTGCCCTGCAAGGGAAAACTGCTGGAAATAGAACCCACAAACGCTGCGGAATAATATTCGGCGTCGGAACCTCTATATGCTGTCAGCGTAGCTTCCGGACCGATTTTGAGAACGCCTTTCGTCCCTTCTGCCATAAACCGTATCGCAATGGGGGATTTCTTGGTCTCATTGATAATCAGCGAACCGTCCCCGATGATTTCCAAGCTTCCACCCCATCCGAATCCCCACACAACAAGAGCGGAAATATGGTTTTCCCCAACTAACTTCAGCTTCAAATCATCTCCCATTTCATTGGTGTTCAAACTGGTGTTCGGGTGATTGTAGTTGGTCAGCGTGATGGTGTTGGTCTCACGATCATAGGCCGCTCCCGCTACTTCGACAGCCGGCTCGCTGCTGCTGAATAGAAGCTGCGCTTCTTCTCCTTGAATCAGTTGAATCCAGGCGCTGCTCCATTCTCCGGAAGACGGTCCGTTTTCCGCGAATGCCGCTACGGGCAATCCAGCAGCGATGCAAATGGTCAGCAACACTGCAATCAGTCTCTTCATGAGCTCTCCTCCTTTTTCCGGCTTTGCCGGGGATAAAGCTGGACAGGATACAATGGCATGGTATCCCGATGTTTGTATGGTTCTGATAGTCTCATCCTATTTATGAGATGATGCTTTTTTTCTGCGTGCAAGGAGGATAAAAGCCGTAACCCCTGCTGCAACTGCTGCGGCAACGATCAGCCCAACCGCCATATAGGAAGTTTCGCCGTCATCCTTTTCCGGTTCGGGTTCCTCTGCCTGCGGACTGTCCGGTGAGACTGGTTCTTCAGAGCCGTTGCCATCGGACGCCTGAGCGGAGGTTTCCGGGGTTTTGCTTTCCATGGAAGCAGTTCCAGACGCTTCAGACTGTGGGCTATCCGAGGAAGCGGCTACCGGCACAAAGGGCTTGTCGGATCCGAGGATAGCGATCCGCCCCGGGGAAGGGGCTTCAAAAATCAAAGCGTCGCCCTCGGAAACGGTTTCAAGAGGCTCCGGCTCCTCACCGAGATAAACCGCCTGATGATGGCTTTGGCTTTTCAGATGATCATTTAAGGGGATGCGGATCTCTATCGGAATGTCCCCCAGCTCCAGCCGTCTGCCGCTTTGCCGGATCGAAATCTCATAGACCGATAAAAGCCCTGGCAGCTGGGCTTCCAGTCCGGGATCGGCGCAGAGCAGGCTTTCCGCCGCCATTGTATCGGCATAGAGCTCTGCATCCTCCGATAAATCCGCTTGGAGGGAGACGGACACGCCGTTATCCGGAAAGGTGAGTTCCACCTTCCCGGAGCCAGCCGCAGCAGGGGCCGGCCCGTCTGCTTCCGGGCCGCTGGAGGCCCAGGGCCCCCAGTCCCCAACATCGGCTACCATATATTGGCCGTCCGGATCCCCGACGATCATAATCCACCGGGCACGCACCCGGATGGTGTATTCCTCCTGCGGCAGGGTCACGGTATCGGATGAGAAAAAGACATAGGGCTGGATCTCCGACGTCTGGTTTTCCAACACCTCGCCTTCGAGAAGCAGATGAGCCTCGTACTCGAAACTGTCGCTGGAACCGGCGTTTTCCGGCTTATCCCACTGCACTTGATTTTTGTAGCCTGACCAGCGGGGATTGCCGGGTATATATTCTTCCGCAGCCAAAGCAGGCTGGGCAAGCGCTGGGAGCGTGATGCAAAGCGCCAGTGCCATTCCCCATATCCGCTTTTTCCATGTAGCCCGAATCTTCATGGCACACTAGATCCTCCTTTTTTACTGTAAGGCGCGGGAAGAAGCTGTCTCCCCGCGCCTCTTGTTTTCTGCTCTCAGTTCAGTACTGCGCCGCCCCACTCGACCGCCTCAAAGCCGCTACGGTCCATGGGAACGATTTCCGGCTCGGGAACCGCGCCGCCCTCGTACCGGACAAAGCCAAACCACAGGCGGAATATGTTGTCCGGCTGGACCGAGAAGCGGACCGGCATTTCCGCATCCACCCCTTCGGTGAGCAGCGGATACATCACATAATCTACGCCGGGCTCCAGGTAATCCGTCCAGTATTCGATAAAGTCCAGAATTTCCTGCTCGTTGAAGCCATAAGCCTCCAGCACCCGGCGGTAGGTCTGCTCCCGCTGCTCCGCCTTCACCACAAAGCCCTCGTCCAGGCGGAAAATGGAGGGATCTGCCAGGCTTTCGTAGAACAGGAAGCCATATTTGCCGCCTGCATCCTCCAACGTGCCGTCCGGATGGGCGGTAACTGTCCATCCGTCCCCATACAGCGGGTCGGACACGGTCAGAAGCTCCGGCCGGTCAAAGGTGACGGTGATCTCCGTCTCCTCTTCGGGGTACAGGTAGATGTTGGGCTTTTTCATATCCACATGGCCGGCGCGCGGGCCGTCGTTTTTGACCCATTTCTGCCGGGCCAGTAGCCACTGTATCAGCGCCTGCGCTTCCGGGGTGTTTTCCTTCCCCTCCCGTATCAGTTGTGCCAGCTCCTGGTTCTTTTGATACCAGAGCTCCCGCATTTTTTGCACATGGTCGTAGCCCGCTATGTTCGCATCGTCTTCAACGCCGAAATGTTCCCATCCGGTCAAATCGTCCCATGCGATCATCCCCTCCAGGAGGAGAGGCGTGAGCAATTCATTCATAATGCGGACTTCGGCATCAGCTATCTGCCCAACAAAACCAGTCTTATCCCACAAGGTTTTTACCACATCAACGAGAACCGGATCCGAATCAAGCCGATCCCGGATAATACCGTATGTGAGGGCTCCTATCGCACCCAGCGGCCCTCCTCCCAGAGCAACGCCGATCATCGCTCCGTCCAATGCATTGACCGCGAATTCCAACCCCTCATAGCCTCCGCCGGCAAAGGGGTTGTTGCTGAAGCCTTCGGAAATCTGGCCTGCATACTTATAAGCGTCGAGCACCGCGCCGACGTATCCCACATTTTGGCTAATAGTGGACAATTTACTAACGGTCGGAAGGAAGTTGCCCCACTCTGCGGCGACCTTTTGGACCAATGGAGAACCATGATTGAGGTCACGGGCGATCATTCCGGCCATTACTTCCTCGCTAGAGCCTATGATTCCAACAGTATCGACGCCGAACTTTATCAGAGGGATACTGTAAAACTGGTTGAAACCGTCGGCAAATTCGTTCATGGCCAAATTGTAGGAATTCGAGGGGCGGCCGGTCTCCTGCATGAAGTCGTTAATGAAATTATGATCGCCAAGGAGGGGGCCGGCGATCCCCTCCGCGGTGTACAAGAGTTCATTTTCCAGAAACTCAACGAAGTCGCTGTTGAATGCTCCGGGAGGACTGATGGCATCGGCCACCTCATATACGTTCATCCCCTCGTATGACTGCCCGGCCCCATCTTCCTGGGGCGCGTTCTTTGCGAAGACACTGAAAGAATTCCCGACATACGGCGTAAAGTTGTAGTTTTCGCTGTTTTGCTGTATCAGGTCTCTCACTCCCGCGTCATACTGCTGCGTTGTGGAGTTGAAGCCCATGGAGAGATTGTTCAGCGCATCCTGAAACTGCCGCTCCCAACTGGGGCGCGTGCTCAGCGATTCCCCCGGCGGCAGCAGAACTTTGGCCTCCGCCTCTGTGGAAGCGAAGGGAAGCGCCGTGAGGGTCATTGCAATCGCAAGCAAGAGGGATGCAATTCTCCGTTTCATTGTCACGCCTCCTTCATGATCTGCCGGTAGGTGTCAATGGTATCCTGCAGCTCGCTGTCCATCCCGCTGGTTCGCATCCGCTCCTCAGCAGCCTGAAAATATTGCTCCGCTTCGCCAAAATGCGCCTGCATGCAGGAGATCACGCCCAGATAGACGGCTGGCAGCGGGTTTTGCGGCTCCTGCCCGTAAGCAAGGGCCAGGTAATACTGCGCCGTGTAGGTGGAGGGGCCTGTGTTCCGGAACTCGACCCATTCCCCGTTGTCGTATTTCAACTTCAAAGAGTCATCCTCCAACCGTTCTCCGAAAGCAAGATAAGCCACTCCCGCCATCAGGTTGGCATATCCCCAGTCGGGATGCTCCATCGCCGCTTCCCGCCAGAGGTTCCGTAGCTCCTCCGTTTCGTCCTCCTCATCTGAGAAGGAGCTGACATAATAGGAACGGGCGGCGTAGTATTCCCGGGAGGTCTTAGATTTCAAATGGGAAAAATACAAATCCGCCCTCTCTTTCACCCCGGCCAGGGAAGCCGCCTTCGCCAGGCTTAAATTGACGGTTTCGGTTTCTCCGAATTGCACAATATAGGCGACAGCGAGGTTTTCACAGGTTTCCAGATCGCCCATGGCAGCGGCTACCTCCATTTCTGCGCACAGGGAATTATAGAGATCCGTCTCATCGTCCCCATACCGGATTCCCGCCAGACTGCCGCACAACAGCGAGCCTGCCGCCAGGATGCAGCAGAACAGCCCTTTCAGTTGTTTTTTCCATTTGAGCAGCTTTTGCCCCTTTTCACCGGCCTTTTTTTCAAGGAAAGCAAGCAGACGTGGAAACAGCCATGGGGACAGGATTCCCGCCACGCAAAGCAGAGCCGCGGGAATCGTCAGCGCTATGCTACCGCCGGCAAAGAATATGAAAAACAGATCGATCGCCAGCAGGATGCCGAAGATGATGGATACCATATCTTATTCCCCCTCTCCCACAGAACCGGTTTCTTCCTCCTCGATCCCGTTCCTCTCGTTATACAGCTCGCGGAAACGGTCCAGCAGCAAGCTTTGCGAGGCGCTGATATCCGAATGGATATGGACGCCGATGCCCTCGCCGTCCCCGATATAATCGCTCCAGCTGGAAAAGGTGAGCGCCAGCTCAGCGCATTGCTGCGCATGGACGTAATCGCCCATTTGACGGTATATGTCGTACAGGTTAAACCAGATATAGGGGTCGTTGGGCACATATTGGGTGGCCTTTATATAAAGATCCACAATCTCCTGATAGGCCTCCGTATCACTCAGGGCCTTTTCGCTCTTGGTCACTGCCGCCGCCAAACGGTCGGCCTTCATTCGGTAAGGCTGCCCGATTTCCGGCTGGATGGCGAGGACCCTGTCCAGTGACGCCAGCACCTCTTCCACAGGCGCTTCCTCCCTGGTTCCCTGGTTATAGGTGTATGTGCCGCGCCAGGCCTGGATATACTGGTAAAGCAGCTCATCCGCTTCAATTTTTGCAAGCTGCTCGTCGCTGAGATAATTATAAAACCCTACATATTCGCTGACGGCCCCGCCGTAACCGGCGTCCCTCGTCGTGTTCATTTTTGATACGTACTGGTACAGATAGTTGTCCGCTATCTCGGGGACGCTGCTGTTTTTTACCAGGCCGGAAAGCTTCAGCCCATAATCGATCGCAGCATCGTAATCCTGCTGATGCATCTCCGCCACCGCCGCATAATACAGCATATAGGGGTCTTCCGCATTCTTCGCCAGAGCGCGGCTTGTCAGCTTCAGGCACTCCTCCGCTTCGCCGCTTTCGGCCAGAGCGTACACAGCGGAGCGCATCAGCTCCGGATCGTCTCTATAGGTCTCGAGAGCCGTCAGGGCATATTCCACAATTTTTTCAAAATCCAGGCTCATCTGGTATGCGGAGATCATGTATTTGATATGAGCCAGCTTTTCCTCCTCTGTGGCCCCCGGCGCTATTTCGCTGTTCCACAGGCTGTCATACCGCTCGTAAACACTGAGATAAGAGCTTCTTCCTGCCAATTCCGCCGAGCTTTCCTGTAGAATAGCGTCCATAGCGGCCTTCTGCGCCTCGATATCGTCCGGATGGTTGCCCGCATAATTGACCACGCTGGAAATGTCCATGCTTTGAGGGTTTACCATGTCCTGAATCTCGGCCATGGCGTTATAAAAGCCCTTGTTGTACAGCTCGTCGCACAGATCGATACAGGCCGTCACTGCCGCAGCGGCTGCATCCTCGTCCTCCATCAGAGTCTGCGGGCTGAGCCTTTCGGTCCCGGACCAAACTCCGTTTGCTGCCAGGCCTGTCAGAATGCGGTTGCGGCGGAGTTGCTGCACGTTGGTCAGTTCCTCGTTTTCTTCTGCCCTTTTGTATTCATCCAACAGACTGAACAAAAAGTCGTAGCCCTCATACCGTCCGGTAATATACAGCTCTTCCATTCCTGCCAGCTGGGTTGATTCTCCGGACGTGCAGGCATAGAGATACGCCACCGTATCGTTGTCTGGATGATCCCGGACCATGTCGGAAAGGCTGGAATAGGAAAGCTCCTCCAGCTCAAAGCCCAGCGCCAACGCCCAGGCGTCCAGTTCCAGCTCCATTTCATCGTATGCTTTTACTGCAAAGACATAATCTCCGATCCCTACGGAAATAGTGGCCGACGTTGCCTTTGTCACATAGTCGCCGATGAATTCCTCGACGGCGTCCGTCTTTCCTAGGTTCGGAAAGACTGCCAGGCCCAGGCCGGCGGCCAATACGGCTGCGGACAGAAGCTCCACCGCATGTGACGCCGCCTTCGCCGTGGAAAAGCGACGTTTTGGCCGGACTCCTCCGAGAGACTCCGCCGGGCCCTGTTCCCCCTCTGGAGAGGTTCCGTTTTCCGAGGGAGCGACGGCTTCCCCGGCCGTCTGCCCGGCAGGCGCCATCCGGCTGGCAATCAGCGCCAAAATGGCAGGCAAAAGAAGCCAGCCGGCCAGTACAGATGCGAACACCCCCAGCACGCTGGAAAACCATAGCGTTCCGCCCTGGAACAGGGCCGCCGTCAGGGCTTGCGCCGCGGAGGGAAGCAGATAGACGGACAGATAAACCATCGCGGCACAGAGCAGCAGAGCCCATATGGTTCTCCATGATTTCAGCACAGGCTTTTTGGCCAGAACCACGGAGACGGCTCTGATGTATGCCGCCGTCATCAGAAGGACGGCAAGCAGGTAGGCAAGCAGGGCTATCCATACGCCGCCGCCTTCAGAAAGGCGGTAAAGTGCGAAGAGAAGTATCTCATCGGAGAGAAGTACTGCGGCTGCACAAGGGAAGAACGCCGTCAGGTACAGAGAGAGCCGCGGCTTCTTCTCCCCTGTGGCGCTCATAGCCGCAGGGATAACCAGGACGCCGCTTGCCAGCAGGCAGAAGAAGCTTACAAAAGCCGGGAGCACGTTCCCTAGAGAAGCCTTGGAGGTAAACAGCAGCATGGTATTTATCAAAGTTGGGAGAAGCGTCTGTACTGTCAGAATCAGGAACAGCCATTTTGCCCAGCCGCTTTGATATGCGTCAGCCAACGTTCGCATCAGTCGTTGTTTTTCTTCTTTCAAGGCAAAAGCCTCCTTTCAGTGGAGTCATTGTTCATCTGGCCGAGGGGCTTGTTCCGGCTGAGAAAGAGCCGTGCCGCATTCCGGGCAGAATTTCACTCCCGGTTCCGCAGCCGCCCCGCATTGTGGGCATACAGCAGGGGACTCTGCCACCAGTTTTGTTCCACATTGCCGGCAAAATTTTGTTCCCGCTGTGTTCTCTGTCCCGCAGGATGGGCAAACAGGACCTGCCGAGGCCGTCGTGACAGCCTGCGCTGCTTCCGCCGCGCGGATTCGGTCAATCTCCAACTGTGCATGTGCAGCCTCATCGTAATGGGCTTTGGCCGACTGACAGGCCTCCAGTATCTCTGGCTCTATCTGGCCGCCGGAAAGAAATTGGCCATAATAATACTCACCGATTTTTCTCAGCTCTGTTTCCGCAAGAGCCTTTTCCGATGTAATTTTTCCGTTCAACTTGCTCATCGCAATCGCTTCGTTGGTTTTATCCCCCAAATTTTTTGCCAAGCTGCCTAACTTATCCAGAAACGCCATAACAATACTCCTCTCTTATGATTTTGTTTATCTGACAGAGCCGTTTTCCAGAGCCGTTTTCCGGCTCATGATTCAGTCTTTCGACGGGTCGATTCATTAAAAGCTCATTTTCGAGATACTGTACGATCCGATCCGACATAGCGGCCATCGTCCGTTCTTTTCCCTGTTCAGACAATCCCCCGCATGGCTGCAGCAACGCGACCCTCAGCTCGGTTCCTACCTCCTTTTCCTCGGCAGAAATAGAAAAGACGCTGATATTTCCATACACCTTTGCCCTGGCCACGATCGCGTCTTCTTCCTTGTGATAGGAAATGCTCTCTTCATCCAACACATCGTAGATCGCCATCAGCACATACCGCCTCACATAGGGAAGGATCCGTTTTACATTTTCCATATCAGCGCCTCCTTTTTTCTTTATCGGTTCTCTATTTGTGGCTGTCATTCGATATATCCGCTGATGGGTTCCAGATACATCGAGTCTTCTGAGACCAGCTGATACCGGTCGCCATGATACCCGTCGCTCCAGCCGTTTTCCGCTTTGTAGATTTCCCCGGTTTCGGTATCGCAGATACGCTCGTATCCGAGGGTTGCATCGCTTTGCTTTTGACTGATGATATCCTGACTGGTGTTTCGGTTTTCCCAGGAGGACATAATCCCGTCTAGCACCTCGTTTGCATTCCGGCTGAACTCCATAGCCCGCGCGACGGTTTCAGTTCCGGCCTGTTTTACGGCATTTACATAGCTTTCAGAATATTCCAGGCTCCTTGCGCACTCCGTAAGGATGTCGACCCATTCCAGAAAAGAATCTTTCACGGCAGTTACAGCCATCACATTATAGGCCATATAATAGCCGCCATCCGCCGATGGGACCTGATATCCTACTGGTGGCCCCGCCGCAATCTCAGCACTTCCGAAATCCACCACTGACGCGGCAAACATGCCCTCACCCTCTTTTCCTCCTTCGGTAAAGGTAGCCCGTAGAATCTCATCGTTCAGTGCGTAAGCACTCAAACCGCCGGTTGACGGGAAACGCTCGGTGACAGCAAATCCTTCAAACCGGGGGAAGGTATAGCCAGTATAACCCGGCTCAGCCTGCACAGCAAAATCTGCATACTGCGGAAAAATTTTAAAAAAGTTCTCAGTAGAGGGGGTTGACAGGACTGGTGCCAGGGCAAATATCTGCATTCCGGGGACGCCTGAAATCCCGGAATAATAAGCCCAGGCGTCCTTTCCCTCCTGACTGTGGAGCAAAGCATCTGCCTTCAGCAGCACGAAAATCTGGTTGAGAGGCTCAGCAGGATCCTGGACCCGGATGGAGTGATACATGCCTGTGCCGCCGCTCGTTACCGTCCATCCCTTGGGGATTTGCAAACTGAAATCTGCTGTTTCATACAGCTCCAGTTCGACCGATTTGGCTGCTGTTGGCGTGACGGCGATCTCGTCCTTCGATGAAGATAAAGCTTCCTCCGAAGGAGGGGTATCTGGTTCTGTGTCCGAAGGATGGGTTTCCAATTTGGAATCCGAAGAGATCTGAGACTGCGCAAGGTCTCCAGCTTCTCCGCATCCGGAAAGGGTAGTCAGAAAAACTGCTGCCACTAGTAGAAGTATAAATTTTGTCCGCCTCAACTTTTTCATACCATAAGTCCTCCTGATCCATACAAACGCTTTAGATAGAAACGTAAAATTTGCTGAAATAGTGATTTCACAGGATTGTTTTACATCTTTATATCCACTCCTTCCGGTTTCTTGTTTGCAGAAAACTTCTGCGCAAATAAAATAGCGCCGCACCAGAAATTCTGACACAGCGCTATACCGCTTTTCAGATCTCCGCGCCAGTCCCTTAAACAGAGAATAGCATGGAGTATCCTAAAATATAAGGTTACATTCATCTCTTTTTTGGTTTTTATGCTGTTTTTTCTGAGATAACAAGGGGTTGCATTTGTCTCAAGCCCTAAAATCCGGGCTTTTTTCAAGGGCGGCGTCTTCTTTTTCCGGAATCCACTCATAATAAAATTGCAACAGGCCGATTCGGCTTTTGGTACCTGTTTTTTCATTGAGACTGCTAATATGGCGGTACAGTACGGGTCTTGAGATCGCCATCTGCTGCGCGATATCCTGCACACTGCTATCGGAAACCAGAAGATACTGCAGAACATCCTGCTCTCGGTCGGTCAATGAAAAAAGACTTGCAAAGGAAGAAAACTTTTCTTTTGGCGTGTATCCTGTTGCCGGGGCCTCGGGCGGGGCCAATGCCGTATGGGATCTAGTCGTATGGGCAAACATCAGAATACTGACAGCAACAAACAACACCAGCATGAAGATGACCAGTGTGAGGTTTCTGCCTGAAAGGAGCAGAGTTACTGAGCTGTTGGTAATCAGCGCCGCCACAAGGTTATTCACCGCCCGTCCCATGCCTGCCCAGAGATCTGGTATACGCATGCAAGCCGCAAATTCTAAAAAGCTAGTGGTAAAAAACACAACAAAAAATCCGGAAGCTATATAGGCGATCACTACTCCGGTCAAAAATGGGCCGCCCCACCGAAGTATTATCACACACAGAACAGAGAATACCATTACGCAGTACATCATAAGCGTCATGTATTTTCTGTTCCGAATATCAAAGAGAAAGCCTGCCGCCAGGCCGCTCAGCGCCAGCAGAATGCGGGGCCATTGCCCGATATCCATTGCGCCTGCAGCATGGCCTAAGGTGATTGCGTTGTCCAATGTGCTGAATACGCAGGCCATCAGGGCCACTAGAAAGACCAGGAGTAAGCCCGTCGTTATTTTTTTCTGTATTGGGCCGTTTGTTTTCTCCAACGCTTTAGATAAAGTTTTCTCTTCACCCATCAATTCCACGCGAAAAACATGCCTCGTCCGTATAAACAGAACGCTCAGCACTGCTAGAAAAACAGAAAGAATGACCGCTTCGGCAATTTCTATGTTGATTAAGTTGTTATTGATATATTGCAGAAGAATACCGCCCGCATAGGCAAAACCCACCAGCCGGGCCAGTGTTCGCTCCCCATGGATGGTACAGACAGCCAAATAGTGAGCCGAACTGCCGAAAAGCCCCATCAGAAAAAACAAAATCAACCCTGCTGTTAGGGTAATGGCGTATGAGATATGTTGCTGGATTAGAAAAATGCAGATGATGGAGACCAGAACGGTAGAAAAGGTAAGTAGGGCTTTGAACCGTTCATGAACCGCCCGATTCAAAACCGGATACAAGATAAATCCCAAAACGCTGATACCGAGTGCGTAATTTTGAGCAATCACTGTCTGATCCTCACCAACCATACGAGACATCATATTGACATAAAGATACTCCACGCCTAAAAAGACGAATGTAAATATGCTCAACAGCAATATGGCATTGATGGATGCTGGTGTTCTCAATCCCCTTGTCTTCATAGATTCTCCTTCACTTTATGCAATACGCATGGTCTCATCACACACTCTCTTATATTCACCATTATAGGAGATATAGGCTGTATATTGTTAACGCCCATTAGGAAGAGGGTGATATTATATTCATCAAACTCCACTTACGGAGAGATCACAAGTTAGTGTTATAAAACGATGAAGCAGTTGTAACTTCCACCGGAATTACTTGTTTACATGGATATATGGATATATGGTACAAGATATTCTGTCAGATACAGAAATATTTTTATCTCTCAGAAATGCCGACTAATATACCAACACCATTAAAAACAAACAAAAAGCATGACTCATAGAATCTTATTCGCCCTTTTCTTCATCTGCTTATGTTTCAAAAATAGTGGCCGCAAATTGAGCAAATGCACTTTTGGGCGGGATAGCCAACCCTCTGCTTTCGTCTCCCAAAATCATCAGTGTATCTCCTGGATTTATTTTGAAAATCTCTCGGGCTTGCTTAGGAATTACGATTTGTCCTTTTTCACCAACCGTCACAGTCCATGCATATTTTCCTTCCGACTTTTCCATGTTCAGTTCTCCTCCGTGAAACAAGTATGATTTGTATAATTAATTATACTTCGTAAAGAGCTTAAAGTCAATATAGCACTGTTGAAAAAGCATCTTTACAAATATGCGGATGTGAAAAAATTGACCAACATTTTAAATAGGGTACAGTTAAATAACACTTTTGATAAAGCTAGACACTGCTTTGTATTTGTGTGCTTGCTTGAAAACTGGCAGTGACAGTCATGTTTTCAGGGATGCCAAAAACAGAAATTCAATACAGGGAAAAAGGTCCCCAGAGTCTGGGGGCCTTTTTCATTACACTGAATTAGATTCAGATTTTGATTGTTTGGATGCAGCGGAAAAGGGTCAAGCTCAATTCTTGAAACAGATCTTCATCCATATCCATTCTTCCGTTGATAATGGATTCCTTTAGCAGCAATGGCCGGTACATTGCAAGAATTTCCTCAAAGGCGGCTTGGTCATTCTCCTTTGCTCGGAGTAGCAGTGTTTTGAAATCAGTCATCCATAGCATCCCCTTTCATCATGCGCCGCAGTTTTAATATCAACCGGTAGTAGGAGTTGGAGACCGCCTTATAGCTGACGCCGAGATTTTTGGACAGCTCAATGAAGCTCCGCTCATCAAGAAGCCGCGCCAGCAAAATATGTCGTTCCCAATCCTTGATCTGCAGCAGCGCCTGTAAAAGCAATGGATTTTCAATTTGTTCCATCAAGGGCAGCCCCTCATCCAAGTTGAATTCTGCGTACGTTTCAACCTCCGCTCCGCAACGCTCAAGAAATTCCATAGCACGCCTATGGGCTTTGAGCTTATTCATGTACGCAGCTTTTCGATTAGCAACCGCAGTAATCAAATAAGCGGTGAATTTGTTCTGTATAATATTCGCCTCGCTGGCACCATCATTTCTATGCCACATAATGTATCCTCCATTTCTTCTAAGTCTTTCGGGAACTCAGAAGAAAGGGGGATCACGGCAGTGAACGCGGTGTCTTAGTGCAAAGCAAAAGCGGCCGAGATAGCATGGTTTCATGCATTCGGCCACTTTAAGAGGAACATCTATAAAAAGTCCGCAAAGAAGACTGGCAGGCGGAGGTTTATCGCCTTTTGTACACACTTCTCGGGCATGATTTGCGCACAGAAAAGTCGAAGGTCTTCTCTTTGTCTTGAAAGCGGTGTGACGGGGCTGAATAAGACAATGGAACATCCGAATGCGATAGATGACGCTCATCATAGCATACATATCCCTTTGTCCGCTCATGCGTCCGGCACACGGGCAGCGTACATCATCTCCTTCAGGGGTTGGATTTGGCGATGTGTTTCGCCACCCTGCCGAAACTATTTAGTTTTGTCTGGCCTGTTCTTTTGAGTAGTGGAGTGTTATCGTAAAGGTCAATAAGCAATAGCCAGAGGAATGACACTCCCCGTCTCTAAGCAGCTTTGTTGAAAAGGAGTGTTGTGGCAGAATTTATACAAAAAGCGGCAATATGCCGTTCAGAAGGAGCATATTGCCGCTTGACAACAGACTGCTTTTCAGTCTGTTGAATCAAGATTGTCGATCACTGACCTAATAAGCACCCCAATAATACTGGGGGATATACCAATGTTTTGTTCTGCAAAGGCCCATTATCAGCAATAGTATGTATTAAAATGGGGGTCATGAGTATCTTTGTCTTATATTGTGTTTTTACATTTCTTGAATGCCCGCTGATGCTTACATGGGAGCATCAGTTGAAAAGGTGACCATTGTACTGCATCGTCATAAGATGTCGAATACTAGCTGTTCTGCATCCTCCTTTCATAATACGATAAACTGGCAATCCCGAAGCCCGTAAGGTTTGCGTTTATAGAAAAATATGTGTTCTACTATTTGGAACTATAGGTGCTGAGGATAGAAAAAAGGGGCTTTTTATTTATTTTACAACACTTTTTTACTAATCTCAATGCTGTTCTTTCAGCATGGCATGTCTTTTTTTGATAGCAAACAGACCTCTACGTACAGCCGTTTCGATGAATATTGTATACCTCTTTGCCTTGTTTTTCCGTAATGTAAAACATCTATGGTCAATAAACACCCATAGCATTGGCAAATTCTTTTCTTGACCGGCTTTCTACCACGTTGTAGTCTGCTAATACCTATATATTTACTGCTTTTGGAAAGTACATCAACAAATTTAGAACAAATAGAGTGATAAATTTTATGCAAATTACGAGATATCTTAGCAATCCTTTGTTAGGTGGCATACAGATCCGGTGTCTGGGTGGATCAATATGATCGACAGCCCTCGTTTTCTGGCATAGTTGACTGTCATACCAGTTCCGCTTCGGACGCTCCGATTATTGTCGTAAACAGCTAGAAGGTAATCGGCATGATCTACCATATAGTAATTCCTTTTTTTATAGCCTTCAGCGGCTTTATCTGCGATCCCTGCTATAACAAAACTGCTACAGTCTTTGATAATAGCATTCATTCGCCGCTGGCTGCTTTGTCCCCACTCGTCAGTGTAGCCGGTGAAAGGCAGTGCCAAATGCAGTTCCAGATCGCTGTATTGCACAGTTTGCTTTAATTTCAACAAGATCTCGCTGGCCCACATGTCCACACCGAGGGTGCCGCCGACCCAGAAATATCGGACACCCTGTTCATAGAGCGCAATGATTTGCTCTTGCAGCCGTTTCTTTAGTCGACGGCAGCCAGCATTGTCCTCACGGTACTTCCATTTAAACCGGCTGGGTCTGTGACCGGTGATGGCACATGACTTCATTTCCATAATCTCACCTCTAATATGAATAAAGCCCCTATTAAGAGTACAGTATTATTCTACCACCTCCTAAAAGGGGCTACAATCACATTATTGCGAGGTGATAGGATGGATTTAGATTATATAGCGTTGGGCGAACGCATCCGCGCGCGGCGAAGAGAAAAGAGACTGACGCAGAATGCGCTGGCCGAGCTGGTGGAACTTGAGCCGTCAAATATTTCCCATATTGAGCGTGGCGTGTCGAAAGTCGGCCTCAATTCATTGGTGAAGATTGCAAACGCGCTGAGCTGTACGACGGATGACCTTCTGTGTGATAGCCTTCAATATGAGCGGGAAGCCTTTGAAGGAGAATTAGTACGGCTTTCCCGGGATTGCACCCCGAAAGAACTTCGGCTGATCACTGACTTGGTTCGTGCAATGAAAGAGTCGATGAGACAACGGCACTATGATAAATAGACTGGACCGGAGCCGCGTGACAGGCCACTCCGGTTCATTCTATTTTCTGCGGAAGGCAGCTACTGTCCGGGAGATCGCCGCTATATTTTCCTCACCCAAAAGTGCCTCTGCTTCATCCAGATGTATATCCTCCGACTGGCGCAGCTTCCTTTTGGGCGGCACCTGTTCCTGGGGGGCATCGTCCTGCGCCGACGGATCCTGCTCTGCTATGATTCGGCGCACGATAGCTTCCAGCAGGGTGTAGTCCACTGGCAGCGGTGCTGCAGCCGGCGCATCCGGGTTTTCTGTGTGAAATCGGTAGTACTGTACTGCATTTGCGATGAACTGCGCCTTCATGCGCCCCATGGAATCCAGCAGTTCGGCCACCTCGCGGTGCACAGGATCCATCATATTGAATTGAAGGGTAAATTTGCCCGGATTCTTTTTGCCTGCAGTCATAGCCATCACCTACCAGACTTAGCTGCCCGGTAAAGGAGTTCATAGCCGCGGGCGTTGGCGTAAATCTGGTCGAGAAAAACCGGTGTACCGATTTTCTCGCAGGATTCGATCTGCTGCCTGAGCAGAATAGAGCCGCCTCCAATGAAGATGGCTTTGCCGGTGCGCAGATCAACCATGCGCTCTCGCAACTTGCCGACAAGATCATTGACAAATCCCTGCGCCTGCTGGCGCACAATTTGGACGACCTCATTGTCAAAATCGCTGGTATCCCCTTGGAGAATGGCGTCAATATCGCTCTCTTCCAGCAGCATATCCATTTCGCCGTTGAGCTTGGACTTGATGTTGTTATAGAGAATGATGACGCCGTTTTCCAGAGAGTCACAAGCATCCAGATCAGCCTCGCCGTTTTTGAACACCAGGTAGTCAGCGGTAAACCCGCCGATATCCACCACGACTGCCTTTGTTGTTTTGCGGATTCGGTCATAGATGGGAATCGTGGCAGCGTATGCCTGTGGAAAACACAGAACCTTGTTGATATATACTTCGTAAGGCTTGCCTCGGAAGGTAAACGACACTACATCGCGGTTGAGAAAATACCGCTCAAAACGATCTGCTTGAGCGCCGAAGTGAGCCGGCGGAAGCCCTACTGCCAGCTGTACATCGATGATCTCATCGGCAGAGTATACGCCTGCTTCCTCAATCTCAAACGCGATGGCAAACAGGGTGAGCAAGAAAAAGCGCTCGTCCACCGTCTTATCCCGCAGGTAAGGAATTCGGTTGCCAGTCAAAGAATAGTATTTCCCCTGGTACTCTAAAATGTCCTCTCCGAATGGCGGCCGAGTATCACTTTCTTTGAGTGCCGATGTAAAGGTCTTGTGGATGGTTTTCATTTGCTTATTGCCATGGTCGATGGCGATCAACATAAAATAGTCACTCCTTTTTGGTTTTATACTATTTATTTACGCTTTTAATACGCATTACTTCAACAAAAAGGGGTGCAGCCGAGAAAACGGCTGCACCTCTTTCATATCGCAAGGCGATTTCATCGTTGACCTGTTCTGTTATTCCAGAAGCGAAAGCGCCACATCCAACGGATAGGTACGCAGATAACGGGCGCTGCGGCGTTCAAAAACCACCTCTTCGCCATCAGCATTGTAAGCCTGTAGGTTCTCTGAATAGACGGCGGCATCCAGCTCCGGGATATAGCAGTAAACTCCACCGCTGCTGTCAATCATATACATTTCGGCATCTTCTACCTGGAAATCTCCCAAAAGGATGTATGCCTTATCCGGCAGAGGCATCAGCCATTTGGAACGGCTCTGCTGCTGCGGACTGGATACGATATCCCAAAGAGAGATGTTTTCCATCGTCATCTGACTGCCGTAAAAATAGGTCTGTTCCACATAATCAAACGGCTCGCTGGGAGTCTGAACCATCTCGGTGATGCGCCGGATGTTATTTTGCATTGCCGGCAGGTCAATCTGCTCGTGGCGGCTGTGTTCATTATGATATCCCGCACTGATGTTGACTGCCGCAACGCCCAGTCTGGGCGCAACGGCACAGATATCGCTGAAAGATCCAAGGGCATGGTCAAATCCGAACCCGCAGACAAAATCCGTAAAATCCGGATTGGCGCACCGATAAAATACAGCGTCATTGGAGCCTCGGCGATCCATCTCTACGATGTAATTCACCTGCGGTCGGATCTTGCTGTTGGCAAAGGCGCGCGCCCCCTGGCAGCCGATCTCCTCATCCTCGCAAAAGAGAACATGGCAACGAGCAGATTTGATAATCTCCAAAATCATATACACGCCGCAGCGGTCATCGCCGCCGATTCCTTCCGGGGACATCATCACCCGTCCATCCGTTGAGTAGCAGATGCTCTGTACCGGCGTTTTATGCACCGTGTCCAGATGAGCCACCAGCAGGACCGGGTGCTCACCTTCCGCATACAGAAATCCCTTTTTGGAAATGGGCTTATAGCCCATTTCCTCCAACTCCAGCTTGACCTGCTGTTTGAGTTCTTTCTGAGTCAAGCGAACAATGCTTTCCAGTTTTTCGTTTCTCTCCATATTCTAAGCCTCCTTTCTGGTTATGCCACGGCGGGTGTAATAGCGGCTCTGGCGCAAAGCCGGGAGCCGGAGAGCAGCCCGCAGATCGGCTGCACACTGCAATGTCCGCAGGCGGTCGTCATCTGCTGATAGCAGTCCGCACAGACCTCAATCAAATACCCGCGCCGGTTGAAGGCCGGATACAGGTCGCCGTGAATGACATTTCCGCAGGCTGCGCAAACATGGAGGCAGCTGTTGCAGAAAAAACGCCCTTCATGGTACTGGCTTGTTTCAGCGGGGACGGTGCGACCGCATTCGCTGCAGACTACCAATTCATCACAGTTGCATTTCAGCCAACCACTGGTATATGGCTCTCCGCAGCAAACACAGAGGGAGGGCGATCCGATCTGCAGCGTACCATAACTTTCCGCCTTTTTCAGCAGAGAAACTTTGGAGAAATAGAGGTAGTCCGGATATTGTCGGCTTCCCTGGACTGTCTGGAAATATTCTTCGTTTTGACGGTCACTTGCCTTTTTCAGCACCCAGCGGTTCGGCATCCCCAGACAGGTAGTGATGATCTCCTGTACCAGCCTACGATATTGCAAACACAAATCGTCATCGCTGTCGGGATAGAGTCTGGACTGGAGCAGCACATT
The DNA here is from genome assembly GCF_002160015.1 of Anaerofilum sp. An201. Classification (GTDB taxonomy): domain Bacteria; phylum Bacillota; class Clostridia; order Oscillospirales; family Ruminococcaceae; genus Anaerofilum; species Anaerofilum faecale. Next base: position 153,781 of record NZ_NFJT01000001.1, on the reverse strand, counting down.
TTCGCCGTAGCAGAAGATCTGGCGGGTGCGCTTGGGGTGAAGGTGGAATCCGCTCGTCACAGTTCCATCCACTGTAAAAAAAATCATGCTGACCCCATCTGTAAGATAAGAGAGGCAACCGGCCTGATAGCTTCCGTGAGCCAGCCCATGACAGGAAGACCACGAGTTATCTCTGTTGGACATCTCCAGAAAATCGCAGGGATGGATGGACAGAACGCCGGTTCGGGCAGTAGTCAGCGGATTGAGAGCATCGGACAGCCGGGCATAGGCTGAATTGTACTGCGCATGTCTGTCAATTCCGAAGTTATGGCAGAGCCTGCCGATGATGCGGCTGGCCTTCTGGCCCGGCGCACATCTTACGCCCAACTGGTTCAGACGCTGGATCTTCTCCTGGGGTGGAAACTGGCAGTAATCCTCGGTAGCAAGCTGCAGCGCCGCATCAAACTGCGCTCTCCGGTCGGGGTCAGTCAAAACGTTGCCCACCAGCTCGTTTAAAATGAATTTGCTCTCATCCACAACATCGCGGTTGATCTCTCTGCTTTCTGAGAGATCCAAAACAACGGCAAGGTCATCCTCGCTCCAATTCGGGTGCCTGCGCAGCAATTCCAGAAGCCCTTTTTTTCGCTGTTCCCAAGCATCCAGATTTGCCCGGACACCTTTTTCCGAAAAATGTTTTTGGTATTTATACATCACACCATAAAAAGCTTGCATCAACGCATCCATTCAATTCATCCTTTCTCAGAAGTAGGGAGAGGGCGCGATGGCCCTCTCCCTTTGTTGTGGTTATGTGGCGTAAGACGGCCCTGTGACAGAAGCGTCTTTTCGCCGTGACCTTTGTAGTACGATGCTTTATTTGCCAGCCATCTCGAAAAACTGGGCAGGCGTCAGTACCGGGATGCCCAGCGCCTGGGCCTTTGCCAGCTTGCTGCCGGCGCGCTCGCCACAGATGAGGTAGTTGGTATTTTTGGACACCGCGCTGCCTGCGTGGGCACCAAGGGATTCAATCTCTGCGTTGATGCCCTCTCTGGTGTAGGGCTCGACCTTTCCAGTGACCACAATGGTGCAGCCAACAAAGGGGTTGTCCTTGATTTCCTCGGTCATAGCGTTCTTTTTCTCAATGTTCATCATAGTCTGTAACTCCTTCCATAATTGGCGGTTCTCGGGCACCCGGAACCAATCGTGAATGTTGTTGTGCAGCGTGGCCCCGAAATCGGGTAGCTGCGTGAAATCGTAGCCGGATTCTACGGCAGCCTCAAAATCAGCAAGGCTGCCATTAAACGCTCGGCTTAGTTCCCGGCTGGCGGTATTACCCACCATAGGGATATCCATTGAAATGAGGTACCGCTCAAAGGTAGTGTTGCGGCTGCGCTCAATCGCGTCCCAAAGCCGCTGCCACGACCTTTCGCCAAACCCATCCATAGCGATGATCTCGGCCCGGTGTTCCTCCAAACGAAATACATCCGTGAAGTTGTGCAAGAACCCCTTGCCGATCAGCCGTTCCAGCGTCGCCTCAGAAAGCCCTTCAATATTCAGGGCCTTCTTGGATGCGAAGTGAACAAATTGGCGAAGCCGCTGCATTTCACAGGCGGGATTGTCACAAAACAGCGTCTTGGTGATCCGTTCTTTCCCGGAAGCCGTTGTCTTTGTCTGATGGATACGGGTGGGCATCCCACAGCAGGGACAGGCACTGGGAAGCAACGTCCCCATCTGGAAGCCCTCGCGGTCTAAATTGCCCTCCACATGAGGGATAATCATATTCCGTTTGGAAACCAGGATGCGCCCGCCGAGTGTCAGTTGCAACTCCTCGATAAACGAGAGATTGTGCAGGCTGGCCCGCGACACCTCGCAGCCGTCGATCTCTACGGTGTCAAAAAGCGCCACCGGTGAAATCTCGCCGGTGCGGGTGGGCGTCCATTCGATCCCGCGCAGCCGGGTTTCATAGAGGTCATCGGCAAATTTGTAGGCGATGCCGTCCTTATAGTGATGGCCGGTACGCCCGCAGGTCTTGGAATAGGAAATGCTGTCATAAGTAACGACGATCCCATCAATGGGGATATGATTTCTCTCTGCAAGATCCCGCAAATCCCGAATGTGCCGCTCCAAAAAGTCCGGATCAGCATTGTCCATACGGCGGAAATAGCAGGGCAAAAAGCCGAGATCGCCCAGCGCCCGCAGTTTTCCAGCTTTGGAATCAGCATCTTCGATGTCGTCAAGACCATCCTGCACACCAAACGGCATAAAGCTGACCCGTCGCTCCCGGCAGGCAGCCGCGTCCAGCAGTCGAACAGAACCGGCGGCCAGATTGCGGGCATTCCGATATGGCGCCCCTGTGCTGTCCAGCAGGTTGTCCTTGAACGATTCAAAATCATTCTGGTGGATAAATGCTTCGCCCGTCACCACCAACCGGCCCAGATAGGGAATCTGCACCGGGATGTTTTGGAAAACTTTTGCGTTGTGGGTGACAATTTCGCCCTCTTCGCCGTTGCCCCGGGTCGCAGCCTCCATCAGCCGTCCATTTTCATAGGTCAATTTGATGGTCAGCCCATCCAGTTTCAACATAACCAGAACCGGATGGCTGCCCATAAACCGCAAAAGGTCGGATGTGTTCTTCGTCTTATCCAGGGAGAGCAGCGGAATGTTGTGGCGGGTCTTCTCCAAACTGCTGACTGCGGCATAGCCCACAGTTTGCGTTGGGGAGTCGGCCAGCCGAAAGCCGCATTGATCTTCCATCTGCTTGAGTTCATCGAAAAGCCGGTCATACATCTGCCTTCGCTTCTTCCGCCGATTGTGCAGCAGGCGACTCTCCGGCAGGGGTGTTCTCCACAGTGACGGGAGTAGAAGCTGTTTCGGCCTGTTTAATTTCTTCGGTTTCAGATGCCGAAGTGGAGTCCTCTGCCACAACTGCCTTCTGAACGACAGGCGGATCCTTTTCCTGATTGACCGGAACATTCACAAGCTGCAGGCCGAAGCCGGCGTCGTCCAGCGCCCGATCAGTCGCATTGCGCTGGGCATACTCGATATACAGCCCGCCGGGAGTATCTTTCTTGTTCTGTGTGGCGATATAGCTGGAGACCGGCTCCGTATCCTTCTTGTCGAAGAAAACCTTTGCTTCAAAGATGGCGATTTGCTCAGTAATCCGCAGGGGAATTACCTTGAGGCGTCCTTGCGGGTATTTGAGCCGAAACCAGAGCTTTTTGTACTTCAAGTCCAGCTGCAATCTTGCCCCCGGATTACCCGGCTGAGAAATGCGCCGGGCAAACTTGAGCGGGTCAAAACCGGTAACTCGATTCAACTCGGCAACAACAGGGACGGTCTCATACATGGTTGTTCCTTTTGCGTTTTCATTCATCGCAATAGCTCCTTTCTAAAATAAACATGGGATGCTGCGGCCAAATTCCACAAACATCCCATTTTTTAACCTGTTAACTTCAACTGTTCGGGTTCTCTGTTCTGCTCGGCAATCTCCTGTTGAATGGTAAAAAGCCGGCAGTACTGTTTGATACGGTCGCCCAATGCGGTGTTACGCTTGCTGGTATTGTCACGATGGATCGCCAAAAAGAAAATATCCTTCTCACCGACCAGGATAACGCGCTTTTTGGCGCGGGTCACGGCGGTGTAGATGAGGTTATTATCCAACAGGACCATGTGATCCACCAGCATCGGCATGATGATGGTACTGTACTCGGAGCCCATCGCCTTGTGTACGGTAATAGCATAGGCAAGCAACAGATCCTTCATCTTTCCGATATCGTATTCCTTGACGCGGTTGTCGGAGAACTCCACCGTCACTTTGACCTCGCCGCCCGGCGGGTGCTCGATTTGGCGGATATATCCCACATCTCCATTAAAAATCTTATCTTTGTTCTTGGTCTGCATGATGCGGTCACCGGCCCGATAGGACCGCTGCCCGACCTGCAGCTCGGCTTCCTCTTCTCGGCAGGGGTTGACGATTTCACGGATGCTCTGGTTCAGGTGAACTGTTGAGGCTTCTCCGCGGGCAAGGAACGGAGAGAGGATCTGCACACGATCAAACCCGCTTTTGGCCGTTTCTTCCAGATAAACTTTCTGAATCGTCGCGGCCACATCCGCCTGCATTTCGCATTCCATGAACTGAAACTCATTATCGTCGAACACAATGTCATCATTGCCGGCTTTGATGTATTTGGCATACTTTGCAATCAGGCTACCCTCCGCCTGTCGGAAAATCCGATCCAGTACCGTTGTGGGGACCAGACCGCAGGCAATCATCTCCCGAAACACATTTCCCGGCTTGACGCTGGGAAGTTGGTCGGCGTCGCCCACAAGGAGCAGCCGCGTCTCAGGCTTTAAGCGCCGGAAAATCTGGGCGGTCAGCCACATATCGGCCATGGAGAACTCGTCGATTACAATGAAGTCGGCGTCAATGTCCTCGTTTTCATTGATGTATTCATCTTCCTCATCATCGCTGATAAGGCCCAATGCGCTGTGCAGCGTTTTGGCGTCTGCGAACCCGGTGCTCTCAGCCATGTTCCGGCTGGCCCGTCCGGTAGGAGCTGCCAAAAGCAGCTTGCCTTCAGGGTGCAGCTTGCGATAGGTTTCAATTACCGTTTTCAAAACTGTTGTCTTTCCGGTACCCGGCGATCCAGTGATGATGGACAGTCGGTGCTGCAAAGCCATTTTTACCGCGTCCCGCTGTTTCTCGGACAAGGTGATTCCCAGCTGTTGGATAACTGTTTCCATCGGCTGTGTCAAATCCTCTGAAATCTCGTTGGACCGCAGGATCTCCGCGATACGGCGGGCCGTTTCATCTTCCAGGATAAAGTACCTTTTGGAGTAGATGGCATCCTTGTAGGATATGACATCTCCCTGAAGGACCAGAGTTTCCAGATAAGGACGGATTTGCTCTCCTTTGAGCCGAGGCGCACGGGGGGCCAGACCTTTGTTGAGCAACATAAGTGCCGACCGGCAGAGTGTGTCTGCGGATACAAACAGGTGCCCCTTTTCCTCACAGAGATGATTCAAACATACCTGAAGGGCGCCCATCACACGGGTTGGATCATCGGGTAACACCCCCATCTTTTGAGCAATGCTGTCCACTTTTTTGAACCCGAATCCCGGAAAGCGACACAGCTCAAAAGGTTGCTGTCTGATGATGGAGATGCTGTTCATCCCCAGCGTCTGTTGGATCTTAATGGCGGTTTTTACCCCGACTTCAAACGGAGCGAGGAAAGCCATCAAGTCCCGAAGCGCGTGGGTTTCTGCATAGGACTCCTTAATTTCGGTCAACCGTTCCGGTGTAATGCCGCGGACTTCCAGGAACCTTTCCGGTTCATGCTCAAGAATATCCAGAGCGGCCACTCCGAAGCGGCTTACAATTTCCTCCGCAGTTGCTTTCCCGATCCCTTTGAGGAGCCCGGAAGAAAGGTACCCTTTGATGCCAGCAACCGTGCGGGGAACAATCTCCCGGCACTGCTCGACCTGCAGATGATAGCCATATTTCTCATTGTTGACCCACTCGCCGGCCAATTCCAACTCTACGCAGTCACTTTGGGGAAGCGCAAAGCCAGAGGCTGTAAAACGGATCAGATGGTCCCTGTACTTATAGCTGTTGCGGACATGGGCCGGTACACTGGTGTCATTTGTTTTCACACTGATGATTGAGAACCGGGTGTCCGGGTTATAAAAAATCGTTCGGTCATAAATTCCTTTGTAGCTCACCCTAAGCGACCTCCTCCCGCCGCTCTTTCACATAAAAACGGCGGCTTTCGGAAATACTTACATACTCATTGTAGATGTCTGGATACTGCGCCCGCAGGCGAATCAGGTTTTCCTTCGTCACCGTTGGTTTGCGGACGGGATTGTAGGTCACCAGATACGGTGTCCCATTCACATCGCAGGTAGCGGAGCAGCCGGCCCCCAGTTCGGCTACAATCAATCCTTTCATGCGCTGTAATTCCTGGTCAATCTGTTCAACAGAGGCCTCGACCTCGCTCTTGGCCTGCTGCAACTCCAGAAAACGCAGCAGATAATGGGAAGACTGTCCGGTCAAAGCAATCGGGGGCAGATCTGTATTGGCTGGTCCAAAATGCCGGCGCACACTCTCGATGATGAGATCGCCCTCTTCGATATAGGGCGGCGGCACCTGACGCAGAACATGATTGTTCCAAAAATCTTCTTCCAACGCGATCATCTCGGCCTCATACTCCAAATCTCTGTCCAGCTCGCGGACAATCAGATAGTTCTCGCTGTTCCCATGCAGGCAGGCGTAGAACATCTTGTTGATGTGCATGACCGGCATATAGTGTCGGCCCTGGAGCTGATAGTTGAGGGGAACGGTTGGTTTGTCGCCATCCCACCATTTCTCTGTAGCGTCCGGACTGGTCGTTTTACATTCCAAAATGGCAAAACTTCCATCTGGCAGTTGGACAAAAAAATCTACATCCGCAAGCATAAAAGAATGCTCACGGCTGCGGAACATTTTCCGGATTTTGAAGACACGGTATCCTGTGACTTCTGCGAACATCTCAGCCACGACATCTTCCAGCAGGGTACCGATCTTTTTCTGGTACTTGTTTGCCTCATCATCGTAAAAGGAGGCGATGCTCAGCTTGTCATAGTAGATATCCCGCGCAGTCCCAAAGGGTGAGATGCCGAGAATTGCTGCAACATCGCTGCCGCCGATTCCGGTCTTGCGGTATGCAAGCCATTCATCTCTGGGGAGATCTGTGGTATCGGTGATGACGATGGGCTCATATGGAAGTATGATGTCCGGCAAGATCAACACTCCTTTCTTTCTACACTGCGGCGATAAGGCCGCATCACTTTTGGAAACGGTCTGTAGTTTCCCCCTTTCTTGCGAGTTCTGACATTCCCTTTTACCACCGCACCCCGGCGGAAAGGCGTGTCAAAAAACTTCTTCTTGTACTTCATCATTCTGCGTTCCACCTTTCTGTATTGATATATTCCAAACACCTCGCGGCATTTTGGACAATAAAAAAAGCGAGAACAACGATCTCCTTGCCATTTGGCACTGGCGTTCACATCGCTGTGAACCATCGTCATTCTCGCTGAAATTAGGGGGCAAAACCCCGCAAAAACAAAAAAGCCAGCAAAATAGCCGCTTATGAGCATGACTATCCTACTGACGCATACAAACTTGAACTGCGTGTGCAATGCAGATTGCTCCGCGTTTCTCTCCTATCGGATTGAAAGCCCAATACAGGCGCGCACAAAAATCAATTACACATACACTCTAACACAATATACGGTATTGGTCAAGTCAAAATCTCCTGTATATAGTATGTTTTAAAAAAGTCAAGGTTGATTTGAACTGCACCCCATTTGTTAGACAGTATGATATACTGGATAAGAAGTGGGGTGCTTTACTATGCCAAAAGGAATACCAAATAAACGATACACGCCAGCATTTAAGAAAATGGTAATAGAAACCATGCAGAAGGAGAAGCTGAGTTACAGCGAAACAGCACGTCGATTTGAGGTCAACAGTCATCGCCGCATTCAGGATTGGGAACGCATCTATTTAACGGAAGGGCCGGAAGGCTTTGCAGTAGAACGGCGGGGCCGAGGGAGTAGAGGACGCCCCCGGCAACTGCCGAAAGAAGTGGAAGAAGATCTGCTGGCAGAGGTTCAAAGACTTCGTGCGGAGAATGAATACTTAAAAAACTTGCAAGCCTTGGTTTTGGAAGACGAGCGACGCCAGCGCAGAAAACGCAGGTAGTTCAAAAGCTGAGGCAAAGCCACGCTCTGGATATCCTTCTGTCAATCGCTCAGCTTCCCCGTGCCACGTTCTACTATCATCTAAAGCGGATGGAGCAGGCAGACAAATATGAAGTGGCAAAAACGGAAATCGCAGCTCTCAGCCACGAAAACAAAGGGCGGTATGGTTACCGCCGTATTACCACAGCGCTGCACAACAGAGGGATTCATCTGAACCACAAGACGGTACAGCGTCTCATGAAGCAGCTGGGATTGCTTTGCCGTGTCAGAAGCAAGAAATATCGCTCTTACAAGGGTGAAGTGGGAAAAATTGCACCGAATCTGCTCAATCGAAATTTCTATGCGGAAAAACCAAACCAGAAATGGGTTACTGATGTGACGGAGTTTAGCCTCTTCGGTCAGAAGCTCTATCTTTCTCCAATCCTGGATCTGCACAACGGCTATCTGGTCAGCTACACTATTTCCGAGCGTCCGATTATGAGCATGGTGACAACAATGCTCACAAAAGCCTTTGAAACAATTCCGGATGGAACAGGCTTAATCCTTCATTCCGACCAGGGTTGGCAGTACCAGCACAAGCAGTACCAGCAGATGCTGAAAAGCAAGGGTATCCGACAGAGCATGAGCCGCAAAGGAAACTGCCTGGACAATGCTGTCATGGAAAATTTCTTTGGCTTACTCAAAAGTGAGTTGCTGTATCTGCAAGAATTCAAATCTATGGAACACTTCAAGGGGGAACTGCTGGACTACCTGGACTACTACAACAACCGTCGCATCAAGGCAAAGCTGAAGGGCTTGCCGCCTGCAATTCACGGACAGCAAGCCCTATCGGTTGCTTAAACAATTTTTACTTTCAAATATTGTCTAACTTTTTGGGGTCACTTCATTCCGGAAACCGTCCGTTTTTTTGCTGTCATAAATTCGAGTTCACTCGCATTATAAGAAGCAATGTTCTATAAAGGGCCTTTAAAGAGAACGCCCTCAAATGAAAAAGTGCTGTCCCGGCATCACCAGCCAGGGCAGCACTTTTATTTGAATTTGTCGTAAGGGCAGAGTCTCACTCCTGAGACTCATCCTCCTCTTTGATAAGGAATGGAATAAGAATATTATGGTCTGCGTTCGGCGGATATACGATTCCCATCATCTCATAGTCGTACTCATCGCTCAACTCCTGCGTATACAGGTCCGGTGCGAAAGCCGCCACTTCACAATTGGCGTATTTAGGTGTCGTACTCAGTTCATCTATAACCGCCTTGATCAGAATAGGTGTTGCCCGATCAACATCCTGGGCATATTCCACACCTACCAATTCAAACGCATCTTCCCATTCGAGCGGCTCGCCGTTTTCATCAAATTGCATTTCATACTGAGCACGATACAATTTATACTTCATTTTGGGCCTCCTTTTCTTCCAACGAAAACGCCAGCCATTTTGCACCATAGAAATCAAAATAGAATCTCTGACCTATCGTGTTCTCAACATAATATTTTTTCACACGGTACCAGCCACGCAGCTCTTGCTGCAGCAAGCGATCCGTAGAAATTGGCTCCACCCACACCTCGTCATACTCCTGCAGTTCAGACTTTGCGAGAGCCGGGTTGTTGGTGACTGACGGGCACATCAGAACGGGTGCCATAATATACAGTTCGTTCAAATTGGATACCGGCAGGGTTTCGCCATTCGCAAAGTGTAATTCCTCAGTTACTGCATCAACGAACGCCCAGCCACGAGTTGGAGAGAATACTGGTGTTTCGTGTAAAACCGGAATAAGCGAAGGATCAATTGGTGCCAGCCAGTCTTTTCTTGGATCGGCTTCCTGAGAAAGCCCGAGCAGAAAATCCGTTGTGACTCCATAGAATTTGGCCATGCGAATCAACGCTTCAATTGAAGGTGCCTTCCGCTCACTCTCCCAGCTGCTGAGAGCTGGCTGCGTTACCCCCAGTTCCCGTGCTGCTGCCGTCAGCGTGATTTTCTTCATTTTTCGGGCCAACTTATATTGTCGTGCCATACCTGTCTCCTTAATCACGAACGATCCATCTACCAGTTTTGTCAGATCCATCCCGTCGAATTAGGCTCAATTCTTTTAGTTTCTTCTGCGCACGTTCTACTGTGGACTTTGAAACACCGACAGCTTTTCCGATTTTCTCTGCAGAGTCTTTTGGATTTTTACGTATGGCAGCCAGAATATCTATCTCTCTTTTACTTAGGCCCTCAAATACACCTTCAGGTACACCATCATTTACACCGTCATTTTCCCCTTCAATTGGAATTTGGGTGTTCCGCTTCGGGACAAATCCTGGATGTATATAAATAGTAGTAGCAAAATAGGTCCGTTCGTCATCGGTTTCAAACAATGGTTCTGGAGACCCATTGAGCCTAAGTGCATTGCAGATCTTTCTGAATCCAGTGTTTCGCCCCTCAGTCAGGTGCATCTCTTTCAGAAACTCGCCAATTCTTCGATTTCGGTATCTTCGGCTGTAAGCTCGATACTCGCGCAGCCCCTCCTGAGTAATAGAGCGGTCAGCCCCTGGGTGACTCACAATGATGATGCGGTCCTGTTCCACACGAACCTCGATCGGCTCACGTTCGTCGTATCCTTTATGGTAGACTGCATTGCACAGAGCTTCTTCCACTGCCGCATAAGGATAATTAAAAAAGCGGTCGGCTTCAGCAACGCCATCTGTCTTTACAACTCGCTCCTGCAGAACACTGTTTTGGATGTATTGCAGTGCATCCCGCAGTTGATGATGAATTGGGCCACGGAATATCTTTTCCCGGATCTGATCTCCCGTATCATCCGGGAACTCCACAACATCGATTTGCGCACAAGGGAAAAAACGTTCCGGCTCCAAATTGAAAAACATAAGCCCGACATTTTTCGGCTTAGTGTATTCCGGCAACGTATTGACGATATTCATGCTCTTGCAGAGATCCGTGAACTCCATTGTCATGGACTCCTGGTACAAAGAACTCCCGATTTCCTTCAGGTACTGCTGTATCAGGGTTATATTGAGATCCGTGATATCCGCCTCATGGTTGACTCTGTCGTCAAACGGGATGTTGTTGGCCAAATTGTAGAGATCCCGCTTCTCGGCTTCAGAGGGGGCAATGGTGCTTGCCATTTTTCTGATATAGTGAACCCGTTCTTTGCTGTCTTTCGCAAAACTCTTGGGAGAAGAGTATGGCCGCGAATTTCCACCGGGCGCCCAAATGACAATAAACTTTTTGCCTTCGTAATCTACCACTTCAACGATGGGAAGATATTCAGGTTGAATCAGTTTACACTTGTTTAGCAGATCTTTCTGGTATGCATCGATTTTCTCAGGCGGCACTCCTTGCAGTGGAAAGGAAGGTCTTCCATCCTGTTCTTTAACGCCGATCACAATATAGCCGCCGCCCCAGTTGTCGATATCATTGGCAAACGCACATATCGTTTTGAGTGAAGCTTCAGCATTCCATGTTTCCTTAAACTCTATCCGAGCCCACTCCACTACATTGCCAGACAGCAGCGTTTTAATATTAGTTGGTATCGCCAATGGGGTCACCTCCTACTTGTTTAACATACTTGCCGGTTTTAATCCGGGCATCCTGTGGTTTACGAGCAGTATCAGGGATAATCCAAGTGTGACCTGCTTTTTGCGCACCGTCGATTCGGCCTTGTTCACATAGGAGCGCCACTCGGCGCTGTGATATCCCCCAACGCGTCGCAGCCTGCGCAGTTGATAAGTATTTCATCTGTTGAACTCCTTCGTAGCTATTGATTAAATTATATTCAGAATAAAGAACGATATCAAGAGCGGGACGGAATATGTTGCATTTTACAGATCTCATCAGTGAAATATGGTATTCCTGCCTATTAAACAAGATGCCGTCCTTCCGGGCGGCATCTCACTACATACGAATTTCCTTCGTATTTGATCCTTTCTACTTTGCAAACATCCATATAATATAAATTCTATCTGAAGATTGTCTCCAAAAAACTTTTGCGTGATGACTTGTAATCGGCGGACTTTTATTAACCATATAAAATTAGCGATTTCGTGTAAATTCTATTGCGAATTAGAAGATAAAATGCTATAATTCATATATCATGGCATAATACTGTGGGGTGGAAAGATGGATAATGTAACGCTTAGCCTTTCATATAATGGCCTTTGGAAACTGTTGATTGACCGTAAATTGAAGAAAAAAGATTTACAGAATATGGCACATCTTAGCTCGTCCGTTATTGCTAAAATGGGGAAGGATCAGCCAGTCCACCTGGATACGATCGTAAAAATATGTGTTGCCCTTCAATGTGATATTTCGGATGTCGTTACGCTGTGTAATAAGGAGGTGTGATGTTTGGCTAATTTTACAAAAAAAGCTATTCGGGCTTCTTTTATTAAATTACTCAACGAAAAGCCGTTGACCCAGATTACTGTCCGGGATATTGTAGAAGACTGCAGGGTGAACCGCAATACCTTCTATTACTACTATCAGGATCTGCCCCAACTGATGGAAAATATAGTGAACGAGGATGCGGAGCGGATTATCCGGGAGCATCCTACCATCGATTCCCTGGACGATTGTATCAATGCAGCACTGGAATTTGCTCTGGCCAATCGGAAAGCGGTGCTTCATATCTATCATTCCGTCAACCGAGACATTTATGAGCAATACCAATGGCGGGTCTGTACTTATGTGGTCAGGGCGTATGTAGACGGCGTTCTAGGCAACCGAAAAATGACATCTGAGGATTATACCACCGTTGTAGATTATCTGAAATGTGTCAGCTTCGGTATGATCCTGGGCTGGCTGGAAACCGGTATGAACCCGAATGCTATGGCCCGGTTTCGGCGGATTTTAGAATTAAAGCGCGGTGATTTGGAGCATCTCATTGACCGTTGTGAGAAAATGCAGTCATAGTCTTTAGGCAAACCTACTCCCTGTGTCTGAATTTCAGGCACAGCGGGTATTTTGTCTGTGGGAAAGTTTTTGAAAATGATTGATAATATGGTAACAAAATCCAAGTGGATATTTTTTCTCCGCTCTTGTAATAGGAGGCAACATGAGAATCGAAAAAATACTTTCTGAGTTTGACGGACTGGGGTTGGAAATCGCAGTGATTGTGCCAGAGGGGGATCCCAAAGGCGTTATTCAGTTTTCCCATGGTATGGCTGAACACAAGGAGAGATACTACGACTTCATGAATTATCTTTCCGATCATGGATATGTGTGTGTTATTCATGACCATCGTGGACATGGTGGAAGTGTGGAAAAGGCAGAGGATTATGGCTTTTTCTATACCGAGAATGAACAGGCAATCATTGAGGATCTGCATACCGCTACACGGTATATTAATCATATCTATCCTAGCCTTCCTGTATTTCTGTTTGGTCACAGTATGGGTACGCTTGTTGCCCGGGGTTATCTGAAAAGATATGATTCGGAAATTGACAAAGTTGTTCTGTGCGGTCCACCGACCTATAATGCGGCAGCGGGGCTTGGTCTGCTTCTGGCCAGGCTTTCAAAACCCTTCATTAAGGAAAAGGCTCCGAATAAAATGTTGAATGCTATGGCCTTTTCGCAGTTTAATGCCGGAAATTCAATTCCGAATGGCTGGCTCTCAGAAAACCAAGCCAATGTTGCACAATACAACCAAGATCCGAAATGCGGATTTATCTTTACCACAAATGGGTTTGTCAACCTTCTGAAGCTGCAAAAAGCGGCTTTTGAGAAAAGAAACTGGCATGTAAGCAACCCACATTTGCCAATTTTTGTCATTGCCGGTGAAGAAGATCCGGTTATTCGATCAAGAAAGCAATTTGAACAGTTAATCGCTTTTTTATCGGAGCTGGGCTATACAAATATCAGCAGCAGACTGTATGAACATATGCGTCATGAGATACTCAACGAAGAGCAAAAGCTGGATGTATATAAAGATATTTTGCTTTTTTATGATGAATTCCAGCATACGACTTCATATTCCCAGGTATAAGCAGGACTTCAGTCCTGCTTTTTTGCGATACGAGTCAAAAAACCAGGCAAACCCACCCCCTGTGTCTGAATTTCAGGCACAGGGGGTATCTTTGTCCATAGGAAAGGAAGAATATTCCCGATATAATGAGGGCACAAACCAAGAGCACCTCAAAACAGAGGATGCCAACATAACAAGGAGGAAAAATTATGTATTATTCCAGTGGTAACTATGAAGCCTTTGTCCGTCCCAGAAAGCCCGAGGGCGTGGACAACAAGTCCGCCCACATCATCGGCACCGGCCTTGCGGCTCTGACTGCCGCCTGCTATCTGGTTCGTGACGGACAGATGCAGGGTCAGAACATCCACATTTATGAGAAAGACCCCATTCCCGGCGGCGCCTGCGATGGCTGGCAGTACCCCGATGTCGGCTATGTCATGCGGGGCGGACGGGAGATGGATAATCATTTTGAGGTCATGTGGGATTTGTTCCGATCCATTCCTTCCATCGAGACAGAAGGGGTCAGTGTCCTGGACGAATACTACTGGCTGAATAAGAAAGACCCCAACTACTCCCTCTGCCGGGCAACCGTCAATCAGGGTCAGGATGCCCATACTGACGGCAAGTTCGGCCTGTCTGATAAAGGTGCCATGGAAATCATGAAGTTGTTTTTCACACCGGACGAACAGCTTTACGACAAGCGTATCACCGACTTCTTTGACGACGAGGTACTCAATTCCAACTTCTGGCTTTACTGGCGTACCATGTTTGCCTTTGAAAACTGGCACAGCGCATTGGAAATGAAGCTGTATATCAAGCGCTTTATCCACCATGTAGGCGGCCTGCCGGATTTCAAGGCTCTCCGCTTCACCAAGTACAACCAGTACGAGTCCATGATCTTGCCCATGATCAAATATCTGGAAGGCTACGGCGTTCAGTTCCACTACAATACGAAGGTTGTCAACGTGGAGTTTGACATCAAACCTGGCAAGAAGCAGGCCACTCGCATCGAGCTGATTGCTGATGGAAAGACACAGTATGTGGACCTGACCGAAAACGATCTGGTTTTCATCACCAACGGTGGCTGTGTAGAGAATGCAACCATGGGTTCTCAGAATACTGTGGCCCCCTTCAATTATGAGATTAAGGCTGGCGGCGGCTGGGATATGTGGCGCAGAATTGCTGCTCAGGATCCGTCATTCGGTCACCCTGACAAGTTCTGCTATGATCCGGAGCAATCCAATTGGATGAGTGCTACAGTCACTACGCTGGATCAGAAGATCATCCCCTATATCAAAAACATCTGCAAGCGAGATCCCTTTAGCGGCGGTGTTGTCACAGGTGGTATTGTGACAGTGAAAGATTCTGGCTGGCTCATGAGCTGGACTATCAACCGTCAGCCCCAGTTCCGCAACCAGCCTAAGGACCAGTGTCTGGTTTGGGTTTACGGTTTGTTCTCTGACAAGCCAGGTGACTTCGTGAAAAAGCCTATGCGGGAATGCACCGGTAAGGAGATCTGCATGGAGTGGCTGTATCACATCGGCGTTCCGGAAAATGAGATCGAAGATCTGGCAGAGCACAGTGCCAATACTGTGCCTGTGATGATGCCCTACATTACCGCCTTCTTCATGCCTCGTGCCGCTGGTGACCGCCCGGACGTGGTACCGGAGGGTGCTGTGAACTTCGCGTTCCTGGGTCAGTTCGCTGAGACCAAGCGGGATACCATCTTCACCACCGAGTATTCCATGCGTACTGGTATGGAAGCTGTTTATACCTTACTGGATATCGACCGTGGCGTACCGGAAGTCTGGGGCAGCACCTATGATATCCGTGACCTGTTAAATGCAACCATCCAGCTCCGGGACGGCAAACCTTTGACCCAGATGGATATGGGCTTCAAAGAGAAAATGGTGGTTAAGAAGCTGTTGGAGAAGATCCATGGTACCGATATCGAAAAGCTGCTGAAAGAATACCATGTGATTGAGTGATAAAAGCGATACGTCAACTGCGGGGAGGCATACCCTCCCCGCTTGTATATAAGGAGAGATAAAGATGTCATTTACAAATCAACTGAAAAAAGCAACTCTGCGTACTGCTTTTGGCTATTTGGAGAAAAATCCGGAAGAAAATGCGCTGAAACTGATGTCTTGGGTGGACAAGCTGGCCGGTGATGGCCCAGACAGTTTCCCAGTCCAGCGCGCGGCAGTCCGTCAAGTGCTGGAAGACCCGCAGAACAACATGTATCAGCTCGTTATGAACATTCTGAAGGAAACGGATTCGGAGGTTCTGAAGGCTACCTTTGAAAATTTCTTCCTCAACGCGAATATCATTGGCTGGCCAAAGCAAGAGGAATACCGGAAAAAATATAACTGCAATATTCCTTGGGCTATTCTTCTTGACCCTACCTCCGCCTGCAACCTGCACTGCACCGGCTGCTGGGCCGCGGAATACGGCAACAAGCTCAACCTGACCTTTGACGAGATCGATTCCATCATCACTCAGGGCAAGGAAATGGGCGTATACATGTACATATATACCGGTGGTGAGCCTCTGGTTCGCAAAAAGGACCTGATCGCCCTGTGTGAAAAGCACAGCGACTGCCAGTTCCTTTCCTTCACCAACGCCACGTTGATTGACGAAGCTTTTGCCAACGAGATGCTCAGGGTGAAGAATTTTATCCCTGCCATCAGCGTGGAGGGCTTTGAGTCTGCCACCGATGGCCGCCGGGGCAACGGTACCTACCAGAAAGTGATTAAGGCGATGGCGATTCTGAAAGAGAAGCATCTGCCTTTCGGCCTGTCCTGCTGCTACACCAGCCAGAATCTGGATTCTATCAGCTCCTATGAATTTATTGATCAGATGATTCAGTGGGGCGCGCGGTTTGTCTGGTACTTCCACTATATGCCCGTGGGCAATGACGCAGTGCCGGAACTGCTGCCCAATCCTGAGCAGCGGGAATTCATGTATCACCGGATCCGGGACATTCGGGCTACCAAGCCGATCTTCGCCATGGACTTCCAGAACGATGGCGAGTATGTAGGCGGCTGCATCGCCGGCGGACGGCGGTATTTGCACATCAACGCCAACGGCGACTGTGACCCCTGCGTGTTTATCCACTATTCCAATGCCAATATCCGGGAGATGAGCCTGCTGGATGTGCTGCGCAGCCCCATTTTCATGGCTTATCACGACAGCCAGCCCTTTAACGATAACCATCTGCGTCCCTGCCCCATGCTGGAAAATCCGGAAAAGCTGCGGGAAATTGTAAAGGCTACCGGCGCTCACTCCACAGACCTGCAATCCCCGGAAACGGTGGATCACCTGTGCGATAAGTGCGAGGCATACGCCAAAAACTGGACCCCCACCGCCACCGAGTTGTGGAGCTGCAGCTGTGCAAAGAAAAAGGGAGAAGCGGCAAAATGACAACCTTCTTTACTTCAGAAAGCGTCACAGTGGGACACCCGGATAAGGTATGTGACCAGATCGCCGATGCCATCTTGGATGCCCTTTTGGAAAACGATCCCCATTCCCATGTAGCCTGCGAAGTAACTGCCATTCCCAACGGGATCCACATTTTCGGCGAGATCACCTCAGCTGCCCGTGTGGACTATGCCGCTATTGCCCGGCAGGTGGTTCGGGATATCGGGTATGTGAAGCAAGGCTATGGTTTTGACGCAGACACCTGCCAAATCACAGTGGATATCCATGAGCAATCTCCCGATATCAACATGGGTGTGGAGAAGGCGGATTCCATGGAAAACGGCGCAGGAGATCAGGGCATGATGTTTGGCTTCGCATGTCGGGAAACGGACAGCCTGATGCCGCTGCCCATTGAGCTTGCCCATGCGCTGACAAAGCGCCTTGCCTTTGTGCGGCAGGAGGAAATTCTGCCCTATCTGCTGCCGGATGGGAAAGCCCAGGTCACCGTGGAGTACCGGGATGGAATTCCGGCGCGGGTGGAAACCGTCGTAGTTTCTTCCCAGCATGAGGCAGATGTGTCCATGGAGCAATTGCGTGAGGACATCCTCTGCCATGTCATCCAACCGGTGATCCCGGAGGGCATGCTGGACGGGAACACGAGATTCTTTATCAATCCTACAGGCCGTTTCTGTATTGGTGGCCCCGCCGGTGACAGCGGCTTGACGGGCAGGAAGCTGATCGTGGACACCTACGGCGGCTACGCCCGGCATGGCGGCGGTGCGTTCTCTGGTAAAGATCCCTCAAAGGTTGACCGAAGCGGCGCGTATATGGCCCGGTATCTGGCGAAAAATGTAGTGGCGGCAGGTTTGGCAGACAAGTGTGAGATTCAGATCAGCTATGCCATCGGCGTTGCCCAACCGGTATCCCTCCTGGTAGACACCTTCGGTACGGGTAAGTTCCCGGCAGACCAGATCCAGGAACTGATTCTCAAAACGGTTGACCTGCGCCCCTCTGCTATCATTGACCGACTTTCCCTGCGAACACCGTTTTACAGACATACTGCAAGTTATGGGCATTTTGGTTCGAACACAGCAAACCTGCCTTGGGAACAGACAAACTTGCCACAGCTTTGGTAGGATATCATCTGATTTTGTGATAGAAGGTCTTAATAGCCGGATTGCCCCAAGGGTTGCATTGGGCAGTCCGGCTATCTGTGTTATGGAGGGGTCAAAGTCCTGTCGGTTATAAATGAAAAGGGGGACTTATTATGGACTTTGAAAGAATCCTGCAAATGACGACAAGTGAGCGTAATCTGGCGCTCTTACAGGACGAGGCTTTCGTAGATGATGTGACAGAGTTTCTCGCAATCCGGCAGTTGTACAATGCTGCAATTAAGCAAGTAAGGACAAAACTTGAGATTCTTAATGATGGATTCCAAGTAGAGCACTGCCACAATCCTATCCACCATATTGAATGTAGGCTGAAGTCTCCAGGAAGTATGCTCGAAAAGCTCAGACGAAAAGGATACCCCATAGAAATGCAATCCCTTCGTGAGGGTATTCTTGATATAGCTGGAGTTCGGGTCGTGTGCAATTACCTAAATGATGTGAATCTAGTCGCTGACCTGCTCCTTTCTCAAGATGACATTCGTTTGCTTAAGAAAAAGGACTTTATTTCTAATCCAAAGCCAAACGGATACCGGAGTCTCCACCTAATTGTTTCAGTTCCCATTTTCTTGGCGGGGACAACAGAACACATTCCTGTTGAGATCCAAATACGGACAATTGCTATGGACTATTGGGCGAGTTTAGAGCATCACCTAAAATACAAGACTGAAAACGATGTGTCAGATTCCCTTAAATGTCGTCTGAAACATGATGCAGATTTGCTGTCTGCAATTGATGCCGATCTGCAAGATATTTTCTGTCAAATGAATGCTTAGTCTGTTCTACATTCAGATTGGCAGTATAGACGGAAGAGTTGGCTGATATGTCAGCTCATGTAGTAAATTACGATGCGAAATCACACTTTTTATATATAAAAAGATTGTCTATGAGGTACGTGACCTTCACGCAACCATGAGAATATTGACAACGCAAGGAGGTATTTATTGTGTATCTGAACAATCGGATTAAAGCTGCAAAAACTGGCTATATCATAATTTCTATTCTGCTATGTGTGCTGGGGATTGTACTAATTGCTGTACCTGATTTCTCGGTGACGCTGCTATGTGTGCTTGGCGGAGGAATTATGATGCTATTTGGATTGGTAAAGATTATTGGTTACTGTTCAAAAGATTTATACAGGCTGGCTTTCCAATTCGATTTAGCATTTGGCATCCTGTTCGTGGTGCTTGGTTTCATTCTGATTATTCGTACAGATGCTATGGTTAATTTGATTTGTATTGTTATGGGTATCTGTGTTCTGGCAGATGCGCTCCTAAAAATACAGATTTCCATTGATTCCAGAGCCTTTGGCATTAAAAAGTGGTGGCTGATTCTTGCCATGGCAATCCTGACAGGCGTTGCCGGTTTCCTGCTGATATTCCGGCCTTCGGAAAGCATTCAGATTATCATGATCCTGTTTGGAATTGTGCTGATTACCGAGGGCGTGCTGAATCTCATTACCATTCTGATTACAGTTAAGATTATTCGTCACCAGATGCCGGAGGTCATCGATGCCGAATATTGTGAGATAGAGCAAGAACCCTAACAGAAAGGATATGTAATCACTTATGCGTTTTTCAAAGGCGGTTGTAAAATACCGCATACCAATCTTAATTTTAACCGTTTTGCTGATGATTCCGGCAGTGATTGGCATTGCAAATACCAGAATCAATTATGACATGCTGAATTATCTGCCGGAGGATATGGATACAATCATCGGGCAGAACGAGCTGATGGAGGATTTTGGGAAGGGAGCTTTTTCCTTTATAATCGTGGAAGATATGCCGAACAAGGATGTGGCTGCCTTGAAGGCAAAAATCGAGCAGGTCGATCATGTGGATACCGTGATCTGGTATGACACCTTGTTTGACCTTTCCGTTCCCATGGAGCTGCTGCCGGATCAAATCTATACGGAATTCAATACCGATCATTCCACGATGATGGCCGTGTTCTTTGACAGCTCCACTTCCGCAGATATTACCATGGACGCGATCCGGGAAATCCGCACCATCTGCGGAAAGCAGTGCTATGTTTCCGGAATGTCTGCGCTGGTCACCGATCTGAAGGATCTCTGTGAACAGGAAGAGCCAATCTATGTGGGCATTGCCGTGGCTCTGGCCTGTGCTGCTATGCTGCTGTTCCTGGATAGCTGGCTGGTGCCCTTTGTGTTCCTGGCTTCCATTGGTATGATGATCCTTCTGAATCTTGGATCCAATATTTTTATGGGCGAGATATCCTATATTACCAAGGCCCTGTCCGCTGTTTTACAGTTGGCCGTCACTATGGACTACTCCATCTTCCTATGGGAGAGTTACAACGAGCAGCGGGTAAATTACAGCGATAATAAGGAAGCCATGGCAGTGGCTATCCAGAAAACGCTGACCAGCGTAGTGGGCAGCTCCATTACCACTGTGGCCGGATTCATTTCCCTGTGCTTCATGTCCTTTACCATGGGCCGTGATTTGGGCATTGTCATGGCAAAAGGCGTTCTGCTGGGCGTCATTGGCTGTGTGACTGTTCTGCCAGCATTGATCCTGATTCTGGATAAGCCCTTACAGAAAACAAAGCACAAGGCATTGATTCCCAACATGGGTAAATTGGCAAAAGGAATTGTCAAGGTTTTTCCCGTGTTCCTGGTCATCTTCGCCTTGCTGGTTCCGCCTGCTTATTACGGATACAGCAAAACCAACGATGAAGTTTACTACGATATGGGTGAGTGCCTTCCCGAAGATATGGAATATGTCATCGCCAACAGTAAGCTTGCCGAGGATTTTAACATCGCCTCTACCCATATGCTGCTGATCGATACGGGTGCATCCGCGAAGAATGTCCGCAAGATGATCGGCGAGATGGAGCAGGTTGATGGTGTCAAATATGTTCTAGGTTTGGAGTCAGTGATTGGCTCCCGCGTGCCGGAGGAAATCCTGCCGGAGTCCATTGTGGAGATCCTGAAAAGCGACAAATGGGAACTGATGCTCGTCAACTCGGAATATAAAGTTGCCAGTGACGAAGTAAACGAGCAGATTACACAGCTGAACGCCATTCTCAAGAGATATGACGAGGGCGGTATGCTGATTGGAGAAGCTCCGTGTATGAAAGACATGATCGAAACCACTGCCCATGACTTTAAGGTTGTCAACGCGGTATCGATTCTTGCTATCTTCTTCATTATTGCCTTGGTGGAAAAGAGCGTTTCCCTGCCGTTTATTCTGATTGCGATCATTGAGTTTGCTATATTTATCAACCTGGGATTGCCCCATTATTTGGGACAGAGCCTGCCGTTCATTGCGCCGATCTGTATCAGTACCATTCAGCTTGGCGCGACTGTGGATTACGCGATCCTGACAACCACCCGCTATAAAGCCGAGAGAATCGGCGGCGCGCAAAAGAAGCAGGCCGTGTGGACAGCGCTTACCACATCCATTCCGTCCATCATCGTATCCGGCATGGGCCTGTTTGCTGCGACCTTCGGCGTGACACTTTACTCTAATATCGACATCATCAGCGCCATGTGTATGTTGATGGCAAGAGGTGCAGTGGTGAGTATGATTTCCGTTATCTTTATTCTGCCAGCGCTGCTTCTTCTTTGTGACAAGCTGGTTTGTGCGACCACACTGGATATGCGGAATGTCAGCAAGTCCAAAAATAAAACTATGGAGGTAACATCGAAATGAAAAATAGAGCAACAAAAATCATCTCGCTTGTGCTCTGCGCAGCCGTTTTGTCCACTGCGGTCGGAACTTCCGTTTTCGCACTGGCGGGCGAGGGCAAAGAAAGCAAAGCTGAGAATACATCGACAAGCATAAATGTTTCAGCGGAGGCGGAAACATCCAAGGACGAAACTGTTTATGTACTGGCCGGTGCGGATGGCACTGTGCAAAAGATCATCGTCAGTGATTGGATCAAAAATGCTATGGCCACAGATTCGCTTGATGATAAAACCGAGCTTTCAGACATCGAAAATATCAAGGGTGACGAAAGCTTTACCCTTGGCGGCGACAATAGCTGCGTATGGGATGCCCAAGGAAACGACATCTATTATCAGGGAAATATCGAAAAAGAGCTTCCTGTCCAAATGTCCGTCCGTTACACCTTGGATGGGCAAGCCATTGCTCCTGAGGCGCTTGCCGGACAAAGCGGCCATGTGACGATCCGCTTCGATTATCAGAATATGCAGTATGAAGAAGTGCTGCTTGACGGAAAAACGGAAAAGATCTATGTTCCGTTTACCATGCTGACCGGGATGCTGCTGGATACGGAAGTCTTTCGGAATGTGACTGTCTCCAACGGAAAACTGATCAATGATGGGGACCGGATCGCGGTGGTCGGCATCGCGTTCCCTGGTTTACAGGAGGATCTGGCTATCAGTAAGGAGAAACTGGACATCCCGGACTATGTGGAGATCAGCGCCGATGTGGAGAACTTTGAAATGGGCATGACCATGACCCTTGCGACCACAGAGCTGTTTGGAGCCATAGATTCTGATAAGCTTGATCTCCACGAATTGTCAGATGCCATGGCGGAACTGACGGATGCTATGGGCCAGCTGATGGATGGCTCCTCCCAGCTCTATGATGGCCTGTGCACCCTGCTTGAAAAGTCGGGAGATCTGGTTTCTGGCATTAACAAGCTGGCGGAAGGCGCGGCACAGCTGAAAGCAGGAGCAGAGTCCCTGGACAGCGGCGCGGCCCAGCTTCAAGCGGGCGCGGCCCAGCTTTCCAGCGGACTGAATACTTTGAACGCCAACAGTAGCTCTTTGAACGGCGGCGCAAGACAGGTCTTTTCCTCTCTGCTGTCCATGGCCAATACACAGCTTTCCGAAGCAGGGCTTTCTGTGCCGACCCTGACAATTGACAACTACGCCAGTGTTCTGGATGGCGTCATTGCCTCTTTGGACGATACAGCGGTCTATCAAGCTGCCCTGGAGCAGGTTACGGCAACTGTAAATGCCAATCGGGGTATGATCGAGGAGAGAGTCACCGAGGCGGTCCAGGCACAGGTGGAAGCGGAAGTGTCTGCCCAAGTGACGGCTGCCGTCCGGGAAACGGTTACGCAGGCCGTCCTTGAAAATGAGGCCCTGTTCCGGGCGGCGGTCATCCAGCAGGCGCTGGGCATGACAGTAGAGGAATACGAGGCTGCGATAGAAGCCGGACTCGTTACGCAGGAACAGCAGGATGCCGTGAATGCCGCCGTGGAAGCCGCTATGCAATCAGAGATTGAAGCAAGAATGCAGAGTGAAGAAATCCAGGTGCAGATCAACGCGGTGACGCAGCAGACGGTTGCGGAGCAAATGCAGAGTGATGAGATCCAGGCGTTGATTGCCTCCAATACAGAACTGCAGGTGCAGCAGGCAATCTCCGAGGCCATGAGCTCTGACGCGGTCCAAGCGCAGTTAAGCGCGGCGGCAGAAGGCGCAAAATCCGTGATCGCGCTGAAGTCCTCCCTGGACAGCTATAATGCGTTTTACCTGGGCCTGATTACATACACTTCCGGCGTTTCCAGCGCCGCCGCCGGTGCAAATGAATTGAAAACCGGTGCGGATGCCTTAAAAGCCGGAACCTCGGAATTGTCTGCCGGTGCCGCTGAGCTGCTCCGGGGAATCCAGACGATGAAAGACAGTACGCCTGCGCTTGTGGATGGGATTACGCAGCTTCGTGATGGTTCCATGGAATTGTCCGACGGATTGAAGCAATTCAATGAGGAAGGCATCCAAAAATTGATTGAAGCCGTAGATGGCGACTTAGATGGACTTTCCGACAGAATCCGTGTGATCGCTGATGTGGCGAAGAACTATACATCTTTTTCTGGAATCAGCGAGCATATGGATGGAGATGTAAAATTCATATATAAAACGGATTCTATTGGATAATCCAATAGAAGAAGCGGTTGTGTGTGCGGCCACCATAATATCAATGTTACGGTGGCTGCCTATATGGTGTATTGAAATGGACGAGATTATAACATACTTCTTCTGGTTCATCTTATACAGTTTTATCGGATGTCTGTATGAAACAGTGATTTGCTCCATCGCGCATTATATATAGGTGGTTAAAGAGAAAAGCCATTGTTACTAACGCGATGAAATGTAAGAGCCTTCAAACTAATTGGCGGGTCGGCGGTTCAACAGGCAAAAGGAGTACAGTATGCAAAGCAAACATTTAAAAAAAGAGAATATACTTACAATTCCAAATCTGTTGAGCCTGATTCGGATCCTTTTGATTCCTCTCATCATCTGGCTTTATTGTGTGCAAAAAGCATATATGCACACTTTCATAGTGATTGTGATCTCTGGATTCACATATATTATCGACGGTAAAATTGCCAGAAAGTTCAATAAGATTTCCGATGTTGGCAAGGTGCTGGATCCGATTGCGGACAAGCTGACCCAGGCTGCACTGGTAATCTGTCTGATTGCCCGGTATCCATGGATGTGGGCACTTCTGGCCTTATTCGCGGTAAAAGAATGTCTGATGCTTCTGTGGGGATATTTGACGCTGAAGAGCACAGATACGATAAACGGTGCAAAATGGTACGGAAAACTCAGTACAGTCGTGCTCTACGCTGTCATGATGCTCCTGATCCTCTTCGTAGATATTCCACAACCGATTGCAACCGCGCTCATGTTGTTGTGCGGCGGGATGATGCTTCTGTCCCTTGTCATGTATGGCCGGTTTTATCATGCGATATTGGATCAGGCTCCGTCTGGAAGCGAGCAGCAAAAGACTTTACACACTGCCCGAAACGTCGTTCTTGGCCTGATATGGGTTGGAATCATTGTGATCCTCTTTATCCACCGGAAAGAGCTGTCAGCGGAAGGAATCGCGCGTTATACGCCTAAGAACCCATGGCTTGCAGCCATCGTAATGTTAGCGTTGTTTGCTTTGAAAAGTCTGAGCATCGTCATCTACTCCGGACTTCTTTATGCCGCAAACGGGATTCTCTTTCCCCTTCCGGTTGCAATTGTTCTGAATCTGATCGGAACAGTGATCATGGTGTCATTGCCTTATTGGATTGGGAGAAGAAACGGCGCTTCCGCAGTGGGTGAGATTCGGAAAAAATACCCCAAAGCAGAAGTGGTCCATGATCTGAGGGCAAAGAATGATTTTCTCTTTTCCTTCCTTGTCCGCATGATCCGCTTGCCTTGTGATGTAGCCAGTTTATATATGGGCGCGGTTCATGTGGAGTATAAAAAATATCTATTAGGGAGTCTTTTTGGGATGCTTCCACACGCAATTACCTATCCCATTATCGGTATGAGTATTCGGGATATTCGTTCTCCGAAATTTGTGATTTCGCTTTGCGCGGAACTTGCCTATATCCTGATTACTTCGGCAGTTTATACAGTATATCGAAAAAGGAACCAGGTAAGCAAATAAATGGATATGAACGGATCTATACACCGTTTGGGGGATGAACCCAAGCACATACAAAGGAGACAAATATGGACGAAAAGATTGCAATCCTGACAGATACAAACAGTGGGATTAACCCAGACCAGGCAGCCCAGTATGGAATTCATCTGGTTTCAATGCCGGTCATCATCGATGATGAAACCTATTTTGAGAATGAATCCATTTCTCAGGATGAATTCTTTCAACGTCTGCGCGAGGGCGCTTGTGTCAGCACCTCTCAACCAGCACCCGGTGTTCTGATGGACTGCTGGGAGGGGCTGCTGGAACGCTATGAGGAAATCGTGTATCTCCCCATGTCCAGCGGCCTTTCCGGCGGCTGTCAAACTGCCGCCATGCTGGCTGCGGAGTACGGCGGAAGCGTCCACGTAGTGGACAACCACCGGATTTCGGTGACCCTGCGCCAGTCGGTACTGGAGGCAAAACATCTGGCCAGTCAGGGAAAAACAGCCCAGGAAATCGCCGCGTATCTGGAGCAGGACGGATTGGAAGCCAGTATCTATGTGGCAGTGAACACACTGGAATACCTGAAAAAAAGCGGCCGAGTTACCGCTGCGGGCGCGGCAATCGGAACCATTCTGAATCTGAAGCCGGTTCTGCAGATTCAAGGCGGCAAGCTGGATGCCTACCGAAAAGCGAGAGGCATGCGACTGGCAATGCAGACCATGATCGACGGACTGAAACAAGACCAGACGGGACGGTTCGCCGGGCAGAAGCTGACCATCCGCGCCGCCTATTCCGGGGATGCCGAAGCCGGAGCCGCCTGGCAGGCAGAGCTGCAAAAGGCATTCCCGGAAATGACCATCGGGCTGAATCCCCTGCCCATCAGCATTTCCTGCCACACAGGTGACGGTGCCCTGGGCGCCGGAATAATGAAAGATATTTTTTGAAGAGAAAGAAGAGGAAAGCGCAGATGAAAACTGGCGTTGGGGTATCAGGATGGCCGGGAGATTTTAGACTTCCTTTCTGCCTAGCAGGAGGCAACGGGAAAGAAAAATGATGATGAAGGAAAAAGAGTTCTTAGGACGTGATTTGTTTCAGCGCGGAAAAGAAATAGCAGCGACGCAGGAACATTTGGGACAAGAATACCTATGTGAAGATGGCAAGGCGCAAATCGATATCTTTCTTTCGGACAAGTCTGAGCTGTTCAATCCATTGACGGTTGGCCAGCAGCGTGATTTGAGCCCGAGCGTCTATCAGTTAATTGATGAGAAGATGTATACCATATCCTTGAAAGATCCGGTCAGACTGTGTTTTCTTGGAAAAATACCGGATATACAGGAACAAGAAGCAGTGAAAGAAATGCTTCAGCGGCACTATATGTATCTTGTGCATGATAAAACAGAGGATCTGCGTATTAACCGGCTGAAAACGATCTGCCTCGCACTCTTTGGAACCCTCCTCTTGGCGATCTATTTCGCAATAGAAATGACAGCGTCTCGCCCTGTATTTGTAGAGGTTGTCAGCATTGCAGGATGTTTCTCCATATGGGAGGCGGTTGACACATGGCTTTTGGAGCGAAAAAAGCTAAAAGTGGACTATCTTTGTGCCGTGCAGGCAGTATTGTGTGAAGTCGTGTTTACAGGCAACATAGATAATTAAGCTGAATTTGGTATAGAGGGCGTAAGCGTAGAATGTGGCAAAGAGAGAATGAAAATCTGTGTACCGAAACGACAAGATATGCCGGGAGGAGGAACGAGATGCGTTTTAAGCGGACATGGTTTCGGGCGCTGCTGCGCAGGCGGATTGCGGTGATCTTGCTTTTAGCGTTACAGATCTTGTTTATCTGCTATGTGATAAACAGTGAAACAGTAGCCGCAGAAATAATCCGTGTTCTCTTGCGAGTTGCAAGTGGGTTTATTGCATTGCATGTCGTCTGTCAAAAGGATAAGGGTGCCTATAAAGTGGCATGGATTTCTCTGACCTTATTGTTCCCCCTGTTTGGCAGTGTGCTTTATTTGCTCTACTATTTTCAATCATCCACTCGTCGTTTCCGTACAGCCATCGCACAGATACAGCAGGATACAAAATCGTTGTATTATCTGCCGGAACCGGTTTCAGGGGAAGCGGCTCAAGCAGATCTTATTCCTTATTCAACACAGAAACAATACTTACAGGATTATGCCGGTTTTCCCGCTTATGATCAGACCGAAGTTCAATACTATTCTCCGGGAGAGTTATTTTGGGCACCGTTCCTTGGAGAGTTGCAGAAAGCGCAATCCTATATCTTTATGGAATACTTTATCTTGGATTCCGGCCTGTTATGGGACAGCGTTTTGGAGATTTTGATTGAAAAAGCGAGCAAGGGCGTTGAAGTGAGAATCATCTATGATGATATTGGGTGCTTCTTGACCTTACCTTCCAATTTTGCAAAGCAGTTGGAGCAGCACGGCATCAAATGTGTGGCCTTTAACCCGTTTCGCCCGTTTTTATCGACCAGTCAAAACAACCGGGATCACCGTAAAATCACGTCCATTGACGGAAAGATCGCCTTTACCGGAGGACTGAATCTTGCGGATGAGTATGTCAATCAGTATGAGAAACACGGATACTGGAAGGATTGTGCTGTGAAAGTGGATGGAAAAGCGGCATGGAGCCTGACACTGATGTTCCTGGAAATGTGGGAACTGTGCTGCCAGACGCATGAATGCTTTGCAGACTTCTATCCTGCAGACGGGTATCCCCAGCGCAGGGATGCATGTGGCTATGTGCAGCCCTATGCGGACAGCCCCATGGATGATGAAAATGTGTGCGAGCATGTTTATATGCAGATACTCAATCAGGCAAAAGACTATGCATACATTACAACGCCTTATCTGATCGTAGATGGCAGTATGGTGTCAGCCCTTTGTCTGGCGGCAAAAAGCGGTGTGGATGTCCGGATCATTACGCCGCAGGTCTGGGACAAGGCACTGATTCATATGACGACTAGGTCGTATTATAGGGAGCTGATGCAGGGTGGCGTAAAAATCTACGAATATACCGGGGGCTTCATCCACTCTAAGACCTTCGTTTCTGATGACAGGGTTGCCAGCGTTGGGACAGCCAATCTGGATTTTCGGAGTCTGTATCTTCACTTTGAATGCGGCGTTTGGATGTGTGACAACCGCGCTGTTTTGCAGCTGAAGCAAGACTTTCTGGATACCATAGCAGCATCTCAGGAAATCACCTTTGATGACTGCAAAGCAGGTCCGATCAAAAAGGTTTTCCAAAATATTCTTCGGCTGTTTGCGCCTCTGATGTGAGGAAAAGCGCTTGATGACTGAACAGAAACAGGAGGAAACAATGGCAGCGAAGCTTGTTGAAAAGCTGAGAATCATCGTGTTCCCGATTCTCGGAGTGGTTCTTATTCTATGTTCTGGTCATGTAACCAGAATACTGCCCTATCTACTTGGAGGCGCTATGGCGCTGACCGCCGTATTACGGGGGATCAACGATTATAAAACCCGTAAACTTGTGCAGGATCATTCTGATGAGCTTACCTCTTGCATTGTTTTGCTGATTATGGGAGTAGCCTTTATTCTTCAGGGAAGCAATGCAATGGGAGCAATTGGGACAACCTGGGCGATGATTGGAATCGGGAAAGCATCAAAATCTTTGAAGCAGGCAATATGTAGATTGTATCAAAGGCAGCATTTCGCAATTCCGGCGATAGAATTTTTGCTGCGCATGACTTTGCCTTTGATTTTGCTGTTTCATCCGTTTGAGAAGTTTTCCACACACATCATCATTTTAGGGTTGGAATTGATTGCAGTCAGCATTCGTTTGCCGCAGTCACTTCCATTTGGGAACAACTCAAAGGATAAAGAAACACAGTAATAATACTTTTACATAACGGATGGGCTACGCCCTGCAATGCCGTAACATTTTACAGTCAAGTGAGGGAGGCGAGTTGCCATTATGGTTGAAATAAGGGAGATTCAAAAAAGCTATGGGACAGGGAAAAATAGCCATATTGCATTGAACAATATCAACCTGTCTTTTCGGGAAAATGAATTTGTCGCGATCCTGGGGCCTTCCGGTTCCGGAAAGACAACGCTGCTCAATGTCATCGGCGGGCTGGATCATTATGATTCCGGTGACCTGGTGATCGATCATATCTCCACCAGAGGTTATTCTGCCAGAGACTGGGACTCCTACCGGAATCACTCCATTGGCTTTATTTTTCAGAGCTACAATCTGATTCAGCATCAGAATATTCTTTCCAATGTGGAGATGGCACTAACGATCTCGGGTATTTCCGGAAATAAGCGGAAAGAGATGGCGGCACGGGTCCTTGAGAAAGTGGGACTGGGGGATCAGCTGACAAAACGCCCCAACCAGCTTTCCGGCGGCCAAATGCAGCGTGTGGCCATTGCCAGAGCTTTAGTAAACAACCCCAAAATCGTGCTTGCAGATGAACCCACAGGCGCACTGGACAGCAAAACCAGTGTACAGGTGATGGAGCTTCTGAAAGAAGTGGCCGAGGATCGCCTGATCATCATGGTCACGCACAACCCGGAACTGGCTCAGCAGTATGCGACCCGTATCATTACGCTAAAAGACGGCGAGATCATCAGCGATACCGATCCCTATACGCCGGAGCATGAACCGGAAGAAGCGGTCAGCAGAAACATGGGACATGCTTCCATGAATATGTTCACAGCCCTCTCCCTCAGCTTCCACAATCTCTGGACCAAACGATCCCGGACTCTATTAACAGCGTTTGCCGGATCCATTGGCATCATTGGAATCGCGCTGATTGCCGCGCTTTCTTCCGGCGTGGATGACTATATCTATCAGCAGGAAGCCAAAATGGCTTATCAATATCCGCTTCTTGTGGAAACCCTGAACATGGATGTTTCTTCTATGCTTTCAGATTTGAATGGGAACCTTGCGGAAAGCGGACAGAACCAGGTGGAAGTCATTGGCTTCCTGGAGAAACTGTTCGCCATGCTGGATACGAACGATTTGGAACTCCTGAAGGAGTATCTGGATCGGGATGAAAATGAAATTGCACAATACGGAACGGTAGAGTATGTCTACAATGCTCAGCCGCAGATCTATGTTGAGTATGGTCAGAGCTTCCGGCGTGTCTGCCCGGATTCCACACTGGATTCGCTGGGAATTCCGGTCTCAACCATAGATACAGCCCTGATCTCTTCTTCAGTCAGTACCAATATGTTTTACTGTATGCCTCAAGCAGAGAGCCTGTACATTGACCGCTATGATGTCAAAGCGGGGCGCTGGCCACAGAACAGCAACGAGTGCATCCTTGTTCTCACAAGCGAAGGAAAAATCAGCGACTATCTGCTTTATGTTCTTGGATTGAGAGATCCAAATAAGGTTGACAGTTTTATCAGTGAATTTATCAGTGGGTCTGATGTCGAAACCGAGAATCTGGATGGACTGAGTTTTGCATATGAAGAATTTCTCGGCATCAAATTCAAACTCGTAAACAGCTGTGATACCTTCACCTACGATAAAGAGTACGATGTCTGGCGAGACCGGAGTGAGGATACTGCTTATATGCGCCAATTGGTTGCAGACGGTGAAGATCTTACGATTGTGGGCGTCGTGCAGCCTAAGAAAGAATATGGAACCGGCGTCCTGAAACCCGGAATTGACTATCCCTTTGCCTTGGTGGAAAAGACAATCGAGGATGCCGCGTCGAGTGAAATCGTGACGGCGCAGTTGGAAAACCCGGATGTGAATATTTTCACCGGCACGCCGTTTGACAACAGTGGGACAGCGCGGGAACTGGATCCGGCATCTCTGGTGAATGTGGACGTACATATGCTGAAAGACGCGATCTTGATCGATCAGGAGCTGCTGCAAACCTACTTTCTGAATGGTGCCGACCTTTCTTCCGTTCAGATATCAGTTCCCGAAATGGACGCCTCGGATCTTCCGGATATCAGTAATATCGCGGTGCTTGTTCGTAATCAGTTAATTGCTGATTTGCCGGCGCTTCTGAGTGAGATACAGTTCTCTTCGGATGATTTGTTTGATCTGGTTGAGGAGATTCTGTCCGATTACATCTGCTATCTGAAAGAGAGTGGTTATCTTGAAATGGGACAGCTTGCGGATTACCTGAGAGAATATTTCTCTTCCGAAGCGTTTTCCTCTGTCGTCAGAGGCTGGCTGGATACGCTTGATCCGGAAAATCGTGATGAGACATATCTGACGGGCAAGATTGATGAGCTCTCTGACCTCATCCTGCAAAGTCTGAATTCTTATCTGAACGCGCAGGGGCTCCCGGGTCTTCCCTTTTTAGAGAACACGTTTCGGGAATATCTGGGAACCGGACGCTGGAGGGGATTTGCTCAGGCCAAAATTATAAAGTTGATGGAAGAAAACCAGTTGGAAACAAAATTGAACACATACATTGATGAAACAATTCGGCCTATGGTGGAAAAAGAAATTGCCGGTGCCATGCAGCAATTCCAAAATCAATTGGAAGGAATTGCTGCGTCAATAAGCGCACAGGTGCAGAGTGCCATATCCACGAGCATCACAAACGGTTTTACTTCCGCAATCATTCATGCTGAAGAGTGTGTTTCGATGGATATGGATCGATTTTTGGGTGCATTTTCCATGAAGCTGGATACGCAGGAACTGTCAGATATCCTGCTCTCTCTGACGAACTTCTCGAAGGTTACGTTATCCAAAAATCTGAAGAAGCTTGGCTATGTCGAGATGTCTCATCCCAAGAGCATCAAGATTTATCCCCATGATTTTGAAAGTAAGGACGCCGTGATCGCCGTCCTGGACCGATATAACCAAAACATGGAACTGCTCGAAAAAAAGAGCGATACGATCTCCTATACGGATACCCTGGGAACCGTCATGAATACCGTGACGCGGATCATCACGATCATCACCAGTGCCTTAGTTGCAACGGTTGCCGTTTCCCTGGTGGTTTCCTCCATCATGATCGGTGTCATTACATATATCAGCGTGTTGGAGCGCCGAAAAGAGATCGGTATCCTGCGAGCTATGGGCGCATCGAAGCACAATATTGCGCAGATCTTCAACGCAGAAACCTTTATCACTGGTTTTGTTTCTGGTTGCATGGGTGTTGGACTGGCTTATCTGCTGATTATGCCGTTGAACGCGTTCCTGCATCGTGCAACACAGATTCAAGATATATATGCTTTCCTGCCTGGGAAATACGCACTGATGCTGATTGTAATCAGTGTCGTCCTGACAACCATTGGCGGGATCATCCCGGCGCACAATGCCTCCAAGAGCGATCCGGTGGAAGCTCTGCGGACCGAATAGTTTTTTCAGAAGCAAAGGAGATGACAATTATGGAAGCAAAATTCATTTTATCATGTGAGTCAACTGTAGACCTGCCCTATGCATATGTAAGCAGCCGTAATATTCCTGTTCTTTTCTATTCCTACTCGGTGGATGGACAGGAGTATCTGGACGATATGGGCCGGGATCCCGGGGCATTGCCTCGGTTCTATCAGTTCCTGGCAGACGGGAAAATTCCATCCACATCGCAGATCAATGTCTTCAAGTATGAGGAATACTTCGAGGAGCTGCTTCAAAAGGGGGACTTGCTGCACATCGTTTTTGGCTCTGGCATGACGCCCTCTGTTACCAACGCAGAAACGGCTGCCGAAATGCTTCGCCAGAAGTACCCGGAGCGCAGGATTACGGTGATCGATTCTCTCTGCAGTTCTTCCGGATATGGCATGCTGGTGGACGAAGCCGCCGATATGCGTGACTGGGGCTACTCAATGGAAGAAACGGCGCAGTGGGTCATGGAGAACCGAAAGAAGGTCCACCATCAGTTTTTCTCCACCGATATGAAATACTACCGGCGCAGCGGGCGCGTGTCAGGCAGCGCGGCAACCCTGGGAGCCATTCTCAGTATCTGTCCGATTATGCGGTTGGATGACGGCGGGCATATTATCGCCTACGATAAGGTACGCGGCAAAAGGAAAGCCATCGAAAGAACCATCCAGACGATGGAGGAACATGCGCAGGATGGTACTCGATATTTCGGGAAATGCTGGATTTGTCATTCTAACTGTCTTGCTGAGGCGGAGCAGACAAGAGATGCCATTCGTAGGCACTTTCTAAAGATCCATGGGGGCATCCGGATCTGCGACATCGGGACGATTATTGCTTCCCATTGCGGCCCTGGTACGGTAGCCGTTTTCTTCTTCGGAGACGAGCGCGCACCCTATGCTTCAAAATGAGGATGAGGGGAATACATAAAAATCCCAAAGATGGGATGAACGTGGGGCGAATGAAGATTGGAAAAATCGTCTGTACCGTAATCATACTGTACCTGGTTTATGTTCTTTGCACCGGCGCATTCCCCTTCTTCCATGCCAAGTCGGTATCGGACAAATTTGCCGCTTCCGTTTCAACTTCTGGGTTTTACAGCGACACACCCTGTGTGGACAGAGTCGCATTGGTGGAATACCCTTCTGAAAGCTTTGAAACACGCATTCATATTTTGGATGAGGCACGGGAGCGCATCGATGTTTCCTACTACGCAATACATATGGGAAAATCGACGGATTTGTTTTTAGGCGCGCTGCTGGATGCTGCCGACAGAGGCGTCCATGTCCGCATTTTAGTGGATGGCCAGTTTGGAGGCTTGACTCACTCCCATCGTTCTTATGCAGCGGCCATCGGTGCACATCCAAATATAGAGTTAAGGCTCTATAATTCTCCAAATATCCTGAAGCCATGGACATGGAATGGCCGGCTGCACGACAAATACATCATCATCGACGACCGGCTGCTGCTGATGGGTGGGCGGAACATCGGGGACAAGTATTTTGCGCCGGAGGGGTATGACAAGCCGTTGTCTTATGACCGGGATGTGCTGATTTACAATACGGCATGGGCAGACGGAGGCGAGCACAGTGTCCTGTTCGATATCCGGGACTATATGGACAGCATATGGAACGGCAAAGACGTAAGTCAGCCGTTTTCGGAAGATACAAAGGGTGGTTCTGGGAAACGGCAGGTGCTTCGGATGAAGTATGACCAGTTCCGTTTTGACAATCCAAGCCTGTTTGACCACGCGAGCGACGACTATGAATCCTGGACCTATTCCGCAAACTGCATCACCTTTTTTCATAATGACACGCAAATCGGGCCGAAAGAGCCAAAGGCCGGATATGTTTTGGGAAAGCTGCTTTTGGAGGCGAATGAGTCCGTGGTGCTGCAATCCCCCTATATCATTCTGGATCACAACTTGAAAGAGTTTCTAAATGACTTGGGAGAAAAACAGATTGATGCGGCGATCCTGACAAACTCCATCGCGTCTTCCCCCAACCCGATTGCCTGTACCGCATACTTCGGTGGCAGGAAAACCATTTTGAATACTGGTATCCATTTGTGGGAGTATCAGGGCGAGAATCCGATCCACGCCAAAACATACCTGATTGATGACCGCATGGCCATTGTCGGATCCTTTAATATGGATCCCCGAAGCGCCTACTTGGATACGGAAATGATGCTGACAATTGACAGCATGGAGTTCACCCAACATTTGAAGCAAGTACAGAATCAATATCTCCAACAATCATTAGAGATTGGAAGCAACGGCAAGTATATTGAAAAAGAATTGTTGTCGGAACGCCCGGTATCTCTTTTTAAATGGGCCATAATTTATGTTCTGTATCTGCCTGTGAAACTATTCAAACATCTTACATAGCGGTTAGTTAGATATATAGAAATAGGAGGATATTAAATATGAATCTGTTATCATTGGTTTTCGCCGTCATAGGAACTATTACTACGCTGGTGCACTACACGAATCACGCAATCAGTATGGGAGTCTTTTCCTTCATCTTACTGTTAGCCTCCTTTGTATTGGGGACGGTCGGTATGAAAAAGCAAGAAAAAAACGGCGGTGTCCAGACAGAGGTGTTTAACTCTGCAATGCTCGGTCATGGGATTTCCTCTGTGGTGCTGATTGTATGCGGGATTATGTGCTTAATCGCAAATATCCGCTAAAGTGGAAAACGACAACGTAAAGAGGGTGTAGCTGAAGTGGGAAAAATAATCCTGTGGATTCTTGCGGTGCTATTAGGACTCTGCATATTATATATTTTATTTTTATTATTCTGCGCTCTACTGGTCAATGAAAAACTTGAATATCAGCAGAATAGCCCTTTTTACCGCTTCCTTCTTTACAGTGCAACGGCCTTCTGCGTGAAGCTGCTTCGCATCCATATACATACCGAGGGAATCGATAAGATTCCCAAAGACGGCCGTTTTCTATTTGTGAGCAACCATCGCTCAAATTTTGATCCGATTCTCACATGGTATGTGCTGAAGGATTATGACCTGGCATTCATTTCAAAGGCAGAGAATTTCAGAATACCTATTTTCGGCCGCATTATCCGCAAGTGCTGCTTTATGGCCATTGACCGGGAAAACCCCCGTAATGCGATCAAAACCATTGAAAAAGCGGCCGGGCTGATTGAAAAAGACGAGGTCTCGGTTGCGGTTTACCCAGAGGGTACCCGCAGTAAAGAATGTGTGCTTTTGCCTTTCCACAACGGTGTTTTCAAGATTGCGCAGAAAGCCAATGTTCCAATTGTAGTAGCAGCGATCCAGGGGATAGAGCAAATCCATAAGAACTATCTGCGGCGCCGCAGTGATATTCAGTTTGAGATTGTAGATATGATACCCAGCGACTATGTGAAAATGAATCGAACAACCGCGATCAGTGATCGTGTGCGGTTGGATCTGAGCAAGGTACTAACAGAGAAATGAGGAAATACCAATGTTCAATTATGCGGTTTTATATAACCCCTATGCCGGAAATGGGCAAGGGCAAGAAAGAGCACAGGATTTGAAAACGATTTTGTCCGGAGATGATCTGGAATTTTATAATATGACTTTAATTAGGGATTACGCCGCCTTCTTTGAGTCGTTACCATATGGGACCCGTGTCATTATTTCAGGCGGAGACGGAACGCTCAATCGATTTATAAACGATACGATCAATTTAAGCCTTTCGCATGACATTTACTATTATGCCTCCGGGAGCGGAAACGATTTTCTGCGTGATGTAGGGAGAAAAAAGGAGGATGGCCCCTTCCTGATCAATCATTACTTACACGAGCTGCCAGAGGTTACAGTTGCAGGGCATACATATAAATTCCTAAACGGCGTTGGTTATGGCATCGATGGATACTGCTGCGAGGTCGGAGATTCCCTGCGGTCGAAGTCAAAGAAGCCAGTCAATTA
The DNA here is from genome assembly GCF_002160015.1 of Anaerofilum sp. An201. GTDB lineage: Bacteria > Bacillota > Clostridia > Oscillospirales > Ruminococcaceae > Anaerofilum > Anaerofilum faecale. The sequence goes on along the minus strand of NZ_NFJT01000001.1, from coordinate 116,896 downwards.
CGCAGCCATTGCAATCAAAGGATTGCTGTTTCACTATAAACCAACCAACGCAGTCATTACTGTTGACGGGAGACGTCACACTTATGAGAAGGTTTGGCTTGCACCAACCATGAATGGACGCTTCTATGGAGGCGGCATGATGCCGACTCCCAATCAAAATCGGCTGGATCCACGCCACACGGTTTCAACCCTTGTCCTTTTTGGAGCCGGCAAGCTGAAGACGCTTGCTGTCTTCCCATCCATTTTCAAGGGTGAACATATCAAACATACCCAGATGGCGGAAGTACTGACCGGACATGACATCACTGTGGAGTTTGATCGGCCAACTGCCATTCAGATTGATGGAGAGACAATTCTTGGCGTTTCTGGCTATCATGTGTCGTCAGCAATTCGGCTGCGCATTTCATCAGCGTCATGTGCGAACCAAGATCAGGCAGTTTGTTTTGCGAATTCATTGGAAATCTAAGAAAAGGAAAAAATGCTATGAAACCAGGAACAGGTGACGTTGAAGATATCAGTGGGAAGCATTCTTCCGAACTATTTGTTAGAATAAGGACGGGTGCTGTTCTTGCAGTAATGGGATTTATTGTGCTTTGCCTTTCCCATATCCACTATGTTTTGAATACCGTAGCAGCATCTTTAAGCATTTTAGGGATTTATGAACTTCTTCATGCGGTCAGAGCAGACACATTTCCGAGAATGCTTATTCTTTCTCTTTTATCGATTATCATCTGCTTTTTTGAGATACCTTACTACCCAGTCATGCTGTCGATTGTTTGGGGAATCGCTGTTATTGCTTTTTGCGTTTTAATGAAGCGGATTGGAAGATACCACTTTGCATCTTTTGTGAGCATCTTACCATGTACCCTTATGCTTCCATTATTTTTCCGCAGCTTTGTTGAAACAAGGCTGGTAAGATATGGATTATATTATCTTATACTTGTCATTCTGGGATGCATTATCAATGATGTGACAGCTTATTTCGTGGGTAAAGCAATCGGTAAGCGGAAATTAGCGCCAGCTATCAGTCCGGGGAAAACAGTTGAGGGCGGAATGGGAGGCCTGGTTGCATCAACACTAATCCTGACTATCCTTTCTGCCGTTTTATCCCACTGCACAGGGATAAAGATAAGGTACGGGTTCTTGTTTCTATATCTGATCCTTGCCTCCTTGGTCGGCCAGTTCGGAGATCTATCCATGTCTGTAATTAAACGTTCGGTTGGCATAAAAGATTTCGGAAAGTTACTTCCCGGACACGGCGGTGTACTGGATCGTTTTGACAGCTTACTTTTCGTTGCACCGTTTGCTGTAATATATTGTGACATCATAAATTCAATTCCTGAGTAACCGTAGCCGGTTTACGACTTAAAAGGAAAATCCGCAGGTTATCGCTTGAGCCTGCGGATTTTTCTTCGCATAATTTCGCATAATATCATAGAACTTTACGGAGGAAAATCTATCGTCCTTCAGGCGAAAATGGGCCCGGCAGATGTTTACATTTGCCGGGCCCATTTTATATTATCTTTGACCATAGTCCTGCTCATCAGCATCTCCGACGAGCCATTCCATGGTTACTCCCAGTGCTTTGGCCAAAACCCGTAATTCGGCATCGCAGACGTGGCGCTGGTTTTTCTCGATCCGAGAGATAATCAATTTGGTCATGTCTTCAACGCCCATAAGCTGAATCTTTTGGGCAAGTTCTTCTTGGGTTATAGGCGGTTTTTGCAGAGCACGGGCCAAGCGAACTCGTTCGGCGCAGAGATTGCCTTTTATGATAAACATATTTTTTGCCATGAAATCTTCCACCTGTGTATTTTATTTAGATATTATTTCTCCCTTTCTTTGATTTTATTTTGCAATTCGATATAAAACAGAATAGAATAGATATAAAGTATCTAATATAGATATTTTCTGAAAAAATAGTGAGGCGAGATCTAATGGATGCAGCTTGTGGGTTTTGCGGGCACTCGGATGCTCCAGAGAGTCTGAGAGTTGAGCTGAAAGAAACCATTGTAGACTTGATCCGTGAAAAGAATGTCCACCTCTTCTATGTTGGAAACCACGGAGGGTTTGATCGCATGGTTCTGGGCGTTTTGCAGGAACTGCAGGCTTCTTTTCCAGTAATGAGATACTATGTGGTACTCGCATACCATCCGCAGCTCTCGGCGCCGGTTTCCCATGATGCGCCTACCCTTTTCCCTGAAGATTTGGAAACAGTCCCCAAACGCGCTGCTATACCCCGGCGTAACAAATGGTTGGTAGAGCATTCCGACTATTTGGTTTCGTATGTGGTTCGCAGTTTTGGTGGAGCTGCTCAGACGTTGGCTTATGCAGAACGGCGAAACGTGAGGATAATCCGCTTGAAGGCAGGAAAAACATAAGGCTGAAAACGAAATGCCTATAAAATGGCACAGATATGGCAAGGGTATTGCCGATGACGCGGAAATCGAGCGATGCTATAATGATATTGTCCCCCATTAGATCGTGAGGTATGGCTTTGATGGCCAAATACTCTCTTATGGGGGATTTTATATGAAATACTGTCCTTATTGTGGTGCGCCCTTGCAGGATTCTGCCGCTTCGTTTTGTTCGGAGTGCGGGCAAAAACTTGTTCCCGTCCAGGAAGAAGGCTGTTCTGAGCAGAAGAAAAAACGGTTTCCACCTTTCCTTCGTGCCAAAAAGCAGAAACAGCAGGCATCGGACCCCGTTGTAAGCGAACAGGAACCGGCTCCGCCAGACGAGGCCTTGCTGGATGCAGAAGCGGATCGGAACTATGACGGGTACTATGATGACATCCTGCCCACCGATCTGGGCAAAAAGAGAGAACCGGTGGATCGGTCGCTTGTGATCAAAATTCTGCTGCTTTGCGCAGGTGTTTTTCTGATCATTTCCGCATGTGTTGTGGCACTGTATCTGCTTTAACTGTTGCAAAATCGACTGTATTGGCGGTGTAATGTTAGTGTAGATAATCAACAGCCGAAAGAGGTGTTACTATGAGATATCTTGCAAAAGGGATTGTGAAGGAGCAATCTACGGAGCATATTCTGCGCATCAACCACTTCGGCAATGAGTTTGTGCTGACAGGTTTACGCGCAGGGCTTTGGTTGGACGCACGACTGCACATTGCCGAGACAGACGGGAAAGATTTCAACGAAGAAAAAGAGCTACGGCAATTGCGGAAGATGGGACTTGTGGAAGAGATCGGCCCCGGCCCAGTTGATGAATACCGTGCTTTGACTCACTGTGTCATTGTCCCGGCTCAGCATCGCGGCCTTTCTCTCCCGCTTGCACCCGTGGAAAACAATCTGTTGCGCTGGATCACTGGTGCAGGGTTGCGACTGACGATGGCCGAGCTTGTGTATCTGGAGGAACATAAAATCGCGCCGGAAGCTGGATGGCTCGGCGAAGAAAACCGCCAAAAACTCACCGAGCTGATCTATACAACGGATACGATCTTTGACAATATTCTGGAAACCCAGATGGAAGCTGCTGAATGCCGGGATCGCACGGTGCAAACGGTTCTCTCACTGCTGCGCAAAAAACGTATCCTCCTGCTTTGAGGTGAGAACATGACTAAGCTGAAAGAATTGCCGCCACCTCTTGCGCGGCAAATCGTATTTCGTTTCGTTGGGGCCGGACTGAGTTTGTTTGCCTGTATTTGCTCATTCCTGTTATACGGTGAACCGTATCTGAGCATTTCACTGCTGGCGATTGCCCTGGTCGTGGGCATATCGGGTGCATGGTTTTACTACACAGTTGCCACTGGGCAATATGTTGTTGTCGAGGGGCGATGCCAGAAGGTTGAGCAAACCTACCTGTTCCGGAAAAACAAATCTGTATATGTGTTTGCAGATCCTCACACAATTAAAGTGGTACCGCATCGGCGGAATATGGAGGTGCAGGTCGGTGACATGCTGCGGTTCTATATTGCATCACGAACGCCGGTTTATCATGCGGATCACTGTGAAGTGCTGAGTGGTTATATGGCGATGGAAATTTTGAAAGGGGCAGACAAATGAACCAGGTCGATGAAATTGTCGCATTAGCTGAAGAAATCCCGCAACTCATTAAGCAGAACATCACCCCCGACGGGCACTGCCGCTTCGACCCCGTTAAGACCAAGATCGCTTTGGAACTGGTCAAATATGAAATTGAAAAAAGCATCAGGGCCCAGTCTCTTCCCAGCAATTGACGAATCAACCGAGCAATGATATAATGACACCATCAGTATCAGGGTTCCGTTTGGGAATGCCATAGTATCTGGTTACAAAGTGTCAATGAGCACATCCGTGCTTGTTGGCACTTTTTTTATTTTCTGGTTTCCTTCCCAATCCGGGATCGAAATATATCATTGCACTGCAGGCATCCCTGCAAGAAAGGAGTAAACTTATGTTAAAGGTCATCGCAACTGATGTCGTCATCTCGAAAGGGTATGACGGCGCACCGGCACTTCGGTTCTCTGAGAAAGGGGTTCGGTTCAGGGTCGGCAAGAAAGTCTATGACACCCGGGCCGAAAACAACCAGCGCTGGATCAACCTGTCGGTAAAGGCATTCGGGCAGACCTCTGAGCGCATCAAAAAAATGCAGCTGAAGGAGGGCTCTTTTGTCAACATTCTTGGCCGGTTGGACGAGGATGTGTGGGAAGATTCCACGACCCACGAAAAAAAGAGTGCCACGGTCATCATCGTGGACGAGATCGAATACTGCTCTTCCGGCAAACACGCAAAGGACAACGCTGATTCCGCTGAGCAGACGGCGCCTTCGTATCAGGCGGCCTCTCAGCCTGCGGCACAACCTGCCGCGCAGCAGAGTGACAACTTCACCGGCTATGAGCCCTTCGGCGGCGCCAATTCTTTCTTTGATGAGTAAGCTACAGGCCAAGGTGCCTACGCACAAATGATTCACGCGAACAAAAAACGCACATGGGGTATGAAAATTTCCCATGTGCGTTTTTTTGTACCACAAGAAAGGAAAAGCCATGAAAAACAAGGAATTTCAGCGCCGCCTGGTCTACGACACCCTGATTCTTCTCGGGGTGTTTACGGTAATTCTGTTCATGTGCCGACTTTGGCCGCTCATTCTGCTGTGCATCCTGGGCCTCTTTGCGGCGATGATTCGCCTCTTGTTTTTGTCACGCAAAGAAACGGTGATCATTCAATCCGTACCCCAGGAACCCGCAAAGGCAGAAACAGAAAAAGCTCTTCAGCAGCTTGCCTTTGAACTGGCAATCCGCCGGATCACCGAACGGGTCACTGACGACTTCCCGCAGGCAAGATGGGTTTGGAAATCTCAGCATGCCAAGGAAGATATTCTGTCTGGTCGCGATACTGCTATTCTGCTGAACCAGGCCGGCGGTTATCGTGAAGCAATTGTACACATCCAAAACCTCCAGGTCGCCGGTATCACTTACGGCACATCTCCTGAACCGGAACAAGAGGCACCGGAAGTCCCGGAGCCTGATGAGGAACCGGCATCGAATCCTGACAGCCAGGCCGCAGAAGCCGAGCCGGTGGCTAGTGCCCCTCGGGTGGACTATGAGCTGCTGGCATGTGAGTGGGTTGAACTTCATGTTATGGAATTGAACAGCCGATGCAACGAATGTATCGCAAACGGAGATTCCGAACTCGCGATCCCCGCTTCTGAGCTTCCTGACCCCCAGTGCTGGGAGTATATTTGCCGGGAGCTGGTAAGCAGCGGTATTAAAGAATGCAACCCGACCGATGAGGGGATCAAAATCAATCTCAAGCAGAAGAACTGCAGAAAGGAATGACATTCAATGAGCGTATCCATTGCGAACCTCTTCAACTACTCCCGCGCACTTCCGGAACCGTTTGATTCCCTGACGAGCAAGAAGGTGAAGGTGGCATCGAAATATGCCAGCGGCACGGAGGCAACGCTGTGCGGCTCTGTAATCAAAGCTGTTCATGCGTTCTATCATTGCGCATCCAACGGTGGCGAAGGTGCCGTCGGTTGGGTCGAGAACAAGAAATGTGTCGCCGAATACAAATCCTCCATGGGGCCGGATCTCTATCATCTGGTAGTGATCGATGTCGCCAGCGGGTCTGCACTGGCAAGCGTTTACGACAAAAACACCGAGACGACAGAACAATATGTTGCCCATGCCAGCAAGCGTGATGGTGCGGCTTTGTTTTTCTGCCTGATGCCTGTGCTGATGTCGGACGATGAGTTTGCAGACAACTATAATGCCTACAGCAATCAGATTGCTGCGGGATATCCGGATATGAAGCTGGCCACAGAATCCATGGCACTCATGTGCGACAACGCGTATCGCCGCATCAAGGATGAAACCTGTGCTGCGCATATCAAGATCAATGTGGATAAATCCGGGAATCTGCTGCGGGTCTCTCCGGCACAGCTGGACTCTGGTGTGTTCTCTCCGACCGATGTGGTTGCCGGTGAATTTACCATTTTCGCCAAAACCGGGAGAGTGGTAATCTCCAAAGCCACCAACGAGATCAAACACAGCGATTTTGAGGGCAAGTATGTCCTCGATCCAAGCCGGAAACTGTCTGCAGCGGAACAGTCGTTGGTTCCGAAACTGCCCGAGTGGTATATCATTCCTCCCGAAGCAGTTGAGATCTGTAAGCACGCGCAGGTGACCACCGGTAAACCCATGCAGATGCGGAATTTCCTTTTGCGTGGCCCTGCCGGTACCGGCAAGACAATGGGCGCAAAAGCGATTGCTGCAGGTCTTGGGTTTCCGTACATGAAATATACCTGTTCTGCCGGAACCGAGATTTTCGACTTTATCGGCAGCGTGTTCCCTGAAACCGATTCTTTCTCCACTGGAGATGCCGAACTGGATCGTGAACGGGAGATGCTTAAAACCATGGGCGGGATCAACTACGAAAATGTGTCTAAGCTCATGCAGCTTCCGGATCTGGACGATATGGATTATGATCCGGCAGGCGTCTATCATGCGCTGACTGGTGAGGAAAAACCCGATGCTACCACACAGGAGTGCCTGGCCGTTGTGCTGGATAAGGTGACCGAGAAAGTTCGGGCATTGACCGCTCACAGCGATCAGCATCAGAGCACTGGACAAACCTATACTTATGTGGAAACGGATTTTATCAAGGCTCTGAAAAATGGGTATCTTGTTGAGATCCAGGAACCTTCCACTATCATGCAGCCCGGCGTTCTGGTAGGTCTGAACTCCCTTCTGGAGCAGGATGGAACCATTACGCTGCCGACTGGCGAGATCATCAAGCGGCATCCGGACGCAGTCGTCATTGTAACGACAAACGTGTCTTATGAAGGCTGTCGTGGCATGAATCAGTCGGTAACAGACCGTATGAGTTTAGTTAAAGACGTCGAGCTGCCCCCGCCTGAAGTGATGGTCCAGCGTGTTATGGCCGTTACCGGCGCCACCGATGAATACCAGGTTTCTCAGATGGTCCAGGTCGTAAATGACATGACGGACTACTGCCGAAAGAACAGTATTACGGATGGTTCCTGTGGAATGCGCAGCCTGATCGACTGGGTAATCAGCACCGAGATCTCCGGTGATCCTTACGAGTCTGCGCTCTACACCATCATCAGTAAAGCCACTGCAGATGAAGAGGATCGGGAGGCGCTGATCAGTACCATTCTCGAACCGATTTTCGCACCTAAGCGGAAATCGGCAACAGCATAACGAAAGGAGGTTCTACTCTTTGGCAAGAGTGAATCACAAGCGTGTCAAGCAGCTTCTCAATGAAAAGCGCAGCAAGATTACGGACCGGCAGTTTTTTACGTCCCGAATCCTGGCGCTCCATTTTGAAGATATGGCCATAGCTCAGACACGCCGCTACAAATATAATCGGCGCGTTCATGTGGACCTGATGTGGAAACCCAAAGAGGACATCATTGCACGCACCGATAACCTGACCATCAAGATCAATGCCGGACATCCGATTATCACCAAAACTCGCGTCCGGACCGACCGCTACGATCTGGTCTGCGGGCTGTTTGCCCATGAATTGGGGCACTGCCTCTACACGGACTTTTTGACAGCCCAAACCTACATGAATTTCCTGAAGGTCTACAAATGGTATCCGCAACCGCCTGTCTTGAAGACGGGTGCGGATATTCGGAATGAGCAAGCTCTTTGGGAATACGCAAAGGCCGAGCCTGAACACCTCAACATGTTGTGTTATCTGGCACATTATATCGAAAATATCCTGGAAGATGGATACATTGAAAGCCGGGTACTTACAAGGTTCACCGGGCGACTCGGTATTTGTCTTGATATTCTTCGAGAGAGGCAGTGGGCGGAAGGTCTTACTCTGACACAGCTCAAGGAGTATGAGGAAGATGGCGGGCACATTGCAATGTCGGTGCTGCAGTCCATTCTGTCGTATGTAAAATTTGGCCAAATCAAATATGGTGATGAACCCCTCAGCGATGAGCGGATTCAGGCTGTGTTTGAGCTCCTTCCTGAGCTGGACAGTGCGATCACGGACACCTCAGCGAAAAACCGATGGAGTGTCACAAATCAAATCCTGGTTCGATGCTGGCCTTACTGGCAAGACTACCTGGAGCATTGTGAAGAGCTTCAGAAAGAGGCCGCAGCCGCAGGCGGAGCCAGCTCCGCCGCAGAGACACTATCCGAAACGCTGCGCGCTTTGTCCGGCAGTTCTTCTACCGCAGAGGGAGCCACAGCGCCTGTTGCGGATTCGGAAGAAACATCTGAAGCATCGTGTTCGACACATCGAATGGCCACGCACGCTGATGCAGAGTCCGCAAGCGAAGAAGAGCCTGCTGATTCGGAAAAAGCAGAAACGGCAGACAATGGTTCCTCCGGTGACGCACCTGAAGAGACCTCGAAAGAGGAGTCAGAGTCTGCGGGATCGGCTGCAATGGAAACGGATGCGGAAAATGATTCCAACGAGATCGGGAGCCTTCCCGGGTCTGAAAAGCAGGCAGTCTCGGAAACCGAAACCGGAAGGATGTCTTATAGCAAGACTTCCCGGGTTTCGGAACCTGCCGGTGGTGAGTTTGAACGAAACGATGACTACCACCGGGAAGCTTATTCCGGCGCTGCATCTGACATCGAACGGATGCTGGATAAGATGGCAGAGAAAGCCGCTTGCTCCACTCTGGAAAATGAGCGGATCAGGGAGCTTAACGATGCTGCACAGGGAATTTCCTACGGTAACATCCACAGCGGAGTTCATGTCCGTGTGAATCGATTTGCCGAGGTTGACGACCAGCTGATCGAACAGTATGAGGCGATTTCCGGGCCGTTGCTTACAATCTCAAGGCAGTTGCAGAAAACTCTTCTGCAGCAGCTGAAGGATCGGCAGCGGGGCGCCAAACAGACCGGCCTGCTGATGGGTAGGCGCCTGGATTCACACACATTGCATCGCCAGGACGGAAAGGTCTTCTATAAAAACGCATTGCCAAGTGAAGCGCCGCAGCTTGCGGTTGCTTTATTGCTGGACGAGTCCGGGTCTATGTGCTCTTGTGATCGGTGTACTTACGCACGGGCAGCGGCGATTATTCTTTATGATTTCTGCTGCTCGCTTCATATCCCAGTCATCGTATATGGCCACTCCACCGGTTATCCCAGAGATGGCGGTGAAAGCGTAGAGCTATATTCATATGCGGAGTTTGATGCCATCGACCATGATGATAAGTATCGGCTTATGGATATCTCGGCACGCTCCAATAACCGCGACGGCGCTGCGCTGCGATTTGTCGCTGAACAACTAAGTCACCGTCCGGAAGAGGTTCGAATCCTCATCCTGGTATCCGATGGGCAGCCCGCAGCCGACGGTTATTACGGCAGCGCCGCTGAGGAAGATCTTCGCGGCATCAAGCAGGAATACCGGCGCAAAGGCATCCTTTTCATTGCCGCTGCCATCGGTGACGACAAACAAAACATCGAACGGATCTATGGTGATTCTTTTCTGGACATCACGGATCTCAATCAGTTGCCCGTAAAACTGACCGCTGTCGTAAAGCGTCACATCCGGGCATAACCATCAGGCGAGGGCGCTACGGCGCCCCCGCTCTTTTTGAAAGGAGCATTGTATTATGCATTATCTACACAGAATCCTCGTTTATATCCCCGACATTTGCAGTGTGGGCAAAAATTACCCGGGTGCAACCAAGCAGCAGATCCGGTCTTATGCAAAGTATCAGACAGAATGCTTTGACGGCCATGCATTTGACTGGAGAGAGACCATGACTGCTGGGCGATGGGGCTATGAATACCCGGAAAATGTGCTTCTCGCAGCGGATAATCCGGAACGGTTTCAGAAGGAACTGCAAACGGCACAGTCCTTCCAGCAGGAAGCCATGAACCAGGCTCTGAAATATCTGGAAGACAATGATTATCTGGATCTCAAAAAGCTGGCTGCTGCCGTTATGGAAGATGCCCAAGACTCGCCCAACACCCAACACAGCCTTTCCATGGCCGCTTACTACCTGGGCTGTTTTGCGGATCTGATTAAGGGAACCTACTTCTACAACTCTTTCTTTTATGATACGCACAGGAACACTTCACGCCTGAACAAACAGGTCTTTGAAGAGATCCAGGCAAATCCCCAGCTTTGGGCACTTGTCATCTTTGATTGCCATTATTAAGGGAGGTGACAGATATGCCGAACTGGTGTTGGAACACCTTGAAGGTGTCCGGAAAAGCAGAAGAATTGAAGAAATTTGTGCTTGAAACACAGGGGCTCCCAGCTTCCTACCCACCCCAAGAATGGGAAAAGGGGCTCGAACGGGTCACACCGACAGAAAAATTCTTTTGTTTCAACGCATTGGTGCCAACCCCGCAGGCAGTCCTGGATATGGGCTATGATGCACATGGCAAATTGCCTCAGAACATCTGGGACCTGCTCCGGCAGGGACATCCCGTCGAGAAAATCGATGGATATCATTGGAGTATCCAGAACTGGGGAACAAAGTGGGACGTATACTACGATCATATCTCCCCTGAAGAAATGGGGTGGACTGAGGGCTGTGAGTCTATCGATTTTTCGTTTACTACGGCCTGGTCGCCGCCCCAGGGGTGGTTTGAAAAGATCATCCAGCTTTACCCTGAGCTTGCGTTTGAACTTCACTATGAAGAACCCGGGTGCTTTTTTGCAGGCATCATGTATGGTAATAACGGTGCATTTTCAATAGATGAGTTTGATGATGCGCGTTGCAGTGAACTGTTTCAAGACATGTTCGATGTGGAAGAGAAAGAGGGTGAGAATGATGATCTTGAGCTATCCGGGAGCTGAGTACTCCCATGGCAGCGTAAAATATGCCATCGGTTCCACAGTTATGGCAACGGATCAGAGCCCCTATCAAGGGCTGCTCGGCACCATTGTCGAGATCCGCGATGGCCAAGACCGGGAAACCCAAAATGAAACACCTGACATCTATTGTTCCTTCGACACACCCGTGATCCCCGCTGAGATCGAAAAACTGGAAAAAGTGTTTTCAATTCTTCTTGGAACCCCAAAAACTCTCCAGGATATCTCGCTTCAACGTGTGATCATGGCACCGGATATGATTCAGGTTCTCCACGATCAGACCGTACCTTCCCCTCAAACGGATATCTGGGTCCTGCTCGAAGACTGGGCCAATAACGGCGACTTCGGTTCATCGCTCAAGTTGTTCAGTGCCTATGCAGAAGCACGCCGCACAATGATTGACATGCTCCGAGAAGAACTGGATTTTGGTCTGATTGCGGACATACAATCAGATTCACTGTTTTCGGTGATGTCCGACGACAACTACTACGAAGCCTGGATCGAAGGCGAATATCTCTTGACTCATTATCGGCTTTGGATGGAAAAGATGCCACTGCATCTCACAGAACCGCTTCGCCCAAAACTGGCCAGTACAGAAGCAAAATGACCTGCTATCCGCCATAAGATGCTCTTCTCGTTTTATTTGACTGTTGGATAAAGCTCTGATATAATATCTATATCAGTATCAGAGTTTTGGGAAACCGAAACACAGTTGATTCATGTTTCAAAGGCGTCATTTGCTATAAGCAGATGGCGTCTTTTTTGTTTCCTGCCAACTTCATTCAGGCATAAGCCAGCAGTCCTTCGGGGGTGCTGGCTTTTGTTATATCCGCAGAATTCTGCAAAATACGAAAGGAGCATTCTTATGCAAAATCAATGTCAAGACAACTTTTCCACCACATTCACCACCTATGGTGAGATGCAGCTCTATCATGAGCAGTTGGCGAAAGACAGCCAGTGGCAAAGATGCAAGGTCAGCGACCTGCATGTGGAGCCGCTGGATCGAAAATCGCCTCTGTTCAGTGATGTGTCCGCATTTGCCCTGGGCACCAGTTCTGAAGCCATTGCCGATACGGCAAAAAATCTCGGCCTGGCCATCTCTGTTGAAGGCCAGACGTATCCGGTACGCGGCACTGCCTACAAAAGCCTGTTGGAACGCGCCAAGATCAGCGGTTCTGTACTTCCCAAACTTAGCCGTGAGAAATTGGCCCGTACCCTCAACGACTGCCTTGCACTGTTCTCGTCCGAAGCACTGATACTGATCCGTGACGAGAAAATCTCGGCAGCCCATTCCGGAGATCCGACTGACTATTCTGTCTTGCCGATCGACCAGCTCTTGAAAGCGCTGGAAAGCAAATTGGAATCCCGTTTCCCGGGCGCAGAATTTGAAACCGGGTATCGTGACCATGCCCTTACCAGCGCATCCTGGACATTGCCTGCGCAGAAGGAAGATCTCCTTGGCACATACGAGAAAATGCTGATTGCAACCGGGCGCGCAAAAATGGCTGCCAAACTGGTGCCGGGTATTCGGTTCCTGACATCGGATACCGGAGTCGCTTCGGCAAAAGTTTCGGCTCTGCTGATGGGCGCACAATATCCGATTCATATTGGCAGCTGCGTGGCAGTGGATCACCGGCGTCAAACCACCATCGCAGATTTCTCTGATGCATTGGATCAGCTTTTCGCTCAATTTGCAGACTCGGTTTCTCAGCTTCAGCGTCTGCTGGAAATCCACCTGGATTACCCCATCAATGCTATGACACGGGTGTGCAAAAAGCTGGCTCTTCCGAAAAAAGCATCGGTAGAGGCGATTGCCATGTACGAAATGGCATATGGTGGCGGTCCTGCGACGGCGCATGACGTGTTTATGGCCTTGCAGGAAATCCCCTGTATCCTCAAATCCTCCAATACTCCCGAAAGCAAAATGCTGTCGGTGGAGGAAAACTTGGCTCGCGCACTGACTCTGCGCTGGAGTGATTATGATCTGGCAAAGGCGGTGGATTACTGATGAGTCGAGCGATTCCACTGATTGATTGTGCCGGTATGAGCAATGAACGCTGGCTGGAGTGCCGGGCGCATGGCCCCAAAGGTGATATTCCCTATACGGTGGGCGGCAGTGATGTTGCTACCATCTTCGGATTATCTCCCTGGACAACTCCGCTGGAGCTCTGGCTAATCAAAAAAGGCCGTATGAAGACACCGCAGAAATCCAATCCTGACCAGCTGATGATGGGACATCTTTTGGAGCCTATTGCCGCGTATTGGTACGCTCAAAAAACTGGCAATACGGTTTATGATGATACCTGCCTTTATCAGCATGCCGATCACCCGTATGCGCTTGCAAACATGGACCGCCGTTTCACGCGAGCCGTTGACGGCGCACCGGGTATTTTGGAGTGCAAGAGCTGCACCTACCATAAGGCAGAGGACTGGGCGGACGGCGCTATCCCGGGATATTACGAGCTGCGTGTGACACGTTCTTGCATGAAAAGTGCAAGCACAAGAGAAAGAACGTAAAGTTCCCTTTTGGAGAACTGATAATCCGAGGAGTGGAATGAAGGGGTAACGCCCCGAAACGCTCCCACTAATCCTCCGACTGGCATCATTCCTGGTGTCAGAAGCTCGGTGAAGTCGGCAGAGAGCAACCGAAGTATGGATAATACCATAACCGAAAGCGACCCAGAGGTGGGTTGTGTTGCCTATATGCCGGGTGTCGATATCTTATGGTGAGAATGTTCCCTAAGAACTGACGAACCCTTGAATGTACATGTCTATACGTAGACTGCATAGAAATGTGCAGACACCCAATAGGGTGGTGTGTGAGGTAAAGTAAAACTGTAGTTTATGAAATACCTTATGCCGTTATAGGCGGCATCCAGCACACAGGCATATAGAGGGCACCTAAAGGATATCAATGATAGGATTATCGGAACGTGGGAAGCAGCAGAACGCATTTATGCGGTGGCGACGAAGTATATAAGCGCCTTTGTCTGCTGTGAAAGCGATGGCATGACCTGCGAAGTTCCTGTAATGGGAATGGAGGAATAGCCATTAGTCAAAGATGTAATTTCAAATAATTCTGAATGGACACGGCTTCGAGTATGACACAGAAAATCGACTCTGAATGGAGGCGATGCCCGTGACGAGAACGAAGCAGAAGAAAAATTCGAGACTACGCCATGCGGAATACTACGATATGCAATGCGCTTTCGATAAGTTGTATGCGAATAGTAAGAATGGAAAGATTTTCGCATCCCTGATGGATTTGATAGCCAGTGATGAGAATATCAAATTGGCCTACAGAAACATTAAGCGCAACAACGGAAGCGTTACACCCGGTGTGGATGGAAAAACCATTGAGGACGTTGAAAAACTGTCTGAAACGGAATACCTCCGCATCATGCGCGCAAAATTCCGATGGTACAAACCCAAAGCGGTACGAAGAGTAGAAATACCAAAACCTGATGGACGCATGCGTCCCTTAGGAATCCCGTCTATCTGGGACAGACTAGTACAGCAGTGCATCCTATAAGTCCTGGAGCCTATCTGTGAAGCAAAATTCCATGAGCGCAGTAATGGGTTCCGACCTAACAGGTCAACAGAACACGCCATAGCGCAGGTGAACCACTTGGTGTATACTGTGGGACTTCACTTCGTGGTAGATGTTGATATCAAAGGATTCTTTGATAATGTCAACCATGCAAAGCTAATAAAGCAGATGTGGACTATGGGAATACGGGATAAAACGCTTATATGTATTATCAAAGAGATGCTAAAAGCGCCGATTTGTCTGCCAAACGGAGAAGTAATCCACCCCACAAAAGGGACGCCGCAAGGCGGAATTCTCTCTCCGTTGCTTTCCAACATTGTATTAAATGAGTTGGACTGGTGGATTGCGAGCCAGTGGGAAAACATGCCCATGCATGTGTTGACATGGCTTGCGGATCGCCCAAGGCAGTTGAAGCGAACAAGCAGGCTCAAGGAGATGTACATAGTCAGATATGCAGATGATTTCAAAGTCTTTTGCAGATACAGGGCGGATGCCGAAAAGGTATTCATTGCAGTAAAGCAGTGGTTACATGAACGGCTGAAGCTTGAGGTCAGCGAGGAAAAATCTAAAATATGCAATCTGAAAAAGCAATACTCTGAATTCTTGGGCTTTAAGTTCAAGGTAATCCGCAAAGGAACTCACTACACAACCCGAACTCACATGAGCGATAAGGCAGTACAGCGGGAAACGAAGAACCTGATTGAACAGGTTAAACGAATTTCTCGGCCTAAGGACGACAAGGATGAAGCGTTGATGGTCTGCAAATACAATGCCATGGTTATTGGTATGCAGAATTATTATTGCGTGGCATCATGTGTTAGTCAGGATTGCGCTAAAATTGCCTATCAGGTAAATCGGGTACTAAAAACACGGCTAAAGGGTCGGTTGAAAAAGCAAGGCAGCTACGAGCTGCACAACTATATAGGGCAACGGTATGGAAACAGCAAGCAAATGCGATATGTGCATGGGCAACCCGTTGTCCCTGTTGGATATGTGCAGTACAGAATACCTCACTGGAAAAAGAAAAAAGTATGCAAGTACACAGCCAGTGGTCGTGCGGAAATCCATAAAAATCTTGGGTTAGATATGGATATCCTATTGAAACTCATGCGTAATCCCAGCATAGGAAGAAGCATCGAATATATGGATAATAGAATTTCCTTGTACGCGGCTCAATATGGAAAGTGTGCTATCACAGGAAAACTGTTAGACATATCAGAAATTCACTGTCATCATAAAACCCCAGTTCATATGGGGGGAAACGACAGATATGAAAATCTGATAATTGTTCATTACAGGATTCATCAGCTGATACATGCAACCCAAACAGCGACTATTCACAAGATACTTGCAGAATTTGATTTGACCAGCAAACAGCTTGCTAAACTTAACCAGCTAAGACTAAAAGCCGGATTAGAAGAAATTTCGTAATCGAATTACTCTAATGCTCGCAACGTAAAATTCAGAAAAATGAGAGAACAACATCATTGATGGAACGCCGTGTGATGGGAAACTGTCATGCACGGTGTGAATCGGGGGAAAATCTGGAGATTACTTCAAAAGATTACCTATCGATATAGCTGCGGTTCTATATGTCCTTTGACCCTGTAACCTACGGCGCCTTTTCGTGCTTGTGGGGCAACAATCCTGCCACCGACCTGGCGATTCCGGAAATTGAGCGGGATACCGTAAAGGAAGACATCATTTTTGAGAAACTGGATCGCTGGATCTGGAGCCTTGAACATGACAAACCGCCCAAGATGGATGAGGTCGCAAAGCCCAAGCTGGCGCTGGAAGCACTCGCTAAGATCTATGGTGCAAGCCAAGCTGGTCTGCCCACGATCGAGTTCCCGGCCAAGTTTGAACACCCGCTCCGGCGAATCGCCCTGCTTCAGGGGAAAGTTGCCGAATGCAAAGCAGAAATCGATACTTATGAAAAGGAGATTGAAGCACACAGCGTGCGAATTGCAGAGATCATGAAGGAGCATGAGCATGGGATTCTGAACACCACGACCGATAAGCTCCTGATTGATTTTGTCACCCGAACCACCAGACGACCTGACTCGGCAAAACTCAAGGAAAAGTACCCCGCCGCTTATGCGGACGTGCTTAAAACCACCCAGAGCCGTAAAGTCAAGGTTCGCGTCGAGCCTGTATAACTGAAAATCACCAGCACAGAGAGGAGAGCTGCTTGTGAGAACCTTTTATACCCCTGTTGATCTACGCAGCCGCGCAGACATGACGGGGTTTCTGAAAAAACATTTTCGATACCACACAATGAACTCCTGGAATCGATCCACTTCCTACGCCTGCAATCTGAAAATCCACAGACTTGGTCTGGACGGAGAATGCGAAAGCAAGCTGTTCGATATGATCGATACCCAGGAGTTTTTCGATTTACGGCGGGCACTGCTCGATGAATTCGACCGTCAGCATAATTATCTGTGGCAGGCCGGTATGAATGGCCGCAGCAGCGGTTATCTGGTTCTCTACCAGGGCGAACTGAAGCCAAGTGGCTATCTGTCCTTCTGTACGGAGTGCGGACAAAAAAACTGTCGTCCTGCCACAGAAACAGACTGTGTCTGTGGGAGATGCGGCAATTCGACCCGTATTAATTTCCGGCGGCCGGATATGCAGGTCATATCATATTCTCTTCGCGGTACCGACATGGATGAGGAATTTGAAGACTGGAGACTCACCGAATTGCGTGAGCGTGTTCGGCTCGTCCAATCTCTGGACCAGCTTGCCGACCGCATGGTGGCCCAAGCGATCCATCTGTGCCGCTCATACGAAGTGGCCGAGAAAACTATTTTCGTGCCTAAAACTCAAAAGGTTTTGGTAAGCCATGCCTGAGAAGGGAGGAAAACAATTGCTTTGCCAATTCAAACGGCTGATTTATCCCCGCAGCATCCCTGCGGGGAACAGCAGCTACATGATTGCGGTGTATAAGCCCTGTGAGGCCATCCAGGACTCACTCGGTAATCTCTTGTCGGAATTTAAGGCTGTGGGCTACTGTTTGCCCACAGCCGAGAATCTCCGATACAACATGAAAGGTCATTGGAGCCGCAGCGCCAAGCACGGGGTACAGTTTGAAGTCGATACCTACGATGAGGTGATTGCACCGACCAAGGCAGGCATCATCGCATACCTGACCTCTGGCCAGATTAAAGGGATCGGGCCTAAAACAGCAGAAAAAATCTATTCGTTGTTCGGCACAAACACCTTGCAGATTCTTGACTCTGACCCGGAACGGCTTTTGGAAGTACCGGGAATCAGTTCTGCCAAGCTGAAAAAGATCAGCGATTCCTATCTGGCATCCCGTGGCGCCCGCGATGTAGTCGCATTTCTGGCGCCTCACGGCATCACACCAAACCGGGCCGTAAAACTCTATCGCCAGTACGGAGATGACACGATGAATATCGTGCGGAATCATCCGTATCAGTTGTGTGAGATGGCCGGGATCGGATTTCGCACAGCTGACAAGATTGCCATGAGCATGGGATTTGACAAGCTTTCCCCTGAGCGGGTCGATGAAGGGCTTCTCTTCACACTGACCGAATCGGAAACACGCGGAAATCTGTGTATGGAAAAGCACGATTTTATTCGTCAGAGCTTGAAGCTGTTGGAAACTGCTGAGCTTACCGAGCAGATGGCCGCTGCACGAGCTGCTCGACTGCTTCATGACCGCAAAATAGTCACTTACCATGGTTGGGTCTACAGGCCGCGGGCAGAAGAAACTGAACGGCGGTTGGCCGAGCGAATCTTCAGCTTGCAAACGAACTATCGTTACCGTGACGCTGAGGTGTTGGAAAGCGAAATTGAGGGCATTGAAGCAAAGTTGAGGCTTAACTTAAATGAAGAACAGCGTACTGCCGTGGCAACCGCAGTAAGGGAGCCGCTCACCATCATCACGGGAGGCCCTGGAACCGGTAAGACGCTGACGGAACGAGCTCTGCTTGCACTCTATCGGACACGGCATCCGACCGGTCGTGTTGTGTGCTGTGCGCCGACTGGGCGCGCTGCACGACGCATGGAAGAATCAACGGGGATGCCCGCTACCACCATCCACAGAGCCTTGGGCCTGCTTGCTGGTGAAGACGGAAACTATTGTGAACCGGAAGCTCTGGAAGCAGATCTGGTACTTGTGGATGAGGTCTCCATGATGGACATCTATCTTGCAGAACACCTTCTGAGAGCCATTCCAAGGGGGTGCCAGCTGGTTTTCATCGGTGATGCGGACCAGTTACCCTCGGTGGGTCCGGGAGCCGTTTTGAGCGAAATGATTGAATGTGGCGTTATTCCCGTAATCCGACTCCAGAAGATCTACCGTCAGAGTCGTGGCAGCAGGATCGCTACCAATGCAAGCCTGATCCGAAACGGGAACCTGAGCCTTGAATATGGCTCGGATTTCCGGTTTGTCGAATCATCGGATTTGGTAAACTCTGCCGACCAGATCGAACGTATTTACCTTGAGGAAGCTGAGCGATGTGGTGTGGACAATGTTGCCCTGCTTACCCCGTTCCGGCAAAAAACCGAAACTGGCGTAACCGCGTTGAATGAACGGCTGCGTGACAAAATCAATCCGCCTAGCTCCGAAAAAACCGAAGCTGTATTCGGGAAACGGTGCTTCCGCAAGGGCGATAAGGTCATGCAGATCAAAAACTATGAGGACATCAGTAATGGAGATATCGGTTATGTGGTACAGATCCGCAAGGATGGAAGCGATGCGTTGCTGACAGTGGATTTTGGCGATGGGCGCGTAGTGGAGTACGAAAATAACGATTTGGATATGCTCACACATGCCTATGCAACTACGATTCACAAATCGCAGGGTGCGGAATACCAGTCCGTTATTATCAACCTGCAATGCGCCCACGCAATTATGTTGGTTCGCCCGCTGATCTATACCGCGATCACTCGCGCAAAAGAACGAGTGATCCTCGTGGGTGAGCGGCGGGCACTCTGCATCGCAATCAACCGAACCGATACCGAGCGACGCGGCACTAATCTGGCAGACCGCATCCAAGCTCTGGCTGAACTACAGAAAGAAGGGACAAAATGAAAAAGTTTATTCTGAAAACCCCGTTGGGTGATAACTTGACCGGCGGACTCTATGCGGAGCCTGCCCGCCGCTTCATCGAGATCTACAATCTGGACCCGGACTATGGCTGGGAACCCTGGACGACAGCCACGGTCAACATCAATGGCCTTTCGGGAGATGAAGTGGCGATCAAGAACTACTCAGAGAACGAGGGAATTCTGGATCTCCTGATTGGACTTGGTGTCATCGAACCGCCGCACCGACGTGTAGCAAGCGGGTTCGTCATGATTGACATCTGCAATATGAATCGCTCCAAACTTGAGGAGTATTCCTATGGGGCAGACACTTGATAACAAAGGAGATGGCGACATGGCCACATGGCTGAATGACTACAAAGCGTACAAAGAAGCCCTTTCCCATGAATTTGAGGGTGGGGCTGTTGCAATCGGCAAAGTGCTCCAGTATCAGGAGCTGCTGTATCGTATCGATGTTCTGGAGACTTGCCAGATGCTGTGCAAAACGGCGCCGGTCACCATGGATATGAAGAGTCTGGTGGCGCACTACCAACTGGTGGATGCCTATGTGCAGAGCCTTTCCAAAGAGCGGCGCATCGGGATTCCCCCCGACGAAAAGCTGAAGGCAAGCCGACAAACATCTGCCGCTGCGCTCGAAAGTACAGTTGCAGATTGCCGGAAGCGTTTTTCCAGTTTCAGGGCCGAAAACGAACAGATGTATAAGCGCAGTATCAGTACTTTACTGAATACTGTGCTGCCCGTCTGGCTGCAGCTTCGTAACACATATACCCCCATTACCAAATAAGGAGGAGACTTGAAATGAGCCAAAACAACCCCAGTGATAAAAGTGCGATTCTGGAGAGCCTCAATTCGATCAACCAGGTCGAGGGATTCGACCCCATGCTCTTTGCCGTAGAATATACGGACATGGCCACGGGTAAATCGCGCAAGAAGATCCCGGTTCTGATCCAAATCGCATGGTTTCGGATGGTCTATCCCAAAGGCCGGATAGCTACAACTATTACCCCTTGTAAGGATGGGTTTGTTGCCTCAGCCCGCATTTATGCAGACTATAACGATGGCCCTGATTGTTACCTGGCGGATGCGACTGCATCCCGGGGATATGATCAGACGAAACCTTCTATCTCGCCGCGTGAGTGGGCACAGACAGCGGCCATCGGAATTGCTCTGCGCAATGCCGGGTTCGGCGTTCAATTCGGACTCACCGCAGATGATTATGAAGGACCTGTTCTGAATGAACTTCCTGACCCTGTCTCTGATGGTGATGATACCGCTGCGCCTGTTACCGATGCGCCTTCCGAAAAGGAACCGGAAGTTGAACCGGAACTCACAGAGGAACAAAAACTCCAATTGGCGTTACGGCAGCCCTGTCCGATTACGAAGTACAGCGGCAAAACTCTCGGTGACCTGCAGACTCTTGACCCGAAAGCGTTGTCCTGGATTGCCAACAAATTTACTGGCAACCCGGAAATTTCTGCTGCAGCAAAACGCATCTGTGAATATGCCCTGCAGGAGACCTCCGCATAATAAAATAGCGGGGGCGGCAGAATTGCCGCCCCCCAGAAAGGAGGCGGCATGGGCTTGATACACATGCAAGACATCCTTCCGCTCATCGGTGTGCCATTGCCACCACCCGGAAGGAGCAGCTATAACATTCCATGCCCCTGTTGCGACGAAAATCCTCGGAAGCGACATCTGAACATCAACTTGAAAAAGGATGTTTTTCGCTGTCCGAGATGTGGTTTTTCGGGGGGTGTGTTTGATCTCTATGCCCACTATGAAGGAATACCGAGGGCAGCCGTGCGGGATGCACTGCTGACGCGGCTTGATGTGCGCGGAGATATTGAACATTACCGCCCGTCAAGAGACAGAGAACCCGTCACCGAAGAGTGTCCTCTTACAGACATAGACTCACGGAACGCAACCTATCAGGCACTTCTGTCCCAGCTGACCCTTGCTTCGGATCATCGTGCAAATCTGTTGTCAAGGGGACTTTCACCAGACGAAATCGAGCGACTCAACTACAAAACTACCCCTGTTATCGGGATGAGCACCATTGCGAAAAAACTGCTTGCTGATGGACACTATCTGACTGGCGTTCCAGGTTTTTACCGCAAAGCCGGAGAGTGGACTTTTATCTCCGAATGGCGCGGTATCCTGATTCCCGTTCGCGATATACAAGGACGGATTCAGGGGCTTCAGATCCGCAGAGACAATGTTACCAGACGCAAGTTTCGCTGGGTGTCAAGTGTTGAGGAGCCAGATGGATGTAAGGCGGAAAGTTGGGCACATCTGGCAGGGACACCACAAGAAATGGTTATCCTCACAGAAGGCCCCATGAAAGCTGATATTATCCATGCGCTGACTGGCAAAACAATCATTGCCATCGCTGGCGTCAATGCTCTTTCGCAACTTGAGCGAATGCTGTTGCAGCTGCGCCAGAGTGGAACGAAGAAAATCATGACAGCGTTTGATATGGATTTCTTATCAAATCCTCATGTAGAAAGAGGATACGAAAACCTGACACAGATGTTGACGACCATGGGGTTTAGCTATGGGACTTATATTTGGGACCCGACCTATAAAGGGCTCGACGACTATGTGTGGCAGTACTGTCTGGGCAATGGCTCAGCAAAGTGATCAAGAAGAAAAGGCGGAGAAATCCGTCTTTTCTTTTTGCAAAAACGCATTTCGTTGCAAATGCGTTTTTATAGCCGTGTAATAAATTATCAAAAATTCTGGAGGTGCATTTTATGCTTATCGCAATCGACCATGGCAACTATGCTATCAAAACCCCCCGGTTCTCTTTTGTAGCCGGGCTTTCGGAACACGCGACCAAACCGCCGCTCGCCGATGAAGTGATTGAATACGGAGGAAGTTACTGGACTCTTTCCGGGCGACGGCTTCCTTACATGCGAGATAAGACTCGCGATAATCGGCATTTCATCCTTTCCCTGTTTGCCATTGCCAAAGAACTGGCGAACGCAGGCTGTACGAGCGGGATGGAGAAAGTGGATCTCGCAGTCGGGCTTCCGCCTGAGCACTACAAGCTCCGTGACCGGTTTGCTCAGTATTTCAAGCGGGCAGAACCGGTGTCGTTCAGTTATAATGACCACCCCATGAGCGTGTCGATCCAGCATGTGTTTGTGTATCCGCAGGCTTATGCTGCGGTTATTCCTCAGAGCAGTCAGCTCCTGAAAACACTGCGCATGTTTGTGGTTGATATCGGAGGCATTACGACCGATGTGTTGCTGTTGCGCAATGGTAAACCAGATCTCCAGGTTTGCCGAAGTCTAGAGAGTGGCGTGATTACGATGAACAATGAGATCATCGGAAAGATCAGTGCTGAGCATGACATGAAAATTGAAGATGAGCATATCAGCGCTGTTCTGCTTGGACGGGAAACCATCTTGCCCGACTGTGTCAAGAAAACGATCCGTGAGTGTGCACAGATGCATGCCAACGGCATTCTCGACCAGCTTCGCGAGCTTCAGGTGGATCTGCGCACCAACCCGGTCATCTTTATTGGCGGCGGCAGCGCCTTGTTCCGCCCGTTGCTGGAGCATTCTCCGTTGATTGCGCAGGCGAGTTTTGTCAGTGATCCCAAGGCAAATGCTATTGGTTATGAAATGCTGACCACGCAGCAGCTGAGCCGGCTGACCTGATCAAAGCTGGGGTGTTGATATGAGAACCGGCAGTGGATATCGTTTCTCCCTGCAGTTTGGTGCTGATACGGAAAGCAAGATCCGCATCGGTGAGCTGCTTGAAAAACTGGGGAATAAAAAGAGTGCTCTCATTGTTCCGGCACTCATAGAGTATTTGGAGAAACATCCTGAACTGGAAACCGAATCACTTCGAATCAAAATCGAAGAAAAGAGCCAGCTGCGCAGAGAACAACTTGAGGACATGATCCGAACCATTGTGCTGGAACAACTTCAATCTCGTTCGCCCCTTCCTGTGACAGAGAATCCGGCAGAAAAGCCGGATTCTCTGCAGCAGGATATTGCAGCCATGCTGGACAATCTCGACTTTTTCCAATAACGCTCATGTCCCCGTATGGGCAGAGCCGTTATTATGCGCTTTTTCGACTATAAAAAGCAATATCCTAATTATGGTGTGACTATCGGAATTATGGTTTCTTCCTGAACTGCGGATCTTTAGATACAATTAGAATACAAGGGAGTGGGTGAATGGATTATAAATTGCTGGGAAAAAACATCCGCAAATACAGGAAACAGAAAGGCTTGCGTCAGGAAGAATTAGCTGAAATGGTCGGCTGTACCAGTAGTCACATCGGACATATCGAAAACGCTCGCGGTATTCCGAGTTTGGAAATGACGGTGAATATTGCAAATGCTCTTTCTGTCAGTGTTGACCAGCTCCTTATCGAATCTATGGATTGGCCCGAGACCATTTATCTCCGTGACATAGAGTCTCGACTGAGAAAATTCCCGGCACCACTCAAAGAAGTAGCGTGTGAACTGCTTGACGATTTCATGCATCTGCTTGAGCGATCACTGCTACGAGAAGTAATAAACTCAGAGCATCATCAGTGGCCTGCGAAGAGGGATAAACATGGATTCTGAAGCACACATATGAAACAGGTTTATTCAAAAGTCTGTCAAAAAAGTGTGCACAATCCGAACTCTTTGCAAAGGCATTTTTGTGGTGCCAATTTTCCAATACAAATGATAGCCGTACTACTAATTTCTGTAGTACGGCTATTTTTTATGCTCATCCAGGAGGTGATACCCGTGCACATCTAAAATGGACCGTTTGCTTTACAGGTGCTTATACACCAACCATAAGCGCATGCCGTCTTGGCGTGCCACCCAGGCTGCTGGGATGGCATGACCAGGAGGCATAATGATGGACACTGACAAAAATGAAGAGCGGGACGAACTGCGAGGCCGCTTTACTCGGTTCATGGAAATTTGTGTCCGTAACGCTCGCTCCAATTACTGCAAAATGCTTTCCCGCGAAATCCCAACAATTTCTATCGAAGATGTTCCCGAGCGTCTTTTAGCTGAAGAAAATCCGCCAGAATACAAAAGCGGGCGCGATTTTGACTTTGAAGAAGAAAAACTTTCGGAAGCTTTCAGAACACTTCCTCTGATGAAAAGAAGAATACTGACGATGCTATTCGTTGAGCAGCTATCACCCCGAGAAATTGCCTCTCATTTGAATTGTTCCGTTCAGTATGTCTACAACCAACGATCCTTGGCTCTCAAATCGCTGCGCCGTATCATAGCGAACAGGAGTGATGATGCATGAAGACAAGTGAATTTCGTGCACTTCTTCAGCTTGCTATTTCCGGTGAGCGTACTGCCGTAGAGGCGCTGATTTCCCTATACATGCCGCTGATTAACCGATACAGCGTAATTGACGGAAAATTTGATGATGACTGTCGGCAGTACATCCTGCTGCATATCGTGATCAGCTTGAAGAAGTTTGTAATCTGATAGTTGAGGCCGCCTCATTTCAAGGGGCGGCTTTTTTTATAGAAAAATTTGGTGGATGCAGTAGAAATGACATTTTTCGATTGTTCTTACATTGTGAAGGCACCCCAGTACCTTGAAAAGAGAATAAAAAGAGCTTCCTATAACTTCCCCTTCTGAATAGCGGCCCATCTGCCCGGCAAGCAGCTCTGGTGCTCTGATATATGGATTGCTACCATATAACGCGAGGACGCAGAAGGTAATAATGGTACTTCCGGTCTGGACGCATCACCGCATCGACCGGCTCGGCATAAGAATGCGGGAAACATTGGTTTATGGATCTGCTAGCTACGGATCATAGGATAGCTATAAATTTGAAATCATTTCATATACGCGATCTATTTCTTACCTAACCATAAGAGGTGTAACTATGGATAATTCCTGTGAAAAAGTACCGATTCATCTGAAAGTGACCTTGACCATTCGAGAAGCCGCTGAATACAGTAACATCGGCATCAATAAAATCGACCAACTCCTGCGGCAGCCAAACTGTCCGTTCGTGCTTTATGTTGGTGCAAAAAGGCTGGTCAAGAGAAAAGAATTCGAGGAGTATCTGAATAAGATGCTGACCATATAAAAGAGCAGTCAGAGCGCCCACTGTACCTTGAGAAAAACCGCTCATTGTGGTATAATTTAGCGTGTTGCACTGGCTCTTTTTCTGCAATTGGAAAAGGGGTCAATATTATGGGCAAAAATCTGAAAGGCAAAGAATGCGGAAAAGGCATTTGCCAGCGAAAGGATGGTCAATACTACGCAAGGTTTGTAAACAGGAGTGGAAAACGCCAGGATGGCTATTTCGCCACCCTCCCAGAAGCACGGAATTGGTTGGAGGATGCCCACTATCAAGATAAGCACGGAAAGGTGCTTACCTCCCCGGACATGACGGTAACTGAGTGGTTTCAGTTTTGGCAAGCAGAACTCCTGCAGGGCCTTTCCCCCAATACCAAGCGCAATTACAGGGATCGCTTTGAACTCAACATCAAACCCATCATTGGTGATATGCGGCTGGTCGATGTAAAGCCCATGCACTGCAAAATCGTGTTGAATCGCATGGAGGCAAAATATGCCGGTTCCACGATCCGGCAGGCATATATCGCCATGGGCAGTATGTTCAAATCGGCCAAGATGAACCAAATGATTGATTCCCACCCGATGGATGGAGTGCGATACACAAAACCCGTGCGGGCCGTGGATGATATCCACTATCTTACGGTTGAAGAACAGGAGAAATTTTTAGACGCTGCCCGAAGCTCTCACAATTTCTACCAATACGCACTCATTCTGGAAACTGGCCTACGCACAGGCGAGATGATTGGGTTGACCTGGGACGCCATCGACTGGGAAAAACGGACTCTAACTGTCAATAAAACGCTTGAGTTCAGGCACAATCAAAAAGATTGGCGAGCCGGGCCACCTAAAACCGTGTCCAGCTATCGAACCATCCCTTTGACCACCCGTGCATACGATATTCTGAAAGCCGTCTATGCCACCCGGGATTTCCGCAAGCAGTCGCCGATGTTATCCCAGACTTTAACTTACATTGATCGGCGAACCGGGAAGGAAATGACATTTTTCTTGGGAGATCTGGTTTTTCTGAATTATCGAACTGGCGAACCTTCAAAAAACAGCAGTTATGATACCCACCTCTATAAACTCTGCGATGAGAACGGAATTGAACGATTCTGCATGCACGCTCTTCGCCATACCTATGCCACCCGGGCCATCGAGCGCGGGATGCCGCCCAAGACACTCCAGAAACTTTTGGGCCATGCAAGCATCAAGACTACCATGGATCGGTATGTTCATGTAACGGATGAATCCCTGGTAGCAGGTGTCCGGCAATTTGAGCAAGGTCAGCAGACAATTACCCCCTCAGAACAGGGTGAGAGGAATGGAAACAGCAAAAACCCTGACAGCGCGGCCTAAAAAAGCGAAAAATGGTGTAAAAATGGTGTAGAAACACTCGCCAGAAAATCGCAAAACCGCGTAACTAAGCCAAAAATTAAGGAGATAGATCGAACTATGAAATTAGGTATCGTGGGTCTGCCCAACGTGGGCAAGAGCACCCTGTTCAACGCCATCACCAGCACCAAAAACGCCGCCGCGGCAAACTACCCCTTCTGCACCATCGACCCCAACACCGGCATCGTGCCTGTGCCCGACGCCCGGCTGGACAAGCTGGCCGAGATCTGGGACACCAACAAGAAAACGCCTGCCATCGTGGAATTTGTGGACATCGCCGGCCTGGTGAAGGGCGCTTCCCACGGCGAGGGCCTGGGCAACAAGTTCCTGGGCAACATCCGCGAGTGCGACGCCATCGTGCATGTGGTGCGCTGCTTTGACGGCGGCGACATCGTGCACGTGGAGGGCAGCGTGGACCCCCTGCGCGACATCGAGACCATCGACACCGAGCTGATCCTGAGCGATTTGGAGATGGTGTCCAACCGCCAGGCCCGCTTTGCCAAGGCCGCCAAGACCGGCGACAAAAAGGCGCTGGCCGCCGCCAACCTGCTGAGCGAGCTGGAGCAGCATCTGTCCGACGGCAAGAACGCCCGCAGCTTCGACTGGGACGAGAACGACGACGAGCAGATGGCGCTGCGCCGCGAGCTGGGCCTGCTGACCGCAAAGCCGGTGATCTACGCCGCCAACATGAGCGAGGACGACCTGATGGACGGCATGGAGCAGAACGCCTACTACCAGAAGGTGAAGGAGCTGGCCGCCGCCGAGGGCGCGCAGTGCATCCCCATCTGCGCCAAGACCGAGGAGGACATCGCCGACTACACCCCCGAGGAGAAGCGCGAGTTCCTGGCCGAAATGGGCATCGAGGCCACCGGCCTGGACAACCTCATCAAGGCCAGCTACACCCTGCTGGGCCTCATCAGCTTCCTGACCGACGGCAAGAAGGAGTGCCGCGCCTGGACCATCCGCCGCGGCACCAAGGCGCCGCAGGCTGCCGGCAAGATCCACTCCGACTTCGAGCGCGGCTTCATCCGTGCCAGCGTGGTGAGCTACGACGACCTGGCCGCCTGCGATTTCAGCATGGCCAACGTGAAGGCCAAGGGCCTGCAGCGCACCGAGGGCAAGGACTATGTGGTGAAGGACGGGGACATCATCGAGTTCCTGTTCAATGTATAAGGAGGGCGCCGGAATGCTGACTGCCGTGATGGGCGCGATGCCCGACGAGATCGACCAGCTGGCCGCCAGAATGGACGGCTGCACCGCCGAGACCTACGCCGGCGTGGAATATGTGAAGGGCCGTCTGGCCGGGCAGGACGTGGTGCTGTGCTGCGCCGGGATGGGCAAGGCGAACGCCGCCTCCACCGTGCAGGTGCTGGCCACCCGCTACGGCGCCGACCGCCTGATCTTTTCCGGCATTGCGGGCAACATGTCCGACAGGATCGGCGTGGGCGATGTGGTGATCGGCCGCGACGTGGTGTACCACGACGCCGAGCCGGAGATGATCTGCCAGAGCGCGCCGTTCCTGAAAACCTTCAAAGGGGACGAGACCCTGATCGCCGCCGCCGAGGCCGCCTGCACCGCGCTGGGGGTGAAATACCTCACCGGCACCATCGCCACCGGCGACCAGTTCGTGGGCGACAGCGCCACCAAGGCCGCCATCGCCGCCAAGTGCAGCCCCGACTGTGTGGAGATGGAGGGCGCGGCGGTGTGCCAGATCGCGGCCCGCAACGGCATCCCCTGCGTGGTGCTGCGCGCGATGAGCGACAACGCCGACGAGAGCGGCCACGAGCTGCTGGTGGTGAAGAAATTCAGCATCGGCGAATACGTGGCCACCGCCACCGCCATCGTGGCCGACATGCTGGCCCGGCTGTAAGGTCCATTCTGCATGGCAAAAGGCCGTGCGCCCTTGCTGTTTTGCAGGAGCGCACGGCCTTTTTCTGCTGATAAAGCCTTTCACTTTGTGCAGCGGAGAGGCTGCGACCTCATCCGCCCCGCAAAGCGGGGCACCTTCCCAGGGGAAGGCGTTCAGGCAGGTGCAGCACCGCCAGGTTCTGTCAAAGGCTTCCCATTGGAGGGAAGCTGTCGCCGCAGGCGACGGATGGGGGGAATGCTTTCGGACTGCACAAGCTATCCCCTTTTATCGTTACAGGCGGCGGAACACCTGCCGCAGCGCCGCGCAGACGCGCGGCATGCTGCCCGCCGCACACACCAGCATCAGCGGCACAAAGTTGGTCACATAGCGGGCGCTGCTCTCCCACATCATTAAAAACAGCGCCAGCCCAAACACACACAGCCAGGGAGCCATCCCCTCGCCCTTTTCCCGTCCGGGCAGCACCGCCCCCGCCACCATCAGCAGCGCGACGACCAGATACACGCCGTTGCAGAGGGTCTGGTAGGTTTTGTAGTGCTCGCCGCCGTACAGCACCCACTGGTGCAGCGGGCGGGAGGTGACCGGGCGGTCATCGAGGAAATCCGAGACCGCCAGCGTACCGTCGCCAAAATCGACCGCCAGCTTGCGCTCCCACAGGTCTGCCAGCCCGCTCACGCCCAGTGCGGACACGCGGCGGCCGATCTCCTCTTTCAGGGCCTCGTCGCGGGCGGCGGTGTCGGTGAAGGAACGGGTCAAGTCGTAGTCGGCGGCGCTGTATCCGCCGTTGCCCTGCAGGCCCATCATCACCCAGTGCAGGGTGGGGGTGGCGTACAGCTCTGCTTTCCGGGGGTCGAGGTGGGAAGTCATCCAGGCGGAAAACACGCCCTGCACCCCCATACACACAGCCAGCAGGCAGGCCGCCGTCACGGCCGCGCGGCGCAGACGCCGCATGCACAGCAGCACGATCACCAGCGCCACCGCCGTGATCGCCACCGTGCCTTTGATCAGCGTGCCCACCGCCACCGCCGCGCAGCAGCCGCCCAGCCAGAGCACGCGGGACCGGCGGCCGGCCGCGCGCTGCATGCGCAGAAAGCAATACAGCCCCAGCACCGGGAACAGCATCGACAAAAAGTCGGTGTAGAAGGCCGCGCCTGCCAGATAGAACGGCGGCATCAGCAAAAACAGGCACAGGCAGAACACCGCCTGCCGCCGCCCCCACAGCAGGCGGCAGACCTCGCAGCCAAACCAGACCGCCGCGCTCACCAGCCCGCTGCACAAAACCGACGCCACGAAAAACGGCATGCTCTCCCCCAGCGGCCCGGTGAGGCGAAGCGCAAGCGCCAGCAGCGCAAGGCCGCCGAAATTGTTGGGGAAATAGCAGAAATAATCGCCGGCACAGGTGGAGGTGGCATAGGAGGCGAAGTTCCCGGTGCGCACCCATTCCTGCGCGCCGCCGTAGATGGCCTCGAGGTCGAAGGTGGGCTGGTATTCCAGCCGGGCGGCCAGCAGGATCTGTATCCCCGCCAGCGCCAGGCAGCCGATCGCCACCGTGCGGCGGCCGTACCGCTCCAGCCAGCCCGGGATGCGGCCCAGCGCCCTCCATACCAGTGCCAGCACCGAGCCCGCCGCCGCCATCGCGGCGAACAGCGGCAGCCGGTGCCAGCCGTGGATGCTCTTGTCGAACAGGACATAGGCGTATACCGCGCCCAGCAGCAGCGAGAACAGCAGGTAGAATGTCCCCACCGCCAGCATCGCCGCTTTTTCCGATCGGATCTTCATGACTTTCTCCCCTCTTGACAAAAACAGGGCCGGCAATGCACCGGCCCTGCTTGTTTGTACTGCGATTTAGAGTTTGGCGCGGCCGGCCTTCAGGCGGGCGAGGCTCTCCTCTTTGCCCAAAATCTCCATCAGCTCGGTGGCGCCGCCGGGGGTGACCGGCACGCCTGCCACCGCGATGCGCACCGCCCACATCACAGCGCCGCTCTTGACGCCCAGATCGGCGGCCACCTGCTTGAGCAGCTCAAACAGGGCGTCGCCCTGCCAGTTCTCGCAGTCTTCCAGCGCCGGGATGGCGGCGTCCAGGATGGCGGCGCAGCTCTCCGGGGTGGTCTTGTTCTTCTTGTTGGCATAGAGCGCGGTGTCGTAGTCCGGCAGAGCGGCCAGAAAGCCGATCTTCTCGGGGATCTCGCTGAACACCGACACGCGGGTGTGCAGAAGGCGCGCCACCGCCGTTTTGTCGGCGATGCTGGGGATGGCGGCGTTTAGATAGGGCATCGCCTTTTCCAGGAAGGCCTCGAAGGGCATCTTCTTGATGTACTCGCCGTTGAACCACAGCAGCTTGTCGTAGTCGAACACCGACGGCGACTTGTTGATGGCCGCGATGCTGAACTGCTCTTTCAGGCTGTCCAGCGTGAAGAATTCCTCGTTGGTCTCCTTGGGGCACCAGCCCAGCAGGGCGATGTAGTTCACGATCGCCTCGGGCAGATAGCCGCTGTTCACCAGGTCCTGGAAGCTCACCGCGCCGTGCCGCTTGGACAGCTTGGAGACGTTGCCCTCGGCGTCCTTGCCCATCAGCAGGGGCAGATGGCAGTAGACCGGGCGCTCCCAGCCGAAGGCGTCGTACAGCAGCACATACTTGGGGGTGCTGGTGAGGTACTCGCTGCCGCGCACCACATGGGTGACGCCCATCAGATGGTCGTCCACCACATGGGCGAAGTTGTAGGTGGGGTAGCCGTCGGCCTTGATGAGGATCTGGTCCTGCAGCTGGCTGTTCTCCATGCTGATCTCGCCGAACACCTCGTCCACATAGCTGGTGGTGCCCTCCAGCGGCATCTTCTGGCGGATGACGTAGGGCATACCGGCGGCGAGGTTTGCCTGCACGGTGGCCTCGTCGAGGTCGCGGCAGTGGCGGTCGTAGCCGCCGAAGCCGTCGTTCTCCTTCAGGGCCGCCAGGCGCTCGGGGGTGCAGAAGCAGTAGTAGGCGTCGCCGCTGGCGATCAGCTGTCTGGCGTACTCCATATAGATGGGCTTGCGCTCGCTCTGGATATAGGGGCCGTGCTCGCCGCCCACGAGGGGGCCTTCGTCGTAGTCCAGGCCGGTCTGGGCCAGGGTGCTGAGGATCACGTCCACCGCGCCCTCCACCAGGCGCTCCTGGTCGGTGTCCTCGATGCGCACGATGAATCTGCCGCCCTGGCTCTTGGCGATCAGGTAGGAATACAGCGCGGTGCGCAGGTTGCCGATGTGCATATAGCCGGTGGGGCTGGGGGCAAAACGGGTTACAACAGTTTTGGCCATGTGTGGTTCTCCTTTCGTCCGTCAGCCCAGGGTCTTGGAAAAGCTGTCCTTCAGGGTGACGATGCGGTTATAGGTGCCGGGGTGCTTGGAATCGGGGGTGAAGTAGCCCATGCGGACGAACTGGAACCGCTCGCCCGGCTGCGCGCCCTCCAGGCAGGCTTCCAGCTTGGCGTTCGGCAGCACCTTCACCGAATCCGGGTTCAGGTAGTCGTCGTAGGTCTTGTCCTCGGGCAGCTCGCCCATGTTCTGCTCGGTGAACAGGTTGTCGTACAGGTGGACCTCGGCGTCCACCGCGTGGGCGGCGCTGACCCAGTGGATGGTGCCGCGCACCTTGCGGCCGTCGGCGGGCATGCCGTTGCGGGTCTCGAGGTCGGCGGTGCATTTCAGCTCGACGATGTTGCCGGCCTCATCCTTCACGACCTCGTTGCACTTGACGATATACGCGCCCATCAGGCGGACCTCGCCGTCCGGCTTGAGGCGCTGGAACTTGGGCGGGGGCACCTCGGCGAAGTCGCTGCGCTCGATCCAGACGGTGCCGCTGAAGGCGACCGGGCGGGTGGAGCTGTCGTTCGCGGCCTTGTTGGGGTTGTTGGCGACGTCGAAGTATTCCACCTGGCCTTCGGGATAGTTGGTGATGGTGAGCTTGACGGGGTCGATCACCGCCATGCGGCGCAGCGCGGTGGTTTCCAGCTCGGTGCGGATGCAGTGCTCCAGCAGGCGGTTGTCCACCAGACTGTACGCCTTGGCCACACCGGCGCGGCGCACAAACTCGAAGATGCTGGTGGGGGTGTAGCCGCGGCGGCGCAGACCGCACAGGGTGGGCATGCGGGGGTCGTCCCAGCCGTCGGTGACGCCGGTTTCCACCAGCTTGCGCAGATAGCGCTTGCTCATCACGGTGTTGGTGACGTTCAGGCGGGCGAACTCGCGCTGGATGGGGAAGGGGCCCAGGTGCAGGTTGTCGATCACCCACTCGTACAGGGGGCGGTGGTTCTCAAACTCCAGGCTGCACATGCTGTGGGTGATGCCCTCGATGGCGTCCTGGATGGGATGCGCGAAGTCGTACAGCGGATAGATGCACCACTTGTCGCCCTGGCGGTGGTGGTGTGCGCGCATGATGCGGTAGATGGCCGGGTCGCGCATGTTCATGTTGGGGCTGGCCAGGTCGATCTTGGCGCGCAGAGTCTTGCTGCCGTCGGGGAACTCGCCGGCGCGCATGCGGCGGAACAGGTCGAGGTTCTCCTCGGGGGTGCGGTCGCGGTAGGGGCTGGGACGGCTGGGCTTGCCGGCGTCCTGGCCGCGGTAGGCCTGCATCTCCTCGCGGGACAGGTCGTCCACATACGCCTTGCCCTCTTTGATCAGCAGCTCGGCGTATTCATAGCACTTGTCGAAATAGTCGCTGCCGTAGTACACGCCGCCGTTGGGGATGGCGCCCAGCCACTCCAGATCCTGCTGGATGCTGTCGACATACTCCACATCCTCGTGGGAGGGGTTGGTGTCGTCAAAGCGCAGGTTGAACTTGCCGCCGTACTGCTTGGCGATGGTGTAGTTGATGTAGATGGCCTTCGCGCTGCCGATGTGCAGATAGCCGTTGGGCTCGGGAGGGAAGCGGGTGTGGATCTCTTTCACCTTTCCCTCGGCCAGGTCGGCCTCGATGATCTCGGTCAGGAAATTGCTCATACGTTCTTCCATGATCTACTCCTCTTGCAAACACAGAATCTTTTTCACAAAAGCCGCCGGCCGCAGCATGGGCGGCCCGATTTGCTGCATACTGTTTGATTATACCTGTTTTTGGGGCGGTTTGCAAATCCTTTGGGGGAAAAATTGAAATATTCCGGGCGGCTTTGGCGTTTTCTTTTACAGACGCGCAAAAAAGCGCCGCCCGCCAAAAAAGCGGACGGCGCACAGGAACGTTATTTGATCAGCAGCTTCACCTTATAGCCGCGCTCCTTGAGGACCTTGGCCAGCTGTTTGCCGTTCTGCTCGGTGCCGGCAAACAGGCCGTAGTGGTAGGGCACGACCAGGCCGGGGCGCTCGTCCATCGCCTCGATCTGGCGCGGCACGAGGTTCAGCGGGTCGGGCATATTATAGATGCCGTCGCAGGCCACGAACAGCACGTCGCAGTCGGCGTCCTGGGCCAGGCGGTCGGTGTCGCCGGACATGTAGTACCGCACGCCGCTCATCTCCACGATCACGCCGAACCCGAAGCCCAGCGGATGGTTGACGTTCTCGGCCTCCACCGGCATCACCATCACGCCGAACTCGTAGCACAGCGCGGGCATCTCGCAGCTGAGGTGGCTGATATAGGCGTCGTCGATCTGCAGATGGCGTTCCAGCTGCGCGGCCACCTCGGCGGTGGTGGCGTAGCAGGTGTCGGGCTTGCAGATCTTTTCGATGTCGACGGGCGAAAAGTGATCCGAATGCGCGTGGGTGATGATGATGAGGTCGGCGTCGTGCGGCTCGCCGTCCAGATCATACGGGTCCACATACACCACCGCCTCCCCGTTTTCCAGGCAGACGGTGCCGTGCTTGACAAAGCGGATCTGTTTAAGAGGGTCCATTGCTTGGTTCCTTTCTGTGTGGTTGGGGCGGAAGAATGCCGCCTGTGTGTGAATTTTTCGGCGCGGCTTGTGCCGCGGGCAATTCTGGTTTATAATAACTAAGATACGGGATACATTGCTCCGATTAGTACCATTGTAACCGAGCCGGGGCAAAATGTCAAAGGAATGGCGGGATTCCCGCCGGATTTTCTTATTTTTGTAATATTGGAGGACGACCCCATGAAACGCATTGTACGCCTTGTTTCGCTGGCGCTGGCGCTGACCATGTGTGCGGCGCTGCTGACCGGCTGCGGCCCCTTCAAGCGCATTGACGACAGCGAGGAGGAGATCGAGTTTGTGGCCGACGGCGGGACCATCACCTTCCCCGAAGGCTTTTCGCCGGTTGGCCGGCGCAACAGCGTGGAGACCGTGATGATGGATTCCACCCTGTGCGCCGCCTTCACGCAGATCTCGGTTTCCAGCCGCAGCACCGATTATTTCTATCCCGGCTCCGACACCCTCACGGTGGTGGCGCAGGGCGATGCCGGCGGCAGCATGCTGAAATCCTTCCGCGTGAACCTGTGGAAACGCACCGACACCGGCACCGAATGGGTGGACACGCTGTATTTCCGCACCGACAACACGGTGGGCACCGGCACCTTCACCGGGCTGGACACGAATTCGAGGTACCGGCTGTCGGTGGCATACGACGGTTCCACCACCAGCTGCACCGGCAGCCTGAACGCGAGCCCCGTTTCGCCCGACGGAGCCCAGCCGGCGGCCTGAGCGCGATGAAAAAAGACGAGTACGGCCCGCTGGCCCGGTGGCTGGCGCTGCCGGCGGCGTCGGCGGTGTGCCTGATCGTGTTCGGCGTGCTGATCCTGTTGTGGCCGGCCAAGGCGCTGGCGCTGCTGCCGGTGGCGCTGGGCATCGGCCTGCTGCTGGCGGGCGGCGTGCAGCTGGCCTTTTTCTGGACGCAGCGGACGCTCGGCTCGCTGCCGGGATTCGGCTGGCTGTCCGGCGCCGTGACCCTGATGGTGGGTCTGGTGTTTTTGCTGAACCGGAATGTGAGCATCGCGTTTTTGGGGATCTGCGGCGGCACCTGGGCGATGGTGCTGGGCGTTCTGCGGATGCGTGCAGCGCTGCAGAAACGCCGGCTGGAGCTCCCCTGGAAGACCCATCTGGCCGGAAGCCTGGTGTATATCGCGGCGGGCGCGCTGCTGCTGTTCAGCCCGTTCTGGGGCATAAAGCAGGCGGCGCGGCTGCTGGGGCTGGTGCTGATCGGCGCCGGCGCCGGGCTGCTGTACGGCTGCTGGGGCGCACGGCGGCTGCTGGAGCGGCTGGGAAACGCCGAGGCGCACACGGCCGACAGCGAGGACGGCGCGCCCCGCTGACTTCGGCTGCCCCCTTTTTGCAAACTACATAGCCGCCGCGCGTGCAGGGAAACACCGCCCTGTGCGCGCGGCGGCTGTTTTTATTGGCCGGCCGTCCAGCACATGCGGTATTCCCGCCGGCCGATTTGGGGGTCGATGCGGCTGAAGGACACCGCAAAGCCCTGTGCGCGGTAGAACTCCACCGCGCGCCGGTTGGCGGCGTATACGTCCAGCGACAGGGTATCGGAAAGCGACTGCACATGCCGCAGCAGCCGGGTGCCCACTCCCCTGCCCTGCAGGCGCCGCTCCACAAAGAGGCCGGCGATGTACCCGTCCTGCAGGCCGAGAAAGCCGCCGACGACCCCGTCCTGTTCTACCCATACCCAGACCCGTGCCTGGGGGATCGCGGCGCGCACGGCGTCTGCGTTTTGCCGCCAATAGCTCGCGGGCACAAACGGGTGGGCCTGCAGGTTTCCTTCCAGCCACAGCCGCATCACATCGTCCAGCTGCCGCGGGCAAAACTCCTGGATCATATCCTGTCTCCTTTTGCAGAAACGCCGCCCTTTGCACAGAGGGCGGCGCAGTTTGTGGAAAACGTGTTCTTGCGGGGGATCGTGCGCGCCGGAGGCTTTCCCCTCATCCGTCACGCTTTGCGTGACAGCTTCCCCCCAGGGGGAAGCCTTTGGCGAAAACCGCCGGTGCTCCCCCCCCCATCGAAAGCCTTCCCCTGGCAGGGGAAGGTGCCGCCGACAGGCGGCGGATGAGGTCGAAGCCTTCCCGGCTGCGCAAAACCGGCCGCAATCGAAAATCTGCGCCGCCCTTCGCAGAAAGGACGGCGCAGTTTGCCGAAAAAATCTTCTTACCGAAAGTTATGCCTGCCGAAGGCCATCCCCGGGGAAAGCCTTGGGAGGGAACCGCCGGAAACGGATCACTGGGCGGTCTTGTAGCCGTCCGGGTTCTGGCTCTGCCATCTCCAGCTGTCGGCGCACATCTCGTCGATGCCGTACTCGGCCTCCCAGCCCAGCTCGTTCTTGGCCTTGGCGGGGTCGGCGTAGCACTCGGCGATGTCGCCGGGGCGGCGCGGGTCGATCACATAGGGCAGCTCCTTGCCGCAGGCCTTGCTGTAGGCCTTGATGACGTCCAGCACGCTGTAGCCGTGGCCGGTGCCCAGGTTGCAGATGAACAGGCCGGGCTTGGTGGCCAGCTTCTTGATGGCAGCCACATGGCCGCGGGCCAGGTCAACCACATGGATGTAGTCGCGCACGCCGGTGCCGTCCGGAGTGGGATAGTCGTTGCCGAACACATGGACCTTCTCCAGCTTGCCCACGGCAACCTTGGCGATGTAGGGGACCAGGTTGTTGGGGATGCCGTTGGGGTCCTCGCCGATCATGCCGCTCTTGTGGGCGCCGATCGGGTTGAAGTAGCGCAGCAGGGCAACGTTCAGCTCGGGGTCCGCTTTGCAGCAGTCCTTCAGGATCTGCTCGTTCATGGCCTTGCTGGTGCCGTAGGGGTTGGTGGTGCGGTCGCCGCCCACGGGGAAGTCCTCGGTGATGGGCACCGTGGCGGGGTCGCCGTATACGGTGGCGGAGGAGGAGAACACGAAGTTGTGCACTCCATGACGGCGCATCGCAGCCAGAACCACCAGGGTGCTGGTCAGGTTGTTGGTGTAGTACTCCAGGGGCTTGGCAACGCTCTCGCCCACGGCCTTATAGGCGGCGAAGTGGATCACGGCCTCGATGTCGGGGTTTTCGCTGAACACCTTCTCTACATCGGCGGGGTTGGCCATGTCGGCCTCCACGAAGCGGAAGTCCTTGCCGGAGATCTCGCGCACACGGCGCAGGGCCTCGGGGCAGGAGTTGTAGTAGTTGTCGGCCACAACGATGTCATAGCCGGCGGCCAGCAGTTCTACGCAGGTGTGGCTGCCGATATAACCGGCGCCGCCGCTTACCAAAATAGACATTGCGTTCACTCTCCTGTTTTTGTTTCATATTTTTCCGGCTCTCGGGGCCGGGCTGTTACCTTTATTGTATCGCCGCCGATGGGCTTGCACAATAGACTTTTGGCGGTTTGGTTTGCACAATTGTGTTTTTTAGCGTCCGGCCCCGTTCTTTTGTGCAAGCACCTTGACCGACGAGGCGTATTCCGAGGGGGTCATGCCGGTGACCTTCTTGAAATGGCGGGAAAAATAGTGGATGGAGTTGTAGCCCAGCGCCGCCGCGATCTCGGTGAAATTGTGGCTGCCCTCGCGGATCATCTCCTTGGCCTTTTTGATCTTCAGGGTGCCGAAATATTCCATCGCGCCGCCGCCCGTCTTTTCGCGGAAGATCTTTTGCAGATAGCTGCGGCCCACCAGATTGTCGCGGCAGATGTCGCCCAGTGTCAGCCGGTTGCTGACATTCGCTTCCAGATAGGCCTGCACCTTTTCGATGAACTCGGTCTGGCTCTTTTCGCGGATGAGGCTGGAGGGCTTTTCGGGCGCCGGGACGCCGTCGCTGCGCACCAGCTCGATCAGCAGCCATTCCAGCGCGATGCCCACCATCTGCTCGGCTGCAAAGGGGGCGTCCTCCCGCCGTTCCAGCTGCTGGAGCAGCGGGTCGTCCAGCGGGGTGGAGAAGGCGTCGCCCGCTTCCCGGATCAGCCGCCCCATCAGCTCGCGGGCGCGGTCTCCCGCGCGGCACACCTTGCCTTCAAACGCCTGCATGGCCGGACTTTCGCAGAAAAAGCTGGCGATCACCAGGTTGGGCGCCACCACACCGTTGGCCCGCAGGCTGTGGAACTCACCGGGCTTGTGGAAGGCGATCTCGCCCTTTTTCAGCACGAACTCGCGCTTGTCGGCCGTGACCACGATCTCGCCCTTGTCCACATAGACGAACTCCCAGAAATCGTGCTGCTCGCCCACGAAGGCGTAGTTGCTGGAATATTCAAAATAATGCACCGACACCACCTGCTGGATGCGCAGCGGGCAGACAAGCTCGGTTGGAACATAGCCCATCTTGTTTTCCCTTCCTTTGCACAATCGTTGTTGCTGGTTTCATTATATCCTGTTTTGTACAAACGGTAAAGAGAAAAGCCGCATTTATTCAAACGTCCACAACCATTTTCGTCTTATTGTGCAAAAAACGCGCACGTCTTTGTGCTGTTTTACGCATGGGTTTATGATACAATGAAAGCAGTACAGGGCCGGTGCAGCC
Organism: Anaerofilum sp. An201; assembly: GCF_002160015.1. Classification (GTDB taxonomy): domain Bacteria; phylum Bacillota; class Clostridia; order Oscillospirales; family Ruminococcaceae; genus Anaerofilum; species Anaerofilum faecale. The sequence continues at coordinate 77,293 of NZ_NFJT01000001.1, read as the reverse complement.
CGCGCCGCCCGCAAAGCGAAAAAAGAGAAAGGATGTATCCCCATGAAATTTCTGAATGTGGAGATCCCCGTGAAGAACCTGCCCGTGCTGGACGAGGGCTTTATCCCCCTGGGCCTGTTCTTCAAGAGCTACGAAGCCGGCGCCACTAAGCCCATCTGCATCGCGGTGGAGCGCAGCGGCGGCCAGGTGGGCACCTGGGAGACCAAGATCTACGCCACCCCCGAGATGGCCGAGGCCGACGCCTACTATGTGGACCGCCTGGTGAAGTTCCTGCTGTGGAGCTGGGGCGGCTTCAAGGTGAGCATCTGCGGCGACGACACCGTGGCCGCCAGCGTGAAGGCCGCCTACAGCGAGACCGGCAGCCGCGCCTTCGACAAGGGCTTCATGGAGCAGGTGTATGAGACCGAGTTCGTGGTGGAGAGCCTGCCCTACGACCAGAAGCCCACCGCGGTGCACCGCGCCGAGAGCATCGGCCGCCACACCAACGGCGGGCGCATCGGCTTCGACGCCGGCGGTTCCGACCGCAAGGTGAGCGCCGTGATCGACGGCGAGCCGGTATACAGCGAGGAAGTCGTGTGGTTCCCCAAGACCATCAGCGATCCCGACTACCACTACCAGGGCATCCTGGCCGCCTTCCACACCGCCGCCGCCAAGATCCTGGAGAAGGGCGGCCATGTGGACGGCATCGGCATCTCCTCCGCCGGCGTGTACATCGACAACAAGTGTATGGTGGCCAGCCTGTTCATCAAGGTGGGCAAAGAGGACTTCGACAAGAAGGTCAAGAACATCTACACCCGCGCTGCCAAGGCGCTGGGCGACACCCTGGGCTATGAGATCCCCGTGGTCGTGGCCAACGACGGCGACGTGTCCGCTCTGGCCGGCGCGATGGGTCTGGGCGAGAACGGCATCATGGGCATCGCCATGGGCACCAGCGAGGCCGTGGGCTATGTGGACGGCGACGGCAACATCTGCGGCTGGCTGAACGAGCTGGCGTTTGCCCCGGTGGACTGCCAGCCCGAGGCCATGGAGGACGAGTGGAGCGGCGACATCGGCTGCGGCGTGAAGTATTTCAGCCAGGACAGCGTGATCAAGCTGGCTCCCCGCGCCGGCATCGAGCTGACGGGCGCTTCCCCCGCCGAGAAGCTGAAGGAAGTGCAGGCCCTGATGGCCGAGAACGACGAGCGCGCCATCAAGGTGTATGAGAGCATCGGCGTCTACCTGGGCCACACCCTGGCCCTGTACGCCAAGTTCTACGACATCAAGCACGTCCAGATGATGGGCCGTGTGATGAGCGGCAAGGGCGGCGACATCATCATGGAAGTTGCCAGCAAGGTGATGGACGAGGAGTATCCCGAGATCGCCTTCCGTCCCGAAGCTCCGGACGAAAAGACCCGCCGCGTGGGCCAGAGCGCCGCGGCTGCCAGCCTGCCCGAAGTGAAATAAGCGAGCGGCGAGAGATCGCCCCGTTTCCCCCGGTCCCGTACAGGATCGGGGGATTTTTTCTTGCTCCGACCCCGCCCGGCAGATTGGGCCGGATTGAGATCGGTTCCCGTAAGAAGTGACCGTTTGGCCCTTTGTTCTGGCGCAAAGTGCACAAAGATAGAAAAAGTCCCGTCTTTTTCTGTGCCCCGGCACACTTCGACAAAAAGGTCCCATCGGAGTGTGGTAGAGTAGAGGCTGTAAGAGACGTTTCACCACACCGATGTACAGAAAAGAGGATCAAACATGGAAAAGACTTGTCAGCCGTACGATTGGAATGCGTTCTGCACGCACGAACTCCCATCCCTGCTGCGCAGCATGGCGCAAAAGCCGTATAACGGCCTGTGGAGCCGCACCTGGACTGCACTGCAGCAGGCAGGCGCGCGGATGGCAGGCATCGCCGGAACCGACGACGCGCTGGATCAGCTGCGCCGCGGAAGTGCCGCCGCCTATCAGGCAGCGATCCGCCAGGCATGGGCTGACGGCATGGCACAGGGACTGACGTCACAGGCGGTGTGCACCGCGTTCAGCGGGCTGTCCGCCTGCCGCACGGCGGAGTTTTGCGCCGCACGACATATGATGCGCCAGGCCGAGGCCCAGCTGCAGGGCGAGGCGCTGGAGGATTACATGGAGGCGTTCGAGGATCATCTGTCGATGCATGTACATTATGCCTTCTATGCCGGCTGGATGGAAGGCTGCCGGCTGCGCGGTCCGCTGGACAGCCGTGCCGACGCCACCCGCACCCAGCGCACCGCACAGATGCGGCGCCTGCTGGATCTGGCGGGCTGAAAACTGTTGATAAGGGTGCAGAAAAGGACGGGCTTTCCCTGTGCGGGAAGGCCCGTCCTTTTTGCTTGTTCGCTTGCCGGAAAAATCTTCTTAGGCGGGGTTTGGGGGAAGCCAATGGTACCGAATGCCTTCCCCTCGCAGGGGAAGGTGCCCTCCGCAGGAGGGCGGATGAGGTCGAAGCTGTCCCGCACGCACAGAGCTGCCCAAAAGGGCTTTTTCGGAAGGCTCGGGGGAAGCCTTGGGCGTCTGCCTTTCACACCCATCCGTGGCAGGTGACAGGCTCGGTGATCTGGATCGGGTAGGGGTGGCAGTAGAGGATCTTTCCCTGGGGCACAAACCGCCGGATCACGCCGCCGTGGGTGACCACGATGATCTTGCTGTATGCCAAATACTTTTGCAGCACCGGCAGCACGCGCGCCGACAGCTGGCTCACCGTCTCCCAGCGGCGGGTCTCGCCGGGGGGGTACTCGCCGTGACAGTCCATGAATTCCTGGTGCAGGCGGCGCACCTCCTCCCGCGTGCGGCAGCGGAATTTCAGGTCGGTGGCAAGCTCGCGCAGGTCCAGCTCCACCTGGATGGCAAGGCCGGTCACACGGCTGATCTCCGAGGCCGTCTGCATGGCGCGGGTGTACGGCGAGGACACCAGCAGCTCCGCCCCCTCCAGCAGAGGGCTCTCGGCAACCGCGCGGGCCTGGGCCACCCCCTGCGGCGTGAGGGGCGCGAGGTCGTGTCCCTGGCCGATAAAGCCTCGCTTTTCGCAGGGAGAGTAGTCGGGTTCTCCGTGACGGATCAGAATCATTTCCATGATAAAAACGCCTCCTCCGAATGTGGATGCATGAGATGCACTGCGGATGGATATACTGTATCATAAACAGGCGGAAAGCCTGCTGCAAGGAGGGAATCGGTATGAAAAAGAACACGTCTCCCCACACGCTGAACGCGCTGGCACAGGCACAGGCGAATTTTGAGGCGGTGGCCGGCGAGGAGATGAAGCCCGCGCTGGGCTACAGCCAGCAGGAGGGCGACGCCTGCCTGGAGGGCTGGCGCGAGAGCGACGAAACAGTGGCCAGCAAAGCGCGCAGCAAGGCGGATTTTCCCCACTGACGCCCAGGGCCGGACAAAAAGCCCTTGCAATCGAACCTGTTATACAGTAGAATGTTGGAAGAACCTGTAAACGAAAGGACGATTGCAACCTATGGCAGAATTCAAATATGAGATCACCGAACGCATCGCCGTGCTGTCCCAGGCCCCGAACGGCTGGGAGCGCCAGCTGAACATGGTCAGCTGGAACGAGCGCGAGCCCAAGTACGACATCCGCGACTGGTCCCCCGACGGCAGCAAGATGGGCAAGGGCATCAGCCTCACCGCCGACGAGCTGGCCGTGCTGAAGGGCGTGCTGGAAGAGATGGAGCTGTGAGATGGAGCATCGGGAGGAATTTCTGGCGCTGTTCCGCCAGCAGGTGAACCGGCCCGGCGCCGACAAGCTGCTGGACTGGCTGGACACCACCGATTTTTTCCGTGCGCCGGCCTCCAGCCGGTTCCACTGCGCCTGTGAAGGCGGGCTGGTGCAGCACAGCCTGAACGTGTACCACGTGCTGGTGGACCACTTCTACACCGAAGGGGAAAATCTGGAGAGCTACACCATCTGCGCGCTGCTGCACGACCTGTGCAAGGCGAATTTCTACAAGGTGTCCACCCGCAACGTGAAGAACGACGCCACCGGACAGTGGGAAAAGGTGCCCTTCTATCAGGTGGAGGACGCCTTCCCCTACGGGCACGGCGAGAAGAGCGTGTTCCTGATCGAGCGGTTCATGAAGCTGCGCACCGCCGAGGCGGTGGCCATCCGCTGGCACATGGGCGGCTTCGACGACGCGGCGCGCGGCGGCAGCTTTGCCATCAGCGCGGCCTACGACGCCTATCCGCTGGCGGTGAAATTGCACATCGCGGATCTGGAGGCCACCTATCTGTATGAGAAGGGGACCAGCAGCGTACCCCGCCGCTGACAACCGAACGAAAAAGTAAAACGGCGTTTTCTGCGCACAGGCAGAAAACGCCGTTGTTTTATCCTTTGGTGCAGGCGGATGCCGGCTTTTGCTCCAGCATCCGGTTGACCTTTTCCAGCAGGCGGTCGGCCAGGGCACAGCCGGACGAGGGACGCGCCGCGCGGGGCGCCGCCGACCGGGCCAGCTCGCGCTCCAGGCTGTGCAGGTCGCTGCGGGCATCGCCGAGCACACCGGCGGCCAGTTTGGCCGAACGGCGCAGCTGGGCCGCGGCGGCATCCAGCTGGGCCTGCGCTTCTTTCAGGCGCTCCTCGATTTTGGCCATCGTCTCCAGCGCCTGCGGCTGCTCCTTCTCCTGCCCGGCGGCAGCGCGCGGCAGCTGGGCGCGGGTGGACTGCTGCAGCTCCTGGGCCTGGGCGCGCGCTTTTTCCAGGATGTCGGCTGCCTGGGCGCGGGCCTCTTCCAGCTCCTGCTCGGCCTGCCGGCAGCGCGCGTCGCACTGCTGGCGCAGCTGGTCCATCTCGGCGGTCTTGAAGGCGAGCGCCTGGTTGAGCTGGGTGTTTTCACGGCGCAGCACCACCACCTCCTGCTCGCGGTCGAACAGGCGGTTTTTGAAATCGCCGCTGGCTTTGCGCTCTTCCTCCACCTGGGCCTGCAGCGCCTGCATCTGTTCCTGCGCCTTCTGCGCGCGCTGGCGCTCGTCGCGCAGGGCCATCACGCTTTTGCGCAGCTCGTCCAGGGCGCGGCTGTTCTCGCTCTGCAGGCTTTCCACCGTGCTCTGCAGCAGCTCGGTCTGCTGGACATGCTGCTGCTCGGCCTCCCGCGCGCGGGCGCTGAGCCGGTCGATGTACTCCAGCACTTCCTGTTTGTTAAAGCCCAGCATCGAGGTGCCGAACCCTACCTTTTCTTTCGATGTATCCGCCACAAGATCCCGCCTCTCTGTTTGGATGGTTTACAAAATACCCCGGCCATGCCGGTCTGCGGCACAGCCAGGGGACATGCGCGGGACAAGGCCCGCGAGATTTCAGCGGTTGTTCAGCATCCGGATCAGCTCCGCCAGGCTCTTGTCGTCGAACGGATCGTTCTTGGTGTCGTCCAGCCCCACGGTCTGGGTCTGCGGCTGGGGCTGGGACTGCTGGGGCTGCTGCGGTTCGGGCGGCTGCTCGGCAGGCTGCTGGGGCTGTGCCTCGGGCTGCTGCGGCTGCTGCGAACGCAGGGGATCCTCGTGGAAGGTGACCGGCATCTGGCCGAAGCCGGGCATCTTGGCGGCGGCGCGGGCGGGATTGGCCGGATGCTCGAAGCCGGTGGCCACCACCGTGATGCGCATTTCGTCGCTGAGCTTTTCGTCAAAGGCGGTGCCCCAGATGATGTTCGCATCGGGGTGCGCCGCGTTGGTGATCAGGCTGGCGGCCTGCTCCACGTCCTCCAGGCCGATGTCGGGCGAGGAGGTGATGTTGATGATGACGCCGCGCGCACCGGCGATGGTGGTCTCCAGCAGCGGGCTGGAGATGGCGGCCTTGGCGGCGTTCTCGGCCTTGCCGGCGCCCTTGGCGGAGCCGACGCCCATGTGGGCATAGCCCATGTCCTTCATGATGCTGCGCACGTCGGAGAAGTCGAGGTTGATGAAGGCGGGCACGTTGATCAGCTCGGAGATGCTCTCCACGCCCTGGCGCAGCACGTTGTCGGCCGCCTCGAAGGCGTTGGCCAGCGTGATCTTCTCCTGGCTGATGAGCTTCAGGCGCTCGTTGGGGATGACGATCAGGCTGTCCACCCGCTCCAGCAGGCCGTTGATGCCCTGCTCGGCCAGCGCCATCTTGCGGCGCCCTTCAAAGGCGAACGGCTTGGTGACGATGCCCACCGTCAGGATGCCCATATCCTTGGCCACCTCGGCCACCACGGGGGCCGCGCCGGTGCCGGTGCCGCCGCCCATGCCGGCGGTGATGAACACCATCTGTGCCCCGCGCAGCGCGTTGGCCACCTCGTCGCGGCTCTCCTCGGCGCTGCGCTGGCCGATCTCGGGGTCGGCGCCGGCGCCGCGGCCCTTGGTGAGCTTGGCGCCCAGCTGTACCTTCAGCGTGGCCTTCGAGTTGAACAGGACCTGCTGGTCGGTGTTCATGGCGATGAACTCGATGCCGCGCATACCGCTCTCCACCATGCGGTTCACGGCGTTGCCGCCGCCGCCGCCCACGCCGATCACCTTGATATTGGTAATATTGGTCATCTCTTCGTCCAGAGTAAAAGCCACTTGGAATTCCCCCTATACTGCTGTTTTTTATTCCTGAACCATCTTGCGGGCAAAAGGCCCTATCAAAATAGAAAAATGGGCGCAATAACATATGGTATAGATATAAGGGTAACAGATTTTCCGGCCAATTGCAAGGGGCTGGAACGCCGCCGGAAACAATTTTCAGCTTTCGACAAATTTCGCTGGAATTATTTTACTCCTCGCGTAGACAAATGTCCGCGCCAAGCCCCGAAAGCATCTCTTCCAAGCCCGCATATCCCCTGCGCAGATAGCACAATCCGCCGATGCGGCTCTCGCCGTCCGCCGCCAGCGCCGCGCACACCAGGGCCGCTCCGCCGCGCAGGTCCTGCGCCAGCGCCTGCCCGCCCGGGTAGTGCGGCACGCCCCAGATCCGCGCGCATCGCCCCTGCCGGCTGGCGCGCGCGCCCAGCTGGGCAAACCCGCCCGCACAGGCAAACCGGTTCTCAAACACATGGTCGCAGATCAGGCTGCGGCCGTCCGCTTTCAGGAGCGCTGCCGCCGCAAGGGGGGCGGCGTCGGTGGGGAAGGCGGGATACGGCCCGGTCTCCAGCTTTGCCTGCGCGCGGGGGCGGCCATCCATCCGCACCGAGAGGGTGGTGAGGTCCAGCCGGGCGATCTTCATGCCCATCCGCCGGAACACCGTGCACACCCCCTCCAGATGCTCGGGGCACACCTCGCGCAGCACCGCGCTGCCGCCCGCCGCCGCCACCGCAGCTATGATGGTGGCGGCCACGATGCGGTCCGGGATGACGGTGTGGCGCGCCCCTTCCAGCCGCTCGACGCCGGTGATGCAGATGCGGGGGCTTCCCGCGCCGGTGATCCGCGCGCCGCAGCTGTTCAGAAAGCGGGCCAGATCCTCGATTTCCGGCTCGCAGGCCGCGCCGGACAGGCAGGTGCGGCCCTTTGCCAGCACCGCCGCCATCATCAGCGTCTCGGTGGCGCCCACGCTGGGATACCGCAGCGCGAACCGGGTGCCGTGCAGCCCGCCGGGCGCTTCCAGGATGAGCAGGTCGTTCTCGGTGCGGGCGATCGCGCCCATCTTCACCAGCCCCTCCAGATGGATGTCGATGGGCCGCGCGCCCAGCCGGCAGCCTCCGGTGGCGGGCAGCTCCACCCGCTTTGCCCGGTGCAGCAGCGGCGCCAGGTAAAACACCGACGACCGCATCGCCCCCGCCGCCCGCTTGGGCACCCGCGCCCGCAGGCGGCTGGCCGGGAACAGGTCCACCCGGCCGTCGATGTACTCGGCCCCCCAGCCGATGCCGCGCAGGATGTCCAGCGAGGTGTGCAGGTCGGACAGGTCGGGCAGGTTGTAGAGGGTGACCGGCTTTTCGCACAGCACCGACGCCGCCATGATGGGCAGCAGACTGTTTTTTGCGCCGGGTATCGTCACGCTGCCCTGCAGGGCGCGTCCGCCGCGGATACGCAGATATTCCATTTCCATCCCCCGTTTCACCGTTTTGATACCACAGGATATGCGTTTTTGCCAAAAGGGTGCGCAAAACGCAAAAATGCCCGGCCTCGCGCGGGGGGCGCAGAGGCCGGACAACATATACCGGGTCAGCGGCGGCGCAGGATGGGCTGGAACAGGCGGCTGGGCAGCGCCAGCACCGCCACCATCCCCAGCGCCAGCGCGCCGGCCACCTTGACGGTCTCGGCGCCCTTGAAGCCGGCGGCGGCCGCGTCTCCCATGATGAAATAATACGCGGTGTAATAAATGCCGGCGCCCGGCACCAGCGGGAAGATGCCGCACAGCAGAAACAGGGTGATGGGGGCTTTGCGGCGGGTGGAGAAGAGCCGCGCCAGCGCCGTGAGCGGCAGCACCGCCACCAGGCTGGCCACCACCACCGACGGCTGCGCCTGCATCATCAGGGTGTACACCACCCATCCGGCCGCGCCGGTGAGGCCGCAGGCCAGGTATTGCCGGGGCGGGACGTGGAACAAAATCGCAAAGGCCAGCGTGCCGCAGAAGGACACGAACAGCTGATAGAAAAACTCCCCTGCGTTCACAAACTCACCCCCAGACCGTACTGCGCAAAGGTGAGCACCGCGCCCACCCCGCAGGCGATGGACAGCCCGATGATGAGCGCGTCCATCAGGCGGATGGTGCCCGAGAGATAGTCGGAATTGAAAAAATCGCGGATGGCCATCGTGAGGGCGATGCCGGGCGTCAGCGGCATGATGCTGCCGATGATGATCTTGTCGAGATCCTGTCCGATGCCCAGCGCCACCCCGATGCCGCCCACCGCCGTGACCAGCGCCGCGCCCAGCAGGCGGGTGATGATCTTGTTGAGATTGTGGGCCTCGGCCTGCCACAAAAACAGCTGCAGCAGCACGCCGGCCGCGAAGGCACAGGCGAAGTCCGCCCATCCGCCGCCGAAGATCAGCGCGAAAAAGGCCGCGCCGAAGCCGCAGGCCGCCACCTGCACCGGCATGCGCACCGGCGGGATGGCCTCGATGCGGCGCAGCTCGGCAGAGGCCTCTTTCAGCGCCACCTGCCCGGCCGCGATGCGGCGCGAAAGGCTGTTCACCGCGTCCACCCGGCCCAGGTGGGTGCCGGCCACCGGCACGTTCTGCAGCTTGGCCGCCTGCGTGCCCAGCGTGGCAAAGATGCCGTTGGTGAGCACATAGACGTGGTAGTCCTCGGCGCCGTAGGCGCGCGCCATGATCTCCATCGTCTGCTGCACGCGGAACACCTCGGCCCCGTTTTTCAGCAGCAGCTCTCCCGCCTGCATGGTCACATCCAGGATCTGTGTGGGGTCGTTCAACTGTCCTTTCCTCCCGTCATCCAATCGGGCAGACCGCCCTTCACCGCCCACCACACCGGCGCGATGGGCACCGGCACGAAGCCGCATTCCCGGCAGAAGCGCTTGCCGTCCGGGCTGGAGGCCTGCAGGAACAAAAGCTGCATCCCCTGCCTGCCGAACAGCTGCACCGCCTGGGCGATCATCGCGGTGCCAAGCCCGCCGGGACGGTAGTCCAGCGGGGTGTATTCGTCGGTGATCATCACCGTGTCGCCCCGCGGCAGATACAAAAGGCCGGCGGTGGGCAGGCCGTCCCGGTAGGCGAACAGGATCTTGCCCGCCCGCAGGCGCAGCACGCGCGCCAGATATTTCAGGCTGTACTCGCCGCCGTGGGGGTGCTCCGTCACAAAGCGGCGCTGGTCCTCGTCCAGGCGATCCTCCACCCAGCGCATCTCGCCTTCGCAGACGGGCGCGGGCGGGATCGGCCCCTCAAAGGCCATCGTCTCCACCTCGTACATCGTGCGCACGGCATACCCGTGGCGCAGAAAGGCCGGGCGCAGCGCCTCCAGGTCCACGCTGTCCGGCGCGCCGTAGAACCGGCAGGGCGAGATCCCCCGCCCCGCAAATTCCTCCTCGGCGGCCTCGATGGTCTCGTCGGCGTCCAGCCATTCGGTGACCACCGCGTAGTTGCACAGGTAGCTCTGGGGATTGGCCACGAACAGCCGCGCCCGCCCGCCCGGCAGCGGGAAGCTGTCCAGCAGGCGGCGGTCGGCGCAGGTGAGGTATTGCTCGATCTTCAGCTGCATCTGCTGCACGGTCATGGCGCAGCCCTCCTTTGTTCAGCCGCGGATGGCCGCCCGCACGGCGGCGAAGTCCGGGTTGGAATCGTAGAGATAGCGGGCGATGACCTCCATCAGGCGGAAGTCCTCCTCCGAGTCGATGTCCAAAATGCCGGTGTCCAGCATTTTGGAAACGCCGATCTTGCCGTCCCACAGGATGCCGGTGCGGTTGTTGGCCAGAAAATCGCGGCGAAAGACGTAGATGCTGGCGTTGAGGTCGAAGATGGCAGGCGCCTGCTGGCGGGCGGTGAAGGGGCTGGCGATCACCTTTTCCACGTGGTCGCCCACGGCCTTGACCATATTGAAATAGGGGTTGCGGCGCGCCTCGGTGACGCTGAACACCAGGTCCAGGTCCCTGCGCGCATCCTTTGTGTCGAAGGCGTTCTCCACGTCCTGCGCGGTGCGCAGCGGGCTGGTGATATCCAGGTCCATCAGGTAGTCGTAGGTCCTGCCGGTCTTGCGCTCCATCTCGCGCAGGCTGTGCTGGAACACCGCCATCTTGGGCACCGTGTCGCCGCACAGGGCCGCCTCGCGCGGGATGTAGGTGACCTCCGGGTATTTGGCCTTGACGATCTCCACCAGCAGCTCGGAATCGGTGTTCAGGCAGATGTCCACCGCCACGTCGGGCCGGCGGCTCTTGAACAGGCAGGCGGCGGCCAGCGTATAGTAGACCAGAGGCTTGTCGCAGAAGGTCTTGAGATTTTTGTTTTTGAAGCCTTTGCTGCCGGCGCGGCCGCAAATGGTGATGAGCAAGCGTTTCACAGTGATTCCCCCAACGTAAGTTTCAATACCTTCAGCGCCTCGGCGGGCGGGTTGACGCTCTCCCCTTCCCCGTGCAGCGCATAGTCCACAAAATATTCCATCTCCCGCTCATAGCGGCGGTTCACCGGCTCGGCGCAGTCGATGCAGCGGCCGTCCGCACAAATCACCCGCCCGGCCCCGAAATCGGCCGTGAGGGTGCCGTCCTGGCAGAACAGCTCGATGCTGCGGCGGTATTCCCGGCCGAAGTAGTCGAGATGCACCTCGCCCAGCATCTTCGGCCAGCGCGCGATGTAGATGCTGATGTCGTCCGAGTCGATCTCCAGATGGGAGTAGGTGCCCTTGAAATTATAGGTCTCCAGCGGCGCCCCGAACAGGTCCACCAGATAGTCCCACTCGTGGATGAGGTCGATGGTGACGCCGCCCCCCATATCACGGTGGGCCGAGTAGACGGTGCGGTAGTCGACGCCGGGGCGCCAGTCGGGCAGATAGGACGAACAGATCACGCGCGCGGAATACGGGTGCAGCCCCTTCATCTCCTCTTTCAGGGCCAGAAACGCCCCGCACCACCGCATCGGCGCGGCCACATAGGCTTTTTTCCCGGCAAGGCCCAGCGCGGCCAGGTCGTAGCCGGTGGATTCAAAGATGGGCTTTTCGATGAAGAAGGTGTCTGCCCGCCCGCGCAGCTCTTCCAGCGCGGCGGCGTGCAGATGGGTGGGATTGGTGATGAAGGCCGCGTCCCAGCGCCCGGTCTCGGGCAGGGCGGTGTGCTGGGCAGAAAGAAGGGCGGCGGTCTCCGGGGGCAGCTGGCGCGCGGAGGAGCGCAGCGCCTCGGCTTCAAGCGGGATGCCCTTCTGTGCGCACAGCGCGGTGAGGTTTTTCAGATGCCGGGTGCCGATGCTGCCCAGGCCCACAAACAGCGCGCGCATATCATGCCTCCTCGATGGCGTCCATCAGGGCGATGGCCGCCAGGTCCTTTTCAAAGCTGTACCGCGGCTGCTCGGCGCCCTTCAGCACGCCCAGGAAGTTGGACAGCTCGTCCACATAGGCGTTTTCGACGATGTTGTCGGAATAGCGGGGGTCGTGCTCGAAGGAGCCGTAGGTGTCCACCGGGACCTTCTCTTTGGTCTCGGCGTCGTAGCGGAAGAGCGCTTTGGGATTGCCCTCCCAGAACAGGTGCAGCCCTTCGCCGAACACCTCAAAGTTGCGCACCGCTTTGGGGCTCACCACGTCCACCGCCAGCAGGCCCTTCACGCCGTTCTGGTGGCGCAGGGTGACAAAGACGCTGTCGTCGTACTCGATCTCCAGCCGGCTGATGCGGTCCTTTTCGACGTGCATCGAAGCGACCGGACCGAAGGCGTCCAGCAGCCAGGGCAGCTCGATGCCGAAGATCTCCCGCACGCCGCCGGTGCGGGGGTTTTTCACAAAGAAGTTGCGGTAGTTCTCCCAGGGGTGCCAGTCGGGCAGGTACTGGCCGATGTGGTAGATATAGTTCACCGGACGGCCGAACGCCTCCACCTCGCGGCGGATGTACTGGGTCTCGGCGCGGTAGAGCATGGTGGAGGACAAAAACAGCGGCAGGCCCTTTTCCCTGGCCAGCGCCATCAGCTCCTCGTAGCCGTCGCCCACCAGATTCAGCTCGGTGAACACCGGCAGACCGGCGCCCAGCAGTTGTTTGATGATGACCGCGTGGGTCAGCGGCGCGGTGCAGACCAGCGCGGCGTCGATGGTCTCGGCGTCCAGCGCGTCCTGGATGGAGGCGTAGGCGGTGATGCCCTGCCCCGCGGCCTCGGCGCGGCGGAACTCGGTGTTGTCCACGCCGCAGACGGTGATGGACGGGTCGATGCCTTTCAGAAGCCGGGCGCGGCGTTTGCCCATGCTGCCCAGGCCGACGATCAAAATGTTCATGGCTTGCATCCTTCCTTTTTGTTTACAGGCTGTCCGGCACCGGGCCGTCGTAGAATCCCTTGGGTGCGGCGAACGCGGGGTCCTCCAGCGCTTTGGCGGTGATGGCGGCGATGCGGCAGGCGGTGTCGCCGCCGTTGTAGGGGCTGACGGTGCGATGCGCGGCGGCGGTGAACTCCGGGCTGACCGCCTTCTGCATCGCGGCGAGGATGGCGCTTTCCTCGGCGGGGCAGCAGAGGACGTTGCCGCACAGGATGCGCCCGGCCTGCCGCTGCCCGATGTTGACGGCGGGCACCCCAAAGGTGGGGGTCTCCACCACGCCGGAGGACGAATTGCCCACCACCATCGCGGCTTTTTCCATCGCGGAGAGGTAGCGTTTCACGCCGAGGCTTGCCACCAGAATGGCGTTTTCGCGCCCCTCACACCAGCGCTCCAGACGGGCGTTGAGCCCCTCGCCGCCCGCGTCGGCGTTGGCCTTGGTGATGATCCAGCGCATATTTTGCATCTGTTCCATCGCGGCCAGCAGCTGCTCCATCTGGGCCAGGGGGCTGGCGGCGCCTGCCGTTTCGGGGTGGAAGGTGACCAGCGCATAGGGTGCGTCCAGCGAAAAGCCGATGCTTTCGGCGATCTCCTCCAGCGGCATGCGGGGCATCTTGCGGATGTTCTCGTCGCCCAGACCCCCCACGTTGTGCACCCGGGCGGGGTCCTCGCCCATGCGGACGAGCCGGCGGGCGTATTCGGCGCAGGAGGGGAAATGCAGGCTGGCCATCTTGGTGATGCAGTGGCGGTACCAGTCGTCGGCCGCGCCCAGCGTGACGTCTCCGCCGCTGATGTGGATGACCGGGATGCCCAGCATCGCAGCCGCCGAAGCCGCCGCGAAGATCTCGTACCGGTCGCCCAGCACCAGCACGGCGTCGGGACGGTGGCCGCTGAACAGGCCGGTGAACTGCTCCATCGCATAGGCGGCGGTGTGGGCGGTGGCCACCTGCCCGCTGCCGAATTTCAGGATGGGCAGGCGCGCGCTGATCGGCAGGCCGTCCGCCTCGATCTCCCGCACCGTCTCGCCGTATTCCGGCGCGAGGTGCGCCCCGGTGACCACCAGCTCGGGGGAGAGCGACGGCTGCTTTTGCAGCTCCAGAAATACCCGGTGCAAAAGGCCGTATTCGGCGCGTGTACCGGTGATGACAGCGATTCGTTTTTGCATAAACGGCCCTCCTTTCAATGCGTTACAGTTCGATCTTTTCGTCCTCGGCGAAATCGCGCGCGGCGGTTTTGCCCAGCACCTCATGCCAGCGCATCGGGCTGACGCCGTCGCCGGGACGCTTTGTGGTGAGGTTTTCGGCGGTGAACACCTCGCCCTTCCGGATGGGGCGGGCGGCCACGATGCTCTTGCGGGCGATGGGACGGTTCTTGCCCTCGCTGGCGCTGACATGCTTCTCGCCGGTGCCCAGCGCCGCCTCGACGTTGCGCACCGCGCGGATCATGGCGGCCAGTTCGTCCGGCTCGAGGCTGGCGCGGTGGTCGGGGCCTTCCATCGTCTTGTCCAGCGTGAAGTGCTTTTCGATCACCTCGGCCCCCAGCGCGGCGGCGGCGATGTCGCACTCGATGCCCAGCGTGTGGTCGGAATAGCCCACCGGGCAGCCGGTCTGGCGGCGCAGGTCCTCCATCGCGCGCAGGTTGGCGTCGGCGTAGGGGGTGGGGTATTCGGTGTTGCAGTGCAGCAGGGTGACCTTGGGGCAGCCGCCCTCCCGCAGCACCCGCAGCGCGGCCTGCACCTCCTCCATCTCGCACATGCCGGTGGACAGGATCACCGGCTTTTTCAGCGCGGCGATGGCCTCCAGATACGGCAGGTTGGTGATCTCGCCCGACGGCACCTTATAAAAGGGCGGGTCCATGCTCTCGAGGAACTCGATGCTGGGCAGGTCGAACGGGGTGGACAGATACAGAATGCCGATGGAATCGCAATATTCCTTCAGTTTGCGGTGCTCGGCAAAGCCGAAATGGATCTTTTTCACCATTTCCAGCTGGCTTTCCGCCTCGCCGGTCTGCTGTTTCTGGTACTCGGCCTTTTCGGCAAATCTGGAGATCACCAGCTCCGGCACCGCCGTCTGGTATTTCACGATGTCGGCGCCGGCCTGTTTGGCGGCCAGCGCCATCTGCATCGCCAGTTCCAGGCTGCCGTTGTGGTTCACGCCGGCCTCGGCGATGATGAGAATGCTCATGCAAAACGCTCCTTTCCTGCGGGGGATTTTGTGGGGGAACGGGACGGCGGCGGATGCGGGGAAGGGTTTCGCTTCCGCAGGCTTCGCGCAAAGAGGACGGCTTCGACCTCATCCGGCGCTCCGCGCCACCTTCCCCTGCCAGGGGAAGGCTTGTGGTACCGCCCGGCTTCCCCCTGGGGGGAAGCTGTCGCCGCATGGCGACGGATGAGGGGAAAGCTGTCGGTTTTCACAGGCCCGCGCAAAGAGGATGGCTTCGACCTCATCCGGCGCTCCGCGCCACCTTCCCCTGCCAGGGGAAGGCTTGCCGTTTTGGGGAAACCAGAGCTTTTTTCAGCTCTGCTCCAGACGGCGGCGCATGTTGTCCAGCTCCTCCAGCTGCCCCATGTCCATCCAGCTCTGTTCGCTCACCGGGTAGACGCCTACGCGCCCGCCCTCCCTGCGCACCGCTTCGATCAGGTCGGTGAAGGGGGTGGGGGTGTCGGGCTGGATCAGGCCGATGACCTCCGGCTCCACCACATAGACGCCGGTGTTGGTGAGAAAATTCATCTCCGGCTTTTCCTGCATCGCGCGGACCTGGCCGTCGTCCGCCAGCTCCACCACCCCGTAGGGGATGGTGAAGTGCTTCACCGCGCACACCATCGTGATCTTGTTGCCCTGCCGGCGATGGAAGTCGTAGACGTCTCCGAAATCCGCGTCGATCAAAATGTCGCAGTTGGTGAGGAAGAAGGTCTCGTGCAGCTGGTCTTTCAGCAGGCGCAGGCCGCCGCCGGTGCCCAGCGGGGTGTCCTCGTCGGCGTACTCGACGGTGTAGTCCTTTTCCAGATCGTTGAAATAGGACTTTATCATGTTCTTTTTATAGTTCACAACCAGATAGAACCGGCTGCAGCCCACGTCCTGGAAGCGGTGGATGATGTGCTCGGCGATGGGCAGCTCGCCCACCGGGATCAGGGGTTTGGGCAGGATCTTGGTGTAGGGGTACAGCCGGGTGCCCAGGCCGCCCGCCATCATCACCACCGGCAGGCTCGCCCGCTTGCGGGTGTCGATGTCGAGGCCGTCGGCAAACAGCACGTCCTGGATGCGGCCGGTCTTGTCCAGCAGCGGCAGCGCCTTGATGGTGCAGTCCAGCATCATCTGGCGTGCCTGCCCGCGCTGCTCCATCGGCAGGCTGCGGGGGCTGCGGTTCACCGCCTCGGCGGCGGGGCTTTCCAGGCGTCCTCCGGCCAGGATATACCGGCGCAGATCCCCGTCGGTGAGCACGCCCGCCAGCACGCCGTCCGGGGCGTCGAACAGCACGCCCAGGCCGGTCCTGTCCAGCTGGGCCATCGCGTCCAGCACGCTGGCGCCGGGGACAAGCAGGATATCCTCGATCTTCACAAGGCTCATACACAGCCTCCTTTTTTGCGTCAATGCGCGGTTTTTACAGGCTCAGCAGCACATCCACCACCCGCTGTGCGTCCTCTTTGGAGAGGTTCGTGGAGCAGGGCAGGTTGACGATATGGCCCAGATAGTGCCGGGCGAGGCCGGTGCCGTAGTGCTGGTTTTGGGGGTAGTCGGCCTGGTCCTGAATGAGCGCCCAGATGGGGCGGGTCTGGATCTTCTCGGCCGACAGGCGGCGGATGATCTCGTCGCGGTGCAGCGGATGGGCGTCCTCCACAAACAGGCTGTAGAACCAGCGGTTGCTGCGGGTGCCGTCCCGGAAGGGCAGGATGCGGTAGTTGTGCTTGCCGTCCAGCCGCTCGCGGTAGAACTCGTACATCTCGTTCTTGTAGGCGATGAAGCCCTCCAGCTGCTCCAGCTGGGCCAGACCCAGCGCCGCCTGCAGATTGGTCAGGCGGTAGTTGTAGCCCACCTCGTCGTGCACGAAGTGCAGCTCGTCGGCTTTGGCCTGGGTGGACAGGTGCTTTGCGTGCTCGGCCCAGTCGTCGTGGTTGGACACCACCATGCCGCCCGCGCCGGTGGTGATAATCTTGTTGCCGTTGAAGCTGTACACGCCCACGTCGCCGATGGTGCCGGCGTATTTGCCGGCATAGCGCCCGGCGGTGAAGCAGCTGCCCAGCGCCTCGGTGGCGTCCTCGATCACGATCAGGTGCCAGCGGGCGGCCAGGTCCATGATCGCCTCCATGTCGGCCAGGTTGCCGAACACATGCACCACCACGATGGCCTTGATGTGCGCGCCGGTCACGCGGCTGACACAGCGGCCGTCCTTGAGCTCGGCATTGGCCTGCAGGTATTCCTCGGCCAGCTTGGGGTCGAGGCAGAGGGTATCGTCGCAGCCGATAAAGATGGGCTGTGCACCGGCGTAGCGGATGGGGTTGACCGCCGCGATAAAGGTGAGGGTGGGTGCCAGCACCTCGTCGCCGGCGCCGATGCCGGCCATCATCATGGCCAGATGCAGGCCGGAGGTGCCGCTGTTGCAGGCCACTGCGCGGGGCATGCCCACATAATCGGCGATGGCCTGCTCAAATTTGGGCACAAGGCTTCCGCCGGTGGACACCCACTCGCTCACCACCGCGTCGTTGACATATTCCTTCTCGTTGCCGCTGAAATTCGGCACCGACAGGGGGATGAAGGTTTTTTCGCTCATTGTTCAACAGCTTCCTTTCCCATTGGCTTTGCGGCGGGCGTCGCGCCACACCGAAAGCAGATATTGCATGGCCGCCGCTGCCAGTGCAGGATACACCGCCAGACGGAACAGGCCGTTGAGAGACAGATCAAAATAGCCCGCAAGACCCACCGGTTCGTTCAGCCAGATGCGGCCGATCGTGATGCCCAGATTTTCGGCGCTGCCGGGGTCGAGGCGGAGGGTGTCGATGTGGGTGCGGGGCAGTTTGTAGAGGTAGCTGCCGTCCGCCTGCCGCACCGCCCACACACGGCGGTATTTGTCGAAGTCCTCGCCGGGGGCCTCGGTGTAGTAGAGGTCCAGCTCGCCCTGGTCGGCGTCGAAGGACAGCTCTGCGCGCACCGTCAGCACGCGGCCGTCCGCGTGGTAGAGAAGCTGCGGATCGGCGGTCTGGCTGCGCCAGCTGTCCCCTTCCTCGGCCAGGTTGACCGGTTCAAAATCGGCGGCGGACAGCTCCACCGTCTGCAATTTGCCGGCGGCGCGCAGGATGCTGTCGGCCGCAAAGCCGCACAGCCCCACCGCCAGCACCGCCGCCAGATACACCGCATAGCAGGTGGGCACCAGATGCCGCCCGCACCAGCGCGCGGCCTGTTTCAGCTTGTTCATAGCTGCACCTCCCATTCCACCAGCGTCATGCGGGCAGCGTCGCCCGAAGCGTCCACCGCATACAGCGCCGGGCCGTCCTCGGCGGCGGCGAGGCCGTCGCTGAACAGCTCGCCGTAGCTCTCAGCGAAGATATCGTCCGACTGCTCCACCAGCATGTGGGTGCAGCCGCTTTCGGCCAGGTAGGAGGAGAGCTGCTCCACCGTATAGGCGTGGTAGTAGAGGTCGCCGTTGGCAAGCTCGGGCAGGCCAAAGGTGCCGCCGCCTCCGCCCGACCAGCCCTTTTCCTCGTCCACCGTGCCGCTGGAATCCAGCAGTACCGGCAGCAGGTTGTAGGACTGGGCGAACCAGTGCTCGCCGTTGTCGCCCTGGTACACATAGAACACGCGGGCGTTTTCGGGCACCGAGGCGATCACCGCATCGGCCACCGCGGCGCTCTGCTTCTGCTGCTCAAAGTAGGGCTCGGGGTATCCCAGCACCGTGAACTGCGGCAGCAGCAGGCTGGAAAAACGCCACAGCATCACGCCGCTCAGCGCCAGCACCGCCCCGTTTGCGGGGGCGAACCGGCGGGACGCGTCGGCGGCGTCGGCCAGCAGCGCAAGGCCCACCAGGAACGCGAACAGCAGATAGGGGTAGATGTAGCGGTTGTAGCTGTCGAGACCGGCGGCCTGGAAATCCTTGAAGATGAACACATAGCTGAACAGGATGACCAGATAGTAGGCGAAAAATCCCGCAACGGTGCACGCGCCCAGCACCGCGGCGCGCAGGCGGCTGCCCCGGCGGCCGAACAGCACCGCCGCGCCGAACACACAGACGATCAGCGCCAGCGCGGTGACACAGGGCCCGGCCATCGTGAGCGAGGCCGAGAAAAAGGCGCTCTTCATATCGGCCGCCACCTGGGCGAACTTCGCGCCGTACTGGTCGGCCACCCCGGCGGGCAGGCTGCCGGGCGCAAGCAGCGTCCCGAACCCATACCGCAGCACGGTGCCCAGGCTCAGGCTGGTGCTGCCCATGCCGCCGGTGGCGGCCCGCGCGGCCACTGCTGCGGCGGCGTGCAGGCTCCAGCTGACATACGCGATCGCCGGGCCGGACGCCGCCAGCACACAGAAGCCCAGACGGCGGGCGTATTGTTTCGGTTTATTGGCCGGCTCCTCGCCCGGCAGGCCGAACAGCAGCGCATCCGCCGCCACAAGGCCCAGCGCCATCAGCGCGATGGGCAGGGTGTTGTCCTTCACCATCGCGGCGGCGGCCAGCACCACCGGCACGCCCCACAGACCGCGGCGTCCGCTGCGGCGCAGACAGAGCCAGAAGGCCACCGCGCCCGCCGCCAGCACGCCGGCCGGGATGTCGCCGTAGGAGTCCATATACACCGGGCGCAGGGTGGTTTCCCGCTGATACACCGTGAAAAACCAGGGCGACAGGAAGGCCGCCAGCGCCACCGGCACCCACGCCTTCCAGCCGCGCCATTCCAGCGCGCCCACGATGGCGGCAAAGCAGGCGAACAGCAGCAGGTCGTAGGCCAGATACAGCTTCCAGGCGGCAAAACCCGCGCCGAAAAACTGCATCCAGTAGCCCAGCACGATCATCCCCGGCTTCTGGGTGGCGGTCCACTCCCAGATGCCGGACAGGGCGCTGGTGGTGTAGAGGGTGTCGTCCAGCTTGGTGATCTTGGCGGCGGTGCCCCAGAAGGACATCTCGTCCCACACCGACACCACCGGCTGGCGCACAGCCAGATAGACCAGGAACACCGCGCCCAACCCGAAAAACAGGCACAGCCCCGGGCTGACAAGGTCCCGCCGCTGCCTGCGCAGGCCGGCCAGCCCCCACACGCCCAGGCCCGCCGCCAGCACAAAATAGGCCCAGCCCATCGGGCGGAGGATGCCCAGCATCCCGCCCGCGCAGAACCACAGCATGGTGCCGCACAGCGCGGCCAGCGGCGCAAGGCTGGGGTGCAGCCCGCACCGCCGCACCAGAAACAGGCACAGCAGCGCCAGCGCCGCAAAGCTGATGACAACGTCAAAATACTGCATGGATTACTCCTTTGTTTTATACCCTTTGTTATCCACAAGCCGCCACAGCGCGGCCAGCACCGGCCCGGCCGCCAGCAGCGCCATCCATTGCAGGCCGTTCGGCACAAGGCGGCGCAGCCAGCTGCCCGGAGGATCGATCACGGCCGTGCCCGGCTTCAGGAACACCGCGCCGCTGCTGGCGGGGTCGATGCGGAGGGCGGTGACGTATTGGCCGCCCAGCGAGAACTCATAGGTGGCCTCGCCAGTCTTTTGGGCGTAGACCATCTGCTGCACCGAATAGTCGGTCTGGCCCGGCGTTTTGTAGTACAGCACCACCGCGCCGGTGGGGCGCAGCGAGGACATTGTGAGGGCGACGGCACTCACATACCGCTCACCCGTCCATTCCATGCGGGGGTCGGTGTCGGTGGAGACCAGCCAGCCCGCTTCGCCGGTGACCGGGTTTTCGGTCTCCACCAGCGAGGAGAGGGCCCAGTCGCCCGGGGCGAGCTGCTGTGTGCCGGCCTGGCCGCGGCAGAGGTAGAACAGGGTCTGCACGCCGCCGCCGAGCCACACCAGCAGCCAGAGCAAGATCGCCGCCAGCCAGCCGGCCAGCAGCGGATGGGAACGTATCCGTTTCATGGCGCCTCCTGTTCCAGCGGGCGAAGCCGCATTTCGCCGTCCTGCCATTCGATCCGCCACAGCGACGGCACATCCAGCGTCAGGTCGGGCAGCGGGGCTGCGGCATACGGCTCCAGCAGCTGGGCCACATATTCGTCGGTCACGTCCAGCAGCAGCACGGTGGCCCCGCACTCCTTCAGGTAGGCGGCGAGGTCCTGCTGCTCGGTGACCACCTCGTACTGCTGTGCCCCCAGCGACGCGGCGTCGGTAAGGGTGCAGGCGGTGGTGGGCAGGAAGGGGTCCTGTTCGGTGCCGCTGCCGCCGCCGTACATCCGGGCCAGACTGGCCTCCAGCTCATAGCTGTAGTAGTACCAGCGGGTGCCGTCGCTGCCCTGGCAGACCGGGTAGATCACGTCGTCGGGCGCGGTGACTGCGTTGACCGTCTCGGCGCGGGACTGCACCTCCAGCCGCTCGCCGTAGAAGGTGTTGGAGTAGGTGGCGAAGTTGTTCACCGTCTGGCCGCGCCAGAGCACGCTGCCGCCCACCACCGCCAGCAGCGCCGCCGCCGCAAAGCCGACGGCGCGGTCTTTCCCGGCGCCCAGCAGCAGCGCCGCCGCCCCCAGCAGCCAGCCCAGATAGAAGGGCAGGAAGTAGCGGGCGTAATCCTTGAGCACAAGGCCCTCGGAGGGGTCAAAGACATACAGGTACAGGAACAGGTGGAACACCCAGTAGGCCGCGAAGGCCGCCAGGCTGCCCACGGCGAACACCGCCACCCGGCGGCGGTGGGCCCTGTCGCCCAGCGCGAAGGCCGCCGCCAGCAGTGCCAGCACCAGCACCGCCACCACCGCGCCGCCGCCCAGCAGGCAGACCGGGCGGCTGAAGAAGGCGCGGTTCATCGAGGCGGCGAGATCGGAAAATTCCTGCGTGCGGCCGATGCCCAGCAGCTCCCGCAGCCCCACGCCCAGCATCGAGAGGGGGGTGAGGCGCTGGGTGTCGCCCGCGCCCGCGAGGTCGAACCGGTTCTCCCAGGTGACCAGCCCCACATAGGCCGACCACCCGGCCCAGCCCGCCACCGAGACGATGGCCGACAGGCCGAAGAAGATCGCCGGGCCGCCGACGCTCCCGCACCCGAACAGGCGCGGGCGGGCTTTGCCCTGGAAGAGGAGGTCGAGGAAGATCAGCCCGGCGGCGATCAGCCCCAGCGCGAAGCCCATGTCCTTGGTCATCGACAGCGCCAGGATCACCACCAGCACCCGCGCCAGGCTGCCGGTGGAGGGCTTTGCGGTGAAATAGATCCCCAGCGCCGCCGCAAACAGGCATCCCAGCTGCAGGTCGGACTGGAGGTTCAGGTATACGCTCGAGGCCGCGCCGGTGGAGGCGCCCACCTCGAAAAAGAGCGGCAGCAGCGCACAGGACGCCAGCGTCAGCACGCCGGCCGGCCAGCGCCGGCGGGAAAGGCCCGCCGCCACCGCCGCCATCCCGGCCAGGGCGAAGATGTCGTAGGCCGCGTAGGCAGCCCACTCGGAAAAGCCGGGCACGATCCACTGGAACAGGTACACCGTCACCGGCAGCACCGGCGGATAGGCGCGGGTGATCATGTTGCTGGGGGCGGTGGTGTACAGCTCGTTGTGCACGCAGACAGCGCGCGCCGCGCTGCCCCAGAAGGTGAACTCGTCCCACTGGTAGAGCATCGGCCGGCGCACCGCGAACAGCACGATGAAAAACACCGCTCCCGCGAGGAAAAACAGAAAGGCCGGGCTGTACAGGCGGCAAAGGGCGGCTTTGCCCTCTCTGCGCAGCGCCAGCACGGCGCAGACTGCCGCGCCCAGATACACTGCCGCCGCGCCCAAAGCCAGCGCGCCCAGCATACCGGCCGCCGTGACGGCCAGCGCGCCGCCGCACAGCACCACCACCGGAGCAGTTCCGGCATCGCATCCGGTGCGCTGCGCCAGCAGCATCGACCAGCACGCCACGGCGCACAGGGTCAGCAGCATCGCCAAAACGGTGAGCATACGGCAATCCATCCTTTCTGGTAAAATCGGGTCAGGGCATCATATAGGCCGGGCCGATGAAATAGTGCTGTGCCAGCAGCACCGCGCTGAGCAGCGCCGTCCCGCCGCCGGCCCACAGCGCCAGGCGTCCGGCCTTTTGGCCGCCCACCGCCAGACGCGGCTCCAGCACATGGCTCAGCAGCGCGGCCAGCAGCACGAACAGCATCAGGAACGACGGCAGGAAATACCGCGCCTGCAATCCCAGCACCCGCGCCATGCCCACGGGGGTGTAGGTGATGTAGAGCGCGCCCATCACGCCGCCCATATAGCAGACCGCCAGCGCCCCCAGCCCGATGGCCGAACGGGGGGTGAGACTGCTTTTCTCGTGCACCGACAGCGCCGTGCCCAGGCACAGCACCAGCACCGACAGCAGCTGCACCAGCGGCAGCTCCAGGTCCAGCATGCCAAAGGTGCCCAGCTGGCCCAAAAACAGGCAGTTTTCATACAGCGTGCCGACAAATACCATGATGGTGCGCGGGATATTGGACAGCACAAAGGCAAGCTGCTGCCCGCCGTTCACATCGCTGCCCAGCATGCGCCCGATCTCGGGGTAGTTGAAGCGCATCGCGCGGCCGTACCATTCCACGAGCAAGGTGGCCGCCAGCGCGGCGGCCAGCGCCACGACTGCCAGCTGCCACTTGCGCACCTTCGTTTTCCACGCCTTTCTGGGCAGCACCAGCGGCAGCGCCAGCCACAGCAGGCTGATCCACGGCTTCACCGCGTTCATCAGCACAAAGGCCGCCAGGAACACCGCGAGATCCTTTGTCCGGATCTCGTCGGCGCAGTAGTAGCTGGCCGTGAGGTAGTACAGACCCAGCAGCATCGCGTCGTAGCTCAGCGAGGCGGCCAGATACAGGCTCAGCGGCAGCAGCATCACCGCCGCGAACAGCGGCTGATACCGCTTGCAGTTGCGCAGCGCCAGCCAGCACAGCGCGGCGTAGACCGCGAGGTTCGCCAGCCGCCCGGCATACAGGCAGCTCAGCGCCCCCAGGCCGAACAGACGCCCCGCCGCCATGCCCGCCGCCTGCGGCAGGAAGGGCAGGATCTGGAACATCACCGGCTCGCGCCAGTTGTCGATGTTCTGGGTCTTCAGCTTCTGGTATTCCTCAAATTGCAGGCCGATCCACTCGCGGTGGCCGCCCCGCACCTTGATGGGATAGTTCGCGCTGCTCCCCGCGTCCACCACGTCCCCGGTGACCGGGTCCTCGCTGGCCCAGTAGGAGGTGATGGCGTTGGTCCAGGCGCCGGGGAAGCTCTCCAGCAGGGCGTTCACGTCGGCGGGATAGCCGCGCTCGTAGTCGAAATCGAACCGGCCCATGCTGATGGCATAGCTGCGCTGGTAGTGCACCACCTCGTCGGGCGACTGCAGGGGCGGGTTCGCAAAGCAGAAGAACGCCCCGCACAGCAGCACCACCCAGGCGGTGCGGGAGGCGAAGGTCTTGGCAAAGGTGCAGATCAGCCACACCGCCGCGAACACGCCGGTGGCCGCCAGGCAGCACAGCGCCGTCATTTTGAAGGCGGAGCCGCCCCAGCCGTAGAACACGCGCCAGTAGTACACCAGCGCCACCATACAGGCCTGCAACGCAAGATAGCCCGCCGCCCAGCGGGCGGCAGGCAGGGAGAACAGACGTTTGAAGGAGGGCAAGGCGTGTTTCATGGCGCGCCTCACAGGTTATACAGATCCACCTTGTAGCGGTCCATGTTGCGGCTGATCCACTCGATGGTCTCGGCCAGGCCCTGCTCGAAGGTATACTGCGGTTCCCAGCCGGTGAGGGCGCGCAGCTTCTCGGCGCTGCCCAGCAGACGGTTCACCTCGCTCTTTTCGGGGCGCAGGCGCTCGGCATCGGTGGTGATGCGGGCGTTCGGGTTGATCTGGCGGATCAGCTCCTCGGCCAGCTGGCCGATGCTGATCTCGCGCTGGGTGGCGATGTTCAGCTCCTGGCCGATCGCCTGCTCACACCCCGCGATGGTGATGAAGCCGTTGGCGGTGTCCTTGACATAGTTGAAGTCGCGGGTGGGGGTGAGGCTGCCCAGATGGATCTCGGTCCTGCCGGCCAGCAGCTGGGTGATGATGGTGGGGATCACGGCGCGGGCGCTCTGGCGCGGGCCGTAGGTGTTGAAGGGACGCACGATGGTCACCGGCAGGCCGAAGCTGCGCCAGAAGCTCTCGGCCAGGCGGTCGGCGCCGATCTTGGTGGCGGAATAGGGGCTCTGGCCCTGGTAGGGATGGTGCTCGTCGATGGGAACATACTGCGCAGTGCCGTACACCTCGCTGGTGGAGGTGACCAGCAGCCGCTTTGTGCCCACCTGCCGCGCCGCGTTCAGCACGTTCAGGGTGCCCTTGATGTTGGTGTCCACATAGCTGTCGGGGCTGTGGTAGCTGAAGGGGATGGCGATGAGGGCGGCCAGGTGGTAGACGATGTCCTGCCCCTCCATCGCGGTGCGCACACCGTTGGGGTCGCGGATGTCGCCCATGAATACCTCGATCTCGTTTTTGATCTCGGGGGGCAGAGTGTCCAGCCAGCCCCAGGTCCCGAACGAGTTGTAATAACAGAAAGCTTTCACCTTTTCGCCGCGCTTTACAAGCTCTTCGGTCAGGTGGCTGCCGATGAAGCCGTCGGCGCCGGTCACAAGCACAGTGTTTGCCATTGAATCTTCTCCCTTCGGACGCGAATGGCGCGGGATCGGCCAAAATGCGCATCGTTTGACATTCGTATTATACAGTATAATATAAACACCGCCAAATTTCAACCAAAGCGCCGGTTTTTCCCCGGCGGCCGGGCGGCCGATTTTGGGCGGGAAAGGTTTACACGGCGCACAAAATCTTCTATAATAATAAGGTTGAGCACACAAAGACTGAATGAAACGAAAAGGAGCATCGGGCATGAGCCTTTCCTCGCTTGGATACTTCGCGCTGCTGCCGGTCACGGCGCTGTGCTATTACCTATTCCCCCGCCGCTGCCAGAACGCCGTGCTGGCGCTGGCAAGCCTTGTTTTCCTGGGCAGCTCGCTGCCGGACGGCCCCCAGTGGTGGGTGCCGCTGGCCGCGCTGGCCGCCGTGACGCTGGGCGTGTTTTTCATCGGCCGCGCGCTGCCCCGCAGCCGCCGCAAAAAGGCCCTTCTGTGGCTGGGCGTGGGCGGGTGCCTTCTGCTTCTGGCGGTGTTCAAGTACACGAACGCGGTGCTGCCGGTGCTGTTCGGGCCGGATATCGGCAGCCTGTGCTTCCCGCTGGGCATCAGCTTTTACTCCTTCGCGGCCATCAGCTATCTGGTGGACGTGTCGCGCGGGGACATCCCGGCCGAGACGAACCTGTTGCACTTCGCGGTGTTCACCGGATTTTTCGCCACCATCTCCTCCGGCCCCATCTGCCGGGGCGGCGAGGTGCTGCCCCAGCTGAAAAACCCGCGTTCCTTCGACGTATCCCGCACGGTGGACGCCCTGCGCCTGTTTGCGCTGGGCCTGTTCAAGAAGGTGGCGGTGAGCGACGTGCTGGCCATGTATGTGGACCAGGTGTTTGCCGGCTATTCCACCCACGGCGGCCTGTCGCTGCTGGCGGCGGCGGCCGGGTATTCTCTGGTGCTCTACTTCGACTTTTCCGGCTATTCCGAGATGGCGCGGGCGTCGGGACTGCTGCTGGGCATCCGCCTGCCCGAAAACTTCAAGACCCCCTATTTCTCCACCAACTTCTCCGGCTTCTGGAGCCGGTGGCACATCTCGCTGTCCAGCTGGCTGCAGGACTATCTGTTCATGCCGCTGGTGTGGGGGCGCTGGACCAGCCGCCTGCCCATCATCGGCAAAAAGGTGACCAAGCCCCCCATGATCTCCAGCGTGGCGGTGGTGTTCTTCCTGTCCGGCTTCTGGCACGGCAGCACCCTGCCCTTTGTGGTGTGGGGCATTTTGCAGGCCGTCTACCGGGTGGGCGAGGAGCTGCTGCACCAGAAGCTGGGCAAGCCCAAAAAGAAAGCGCCTGCCCACACAGTGTGGGCCAAGCGTGCGGCGGTATTCGCGCTGTGGACGCTGAGCCTGGTGTTTTTCAAGATGGGCAGCGGCGCCGACGGCAAGCTGTTCACCGTGCAGGACGGCTTTGCCTATCTCGCCGGCATGGTGCAGGGGCTCTCCCCCGCCCGCTTTGCCGGCGAGTGGCTGGCCGACGTGCAGGCGGGATTCTACGCAAAGCCGGTGATGGCGGCGGGCTGGCTGGTGTTCATCGCGCTGACGCTGGCGCTGGCGTTCTGGCTGGACTGGCGGCGCAATTTTGCCTGCAAGAACCGCCCGGCCGAGCAGATGCTGGCATCGCTCTCGCCCAGGGTGCGCTGGTGCGTGTACTACGCGCTGGTGATCGTCATCCTGATCGGCCTTGTCATGCAGAGCGGCGGCCTGAACGCCCCCGGCTTTGCCTACGCCAATTTCTAAAGGAGGGCCAACGTGAAACAGATCGCAAAAAAGCTGGCGCTGCTGGCCATCCCGCTGGTGCTGTACATCGCCTTCTTCGCGGCCTTTGAGCCGAACAACTACTTCGGGCTGCGCAGCGGCGCCGCCTCCACCGCCCCCATCGCGCGGGTGCGCGCCTTCGACGCCGGCCCCGGCACCTGTCTTGTGCTGGGCGACAGCCGTCTGGCGCATTTCGACATGGAGCTGGCGGAAACCGCCAGCGGCAAACAGTGGCAGAACCTCGCCTTCGGCGGGGCGTCGCTGCGGGAGACGCTGGACCTGGCCGAATACGCGCTGGAGCGGCAGCCCCAGCTGAAAGAGCTGGTGATCGGGCTGAGCTTCTACACCCTGAACGAGAGCTACGACACCGACCGCATGAGCGCTCTGCAGGACACGCTGCGCAATCCGGCGGCGTATCTGCTGAATCTGGAATACAACGTGAACACCCTCACCTCCTTCACCAACTGGACCGTCTGGGCGCGGCAGCGCCTTGCGGGCGAGACCGACGACAGCTGGGCCGAGGCGCAGGTGGAGCACGAGACCGGCGACTGGCAGTATCCCGCCGACTACACCGGCGCCGACGGCACCGTCTACCCGCTGCACACCAGGCTGGCCGTTTATCCCGCCACCATCTACCCGGTGTGCGAGGGATGGCAGCTGAACGAGGAGCAGTTCAGCCGCCTTTTGGAATTTGCCGCCCGGTGCGAGGAGCAGGGCGTGGAGGTGACGGTGGTGCTGCCGCCGATGGCCGACAACGTGCTGGACGAGGTGTGCACGCCGCTGGGCATCACCGGCCGGATGCAGGACGAGGTGCTGCCGCGGCTGTTTGCGGCGGCCGAAGCGGGCGGCTTCGCGGTGCTGGACTATGAGTGGACCAGCCGCCCGGAATACGACGACGACCGGCAGTTCTTCGACGGGTTCCACCTGGACACCGAATACGGTCTGCCGGATTTCACCAGCCTGCTGTTCGGGCAGCTGACCTAAGGAGGAGACAAGGATGGGTCTGGATTTTCTGATCCTGTACGAGCATGTGGTGCGGGAATACGAGAGCATCCTGCTGCTCAAGCTGGAGCTGGAGCGGCGCGGCTACACGGTGGCCATCCAGCAGCTGCTGGACCGCAAAAAGCTGGCCTACCGCACCTGGAACAAACCCAAGGTGCTGGTGTCCAGCTGCATGTACGACGACGAGGCCATCAACAGCCACGTCTACAACAACGTGGGGCGCTGCAAAAAGGTGGTGAACCTGCACTGGGAGCAGATGCTGAGCGACACCCAGGAGGAGGGCGACTGGTTCAATTTCAACGGCAACGCCAAGCGCTGCGTGCAGACCTGCTGGGGACGCCTGACCCGGCAGCGGCTGGTCGCGCACGGGATGGACGAAAAAAACTGCCCCGTCACCGGCGCGGTGATGATGGATTTCCTGCGCCCGGAATTCGAGGGGTATTTTCTGAGCAAAAAGGCCCTGTGCGAGACATACGGGCTGGACCCGGACAAAAAACTGCTCCTCTACATCTCCAGCTTCGGCTATGCCAGCATGACCGAGCAGGAGGTGAAGGAGCTGTCCGCGATGGCGGGCGAGGATTTCACCGGCTTTGCCCACACCAACCGGGTGTCGATGGAAAAGACGCTGGAATGGTTCGACCGGTACCTGGCCGAGCACCCCGACGAGCAGTTGGTCTACCGCCGCCATCCCAGCGAGTGGAAGTGCAAACAGCTGGAGGAGCTGGCGGCGCGGCGGCCGAATTTCCACATCATCTTCGCAGACAGTGTAAAACAGTGGATCACCGCCGCCGACCAGATCTTCATCTGGATGAGCACCGCCATCGCGGAGGTGTATTTTGCCGGCAAGAGCTGCCATGTGCTGCGCCCGGCGCCCATCGAGCACCAGTTCGACCCGGTCATCTACAAAAACGCCCGCTGTGTGACCGACTACGACGGCTTTGCCGCGGCGGCGCAGGACAAAGACGCCCCCTTCCCCATCCCGTCCGACGTGATCGAGGGCTACTTCGACAAGAGCGGCACCCCCGCCTATCTGCGCATGGCCGACCTGCTGGAGCAGGTGCTGCGGGAGGAGCCGCGGGACGACCCATTTGCTCCCCCCTTCCGCCCGCACTTCAACTGGCTGAAATACTTTGCGCTGCTGGGGGTGCACGGGCTGTTCCGGCTGAAGTGGAAGCCGGAGAAGGTGTTTTTCTTCTGCAAGCCGCTGGCCGATTTTGCACAGCGCATCTACGGATATGTGGAAAAGGCGTACATCTCCCCCGATGAGGTGCGCCGGATGGAGGACCGCATCCGTCCCTTTGTAGAGCGAGGTGCAAAATGACCCAGCTGAAAAAGAACCTGATCTTCAACACGGCGGGCAGCCTTTTGTTCTATGTGTGCCAGGCGTCGGTCAACCTGCTGGTGGTGGCGCTGGCGGGGGTGGAGGCCAACGGCCTTTTGGCCACCGCCATGACCATCGCCAACGTGGCGCTTTCGGCCGCCAGCTACGGCATGCGCACCTTCCAGGTGTCCGACCTGTCGGGCAAATATTCCGACCGCACCTATCTGCACAGCCGCTATATCACAGTGTCGGCGGCGTTCGTGGGCTGCATGGCCTTCGCCTTTGTGAACAGCTACACCGCCGAACAGCGGTGGGTGATCGCGCTGTTCACCCTCTACCGGCTGGTGGAGAGCTGGTCGGACGTGTGGCACGGCTTTTTGCAGAAGGCCGAGCGGATGGACATCGTGGGCATCAGCTTCGGCGCCCGCGGCCTGCTCACCGCGGCCTGTGTGGTGGGCGGGCTGCTGGCCACCCACAGCCTGATCGCCATGCTGGCGCTGCTGGTGGTGCTGAACGCCGGGTATGTGCTGGCGGTGGACATCCCGCTGGCGCGCCGCCGGGCGGATTTTTCCGCGCAGGGCGCCGCCGGGGTGTGGCCGCTGCTGGCCGAGTGTCTGCCGCTGGCCGCCTACTCCTTCCTGAACACCTCCATCGGTTCGGTCCCCCGCTACTACTGCGAGCGCATCCTGGGCAGCGTGCAGCTGAACTATTTTGCCAACGTGTTCCTGCCGGTGATGGTGCTGCAGGTGACGGTGATCTACCTGTTCGTCCCCTTCATCACCGCCTTTGCTCGGATGTGGGCCGGCCGCGAGAGAGCCGCCTACTACCGCGCGCTGCGCTGGCTGGCGGGGCTGCTGGCGGCGCTGTGGGCCGTGGGGGCTGCGGGCGCCGCGCTGCTGGGAAAATGGGGGCTTTCCCTCCTGTATCCCAGCACCCCGGAGATCCTCGGCTACGCGCCGCTGCTGCAGCCGCTGGTGGTGGCCACCCTGCTGACCGTTCTGGCCACCGTGCTGTGCCATCTGCTCACCATCGCCCGCCACATGAAGGGGCTGATTGCCGGCAATCTGGCCGGCCTTGCCGCCGCACTGGCGGTGAGCGCGCCGCTCATCCGCGCCTTTGACGTCTACGGCGCGGCGCTGGCCACCATCGCGGGCATCGGCGTGCAGGCGCTGGTGCTGGGCGCGGCGCTGCTTGTGCGCTGCCGGGTGTGGTTCGCCGAAACGTGACCGGCCCGTTCCGGGGCACCTTCCCCTGTCCGGGGAAGGCGTTTGATCAAACGCAGCACCGCTGGTTTTTTCAAAGGCTTCCCCCCAGGGGGGAAGCTGTCCCCGAAGGGGACTGAGGAGGGGGAGGCTGTCCCGCTTCGCCTCGCTGTGGGAAAGCGCGGGCGCTGCTTTGCGGCCTCGACCTCATCCGCCCCGTTCCGGGGCACCTTCCCCTGTCCGGGGAAGGCGTTCGGCACACACCTCTCTGCAAGACACTGCTTCGACAAGATACCGGCCGGGCCTTTGCTGCCCGGCCGTTTTTGCGTTTTTTTGCCGTGCGGGGGTGGATTGACCGGGGGCTTTGTGGTATACTGCTATTGTTGCGGGGCCGCGCCCCGTCTTCTGCACCGATCATCCTGCAAGGAGGGAATTGCAATGAAATACTGCAAGAAATGCACCATGCCGGACACCCGGCCCGGCATCACCTTCGATGCCGAGGGCGTATGCAGCGCCTGCCGTCACTACGAACACCGCAGCCAGGTGGACTGGAACGCCCGCTGGAAGGAATTTGAGGCCATGTGCGACAAATACCGCGGCATGAACGGTCCCGGCGGCTACGACTGCGCGGTGGCGGTGTCGGGCGGCAAGGACAGCCATTTTCAGGTGTATATCCTGAAAGAGGTCATGAAGATGAACCCCATCCTGTTCTCGGTGGAGGACAACTTCCCCATGACCGAGGCCGGCAAGCACAACCTGAAAAACATCAGCGAGGCCTTTGGCTGCACCATCATCACCTGCAAGCCCAACATCAAGGCCCAGAAAACCCTGATGCGCGCTTTCTTTGAGAAATACGGCAAGCCCACCTGGTATGTGGACCGCATGATCTACACCTTCCCGCTGCAGATGGCGCTGAAATTCAACACCCCCTTCCTGTGCTACGGCGAGAACGTGAGCTTTGAGTACGGCGGCAACGCCGACGAGGAGACCTACTCCGCCCGCGGCCAGATCGAAAACGGCGTGGCGGTGGGCTTCCCCAAGGAGGAGCTGCTGAGCTACGGCGTCACCGAGAACGACCTGTGCCTCACCGAGGCGCCCAGCAAGGAGGATCTGGCCAAGCTGGACCCCTTCTACCTGAGCTATTTCCTGCCCTGGAACAGCTACAAGAACTACATGGTGGCCAAGGAGCACGGCTTCCACGACCTGACCCACGAGTGGGACCGCCGCCATCACGCCGAGAACTTCGACCAGATCGATTCCCGCGCGTATCTGGTGCACTCCTGGCTGAAGTATCCCAAGTTCGGCCACGCCGCCGCCACCGACTACACCGCCCGCTATATCCGCTACGGCATGATGACCCGCGAGGAGGCCATCCCCCTGATCAAGGAGCGGGACGGCGCGCTGGACCCGCTGTGCGTGCGCGATTTCTGCGAGTTCTGCGGCTACACCGAGACCGAGTTCTGGGCCATCATGGACAAGTTCTACAACCGCGACATCTTCTATAAAGACGAGTTCGGCCGCTGGATGCTGAAACATCCCATCTGGGAAGAATGATCCCCGCCGTCTCTCCGCCCGTCTGCCGCCCGGCAGGCGGGCGAAGGCTGTCGCCTTCTGGGGGACACCAAACGCACCACACGCGCAAAGCGCGCGGGATGCTTATTGGTTTCCCCCAAGGGCCTTTCCGTTTCATAACGAAAAACGGAATTTGCTCCGCAAACCGGCCCGCGCCTTGAACAGCCCACGGGTCTGTTCATCGCTTGCGCGACCGTCCTACCCTTTTCCGGCAAAAAAGCACCTGATTTTGCGCACTTCGCACACAAAATCAGGTGCTTTTTCTGTCAAGGTGTCGGAATTCCCGGTACACGCCCGTGAATCCCGACAAAATTTTTTATTCTGCGCTATTTTTGAACATGAGCTTTATAGGGTATCCGCGCTCACTTGCTATTTCGGCAGGCGGGCGTTCTTTTTTTGCGCTGCGGCGGCATATCCTTTGGGGAACAAGAAGCGCGAAAGGAGCGGATGCAAAACATGCTGAGCGATCTGGGGGCGGCGGTGGGCCGCAAGATCCGGCGGCGCATCGCGGTGGTGGGCGGCGTGTTCGGACTGGTGTGCTTCGGCACGCTGACGGCGCGGCTGTTCTATATCCAGTTCATCGACAGCGACTTCTACACCCGGCACGCCGCCGGCCAGCAGCTGCGCGGCATCACGGTGAACGCCCCGCGCGGCGGCATCTACGACGCGAACATGAACCCGCTGGCGGTGTCGGTGAGCGCCTGGACCATCCGCGCCTCCCCGCGCGAGATCGCGGACGACAAGGTGGCCGCCACCGCCGCCGCACTGGCCGACATCCTGGAACTGGACGAAGCGTCGGTGCGCGAAAAGCTGGACGACCGCAAGAGCAACGACAAGCTCATCGCGCGCGCGGTGGACCGCGCCAAGGCCGACGCCGTGAACCTGTGGTGCGCCGAAAACGGGGTGGAGGGCATCCTCGTGCTGGAGGACACCAAGCGGGTGTATCCCGAGGGGGATATGGGCGGCAGCATCCTGGGGTTTGTGAACGTGGACGGCGACGGCGTGGCCGGGCTGGAGCTGGAATACAACGATCTGCTGAAGGGCGAGAACGGCAGCCTTCTGTCGGCCAAGAACGCCTGGGGCTACCCCATGCCCGACCTCTACGAAACGCTGCGCACCCCCACCTCCGGCAGCAGCCTTATACTGACGGTGGACACCGCCATCCAGCACTATCTGGAAAACCACCTGTCGCGCGCGGTGGAGGAGTACAACGTGGGTGCGCGCGCGGTGGGCATCGTGATGGACGTGAACACCGGGGCGGTGCTGGCGATGAGCACCAAGCCCGACTACGACCCCAACTCCCCCCGCACCATCACCGACGAGGCCCTGCGCGCCCAGATCGACGCGATGCAGGGAGAGGAGCGCGCGGCCGCCCTGCAGCAGGCCCAGCAGGCCCAGTGGCGCAACAAGGCGGTGAGCGACCTGTACGAGCCGGGGTCGGTGTTCAAGCTCATCACCGCCTCGGCAGCGCTGGACAGCGGCGCGGTCACCCCCGGCAGCACCTTTGTCTGCCGCGGGTCGATCAATGTGGCGGGAACGCGGTTCCGGTGCGCCAACGGACGGGTGCACGGCGCGCAGAACATCGCCGACGCGCTGATGCACTCCTGCAATCCCAGCTTCATCCAGATCGGCGCGGCGCTGGGAGCCGACCGGTTCTACCAGTATTTCCAGGCGTTCGGGCTGGCCGAGGCCACCGGCGTGGACCTGCCCGCCGAGCCCAAAAAGAGCGAGCACTACACCGCCGACCGGATGGGCCCGGTGGAGCTGGCCAGCTGCAGCTTCGGCCAGAGCAGCAAGATCACGCCCCTGCAGATGATCACCGCCGTCTCGGCGGTGGTGAACGGCGGGAAGCTGATGCAGCCGTATCTGGTGAGCGCGGTGCTGGACGAGAACGGCGCCATCAGCCAGCGCATCGAGCCGCAGGTGAAGCGGCAGGTCATCAGCGCCGAGACCTCGGCACGGATGCGGGAGATGATGAAATACACGGTGGATTCCGGGCCGGGCAAAAACGCCTATGTGGCCGGGATGAGGGTGGGCGGAAAATCCGGCACCAGCCAGAAGCTGGACTCGGAGGACTCCACCGCCCGGATCGCCAGTTTTGTGGGCATCGCGCCGGCCGACGATCCCCAAATCGCGGTGTTGGTGCTCCTGGACGAACCGCACACCTTCACCACGGCGGGCGGCACGCTGGCCGCGCCGGTGGTGGGGCAGGTGCTGCGGGACACGCTGGAATATCTGGAGGTGCAGCCGGTCTACACCGAGGCCGAGCGGAAAAACATCGACACCACCGTGCCCGATCTCGTGGGCCAGACCAACGAATATGCGTCGGCACGGCTGGCGGAAGCGGGTCTCGGCAGCAGCACGCGGGGCGGCAGCGGCACGGTGACAAGCCAGTATCCCGCCGCCGGGACGGTGCTGCCGCGGGGCAGCACGGTGGTGCTGTACACCGAAAACGCCGCTGAGGAGACGACGGTGGTGCCGTCGCTGGACGGCGCAGACCCCGAACAGACCGCCCTGCTGCTGCGTCAGGCGGGGCTGAACCTGCGCGCGGAGGGCGCAGCGCTGGCGGACAATGTGCAGGCGGTGTGGCAGGACGCCGCCGCCGGGACGCGCCTGCCCCTGGGCAGCACGGTGACGGTGGAATTCTACGACACCACGATCCCGGAGGACTGAGCGGGCGCTTCAAAAGGCTTCCCCCTGGGGGGAAGCTGTCCCCCGCAGGGGGACTGATGAGGGGAAGGCTTGGCCATCCCGCCGCGCCGGGGGGAAAGCACAGACGATACTTTGCAGCCTCGACCTCATCCGCCCCGCTGCGGGGGCATATTCCCCCCGCCCGCTGCCCACACTGGATACCGACCCATTCCGCCGAAAGGAGCGCTGTGCATGTCGAAACCAAAACACGAACGCCCGGCCATCCTGCGCAGGCAGCCGATGGCCGACTGGTCGTTTGCCATTCTGGTGCTGACGCTGGTGGCTTTTGGGCTGGTGATGCTGTTCAGCGCCAGCTGTGCGGTGGCGCAGTACCGCTTCGACGACCCCTATCTCTATATCCGTCCCCAGATCGTCTTTGCCATCGCCGGCATCACCGCCATGTGGCTGGCCAGCCGGGTGGACTACCACATCTGGCACCGCTTTGCCTGGCCGCTGCTGGGCCTTTCGCTGGCGCTGCTGGCGCTGGTGCTGGTGATGCCGGAATACAACGGCTGCCGCCGGTGGATCGTCACCCCGGTGGGCACTCTGCAGCCCAGCGAGATCGCCAAGTTCACGGTGGTGGTGCTGTTCGGGCACATCATCGCGCTGAACCAGACCGGCATGCAGAGCTTCCGCGGCGGCGTGCTGCCCTTTCTGCTCATCCTCGGCCCCATCGCCGGGCTGATGCTGCTGGAGCCGCACCTGTCCGGCACGCTGCTGATTCTGGGCATCGGCGCGGTGCTGATGTTCGTGGGCGGCACCGGACTGCGGTGGTTCGGTCTGGCCATCGGCGGCGGCGTGGGCGCCATCGCGGCGGCGCTGCTGTTCGTGCCCGACCTCGTGCCCTACGCCGCCAGCCGTCTGGAAAGCTGGCTGGACCCCTTTGCCGACCCGCTGGGAAAAGGCCACCAGACCATCCAGAGCCTCTACGCCATCGGGTCGGGCGGGGCCACCGGGCTGGGGTTGGGCAACTCGCGCCAGAAGCACATGTATGTGCCCGAACCGCAGAACGATTTCATCTTCTCCATCGTCTGCGAGGAACTGGGGTTCATCGGCGCGGTGGCGGTGATTCTGCTGTTTGTGGGGCTTTTGCTGCGCGGCCTCACCATCGCCGCCCGCGCAAAGGACAAATTCGGGGCGCTGCTGGTGGTGGGGTTCGTGGTGCAGGTGGTGATGCAGGCCGCGCTGAACATCGCGGTGGTCACCAACACCATCCCCAACACCGGCATCAGCCTGCCCTTTTTCTCCTCCGGCGGCACCAGCCTGATGATGCTGCTGGGCGAGATGGGGATCGTGCTGTCGGTGTCGCGGCAGGGGCTGCAGGAGAAATATTAGCCGGCCAGCTCCTCCATCGCCTCGCGCACCGTGTCGGCGGAAAAGAGGAACCTCCCCGCCAGATCGTACACCTCCACATGGCCGCCCATCGTCCGGATCTCGAAGTTCATATGCCGTCCCGCCTTTCGCAATTTGTTTTACTGGCTCTATTGTAGCAAAACAATTGTCCGATAGAACGGACTTTCACCCCGAAAAGCCCGGCTGTATGTCCCATAAACCGCACAAAAAAGCGCCGGCCGGATACAGAAACTCCGGCCGGCGCACCGTCTGCGCGCTTATTCCAACGTGTGCACCTGGCAGAACACCGCCTGCACCTTGGCGCTGATGGTCTGGTCTTTGTGATAGCGGCCGAACAGCCACTTTTTGAACTGCACCTTTGTCTGCACCTTCTCCAGCCACAGCTGCAGCCAGTTGGGTTCCTGCAGCTTCCAGCCGGTGAATTCCAGCAGGCGGGCGGGCGCGTCGTGGGTGAGCACATAGTCCACCGACAGCCCCGCGTCCTCCAGCCGCTGCCAGGACGCCTCCAGCTCTTCCGGGCTGGGCAGCTCGGCGCGCCACCAGTTCAGCCCCTCGTCGCGGTCCTCCTTGTCGTGGCTCTCGGCGCCGCCCACACACAGGATCTTCTTGCCCTCGATCTCAAAAATGCCGCCGCGCACCAGCTGGTA
Source organism: Anaerofilum sp. An201 (assembly GCF_002160015.1). GTDB lineage: Bacteria > Bacillota > Clostridia > Oscillospirales > Ruminococcaceae > Anaerofilum > Anaerofilum faecale. The sequence goes on along the minus strand of NZ_NFJT01000001.1, from coordinate 40,172 downwards.
GACGTTGCCGCCGATGTGGCGCGCCTTGCCGCCGCAGTAGTCCTGCACCGGATACCGCTCCAGCATATCGAAGTTTTCGTGGCACCCTTCCAGGAACAGCAGCTGGTACCGCCGCTTTTCCAGCCAGGCCAGCGCGCGGCGCTCCTCGCGGCTGCCGTCCCACAGAAAGCCGAAATCGCCCAGGACGATCAGGGTGTCCTTCTTCTTCAGGCGGCTGAGCGGTTTTTCCTTGAAGCGGGACAGATCGCCGTGGATGTCCCCCGTGACATAGATCATGGTTGCCAAACTCCTTTTGTGCTGCCGCGGCAGCGTGGTTTCAATGGTGTTGCCCTATTATCTTATCCCCTTTTCTGCCAAATGTCCATACACCGGCGGCCGATGTTTACAAAAATGACGCAAAAAAAGGCGTTTCGGGCCTTTTGCCGCGGCGCAAACTTTGCTATAATAAAAACGTTAACCTTTGTACACAGCGATCTCCTTCCGGCCCGCCGGAGGGTGCGATAGAGGGATATGGATATGAAAAAGCTGTTTGCCTGTTTGCTGGCCGTTGTCACGGCCGTTTCCCTGCTTGCGGTGCCGGCGCTGGCCGGGCCGTTCCAGCCGGGGTTTGAGATCCAGAGCCAGTCGGCCTACATCGTGAACGAGGAGACCGGCGTGGTGATGTATGAGAAAAACGCCCACGAGCCGATGCCCGCCGCCAGCATGACCAAGCTGATGACGACGCTGATCCTGCTGGAGCAGACCAGCCCCGAGGAGATGGACACCCGGGACTTCATCGCCTACCGCTCGCTGTACGACGCGCTGTACGGCAAGGGCGGCAGCACCGCCGACATCGCCTCCGGCGCCGAGCTGACCGCGCGCGAACTGCTGTATGCGATGATGCTGCCCAGCGCGAACGAAGCGGCCTACATCGTGGCCTACAAGATCGGCAACGGCAGCGTGGACAACTTCGTCTACATCATGAACTCCCGCGCCAAGCAGCTGGGATGCCAGAACACCACCTTTGTGGACCCCTGCGGCCTGGACCTGAACAACGTCACCACCGCCTACGACATGGCCCAGATCGTGCGGTATATGTCCACCGATATGCCGCAGAAGGATCTGTTTGCCGAGGTGTGCAAGGCCTACAAATACGAGATGCCGGCAGGCGTGGGATACAGCACCCCCAACAGCCCGTATTCCATCTTCACCACCAACATGATGATCGACGAGTCCCGCGGCGACCACTTCTACCGCGAATATATGCAGGGCGGCAAGACCGGCAGCCTGGAGGACTGGCAGAACTATGCGGGATGGTCGGTGCAGGACGGCATGAAGTTTATCTCGGTGGTGATGCACACCCCCCTCTCGGCCGACCAGTACGCCGTGCAGTACGGGTACCGGAAGCAGCACCCGGCCCTGTATGAGACCTGCCTGCTGATGGACTGGGTGTATGAGAACTTCAAGATGGACAACGCGCTGGACACCGGCGCCTTTGTGACCGAGATCCCGGTGAAATATTCCACCGACACCGACACCCTCAAGCTGTATCCGGCCGACGGCCTGCGCACCATCCTGCCCAACGAGAGCGACCAGAGCATCCTGCAGAAAACCTACAACCTGCCCGAAAGCGTGGCCGCCCCGGTGAAGCAGGGGGATGTGATCGGCACGGTGACGCTGTATTTGTCGGGCGAGGCCATCGGCACGGTGGACCTGATCGCCGGCAGCAACGTCAGCCGCAATCCGGTGCTGTATTTCATCAGCAAGCTGGGCGAGTTCTTCAGCTCGCTGTATTTCAAGGTGCTGATGGTGCTGGTGGTGATCGCGCTGGCGGTGTACGCCGCGGTGTTCCTCCGCATGAGCTACAAGTACCGCAACAGCCGCCAGGTCAAACGCCGCGACTGAGCCAACGAGAGCACGCCGGGCCTTTCCCAAACGGGAAAGGCCCGGCGTTTTTTGGTTTGGCGCATGGGGCACAGCGGCGGCGGATCCCTCTAAAGGCTTCCCCCTGGGGGGGAAGCTGCCGCGCAGAGGCTGATGAGGGGAAGACTTTGCCATCTCGCCGCACCAAGAGAAAGCGCGGGTGGTTCTTTGCGGCCTCGACCTCATCCGCCCCGCCCCGGCGGGGCACCTTCCCCTGCTGGGGAAGGCTTTGGGTGGGCCTCCCGAAACTGCCGCAACAAACCGAGCGCCCCATCGGCCGAGATCGATGGGGCGCTTTGCCGTTTTTGGCAGGATCACTTGCTGCGGATGTACTCGTCGATGGCCCTGGCGGCGTGCTTGCCCGCGCCCATGGCCAGGATGACGGTGGCCGCGCCGGTCACCGCGTCGCCGCCGGCATAGACGCCCTCGCGGCTGGTCAGGCCGTCGTCTCCGTTGGTGACGATGCAGCCGTGGCGGTTGGTCTCCAGGCCGGGGGTGGTGGAGCGGATCAGCGGGTTGGGGCTGGTGCCGATCGACATGATCATGGTGTCCACATCCAGGGTGAACTCGCTGCCCTCCTTCACGATGGGACGCCGGCGTCCGGAGGCGTCCGGTTCGCCCAGCTCCATCTCCACGCACTTCATGCCGCAGACCATGCCGTCCTCGTTGCCCAGCACTTCCACGGGATTGGTGAGGGTCTTGAAGATGATGCCCTCTTCCTCGGCGTGCTCCACCTCTTCCTTGCGGGCGGGCAGCTCCTCCATGCCGCGGCGGTATACGATGTACACTTCCTCGGCGCCCATGCGCTTGGCACAGCGGGCGGCGTCCATCGCCACGTTGCCGCCGCCCACCACGGCCACCTTGTGGCTGTGCATGATGGGGGTCTTGCTGCCGGGCTTGTAGGCCTTCATCAGGTTGATGCGGGTGAGGTACTCATTGGCCGAGTACACGCCCTTCAGGCTCTCGCCGGGGATGCCCATGAAGCGGGGCAGACCGGCGCCGCTGGCGATGTAGACGGCCTCGAAGCCGTAGTCCTCCATCAGCTCGTCGATGGTCAGCACCTTGCCGATGACCATGTTGGTCTCGATGTCCACCCCCATCGCCTTCAGGCCGTCGATCTCCTTCTGCACGATGGCCTTGGGCAGGCGGAACTCGGGGATGCCGTAGACCAGCACGCCGCCCGCCAGATGCAGGGCCTCGTAGATGGTGACGGCATAGCCCAGCTTCGCCAGGTCGCCGGCGGCGGTCAGACCGCTGGGACCGGCGCCGATGATGGCCACCTTGTGGCCGTTGGGCGCGGGGCGGGCCGGGGTCTCGTCGGAGTGCTCGCGGTGCCAGTCGGCCACGAAGCGCTCCAGGCGGCCGATGCCCACGCTCTCGCCCTTGACGCCGCGCACGCACTTGCCTTCGCACTGGGTCTCCTGCGGGCAGACGCGGCCGCAGACGGCGGGCAGCGCGCTGGAGGCGGACAGCACCTTATACGCGCCCTCGAAGTCCTCCTCGGCCACCTTGGCGATGAAGGCGGGGATGTCGATGCCCACCGGGCAGCCGCTCTGGCAGGGCTTCTTGGGGCAGTGCAGGCAGCGCCTGGCCTCGTTCACGGCCATTTCGGCCGTGTAGCCCAGCGCCACCTCGTCGAAGTTCTTGTTGCGGACGTTGGGGTCCTGGCTGGGCATGGGGCATTTTTTCGGGTCCATATTGCGCTGGATGGCCATGCTCACTCCACCTCCTTCTTGAACAGGTTGCACGCTTCCTCGCGGGCGTGCGCCTCAAATTCCTTGTACATGGTGCCGCGGTGCATGGCCTCGTCGAAGTCCACCAGATGGCCGTCGAAATCCGGGCCGTCCACACAGGCGAACTTGGTCTCGCCGCCCACCGTCAGGCGGCAGCCGCCGCACATGCCGGTGCCGTCGATCATGATGGGGTTCATGGAAACGGTGGTCTTGATACCGTACTCCTTGGTCAGCTTGCAGACGAACTTCATCATCACCAGCGGTCCGATGGCGATGACCTCGTCGTACTGGTTGCCCTCCTTGATCAGAGCCTCCAGCGCGTTGGTGACGAGACCTTTCTCGCCCCAGCTGCCGTCGTCGCTCATCTTGGCCATCCGGTCCGAAACGGCCTCGAACTCCTTCTCCAGGATCACCAGGTCCTTGTTGCGGAAACCAACGATGCTGTGCACTTCGGCGCCCAGCTCGTGCAGGCGCTTGGCAGTGGGGTAGGCGATGGCGCAGCCCACGCCGCCGCCCACGACGGCCACCTTTTTGATACCCTCCAGCTCGCTGGGACGGCCCAGGGGGCCCACGAAATCATGGACGCTCTCGCCCTCCTGCAAAGTGTTCAGCTCCATGGTGCCCGCGCCCACGATCTGGAAGATGATGGTGACGGTGCCCGCCTCGCGGTCGAAGTCGGCCACGGTCAGGGGGATGCGCTCGGAATCCTCCTTCGCGCGCACGATGATGAACTGGCCCGGCTGTGCCTTTTTCGCCACCAGCGGCGCCTCGATCACCAGCTTGGTCACCGTGGGGTTCAGCGGGGTCTTTTCGACGATCTTGAACATTTCGTTCCTCCTTCAAAAAAGAGCGGCGCACCGCAGCGCGCCGCCCGTTTGTGGATGACAGATTACAGCACCGCCACGCACTCGATCTCCACCAGCGCGTTCTTGGGCAGGCAGGCCACCTCGAAGGCGGCGCGGGCGGGATACGGAGCCGTGAAGAACTCGGCGTACACCTCGTTCATCGCGCCGAAATCCGCCATGTTCTTCAGCAGCACGGTGGTCTTGACCACGTTGCTCATGTCGGCGCCGGCAGCCTTCAGGATGTTCTGGATGTTGGTCAGGGACTGGCGGGTCTGGCTGGCGATCTCCTCGCCGGCAAAGTTGCCGGTGGCGGGGTCGATGGGCAGCTGGCCGGACACATAGATGGTGTTGCCGGCCTGGATGGCCTGGGAGTAGGGGCCGATGGCGGCGGGTGCATGATCGGTGTGGATGTTATTTTTGCTCATTGTTGTTTCTCCTTTTTTTGTTGTATTTCAGCGGGCATGGCGGATGACCTGTCCGGCCAGCGCGCCGGTGTGCGCGCCGTTTTCCACGGCGATCTGCCCGTTGACGATGACATAGCGGATTCCATCCGGGAACTGGATGGGATCGGTGAAGGTGCCCTTGTCGATGACGGTGGCGGGGTCGAAGATGGTGATGTCGGCCCAGTTGCCCTCTTTCAGCACGCCGCGGTCGGCCAGGCCCAGCACGCCGGCGGCCTTGCCGGTCATCTTGTACACGGCGGTCTCCAGGTCCAGCACCTTCTCCTCGCGCACATACTTGCCCAGGATGCGCACGAAGCTGCCGTACAGGCGGGGGTGCGGTTTGCCGGGACAGAGCAGGCCGTCGGTGCAGGCGTTCATCTCGGGGCGGCACATGAAGCGCTTCACGTGCTCCTCGGTGCCGTAGAAATCCACCATGCCCACCGCGTTCTCCTCCTGCATCAGCAGGTCGAAGGCCGCGTTGAAGGGGTCGGTGCCCCGCTTTTCGGCCAGCTGGGTGATGGACAGGCCCACCGCGTCGGCGTTCTTCTCGCTCTTCACGCTGGTGACATAGATGTTGTCGAACCCGGCGAAGTCCACGAAGTTGTCCCAGCCGGGGATGCCGTGCTCCATGTCATAGCGCATTTTTTTGCGCAGCTCCGGGTCGGCCAGGCGGGCCACCGCTTTGTCGGTGCCGCCGTCGTGCACCCACGGGGGCAGGATGGCGCCCATCATGGTGCTGCCCGCCACATAGGGGTACTGGTCGAAGCTGACGGTGATGCCCTCGGCCCTGGCCTGGTCCAGCAGCTCCAGCACCTGGTCGATCTTGTCCCAGTTCTGGCGTCCGCAGACCTTGAAGTGGCTCCAGTGCACCTTCACGCCCGACTTGCGGCCGATCTCGATGACTTCCTTCATGCTGTCCAGGATGGTGTCGGCCTCGCTGCGCTGGTGGATGACGAACACGCCGTCGTACTCGGCCACCACCTTGCACATCTCGATGATCTCGCGGCTCTCGGAGTAGGCGCAGGGGATGTAGATCAGGCCAGTGGACAGCCCCATCGCGCCTGCCTCCATCTCGCGGCGGGTGATGGCGCGCATCTTCTCGATCTCCTCGTCGGTGGGCAGGCGGTTGTCCAGGCCCATCGCCTCCATGCGGATGTTGCCGTGGGGCACCAGATACATCTCGTTCAGGCCGGGATGGGCGTCCTCCACCATTTTCAGATACCGTTCGGTGGTCTCGAAGGTCCAGTCGATCTCGTCGGTGTCGCCGTCGAGGCCGGCCAGATTCTTGCGCCACGGGCTGATGTATTCCACCGGCAGCGGCGCCATCGAAACGCCGTCCTGCCCCAGCAGCTCGGTGGTGATGCCCTGCATCACCTTGGGCAGCACCTGCGGGCGCAGCAGCACGTCCAGGTCGCTGTGGCTGTGGGTGTCGATGAAGCCGGGGGCCACCGCCAGACCGGCAGCGTCCAGCACGCGGTCGGCCGTTTTGCCGGCCAGGTCCCCGATGGCGGCGATGCGCCCGTCCTCCACCAGCAGGTCGGCGGTGTAGCCGGGTGCGCCGGTGCCGTCCAGGATGCGGCCGCCGCGGATCAAAATGCTTGCCATAATAACCATCCCTCTCATTATATCAGGCAGATGCCCGCCCGGCAAGCGGCCGGGCAAATCAAATTTTTATTTCAGCAGCGCTTTGCAGACGCCGCCGTAGCAGTCGCACACCTTCACCAGCTGGTCGATCTCGATGTACTCGTTGATGGTGTGGGCCAGGTTCTCGCGGCTGGGCCCGATGCCCAGCGTCTTGATGCCGGCCTCGCCCGCGTAGTGGCTGCCGTTGGTGCAGAAGTTGTACTGGGTGATCTCCGGGGTGTAGCCCATGCCGGTCAGCTCGGTGTAGACGGCCTGCACGAAATCGTCGTCCTTGTCGTACAGCCAGCCGGGGAAGAAGCGCTCGCCGGTGATCTCGTTGCCGGTGTGGCACATCTCCTTGCCCACCGCGTAGCTGGCCTTCACCTTCAGCTCGGGGTCCTCGGCCATCAGCTTCTCCAGCAGGGCGTTGATGGGCGCCAGCACGCTCTCCTTGGTCTCGCCCACCAGCAGGCGGCGGTCGTAGGTGGCCTTGCAGTATTCGGGCACCACCGAAGCGCCGGGATACGGGGCAGACTTGATGTCGGTCAGCTCCAGGATGCCGTCGCCCAGCACCGGGTGATGGGTGGGCTCCAGGGTGCGGATGGCCTCGATCACCTTGCACATCTTATACACGGCGTTGATGCCCTTTTCGGGGTTGGCGCTGTGGGCAGGCTTGCCGAAGGTCTCCACCATGATCTCGCCGCGGCCGCGCTGGCCGATCTTAATGTTCAGCTGGCTGGCCTCGCCGATGATGACGTAGTCGGGCTTGACATAGGCGCTGATCTCGCGGGCGGCCACGCCCTCGAAGCACTCCTCGTGCACCACACCGGCCACATAGATCTCGCCGGCAAAGTCGCGGCCGGTGGCGGCGGCGAAGTTGGCGGCGGCGCAGGCCATCGCGGCGACGGCGCCCTTCATGTCGGAGGTGCCGCGGCCGTAGATCTTGCCGTCCACGATCTCGGCGGCGAACGGATCGTGCTCCCACTTGCCGGCGTCCTCCACCGGCACGGTGTCGATGTGGCCGTCGAACAGGATCTTCGGGCCGGGGCGGCTGCCCTTGATGCAGCCGATCACGTTGCCGTATTTGTCCACGTGCACGCTGTCGAAGCCGCTTGTCTCGAAAAATTCCTGCAGGCGGGCCACAACGCCGTCCTCATGGCCGCTGTAGCTCTGGGACTGGATGAGTGTTCGGCACAGGGCGATGACCTGTTCCTGCTGGGTCTGGTTCAACATATTGGTTCCCTCCGTATATGCAATTTGTATTTATTCGTAGCGGTTATACTTGCCGTTCCACACCACGTTGCGGTAGTTTTCCTTGTCGGTGTCGCCCTCGGTGCTGATGAAGAGGATGCGGGAGTTCTCGTCCAGGTGCAGCTTCTCCTTCAGATCGGCCAGGTCCTCGCGGGTGAGGATGTTGGCCACACAGCCGGTGGTGGCGGCGCCGCTCTCGCCCGACACAACGACGGGGTCGCCCTTTTTGGGGGCGGCCAGCACGCGCATGCCGTCGGCGGCGGCGTAGTCGGGGCAGCTGATGAAGGCGTCGGCGCAGTTTTTCAGCACTTCCCAGCCGATGGTGCAGGGCTCGCCGCAGGCAAGGCCGGCCATGATGGTGTTCATCTCGCCGGTGACGAAGTGCAGCTTGCCGTCGTTCGCCTCGGCGGTGCGGAATACGCAGTTGGCCTTCTCCGGCTCCACGATGGTGATGAAGGGGCGCTTCTCGCCGTAGTAGCTGGAGAAGAAACCGGCCATCGCACCGGCCATGCTGCCCACGCCCGCCTGCAGGAACAGGTGGGTGGGGGGTTCGGCCCCCTCGGTCTCCAGGCGCTTGACGATCTCATAGCCCATCGTGGTGTAGCCCTGCATGATCCACAGGGGGATGTCGGTGTAGCCTTCCCAGGCGGTGTCCTGCACCATCACCCAGCCCTCGCTCTCGGCCTTGGAGTTGGCCAGGCGCACGGCCTCGTCGTAGTTCAGGTCGGTGATGGAGGCGTCGGCGCCCTCGGCGCGGATGTTGTCCAGGCGCTCCTGCGCGCTGCCCTTGGGCATATACACCACCGAATGCTGGCCCAGACGATTGGCGGTCCAGGCCACGCCGCGGCCGTGGTTGCCGTCGGTGGCGGTGACGAAGGTCACCTCGCCCAGACGCCCGCGCACCTCCTCCGACAAAATGCGGGAGGCGGGCAGCTCGGCGATGTCCTCGCCCAGCTTTTTGGCGATGTAGCGGCCCAGCGCATAGCTGCCGCCCAGCACCTTGAAGGCGTTCAGGCCGAAGCGGTAGCTCTCGTCCTTCACGCGGATCTCCTTCACGCCCAGCGCGGCGGCCAGACCGGGCAGGCTGGTGAGCGGCGTTTCCTGATACACGTCGAAGCTGGCGTGGAAGTCGTGGGCCTTTTTGGCCTCGGCCTCGCAGAAGGCCGACAGGTCGGTGGCCGGTTCTGCCTGGTGGGGATAGGTTACGATCTTGAAAGTTTCCATAAGTATAAGCTCCTTTTGTGTCAGGATTTTTTCTCCTTGGGGAGGATCAGGTTGAGCAGGATGGCGCTGATGGCCACGATGATGACCTCGGAGCTGCCGAGGATCTGGCCCACCCACGCCGGGCAGGCCTGGAAGGCGCCCGCGGTCTGCGGGATGCCCACCGCCAGCGCCACCGACAATCCGGCGATGAACACGCTGCGGTTGGACAGGCCGTCGCGCGCCAGCATCCGCACGCCGGTCATGGCGATGGAGCCGAACACCGTGATGGTGGCGCCGCCCAGCACCGGCTGGGGGATGGTGATGAGGATGGCGGACAGCTTGGGGACCAGCGCGGATACCAGCACCACGCCGCCCGCGATGCCGAACACGATGCGGTTGATCACCCGGGTGGTGACCACGATGCCCACGTTCTGGCCGGCGGTGGCGACCGGGGAGCCGCCCAGCAGGCCGCCCAGCAGGCTGCACAGGTTGTTGGCGATGACGCCGCCGGTGACCTCGCCGTTCTCGGCGGGGCGCTCGTAGACGCCGTTGGCGGTGGCCTCAAACTGGCCGATGTCCTGCACGGCGTTCACCATGAACACCACGCCCAGGCTGACCACGGCGCTGAGGTTGAAGGTGAGGCCGAAGTGCAGCGGCTCGGGCAGCTGCACCCAGGCGGCGGTGCCCACGCTGTCGAAGTGGATCTGGCCCATGCAGGCGGCGGCGATGTAGCCCACCACCATGCCGATCAGGGTGGCGCTGGCCTTCACCATGCCTTTGCCGAACTGGCCGCAGAGGATCACGGTGATCAGGGTGATCAGCGCCAGCGCCCAGTTCATCGGGCTGCCGTAGGTCTCGGCGGCCTTATTGCCGCCCGCCATGTAGTTGACGGCGGTGTCGTACAGCGAGATGCCGATGGTCACCACCACGCTGGCGGTGACGATGGGCGGGAACAGAAAGCGGATCTTCTTGAAGCACAGGCCCACCACGATGCCCAGCACCGCGCCGGCCACCTGCGCGCCCAGCATGCCGGCCATGCCGTCGGTTTTCACAACGCTCTGGAGGGTGGGCAGGAAGGCGAAGCCGCTGCCGATCATCACCGGCAGGCCGCTGCTGATGAGGCCCTTTTTGCCGAAGGCGTGCAGCAGGATGGCCAGGGCGGCCACCAGCAGGCTGGCCTGCACCATGATGATCTGGTCGCCGGCCGACACACCGGCCGCGCCGGCGATGACCATGGGCATGGTGATGCAGCCCACCACCATCGCCACCACGTGCTGCAGCGCCAGCGGGATGGCCTTGCCGATGGGCGGTATGCCGCCTCGCTGCAGAAGGACGTCCTGTGTGGATGCGGTTTTCTGGCTCATTTATTTTTTCGCCGCCTTTCTGTAGAAGGTGTCCTGGATGGGCAGGCTGGTGCGCAGCACGCCGTCCACCCGGTAGGCGGCGTTGGCACAGGCGGGAGCGGCCGGGATGGCGCTGATCTCCCCCACGCCCTTCGCGCCGAAGGTGTTCTGGTCGTCGGTGCCCTTTTCCACAAAAATCACGTCGATGGGGGGCACGTCGGTGGAGCGCAGCAGGCCCAGCGTGCCGTACTTGCTCCTGACATAGCCGTTCTCCATCTTGAAGTCCTCGGTGAGGCCGTAGCCCAGGCCCATCACCACGCCGCCCTCGATCTGGCCGGCGCAGGACTGCGGATTGACCACACGGCCCACATCGTGGGCAGCCACCACGCGGGTGACCTTCTTGTTCTCGTCCATGATGACCACCTGGGCGGCATAGCCGTAGGCCACATGGCTGACCGGGTTGGGCTTGTCGCTGCCCATCGGGTCGGTGATGCCGGAGTATTCGCCGTAGAAGCTCTGGCCTTCCAGCGTATCCAGACCGCCCGCGGTCTGCAATGCATCGCGCAGCCGGCCGGCGGCACGGCGGGTGGCCTCGCCGCAGAAGACGGTCTGGCGGGAGGCGGTGGAGGTGCCGGAGTTGGGGGTGACGGCGGTGTCGGCGCGCTCGTGGAAGATCTGGGCGGCGGGAACGCCGGTGACCTCGTGCACGATCTGGGTGCAGACGGTGGCCACGCCCTGGCCCATGCAGGCGGCGCTGGTGCGGATGCGGACCATGCCGTCCTCCACCGCCAGGCGGCAGCGCCCGATATCGGGCAGGCCCACGCCCACGCCGCTGTTCTTCATGCAGCCGGCGATGCCCGCGTAGGGACTGCTCTCGTAGGCCTCCTTCACGGCCTCGAGACACTCGGCATAGCCGGTGTCGGGGGAAGCGATCTGGCCGTTGGGCAGCACCTGGCCGGGGCGGATGGCGTTGCGGTAGCGGATCTCCCACGGGGAGATGCCCACCTTTTCGGCCAGCTGGTCGAGGTTGACCTCGCCGGCAAAGCAGCTCTGGGTGACGCCGAAGCCGCGGAAAGCGCCGCCCGGCACATTGTTGGTGTAGACGCAGATGCCGGTGATGTCCACGTTCTGGAAGTTGTAGGGGCCGCCGGCATGGGTGCAGGCGCGCTGCAGCACCGGGCCGCCCAGCGAGGCATAGGCGCCGCAGTCGGAGATGAGCAGGGCCTTCATGGCCAGCAGTTTGCCGTCCTTGTCGCAGGCGGTGGTGACGTCCATCTCCATCGCGTGGCGCTTGGTGTGGATGTTCAGGCTCTCCTGGCGGGAGAACTTCACCTTCACCGGCAGGCCGGTCGCCCACGCCATCAGGGCGGCGTGGTGCTGCACGCTCATGTCCTCCTTGCCGCCGAAGCCGCCGCCCACCAGCTTTGTCTGGCAGCGCACCTTCTCCGGCTCGATCTTCAGCATGCGCGCGATCTCTTTCTGTTCGTCGTACACCGACTGGCTGGCGGTGTACAGCAGCAGGCCGCCGCTGCCGTCCGGCATGCCGATGGCGCATTCCGGCTCCATGAAGGCGTGGTCGGTCATCGGGGTGGAGTAGTGGTTGGTGACCACATAGGCCGCCTCGGCGATGGCCTTGTCCACGTCGCCGCGCTTGAGCACCTGTTTTGTCAGGATGTTGCCGTTCGGGTGCAGGGCGGGGGCGTCCGGCTTCATCGCCTCGCGGGGGTCGGTCAGCGGGGGCAGCTCGGTGTAGGTGACGTCCACCAGGCCCAGCACCTCGTCCAGCGTCTCGGCGTGGCGGGTGGCGGCCAGCACGATGGCGTCGCCCACATAGCGGGTGCAGTCGCCCTCGGCGATCAGCACGTCCCAGTCCTGGATGATGTGGCCGGTCTTGTTGAAGGGGACGTCCTTCGCGGTGAGGATCTTCACCACGTCGGGGTGGGCCAGCGCGCGGGTGAGGTCGATCTTTTCCACACGGGCACGCGGATATTTGGAGCGCAGCGCCTTGGCATAGATCATGCCAGGCACCTGGATGTCGTCCACAAACTCGCCGGTGCCCAGCACTTTTTCGGCCACGTCCACGCGGGGGAACAGATGGCCGATGCGGGCGTCGGAGCCGTCGTTTGGAACCGGCAGGTTTTCCCGCAGCATCCTGCCGGCCAGCAGGATGGCGTCGATGATGCGCACATAGCCGGTGCAGCGGCAGATGTTGCCGCGGATGGCCTTCTGCACCTCCTCGCGGGTGGGGTCGGGGTTCTCGTCCAGCAGGGCCTTCGCGCAGATGACCATGCCGGGGATACAGAAGCCGCACTGCACCGCGCCGGTGTGGCCGAACGCATAGACGTACACTTCCCGCTCGCGCTCGGACAGGCCTTCCACGGTGGTGATATGGCGGCCGTTCAGTTTTTCGGTGGTGAACACGCAGGCTTTGGTCTTTTTGCCGTCCACCAGGACGGTGCAGGTGCCGCAGGCGCCCTCGCCGCAGCCGTTTTTCACACTGGTCAGGCGCAGGTCCTCGCGCAGATATTCCAGCAGCTTGACATTGCGCCCGGTGTGATACTCTGTTCCGTTCACATACAGGGTATACATGGCGTTTCTCCTCTCAACGCTTACAGTATTCGCCGGCCACCGCGCCGGTGGGCCGGCCGTATTCGGCTGCCAGCACGCCGTTCACATAGACGGCGGCGGGCATCCCGTGCAGTGCAAATCCCTCATAGGGGGTATAATCCACGTTCTGCTGTTGTTCTTTTGCTGTGATGACCGAGGTGGCCGCCGGGTCCCACACGGTGATGTCGGCGTCGCTGCCGGCTGCCAGCACGCCCTTGCGGGGATACAGGCCAAACAGGCGGGCGGGGTTCTCGGCCAAAAGGCGGCACATCGCGGCCGGACTCAGGCGGCCGGGGTGCACGAAGCTGGTGTAGATGATCTCGGGGCGGTGCTCGATGCCGGGGCCGCCGTTCGGGATGGCGGTGAAGTCGTGCAGGCCGATCGTTTTCTGCCCGTCGAAGCGGTAGCTGCAATGGTCGGTGGAGATGGTGTCGATCTCGCCGTCCTCCACCGCCCGGCGCAGCGCGTCGCGGTCGGCCCTGCTGCGCAGCGGGGGGCTCATCACATACTTGGCCCCCTCGAAGCCGGGCAGCCGGTAGAGGCTGTCGTCCAGCACGAGGTACTGCGGGCAGGTCTCGGCGTACACCCGCACGCCCTGTGCCCGCGCCTTGCGCACCTCGGCCAGGCCCGCGGCGCTGCTGAGATGCACCACGTGCACCGGCGCGTCGGCCAGCTTGCCCAGATAGCACAGGCGGCTCACCGCCTCGGCCTCCACCTCGGGCGGGCGGCTCGCCGGATGGGCGGCCGGGCCGAGGTTCCCGCGCGCCTTTTCGCGGGCGCAGAGGGCGTTGACCAGCGCGCCGTTCTCGCAGTGCACGCCCAGGATGCCGCCGAAGGGGCGCAGCGCGCACAGCACATCCAGCAGCGCCGCGTCGTCCAGCTTGAGCGCGTCGTAGGCCATATAGGCCTTGAAGCTGGTCACGCCCTGCTCGAACATGGCGGGCAGCTCCGCTTTGACGCTTTCGTTCCAGTCGGTGATGGCCATGTGGAAGCCGTAGTTGCAGCTGCACTTGCCGTCGGCCTTTTTGTGCCAGGCGTCCAGCGCCTGCTGCAGGGTGCCGCCCCTGTCCTGGGTGGCGAAGTCCAGCACGGTGGTGGTGCCGCCGCACACCGCGGCGCGGGTGCCGCTGGCGAAGTCGTCGGCGGTGACGGTGACGGCGCTCTCCATGTCCAGATGGGTGTGGCCGTCGATGAAGCCCGGAAACACAAGGCAGCCGGAAACGTCCCGCACGCTGTCCCCTTCTTTGGGGGCGATGGAGGGCGCGATGGCACGGATCTTGCCCGCGTCAAAGGCAAGGTCGGCCCGAGCGGGGCCTTCGGGCAGCACCAGTGTGCCGTTTTGCAGGATGGTCACGCATCCTTCCTCCTTTCGGGCCGACGGCCGGGAGGAAATCCCTCCCGGCCCGGCAGTTTGTTGTTTACAGGCAGTAGGCGTAGTCGCGGATGACCGTCTCGATCAGAGCCTTGATGGAGGCGTGGGTCCTGGTATCGGCGGCCAGCACGGTGTCGTACTCCTGGCCGCCCATGCGGATGCGCACGCTGCCGGCGGCTTTGTCCAGCACGCAGAAGCCGGGGTTCTCGCTGTCGGCCATGTCCTCGCGGCTGGCAAAGACGGTGAATTTGTCCTTGTAGGGGGCGCTGGCGTAGGGGCAGAACACGGCGCAGTTGCCGCACTCGTTGCACATCTTGTCCACGTGCACCACCTGCTCCTTGGCCATGCCGGGCACGGCGATGGCGAGGTTGGCGCGGTTGGGGCAGACGTCCACGCAGTTCTCACACACGGCGCTGCAGCCCAGGCAGCGGTCCTTCTCGCTCTTGGCATCCAGATAGCCGGCCAGCGTGCTGCGGCGGGCTTTCAGGGCGGAGGCGTCGGCGCTGAAGGGGATCTCCTGCATCTCGCTGTTCAGGATGTCCATCGCGGCTTCGGTGGCGTCGGCGATGGCTTCCACCACGGTGGCGGGGCCGCGCTTGGCGTCGCCCACCACATACACGCCGTTCTCGGCCTTGCAGCCCTTGCCCAGCACCGCGCGGCCTTTGGCGTCCACGGCCACGCCGCTGCCCATGAAGAAGCCGGTGTCCACCTTCTCGCCGATGGCGGCGATCACGGCGGAGGCGGGAATCTGGGTGGTCTCGCCGGTGGGTTCGGGGCTGCGGCGTCCGGAGGCGTCGGGAGCGCCCAGCTGCATCACTTCGCAGGTGAGGGTGTTGTCGGTCCAGGAGACCGGCGCCAGCAGCTCGCAGAACTCCACGCCGTCGGCCAGCGCCAGTTCCAGCTCCTCCTCGTCGGCGGGCATGTAGCGCTTGTTGCGGCGGTAGACCAGGCGCACGTGGGCGGCGCCGGCGCGCTTGGCGGCACGGGCCGCGTCCATCGCGGTGTTGCCGCCGCCGATGACCACCACGTCGTCGCCCAGGTCCAGGGTCTCGGGGGCGTTTTTCTGGCGCTCGAGGTATTCGATCACGTTCAGGGCCTCGCCGCCTTCCAGGCGCAGGCTCCCCTTCTGCCAGGCGCCGTTGGCCACGATCACATGGGTGAAGCCCTCGTCCAGCAGCTGCCGGGCGCAGGAGACGGCGGTGTTCAGGCGGACCTCCACGCCCAGCTTCTCCAGCAGGGCGGCGTCCTTGGCGATGGCCTCGTCGCTGATGCGGAAAGCGGGGATGACATGCTTCACGATGCCGCCCAGCGAATCGCGCTTTTCAAAGATGGTGGCCTTGGCGCCGGCGCGCGCCAGGAAGTAGGCGGCTGCCATACCGGCCGGGCCGCCGCCGATGATGGCGACATTCTCGCTGCGGGCCGCGGCGGGTTTCAGGTTTGCCAGCAGCTGGTCGTACCCGCCCTCGGCGGCCGCCAGCTTGGCGTCGCGGATATGCACGCTCTCCTCGTAGAAGTTGCGGGTGCACTTGCTCATGCAGCGGTGGCTGCAGATGGTGCCGGTGATGAAGGGCAGCGGGTTCTTCTCGCAGATGACCTCCAGCGCCTCGGCCAGCCTGCCCTCGCCCACCAGCTGGATGTAGGCGGGGATGTCCTGGTGGATCGGGCAGCCCTCCTCGGCACAGGGAGCGGTGAAGCAGTCGATCAGCGGCACGTCCTTCTTCATCTTGCGGCTGGGCAAGGGCTTAATGGGCTTGACGTGATGCTCGTCGGTCTTGACGCTGGCAACCAGCGCCTCCAGCTTCTCGACGTCCACGCCGTCGAAGGGAACATAGTCCATCTTCTCCAGCAGCTGGGCCATCGGGCGCAGGCGGTTGTAGCCGCCCGGCTTCAGCAGGGTGGTGGCCAGGGTGATGGGCCAGATGCCGGTGGCAAAGATGCGGTCGATGTTGTTTTGGTCGGCGCCGCCGGAGTAGGACACGCGCAGCTTGCCGCCGAACTCCTTCTCCACCTTCAGCGCCAGACTGATGGACAGCGGATACAGGCTCTTGCCGCTCATGTACATCTCCTGGCCGGGCAGCTCGCCGCCCGCGATGGTGACGGGGAAGGTGTTGGTCAGCTTCACGCCGAACTCCACCTCGTTCTTCGCGGCCAGCTCCAGCAGGCGGTGGAACATGGGCACCGCGTCGGCGAACTGCAGGTCGTCCTTGAAGTGGTGGTCGTCAAAAACGATGTAGTCGTAGCCCATCTCGTCCAGCGTTTTGCGGGCGAACTCATAGCCCAGCAGGGTGGGGTTGCACTTGATGTAGGTGTTCAGCTTTTTGACGTCGATCAGGTAGGTGGCGATGCGCTCGATCTCGTCGGGCGGGCAGCCGTGCAGGGTGGACAGGGTGATGGAGGTGCAGATGTGCGGGTTGATCGCGTCGATGTAGGCGGCGTCGATCTTGTCCAGGCGGGCGAGGTTCTCCCTGGCCCACCGGGTGCACTCGGCCCAGACCGCGCTGGCGGAGGCGTCCTTCATGCCCTCGATGTAGGCGTCCACCTTCGGGCTCTGGATGCCGGCCAGGTCGTAGCCGACGCTCATGTTGAACACGAAGCCGTTCTCGTCGCCCAGGCCCAGCTGACGGCTGAGCAGCTTGATGGCGAACCAGGCCTTTACATACTCGTCGAACGCCTGCGGGACGCGCAGCTCGGTGCTCCATTCCACGTTGTAGCACTCGTCCTCGGCGCGGATGCAGGGCTTGGAAACGGGCAGGTCCTCGCCGTCGATGATCTGGACGGTCTTGACCTCAAAAAAGCGGCTGCCGCCGGCATAGGCGGCGATCAGGTTCTGGGCCAGCTGGGTGTGGGGCCCGGCGGCCGGACCGAACGGGGTCTCGATCTGCTCGGTGAAGATGGGCAGCGTTTTGCCGCTGGTGTGGCGGTAGATGTCGGTGACGCCGAAGATGCTGCCGCGCGCGGCGTATTCGGTCAGGACCCAGTCCATCAGTTCCCCGAAGGGGATGGGGCGCATGATATCGCTCATCGTTCTCAAATCTCCTTTTTTGTGTGTGCGGCCCGTTTGTGCCCGGGCCGAAGGCATCGTTTTTCAAATCAGCGGCCGGCGTTGATGCGCTTCCACAGGTCGGCGCTCTGCTCGCGGCAGTGGGCCAGCACGGCGGCCTTGTCGATGCCGATCAGCTCGCGGTCCTTCATCTTGACCACGCCGTTGATCACGGTGGTGACCACGCTGCGGCCGGTCATGCCGAACAGCACATGCGAGTTGATGTTGTCGGCGGTCATCGGGGTGAGCGGGTCGTAGTCCAGCACGATGACGTCGGCGTAGGCGCCCGGCTGCAGGATGCCGATGGGCTTGTCGAAGAAGCGGGCGGCCATCGCGCGGTTGTTCTCGAACAGCATGGCGGGGATCTCGCCCCAGGCCACGTTGGGCTTGCAGGCGTTGTGCTTGTGCAGGATGTTGGCCACCTTGTAGCTCTCGGTCATGTCGTTGGTGTAGCCGTCGGTGCCCAGGCCCAGCAGGATGCCCTTTTCCATCATCTTCAGCACCGGGGGGCATCCCACGGCGTTGCCCATGTTGCTCTCGGGGTTGTGCACGGCCATGGTATTGGTGTGCTTCATCAGGTCCATCTCGGCCTCGTTGATGTAGATGCAGTGGCCGCAGATGGTCTTTTCGCCCAGGATGCCCATGTCGTGCAGGCGGAAGATCAGGCGCTTGTTGTATTTGGCCAGGCTGTCGTACAGATCGTCGATGCCCTCGGCCACGTGGATGTGATAGCCGGCGCCGGGGTTCTCGGCCGCGCAGTATTCCAGCGTCTCGTTGCTGAGGGTGAAGGGGGCGTGCATGCCCATCATGCCCTTCACCATGTCGGTGGTGTCGGCGTTGGCGTATTTGATGAAATCGACGTTCTCCTTGACGGCGGCCTTCATCTTCTCCTCGCCGTCGCGGTCGCTGATCTCATAGCACAGGTTGGTGCGCACGCCGAACGCGCGGGCGCTGTCGGCGATGGCGAACAGGCTGCCGGTGATCTCGCCGTAGCTGGCGTGGTGGTCGAACACGGTGGTGACGCCGTTCAGGATGCAGTCCAGATAGGTGGCGTCGGCGCTGGCCCGGGTGTCGGCCAGCAGCAGGTGGCGGTCGATGGTCCACCACTGCTGGTCCAGCACTTCCAGAAAGTTGGTGGGGTTGTTGCCCTTGATGGTCAGGCCGCGGGCAAAGGCGGAATAGATGTGGTTGTGGGCGTTGATGAAGCCGGGCATGATGACGCCGCCTTTGGCGTCGATGAATGCGGCATCGGGGTACCGGGCCTTCATGGCCTCGGTGGCGCCCACGGCGGCGATGAGGTTGCCCTCGATGGCGACACAGCCATTGTCCAGATAGGGATTGGCGGCGTCACGGGTGACCAGGCGTCCGTTTCCGATCAGATACATGGTTGCATTTCTCCTTTTTTCTTTGTGTGTTATGCTTCTCTTTTCTATTTTATGTTTATAATTTCTATGGATTTTGCTGCAAGACAGACAAAAAAAGACAGCCTGCTGCAACGAAACCATCGATTGGAATCAAGACACCTCCGTCCTGTCGTTCCAACCCGTGCGCGAAGCACTCCGTTACAGCTGGCTGTTAAAAATCAAACAATCTAATTGAATATCTATGCAGTCTTTATCTGCAGCTTTAGTATACCATCCTCGCATCTGTTTTTTCAAGTGGGCCGATTTTTTTCTCTATTTTATCCAAACTATATCCTTTCAATTGTACAAAAGGCACAATCCACCCTTTTCAAAATTGCTTTTTGGCAGGTTTTGGTTACAGCCTGCATCCCCAGAAGATTCGTTATATACAAAAAACTATCACGATTGGCTGCCGCCGGAACAGGGCGGGGCCTGCCGGAAGGTGGAAAAATGCGTGTTATACAGGTTTTCGGCCATCTGGGTGCAGGCGGCGCGGTAGGCCTCGTAGCGCATCAGAAGCTCCCGGGCCGGTTCGGTGAGAACGCTGCCGCCGCCCCCCCTGCCGCCGATACGGCGCTGGGTGAGCGCAAAGCCGAACTCCTGCTCGGCGCGCTTTATCATCGCAAAGGCCTTGGTGTAGGCCATGCCCATCTGCTGGGCGGCGGCGCGCAGGCTGCCGTGGCGCTGGATGCCCAGGAGCAGCTGGTAGGGCCCTTCGCCGAAAAAGCGCTCGCCCTCGTCGGTGCAGAAATAGATGCCGAATTTCACCTTCATACGCAGTCGTTCTCCTTTTTTGTTTCGCGCGGTGTCCCTGTCTTTTAAGCATACCGCGGATGGGCCGCACAATCAAGATGCAGCGATGGATTTTTACACAAAAAAGCCCTCCCCGCAAAGGGGAGGGCACAGGCCGCCGGGCTTTGGGCGGCGGGAAAGATCCGACCTCATCCGCCCCGTTCCGGGGCACCTTCCCCTGCCAGGGGAAGGCTTGCCCACACCGTTGGCTTTCCCCGGGGGGGAATGCCTTCGGTTCAGCCGGCGTTTTCAAACTGGCTGTTGTACAGGTCGTAGTAGAAGCCGTGCTTTTCCAGCAGCTGCTCGTGGTTGCCCATCTCCACGATGTCGCCGTCCTTCATCACCAGGATGATGTCGGCATCGCGGATGGTGGACAGGCGGTGCGCGATGATGAAGCTGGTGCGGCCTTCCATCAGGTGGTCCATCGCCTTCTGGATCATGATCTCGGTGCGGGTGTCCACGCTGGAGGTGGCCTCGTCCAGGATCAGGATCTTGGGGTCGGACAGGATGGTGCGGGCGATGGTCAGCAGCTGTTTCTGGCCCTGGCTGATGTTGCTGGCCTCCTCGTTCAGCACCATGTTGTAGCCGTCGGGCAGCGTCTTGACAAAATGGTGCACCTGCGCCGCTCTGGCCGCCGCGATGACCTCCTCATCGGTGGCGCTCAGGTTGCCGTAGCGGATGTTTTCCAGGATGCTGCCGTTGTACAGCCAGGTATCCTGCAGCACCATGCCGAACATGCCGCGCAGGTCGTTGCGGGTGAACTGCTTGACGTCGTAGTCGTCCACCAGCACCGCGCCCTCGTCCACGTCGTAGAAGCGCATCAGCAGCTTGACCATCGTGGTCTTGCCCGCGCCGGTGGGGCCGACGATGGCCACCTTCTGGCCCGGCTTGACGATGGCGGAGAAGTCGTGGATGATGGTCTTGTCGGGGGTGTAGCCGAACTTCACATGCGCGAAGGACACCGCGCCCTGGATGTCCTCGGTGGGGACGGGCTGGGCGGGATCGGGCGTCTCCTCCTCCTCGTCCAGGAACTCGAACACGCGCTCGGCGGCGGCGGCGGTCTGCTGCAGGACGTTGGAGATGTTCGCCACCTGGGTGATGGGCTGGGTGAACTGGCGCACATACTGGATGAACGCCTGGATCACGCCCACCGTGATGGTGCCGTTCAGGGTGAGGAAGCCGCCCAGGATGCAGATGGCCACATAGCCCAGGTTGCCCACAAAGTTCATCAGGGGCATCATCGTGCCGGACAAAAACTGGCTGCGCCAGGCGGAATGATACAGCTCGCTGTTGATCTTTTCAAAGGTCTCGATGCTGTTGTCCTCTCCGTTGAAGGCCTTCACGATCAGGTGCGCGCCGTACATCTCCTCCACATGGCCGTTGACCGAGCCCAGCGCGTTCTGCTGCTTGCGGAAATAGGGCTGGCTGCGGCGCACCACCTGGCTGACGATCAGGGCGCTCACCGGCAGGATGCACAGTGCCACCAGGGTCAGCAGCGGGCTGAGGGTGAACATCATATACAGCACGCCCACCATCGTGCACACGCTGGTGACGATCTGGGACAGGCTCTGGTTCAGGGTCTGGGTGACGGTGTCCACGTCGTTGGTGATGCGGCTGAGCACGTCGCCCGACTGCACCCGGTCGAAGTAGGACAGCGGCAGGCGGTTGATCTTCTGGCTCAGGTCGCGGCGCATGGTGTAGCTGAGGCGGGTGGAGATGCCGGACATGATCCACGCCTGGATGCCGGACAGCACCGCGCTGCACAGGTACACTCCGCCCAGGAACAGCAGGATGCGGGCCAGGCGGCCGAAGTCGATGCCGCCGGTGCCGGTGAGCTGGGCGATCAGGCCGTTGAACAGCTCGTCGGTGGCGTTTGCCAGAATCTTGGGGCCGTTGATCATCAGCACGGTGCTGGCGGCGGCAAAGAGAAGGCCGACGACGATGGCCGGCAGGAATCGGCCCAGATATTTGAACATCCGGTACATGGTGCCCTTGAAATCCTTGGCCTTTTCGCCGGGCATCATGCCGCGGGGGCCGTGCCCGCCGCCCGCCGGCCCGTGCGCTGTTTTGTTGTGTGCACTCATGCCAATTCCTCCTTTGAAAGCTGGCTTTCGGCGATCTCGCGGTACTGCGGGCAGCTGTCCAGCAGCTGGCGATGGGTGCCGATGCCCACGATGCGTCCCTCGTCCAGCACCACGATCTGGTCGGCGTGCATGATGGTGGACACGCGCTGCGCCACAATCAGCACGGTGGCGTCGGCGGTGGTCTCCTTCAGCGCCGCGCGCAGCTTGGCATCGGTCTTGAAGTCGAGCGCCGAGAAGCTGTCGTCGAAGATATAGATGGGGGCTTTCTTCACCAGAGCGCGGGCGATGGACAGGCGCTGGCGCTGACCGCCCGACACGTTGGTGCCGCCCTGTGCGATGGAGGTATCCATGCCGCCCGGCAGGCGGGAGATGAACTCGGTGGCCTGGGCGGTGTCGGCGGCGGCGGAGAGCTCGTCGTCGCCGGCCTCCTCCACGCCGTAGGCGAGGTTGGAGCGGATGTCGCCGCTGAGCAGGATGCCCTTCTGCGGCACATAGCCGATGTTCTCGCGCAGCTGGTGCTGGGAGAGCCGGCGCAGGTCGATGCCGTCGATGGTGATGCTGCCCTCGGTGACGTCATAGAAGCGCGGAATGAGGTTGACGAGGGTGGATTTGCCGCTGCCGGTGGAGCCGATGAAAGCGGTGGTCTGTCCCGGGCAGGCGGTGAAGCTGATGTTCTGCAGCACGTTCTCGTCGGCGCCGCCGTAGGCAAAGCTGACGTTGTGGAACTGCACCACGCCGCGGGCGCGCCCGCCGGGGAAATAGACCGGCTTTTCGGGGTCCTGCACGGCGCTCTCGCTGTCCAGCAGCTCGGCGATGCGGTCGGCCGACACCGCGGCGCGCGGGATCATCACGAACATCATGCTGATCATCAAAAAGCTCATGATGATCTGCATCGAGTACTGGATGAAGGCCATCATGTCGCCCACCTGCATCGCGGATTCGGCGATCTGGTGGCCGCCCACCCAGATGATCAGCACGCTGATGCCGTTCATCACCAGCATCATGGTGGGCATCAGCATGCCCATCACGCGGTAGACGAACAGGTTGTTGGCGGTGAGGTCGCGGTTGGCTTTGTCGAAGCGGTCCTCCTCGAATTTCTGGGTGGCAAAGGCGCGGATGACCATGATGCCGGACAGGTTCTCGCGGCTGACCAGGTTCAGGCGGTCGATGAGGGACTGCATCTTCTTAAAGCGCGGCAGCGCCACGCCCAGCATCACCAGGATCACGCCCAGAATCAGCACCACGGCCAGCGCCAGCACCCAGGCCATCGAGGTGGATTTGCGCAGCGCCATGACGGTGCCGCCGATGCCGATGATAGGGGCGTAGCAGACGATGCGCAGGCCCATCGTGATGAGCATCTGCACCTGGGTGATGTCGTTGGTGCTGCGGGTGATGAGGCTGGCGGTGGAGAAGCGGTCGAACTCGGCGTTGGTGAAGCCGGTCACCTTGCGGAACACATCGCTGCGGATGGCGCGGGCCACGCCGGCGCCGGTGCGGCTGGCGCAGAAGCCCACCGCGATGGCACAGACGGCCAGGCCCAGGCTGGCCAGCAGCATCAGGCCGCCGGTGCGCAGGATATAGCGGGTCTGGATGGCGTCGGTGTCGGCGCCCAGCTGCTGGTAGAACTGCTTGACGAAGATGGCGCCGGTCTGGCTGGTGATGGAGTCGGGGGTGACGGCGGCGGTATCGATGGCGTCCTGACGCGCCTGGGCGGGCATCATGGCCAGCATGTGCGCCAGCGCCTGCCCGTCCATCTCCGCCGCGCCGGACACGGCCGGGCTGCCTTCGCTCTGCTGGCCGTCCGACAGGCCGGAGAGCAGCTGCACCACCGCATACTCGGCGCGGCCCATGGCGGTGTTCAGCGCGGCGGTGGTCTCGGCGTCGGCGTCGATGCGCACCATCGTGCTGTCGGCGCCGTTCGGCCATTCCTGATCGAAACGGACGCGGTCCTCCTCCGACAGGCTGGAGGCGGGCTGGTACTGGCCCTGCACAAAGGCGGCGTCCTCCTCGGGCATCATCGACAGCAGCATGGCGAGGCTGTCGGGGTCCACGGCGCGGGGCGCGCTCTCTTCGATGCCGCCCTGCTGGATGCCGGTGTTCACGATGCTGCTCATCAGATCGGGCAGCTTCAGGTCCAGCATCGCCTGGCACAGCAGCAGCAGAAACGCCGCCGCCAGCACGCCGGCGAAGGGTCTGAGGTAATGCGAGAGTTTTTTCACAGGGTTTCTCCTCCTTTGGGTTCTTCCGTGAAGAGTGGCTGGATGGGATCGACGTGTTCCAGCACATCGGCCAGATCGTGCAGCAGCCCGATGAGCTGCTCCGACTTTTCTTCCCCCAGCTGCAGCAGGATCTGCTCGACCTGCCTCTCAAACGACTGCATCATCTGACGGGTCAGTTCCCTGCCCTTTTCGGTCAGGGCGATATAGCAGACGCGGCGGTCGGTGGGATGGGCGAGGCGGCAGACCAGCTTCTGGCGCTCCAGCGCGGTGATCTTCTGGCTGACCGCCGGCACCGACTGGTGCATCGCGCCGGCAAGCTCCGAGATGCGCACGCCCGGCGCTTCGGGGTGTTTGCAGCCGGTGTGGCGGATGAGCATCAGCATCCCGAACAGCGACTTGTTCAGCTGCGGCCCCGGCATGAACCGGAGCCATCCCCGCCTTGCGCCGTCCATCGCCGCGAAAAACTGCATCGGCGTCACCTGCATGGGATCTTTCCTTTCCTATTTTGTTTCGCTCACGAAACTGTTAACCAGCTTAATAAATGAGAGCGTAATGAATAGTAACAGAAAACGCCCGGCCTGTCAATGCAAAGCCGGGCGTTTTTTCACGATTTTACAAAATATTCAAAAAGGGCCGTTCACAACGTTCCGCGCCCCGCCGTTCAGAAAGCTGCGCAGGTTCTCGCACACCTCGCCGGACAGCCTTGCCAGCGCCTGGCGGGAGGTCCACGCCACGTGCGGGGTGAGCAGCAGATGGGGCGCGCCGCGCAGCGGAGAATCGGCCGGCAGCGGCTCCACCGCCGCCACGTCGGCGGCATAGGCGCCCACCTGCCCGCTGTGCAGGGCGTCGGCCATCGCGCGCTCGTCCACCAGCGCGCCGCGCGCGGTGTTCAGCACGATCACGCCCCGGCGGCACCGGGCCAGCGTGCCGGCGTGCAGCAGCCCGCGGGTCTGGGGGGTGGCCGGGCAGTGCAGGCTGATCACGTCGCTTTCGGCCAGCAGCTCCTCCAGCGGCACGAACCGGGTGGCGCCGTCCTCATATTCCGGCCGCACCGTGCGGGTGTGCACCAGCACGCGCATCCCGAAGGCCCGCGCCACCGCCGCCACCTGCCGGCCGATGTCGCCGTAGCCCACGATGCCGATGGTTTTGCCGCACAGCTCGTCCCAGGCGGGGGCGCGCATCGCTGCGGGCAGATCCAGCTGCCACATCCCCTGCTCCACCGCCGCCGCGCGCAGGGCGCTGTGCTGCACCGTCTCCAGCAGCAGCCCCACCGTGAACTGCGCCACGCTGTGGGTGGAATAGGCGGGCACGTTGGCCACCGGGATCCCCCGGCGGCGGCAGGCATCGACGTCCAGCGAGTCGGTGCCGGTGGCGGTGACGCCCACCCAGCGCAGCTTCGGGCACTGTGCCAGCACCGCCTCGTCGATGTGCCCCTTGTTCAGCACCGCAAAGTCGGCGTCGCCGA
Organism: Anaerofilum sp. An201; assembly: GCF_002160015.1. Classification (GTDB taxonomy): domain Bacteria; phylum Bacillota; class Clostridia; order Oscillospirales; family Ruminococcaceae; genus Anaerofilum; species Anaerofilum faecale. The sequence goes on along the minus strand of NZ_NFJT01000001.1, from coordinate 14,847 downwards.
TGCGCCCGGCCAGCTGGTCGTAGGCGGTGCGGGGGTATTCCTCCACCTCGTCGGCCAGTGCGCGCAGGCCGGACCAGTCGAGGTCGCCGGGGGTGAGGGCGTAGCTGTCCAGTATCACGAGTTTGGTCATGCAGATCTCTCCTTTGGGAATAGATTTTTGCGCACGGATGCGGTATAATACAAGATAGAATGTGCGATCTCGGGAAGGGGCCTTGCTATGAAACTGCCGCAAACCATCTGGAAGAAGCTGATGCTGGGAGGCATGCTGATCCTGCTTGCCGCCGCTGTCAGCCTGCTGATCAAGGAAGCGCTGGACACCAAAGCGCCCGCTTCCGCTGTGCCCACCCTCACGGTGGAGTGCAACGGCGCGCCGCTTTCCAGCGACTGTGTGTTCCCGGCGGCCTACGAGTGGAATTTCCTCACCGGCCCCGAACGCCAGACCATGCCCAACTACATCCCCGAGGTGATCCTGGACCAGGCCATCCCGGCCTCGGTGCTGCCCCAGCTGCCGCTGCGGTTTTTGTTCAGCCAGGACACCATCTCGGTGAGCATCAGCCGTTCGGCCCTGCAGGGCTCCGGCGATTTCATCGCCCTCCAGCCCGACCGCGAGGGCCGTCTGTTCACCCCCACCGAGGCCGGCCAGTACATCTACAAGATCGAGGCCAGCTTCAACCGCGGGTCGGTGGTGTACTACTTTGTGATCAACGTGACCCAGATGTATTGATTCAGATGGCGCCCAGCCGGTTGCGCAGACCGACGAGGGCGCTTTTCCATATCCCGGTGCGGCGGGCGATCGCATACAGCGCCCACCCCAGCAGGGCGGCGGCGACCGTGTCGGACAGGAAGTGCCGCCCGATCACCACGCGGCACACCGCCATCAGCGCGATATACAGGGTGCACAGCACCCCCACCGCCGTGCGATGCCTGGCCAGCGAGGGGAAAACGTCCATCGCAAGCAGCACGAGCAGCACGCCGCAGGCCGCCGCGGTGTGGCCGCTGGGGAAGCTGCTGCCCCCGCTGCCGAAGGGCAGGTACCAGGGGGTGAAGCCGTCGAAGCTGCCCGCCGCCAGCATCTCGTCGAACCGCGCCCGGTTCCAGATCACCTTGAGCAGGTTGGCCGCCGCGTTGACCGCGATCATCATCCACACGCCGGCCCCGCAGACCAGGCGCAGGCGGAGCGCGCCCTGCGTGCCGGGGATGCGCCCCCACAGCGCCCCCACCAGCACGGTGGCCACGATGCAGCCGCCCAGCACAAAGCTGCCGCCTTCCAGCCAGCCGCGCTTTTGGAAGGTGGAAAAGGCGGGCACCCACAGCGCCGCGCTGCCGCCCGCCAGCAGGATCATCCCCAGCACGCGGTTGCCCCAGCCGTTCAGCCACAGGGCGCCCAGCCCCAGGATGGGCAGGTACAGCGGCCACCAGCCCACCGCCTCCATCAGCACCGCCAGCGGGAAGGAGGGGCTGTATACGGCCTGGTCGATCGCGAGGTCGAACCGGGCCGCCGCCGCCAGCAGCACCGCCGCCGCCAGCAGGAGGAACGCCGGGCCGACCCAGCCGCGGGAAGATCGTTGATTCATAAAAACCATCCTTTCCGGTTCAGGTTGTATACAGTATTGTACCACACCCGATTGAAAAGCGCAAAAACGGCGCGTATAATAAAACCATGCATGACAAAAAGGACGTGAGAACCATATGGAATACCGTTTGCTTGGCAGAACCGGGCTGCGCATCAGCCGCCTGGGCTTCGGGGGCATCCCCATCCAGCGCACCACCGCCGACGAGGTGGTGCGCCTGGTGCACGCGATGGCCGACGCCGGCGTGAACTACATCGACACCGCCCGCGGCTACACCGTGAGCGAGGAGTATCTGGGCCGGGCGCTGGAGGGCGTGCGCGGCCGGTTCGTGCTGGCCACCAAATCCACAAGCCGCACCGCCGGGGCGATGGCCGCCGACATCGACACCAGCCTGCGCAACCTGCGCACCGGCCACATCGAGCTGTACCAGCTGCACAACCCCTCGGCACAAGCGCTGGAGCAGTGCTTTGCGCCGGGCGGCGCGATGGAGGCGCTGCGCGCGGCAAAACAGGCGGGCAAGATCGGCCACATCGGCCTGACCGCCCACTCGCTGGAGGTGTTTGAAAAGGCGCTGGAGCTGTGCGAGATCGAGACCATCATGTTCCCCTACAACATCGTGGAGAGCCAGGGCGCCGAGCTGATGGCGCGCTGCACCGCGAAAAACGTGGGCTTCATCGCGATGAAGCCGCTGGCCGGCGGCGCGATCGAGGACGGGCGCCTGGCGCTGCGGTACATCCTGCGGAACAGCGACGTGACGGTGGCGATCCCCGGCATGGCCACCCTGAAAGAGCTGGAACAGAACCTGTCCGCCGCGGCCGAGACCGCGCCGCTCTCCGAGGCCGAGCAGCGGGCCATCCAGGCGGTGCGCGGCGGGCTGGGACAGAACTTCTGCCGCCGCTGCAACTACTGCGCGCCCTGTACGGCGGGCATCGACATCCCGTCGGTGTTCCTGTTCCAGGGATACCTGCGCCGGTACGGCCTGGCCGACTGGGCGCGCGCCCGCTACGCCACCCTGAAAGCCGCCGCCGGCGACTGCGTGCAGTGCGGCGCCTGCGAGACCCGCTGCCCCTACCAGCTGCCCATCCGCCGGATGATGGCCGATGCGGCAGCGGATTTCGGGCGGTGAGGCAGGGCATCCGGGGGTCTCTCTGTGCGCTTTTTGCGCGCGCAGCGTATGGGACACATGCGCCCGCATCCGCCGGGGAAGAAGCCTTATCACCAGACACAAAACGCCGGCCGGCGGGGAGCTCTTCCCTGCCGGCCGGCGCCTGTTTTTGCTTTATTCGCCGGTCATGATACGGATGATCTCGCGGTCGGTCTGGCGCATGCCGATGCTGCCCACACGGCCCACGTTGGCCAGCGTGTTCTCCACGCCCTTGCGGACGATGCCCTCGCCGTCGTAGAACTGGCGGCCCGCCCGGTACATCTGCCAGCCCAGCAGGCCGGCGTCCACCGCGCTGGCGATCTTGGCCGCGCAGGAGGGCTTGGCGCCGTCGCAGATGATGCCCGAGGTGATGGCCACCGAGTTCACCAGCGTGTGGGCCACATCGTCCAGCCCGCCGCCGCACAGCCAGGCGATGGCCGCGCCCGCCGCACAGCCCGCGCTCACCGCGCCGCAGTAGGCGCTGAGGCGGCCGATGCCGGTTTTCATATGGATGGTGAGCAGGTTGGACAGCAGCAGCGCGCGGTGCAGGCGCTCGCGGTCGGCGCCGATGGCGTCGGCGTACTCGATCACCGGCAGGCTGGCGGTCATGCCCTGGTTGCCGCTGCCCGAGTTGATGACCACCGGCAACTCGCAGCCGCTCATGCGGGCGTCGGAACCGGCGGCCGCCGCCGCACGGGCGCGCACGGCCGGGGAATCCCCGAACGCATCCAGCAGGGTGCGGCCCACCGCCGCGCCCCATTTGCCGGTGAGGCCCTCGTCCCGGATGGCGCTGTTGAAATTGATCTGCCGCTCCAGCAGCTCCCAGGTGGGCGCGAGGTCGCACTCGGTGGCGTAGGCATAGATCTTTTCCACCGTCAGCTGTTCGTAGTCGGCGCTGTTGCCCGCGTCGGCGCTGGGGGCGCCCGCGTATTCCACCACGCCGTCGCGCTCCAGCAGCACCAGATTGGTGTGGCAGCCGGTGATGCGCACCCGGGCGCTGTGCTCCCCGGCCCACGCCTCGGCCAGGATGTCGAATATCTCGTCGCCCTCGGCGCAGCGCACCTCGATGGGGCAGCTCTCCAGGAACGCCTTCATCTCGGCCTTCTGCCGGTCGGTCACCTGGGCCAGCACCTCCAGCCGGGCCTCGGCGCACCCGGCCACCGCGCCGGCCGCCAGCGCGGCCTGCAGCCCCTTCAGGCCGTCGGTGTTGGGCACAACGGCGCTCTTTGCGTTTTTGATGATGTTGCTGCTGACAGCCAGCGCCATCCGCTCGGGCAGCGCGCCCAGCGAACGGCGGACCAGCGAACCGGCGTAGGCGATGGCGATGGGCTCGGTGCAGCCCATCGCGGGCACCAGCTCGGCCTCGAGCACATTCTGGCAGACAGCGGCAAATGCGGGATCGTATGACATGGTGTTCCTCTCTCCTGTATGGCGGCGCCTGGCCGCAGATTTTGTGGATTTTCCAAATTCTTCTCTATTGTACCACAAAGCGGCAGCAAAATGGTATACCCCGCCCTCTTTTTTGCGGCCATCCCGCGGCGCACGCAAAAAAGCCCCGCGTCCCTTCCGCTGTGGGGAAAGGCGCGGGGCCGATGGTCTGTCAGTCCTTGAACATGTCCTTCAGCTTTTTGAAAAAGCCCTTGCGCTGTTCGTAGTTGTCGTCCTTGAGGGTGTCCTCAAAGGCCTTCAGCGCATCGCGCTGGGCGCGGGTGAGCTTTTTGGGGATCTCGACGTTCACCTTCACATACTGGTCGCCGCGTCCCTTGCCGCCCACATAGGGCACGCCCTTGCCGCGCAGGCGGAAGGTGGTGCCGCTCTGGGTGCCCTCCGGGACCGGATACTGCACCTTGCCGTCGACGGTGGGGACCACCACCTCGGCGCCCATGACCGCCTGGCTGAAGGTGATGGGCACGGTGATATACACGTCGTAGCCGTCGCGCTGGAACATCGGGTCGGGACGGACGGTGACGATCACGATCAGATCGCCGTTCGGGCCGCCGTTCACGCCGCCGTCGCCCATGCCGCGCAGCGCCAGCTGCTGATCGTCGTCGATGCCGGCGGGGATGTTGACCTCCAGCGTTTTCTTGGTGTTCACACGGCCAGTTCCGCGGCAGTGGTTACAGGGCGTTTTGACGATCTTGCCCTTGCCGCCGCAGCGGGAGCAGGGCTGCTGGCTCTGGATCACGCCGAACGGGGTGCGCTGCTGGATGGTCACCCGGCCGGTGCCGCGGCAGTCGGGACAGGTCTCGGGCGTGGTGCCCCTGGCCGCCCCGCTGCCGCCGCATTCGGGACAGGTGTCCTGCCGGTTGATGGTGATGGTCTTTTTGCAGCCGTGCACCGCCTCCATGAAGCTGATGCCCACGCTCACCCGCACATTGTTGCCCTTGCGGGGCGCGTTGGGGTTGGCGCGGCTGCCGCCGCCGAAGCCGCCGAACCCGCCGCCGAACAGGTCTCCGAAGATGTCGCCCAGGTCCACGCTGCCGCCGAAGCCGCCAAACCCGCCGCCGAAGCCGCCGGCGCCCTGGCCGGCCCCGTAGTTGGGGTCTACCCCGGCAAAGCCGAACTGGTCGTACCGCGCGCGCTTTTCCTTGTCGCTGAGGATCTCGTAGGCCTCGTTCACCTCTTTGAACTTCTCCTCGGCTTCCTTGTCGCCGGGGTTCAGGTCGGGGTGATATTTTTTCGCCTTTTTGCGATAGGCGCTTTTGATCTCATCGTCCGAGGCGCCCTTGGCGATGCCCAGCACCTCGTAGTAATCGCGTTTATCTGCCATATGTGTTCACCTTAAACGGCCGCAAAAGCGCGGCGCTGCGTATTTTTTGGATAGCGGGGACCCACAGTCCCCCGGACACAAAGGGCCGCGCCCCTTGCCGCAAAGGGCAAAGGGTGCGGCGAACGTTGCGCGGATTATACTTCCTTGAAGTCGGCGTCCACCACGCCGTCGTCATTGGGGCCCTGCTGCTGGGAAGCACCGGTGTCGGCGGCGCCCTGCGCGGCCTGGCCGGCGGCGGCGGAGTCCTTATACATCTTCTCGGCGATGGGGTAGAAGGCCTTCTGCACCTCGTCCTGCTTGGCCTTGATCTGGTCCACATTGCCGGACTTGATGGCCTCTTTCAGCTCGTTCAGCTTGCCTTCCACGGCGGCCTTCTCGTCGGCGCTGACCTTGTCGCCCAGCTCGGAGAGGGTCTTTTCGGTCTGGAACACCAGCTGGTCGGCGCCGTTCTTCACGTCCACTTCCTCGCGGCGCTTCTTGTCTTCCTCGGCAAAGCGCTCGGCGTCCTGCACGGCCTTGTCGATGTCCTCCTTGCTCATGTTGGTGGAGGCGGTGATGGTGATGCTCTGCTCCTTGCCGGTGCCCAGGTCCTTGGCGGACACATGGACGATGCCGTTGGAGTCGATGTCGAAGGTCACCTCGATCTGGGGCACGCCGCGGGGAGCGGCGGGGATGCCGTCCAGATGGAAGGTGCCCAGGCTCTTGTTGTCGCGGGCAAACTCACGCTCGCCCTGCAGCACGTTGACCTCAACGCTGGGCTGGTTGTCGGCCGCCGTGGAGAAGATCTGGCTCTTCTTGGTGGGGATGGTGGTGTTGCGCTCGATGATCTTGGTGCACACGCCGCCCAGGGTCTCGATGCCCAGGCTCAGCGGGGTGACGTCCAGCAGCAGCAGGCCCTTGACGTCGCCGCCCAGCACGCCGCCCTGGATGGCAGCGCCGATGGAGACGCACTCGTCGGGGTTGATGCCCTTGAACGGCTCGGTGCCCATCTCCTTCTTCACGGCATCCTGCACGGCGGGGATACGGGTGGAACCGCCCACCAGCAGGACCTTGTTCAGGTCGGAAGCGCGCAGGCCGGCGTCGCTGAGGGCCTGGCGGACGGGGCGCATGGTGCGCTCCACCAGGTCGGCGGTCAGCTCATTGAACTTGGCGCGGGTGAGGGTGGTGTCCAGGTGCTTGGGGCCGGTGGCGTCGGCAGTGATGAAGGGCAGGTTGATGGCGGTGCTGGTGACGCCGGACAGCTCGATCTTGGCTTTCTCGGCGGCCTCTTTCAGGCGCTGGGCAGCCATCTTGTCCTGGCGCAGGTCGATGCCGTTCTCCTTCTGGAACTCGCCGGCCAGCCAGTCGATGATGCGCTGGTCGAAGTCGTCGCCGCCCAGATGGGTGTCGCCGGCAGTGGCCAGAACCTCGGTGACGCCGTCGCCCATCTCGATGATGGACACGTCGAAGGTGCCGCCGCCCAGGTCGTAGACCATGATCTTCTGGTCGCTCTCTTTATCCACGCCGTAGGCCAGGGCCGCGGCGGTGGGCTCGTTGATGATGCGCTTCACGTTCAGGCCCGCGATGGTGCCGGCGTTCTTGGTGGCCTGGCGCTGGCTGTCGTTGAAATAGGCGGGCACGGTGATCACCGCGTCGGTGACCTTCTCGCCCAGATAGGCCTCGGCGTCGGTCTTCAGCTTGGTGAGGATCATGGCGCTGATCTCTTCCGGGGTGTAGGCCTTGCCGTCGATGGTCACCTTGTAGTCGGTGCCCATGTGGCGCTTGATGGAGGCCACGGTGCGGTCGGGGTTGGTGATGGCCTGGCGCTTTGCCACCTGGCCCACCAGACGCTCGCCGTCCTTGGTGAAGCCCACGACGGACGGGGTGGTGCGGGTGCCTTCGGCGTTGGCGATGACGACGGGCTCGCCGCCCTCGATCACGGAAACACAGCTGTTGGTGGTGCCCAGGTCGATACCGATGATCTTGCTCATATCTGTTCTCTCCTTTTGAACTTTCTGTTCGTAAAATGTGGAAAATCTATTTCAAAAAACGGGATATTCTTGTTCACTACTCGGCCACGATGACGGTGGCGCAGCGGATGACCTTGCCGTTCAGGCGGTAGCCCTTCTGGAACACCTGCAGCACGGTGCCGCTCTCGGCGTCCTCGGAAGGCTGCTGCATCACGGCGGCGTGGACGGTGGGGTCGAAGGGAAGGCCCAGCGCGGGGATCTCCTCCACGCCCATGCCCCGGAACACCTCGGCGCATTTGTCCAGCGTCATCACAACGCCCTTTTTGTAGTTCTCGTCGGTGGTGGGGGCGTTCGCCGCCATCTCCAGCGTATCCAGAACCGGCAGCAGCTTCTCGATGGCGAAGGCCATGCCGCCGGAATAGCTGGCGCTCTGTTCACGGGCGCTGCGCTTGCGGAAGTTGTCGTACTCGGCAGCGGTGCGCATCAGCGTTTCCTTCACCTCGGCGGCCTGCTTTTCGGCGGCCTCCAGCTTTGCCTTCAGGCCCTCGGCCAGCGCGGCCATGTCGATGGTCACCTCCGGCTGCTCCTGCGCGGCTTCGGGGGATTCGGCGGCCGCGGCGCTCTCCTCGGGCTGCTGCGGCTCGCGTTTGATCTCGTCTGCCATTTACAGTTCCTCCTGTGTAAGTTGTCCCGACATCCCCTCGCCCAGCAGCAGGGAGACATATTCCAGTGTGGGGAGGATGCGGTTGTAATCCATTCGTACCGGACCGATCACGGCCATCACGCCGGTCTGCCCGCCGCCGGCCAGATACCGCCGGCTGGCAACGGCCAGCCCCGGCATGGGGCGTCGGGTCCAGTCCTCGCCCAGCCGCACGCAGGTGCCCGGCGTGGGAGGACGGATGAAGGCGCGCGCGCTGGTGTTGTCTGCCAGGGTGTCCAGCAGGTCGGGCAGGCAGTCGGCCAGCTCCGGCCAGTGCAGCAGATAGCGCTGTCCTTCAAAGAAGATGCGGGGCTTTTCGGCCTCCTGCAACAGGGTGACGGCGGCGTTCACGATGGGGTACAGCGCCTTGCCGTCCGGGCCAAGGTCGGCGGCGATGCCGGCCAGCAGCGCGCTGGAAACATCCGCCGATGTGCGGAAGGCCAGGCGGCGGCCCAGCACCTGCGCCAGCGCTTGCAGCTGGCTGGAGGTGACGGCCCCCTCCACCCGGGCTACCCGTGTGCGCACGCCGCCCGCGCTGGTGACTGCCAGCACGGCCACATTGCTGCGGCCCACCTGGATCAGCTCGAAGTGCGCGATGCGCACATCCTCGGCGCGCGGCGTGGTGGCCACCACCGCACATCCCAGCAGGTCTGCCAGCGCCTTGGCGGCGCCTTCGGCCAGCTTTTCGGGATCGTAGTCCAGCTCCCGGAAGATGCCCTCCACCAGCGCCCGGTCGGACGCCGACAGCTGCGGGCGTGTTTCCAGCAGATGGTCCAGATAGTACCGATAGCCCTTTGCGCTGGGCACCCGCCCGGCGCTGGTGTGGGGCTGTTCCAAGAGGCCCAGCTTTGTCAAAGCGGCCATCTCGTTGCGAAGGGTGGCGCTGGACACCGCCATATCGAAATAGCGGCTGAGCAGCGTGGAACCCACCGGCTCGCCTGCCCCGGAATACAGCGAAACAATGGCGGTAAGCACCCGCTGCTTGCGGTCGTCGATTGCCATTGTGCTTCGCCTCGCTTTCGTCGTTTTAGCACTCTACATCCTCGAGTGCTAAGGCTATTGTATTCCCACCGGGGCACAATGTCAATACCATTTTTCCCTTTTTTTGAAAGTTTAACAATTTCGCCATATTTTTTCCGGCGGTCCGCTGGACACACCGCCGCCCGGCTGGTATACTGAAAGCAGATCCCCGGATAGAAAGATATAAAAAGGAGGAATCAGAGTATGATCGTGACGACTACCCCCTCGGTGGAGGGCAAGAAGATCGTGGAATACCGCGGCATCGTGTTCGGCGAGGTGATCTCGGGCGTGGACATGATCAAGGACTTTGCCGCCGGGCTGACCAACATTTTCGGCGGACGCTCGAACACCTACGAGGAAGAGCTGATGACCGCCCGCGCCACCGCCCTGGCCGAGCTGGAACAGCGCGCCGCGCAGACGGGTGCAAACGCCGTGGTGGGCGTGGACATCGACTATGAGGTGCTGGGCGGCAACAACGGTATGCTGATGGTGACCGCCAGCGGCACCGCCGTGGTGGTGGAATAAACCGCCGCACCTGACAAAACAGACAAAAAGAGCGCGGGTCCGGGAAGCAGTTTCCCGGACCCGCGCTCTTCTCTTTTTGACAGCTCAGCCTTCCATGCTGCGCCGCACCTGCTCCAGGGTGGCCATCACGGCGCCCTTCCGGGCCACGGTCAGCGCCGCGCAGTGCGAGCTGAACCGTAGATAGTCCGCCAGCCGGTCGGGCCCCAGACCGGCCAGGCCGGCGGGAGCGACTTCATCGCGGCACAGCTGGTACAGCAGCGACCCGATGAAGGAATCCCCCGCGCCGGTGGTATCGGCCACCGGGCCCGGCACCGCGCCGCAGCGCGCCCGGCCCGCTTTGGTGAACGTCTCCGCGCCGTCGGCCCCCAGCGTGACCACCACCATCCCGGCTCCCCCCTCCAGCAGACCGCGGGCGGCGGCGTCCCGGTCGGCAAGGCCGGTGACGAATTCCACCTCCTCGTCCGACAGCTTCACGATGTCGGCCAGCGGCAGGAATTCGCGGATGGCTTCCCGGCATTGTTCGGGGCTGCTCCACAGCGGCAGGCGGACGTTGGGGTCAAAGCTGACGATCGCGCCCGCCTCCTTTGCCAGCCGGATGGCGCGGCGGTGCGCGCCGCGCACCGGGGCATCCACCAGATCCACCGAACAGAAATGCAGCGCCCCCGCCCCCTCCAGCAGGGCCGGGGAGATCTGGCTCTCGTCCAGGAACAGGTCGGCGCTGGGATTGCGGTAGAAGCTGAACTGGCGGTCGCCGTTTGCGTCCAGCGACACAAAGGCCAGCGCGGTGTTGGCGCGGCTTGTGCGGAAGACGGCCGAGGTGTCCACCCCGGCGGCCTCGAGATTTTTGATGAGATGGGTGCCGAAGGCGTCCTCGCCCACCTGTGAGATCATCGCGCTCTGGCCGCCCAGGCGGCTGACTGCGATGGCCACGTTGGCCGGTGCGCCGCCCGCCACCCGGTCGAACCCGGTGACCTCGTCCAGCGGGCAGGCTGTCTGGCGGGGAATAAAGTCGATCAGCAGCTCGCCGATCGCAACCACTCGTTTCATTTCTCTTCCTCCTTCCAACGTCCGTGCATACCGTCTGCAACCAGTATGCCGCAAAAATCCCTGCCCGTCAACCACAGAGCGGCAAACGCGAACAAAAGCCCCCGCCCAGACGGGCGGGGGCAAAGCTGTGCCGGGATGTTATCTGCGGCGGATGCGGCGGCGGGCAAGCACCATTGCGCCTGCCAGCGCCAGCATGCCCAGCAGCACGACCGCTGCCACAGGGGCGGCGTCGCCGGTGGCGGGCAGCGCACCCGCATTGCCGCCGGAGGAGGGAGCCTCGCCGGCGCCGGGCTGGTCGGGATCGGGCGTCTGCGCGCAGATCACGCTGATGCTGATCTCGCCGTTGACCACGGCAGCGGGCAGCGTGAGCTTGCCGGTGGCGGGATCGTAGGTGTAGGCGTCCTTTGCCAGCGTCTTGCCGCCCACCGTCACGGTGACGGAAGCGGGCAGCGCATGGCCGGATGCGGCGGTGATGGTGCCGGTGTAGTCCTTGCCGGCGGTGGCAAGGGCCGGTCCGTTCCAGCTGCCGCCCGACACATCCGCCTTCACGGCGAACTGCACGACGGGTTCACTGGTGCCTTCGCGGATCTCGGAGCGGTCGCGCACACGCAGGCGGTTGCCCACGGCGTCGTGGGAGACAAAGCCCACGGCCGACACGGCGGCGCCCTCCTTCACAAACTCCTCCAGCGCGGGGGAGGTGTCGTCGGAGTAGCCGATGTAGCCGTCGATAAAGACGCGGCAGCTCTCGCCGCTGTCATCCTGCAGGAGGATGGTCTCCACCTTGCCGCCGGCCAGCTCCACCTTCTGCACCTTGCCTTCCACCCGCACCAGCTTGCCGAAGTTGGCGGCGTAGTCGTTGGCTTGCTTGGTGGACACGTCGGTGATGACCACCGGCGCGGTGCCCTCCAGCGTGGTGACCGAAATGGCCGACAGCTGCTTGTCGCCGATATACTCGCTGACCGAGCCGGTGACCTGCACCCGGTCGCCGCGGCGGATGGTGTTGTCGTTGATGGGGAACACGTTGATGCCGTTGCCCTCTTCATCCTGGATATAGATGGTGTCGAAGAAGGCGTTGCCGCTCTCGGCGGTGCCGTTTGCCACCGTGCCCTGCACGGTGAACACCTCGCCGGGCTGGCCGGCGCGCGCCTCGAGGATGGTGCTGATGACCGGCTCGCGCTTGACCATCGTCATCAGGTTGCGCAGCATGATGGCGTTGGCATAGCTGTCGGCGTCCTCGGCGGCCACCTCAAAGTTGGAGCAGAATACGGTGCCGCTGACATACACGCGGCCTTCGCCCACCTGCTCGGTGGCCATCGCCACCACCTCGCCCTTTGGCACCACGGCGGTGGAGGGGTCGTACGGGTCGGAGTAGCTCAGCACCGGCTTGTCATGGCCCTGTGCCGGCGATTTGCTGTTGATGGAATAGGTGGAATCGTGGCCAAAGACGATCGGCTCACCGCCGGCGCTGACGTTCACCGAGCAGCCGGAGTAGGAGCTGTAGGTCAGGCCGGACTCAACCACACCGGCCAGGATCTGCTGCACAGCGGGGTCCTCGCTCTCGGTGTTGAAGCGGTCGAAGTACAGGCGGTAGGGCTGGCCGCCGTTGGATTCCTGGTCCAGCAGCTCGTCGTCGTTGACGCGGACCTTGGCGCCGATGCCCTCCAGCAGCGCGTTCGCCTGCTGGTAGGAGGTGTAGGGCAGCTGGCCGTCCTGGTAGTCGGCCAGCGCGCAGACCACCACGGTGCCGCCGCCGTTCACATAGTCGGCCACCATCTGGATGAACTCGGGTTCAAAGACGCTCACCTTGGCGTCGCCGGTGTAGTCGCTGGTGTACTTCAGCGGGGCCGAGATCACGAACAGCGACACATCCTCGAGCAGCTCGGGGGTGATGGTCTCGCCCGGCTGCGCGATGCGCACCTGGATGTTCTGGGCGGTGCCCATGTTGATGAAGTTGGTCATGTTGCCGGCATAGTAGCCGTTCACATAGTCGTTGTAGTGGGTGCCGTCCACCAGGATGCGGGTGGCCACCGACGGGTCGGACACGCTGAGCTTGAGCACGTCGGTGAAGGTGTACTGCTCGCCGTCGATCTCCACCTGCATCTGCACATTGATGTTGAAGCCGCCGGCGGTGTCGGCGCTGTAGGGGAAGGAGTAGCCCACCGAGGTGCGGGGAGCCACCACGCCGTTCGTGCCGATCTGGGAAAGGTCGGCGGTGTGGAAGGGCGCCTGCTGTCCCTCGATGGTGTAGGTGAGGGATTGGACGGTCATATCGCTGCCGGTGTTGTTGAACACCTGGCTGGACAGGTTCACCTGATCGCCGCGGATGGGCATCAGCACGTCGCTCTTGGTGCCCGAAACGCCCGCGTTGATGCTCTCGCCCACCCACACCGGCGCGGTGACCGCGATGTTCTTGTCGGCCTGGGTGATGCGCAGGTAGTAGTAGCCGTAGCTGGCGGACAGGCCGTCGAAGGTGACGGTGGCGCTGCCGCCGGTGAAGCTGTCCTCGGCCAGCACCTGCCCGCCGTTCACGATCACTTCCACCCGGGTGGTGCCGGCGGTGTCGGTGGGGTCGCTGATGGCGGCCTCGATGTGGATGCTGTCCTGATCGCCCAGGATGGAGCCCATCGCGTTGCCGTTCAGGGTGTAGAGGATGGACAGGTCGTTGTCCTCGGTGGCGTAGACGCGGTAGTTCTTCATCGCGTCATAGATGCCCTCCTCGGTGAGGTCCTCGGCCAGCACCACGCTGCGGGCGGTGTTGGAATCGCCCCAGTTGCCCTTATGGTTGTCCTGGTTGTTGGTGGGCGCCACATGCCAGCCCTTGTCCAGCGCGCGGGTGTAGTAGGCGTAGGAGGGGAAGTAGCCGGAACCGCCGATGGGTCCCTCGCCGTTGCCCACCTCCACCAGCGTCATCTGGTTGTCGGTGATGGGGTCGTACAGGGCGAAGTCCATGAAATCGCCGAAGGTATCGCCCGGATGGTTGAACTGGGAGATGGTTTCGGGGTTCTCGTTCAGGGTGTCGAAGTACGCCTGCAGCACCTCGTAGTTGTCGCCCTTCTTATAAGGGGCGGCGTTGCGGTTTTCAAAGCCCTTCGAGTTGAAGGTGTTGATGTGGCCGGGCGCACCGCCGGACCAGGTCATCTCAAAGCCGTAGAGGCCCACGAAGGTGCCGTCCTCGCGGGCGGTGATGTCGCGGGCAGCCTGGCGGCCTTCGCCCCAGGCGGCGTTGTTCTTCTCGGCGTCGGCGTCGCCCATATGGGTGGTGCCGGAACCGGGCAGGCCGTCCTTGCCTTCAAACCAGTTGGAGTGGTCGGTGACGGCCAGGAAGTCGAGGTTCGGCACATCCGCCGCGTGGTCGAACGCCTGCTGCACAGTGCCGGTGCCGTCCGACAGGGCGGTGTGGGCGTGCAGCTGGCCGAAATAGAGCTGGTAGTCGCCGATCTCCATCGGGGCCTTGTAGACGAAGGTGTACACCTTGCCGGTCTGGGCCTCGGCCTCCTCCGATGCCGGGACATAGGCCACCGCCTTGATGGTGATGGGCTTGTCCTTTTCGGGGGTGGCGTCGATGGGGATGGGAGAAGTGTATTTCTGGTCGGGGTTGGTCACATCGGGATCGGCCGGTTCCTCGCCCGCCGCCATCGCGAAGTAGATCTCGGCGTCCTGGCCCGCTTTGAGGGTGACGGTGTCACCGGCGGTGACACTGGCGCCGCTCTTGGGGCTGGCCTGCACTTCCAGAGCGTCCCCGGTGGGTTCCTCCGGTTCTTCCACGTCCTCGGCCTTGGCGAATTTCAGGGCGAACATGCCTTCGCTGCCGGGCGCGATGTTGCCGTAGGCGCTCCAATTGTTGTTCTTGTCGAACCATTCCATGTAGGCGGAGCGGACGGTGTTCTTCACATAATACTTCCCGTCGCCCGCGTCCTCCAGCGTCCAGCGGTCGTTCTTCTCGCCCAAAGGCATGCTGGAGAAGCTGTCGCCCATGCCGATCTTCCGGCCGTCCGGCGCGGCGAAGCTGAAACTGCCGTCGCCGTTGTCGATCACGGTCCAGATCTCGGCGTCGGTGTAGCCGGTGAGCTGGCCGCTCTCCTCCTTCACGTCCACACCGTTGTTATAGAACCCGTTGTAGG